>WOYX01000062.1:0-32826 GCA_011620595.1 Bacteroidales bacterium | reverse complement strand
TCTCTCTCAGATTGTGCCTGTCACCCTGCCTGAGCATCCTGTGACATGAGTTGCCCGGCGGGAAGGAGACAAAAGATTAATGACGTTACCAGCAGACGGTTATTCAGTTGTTTGAAGTTGCACATCGTAATACCGTTTTGTATCTGAGCTAAAAGTATGAAATTTTCCTTTGAGAATTAGACAGCAAATAGTTATGCAAATTTTCCCCGGACTTCATCAAATCTTCATAATTCATTCTTAAACTTTACTCTGTCAATGCCAGGTGACTTGCAAAGAGGACCCCCGGCAGAGGCAGCGATACAGGAAGCGGCGACAGCTTCCAACTGTCTTTCTTTCCACAAGTCCGTTTTAATGCAGCGAAGGCTGCCGGCACCCCAATCCGGCAGTCTTCCATTTTTGACTGTTTCCCTTGGCTTTTTCCGTGGTTTTTCTTATATTGCTAAAGAGAGGCAATATTCAGCGAATCATGCAAAAGACAAGATCAAAGGAGAGCTGCAAGGTTGCCGTGCTTGGAGCCGGCCATGGAGGCATGGCTATGGCTGCCCACATGGCACTTATGGGGCATAAGGTCAATCTGTTCAACAGGGGTAAGGAGAGACTTTGGGGCGTAAGATCAACGGGAGCGATAGAGATCACCGGGGAGGTTGAGGGTTTTGGAGAGCTCAATATGGCTACCAATGATATTGCTGAGGCAATCAGGGGCATTGAGCTGATTATGGTTGTTGTTCCTGCTTACGGTCACAAATGGATAGCTGAACAGATCGCCCCGCACCTGGTCGACGGACAGGTTATTGTCCTCCATCCGGGCAGAACCCTGGGTGCACTGGAGTTTAAGCAGGTACTCATTGCGCATAAGGTTACGGCAGAGGTCATCATAGCTGAAGCTCAGACTTTCATCTATGCTTCCAGGGCTTCCGGCCCTTCCCAGGTACATATCTTCAGGATTAAACACTCGATTCCGGTAGCTTCTGTGAGGGCACATTTGATTCCCATTGTGATTGAAAAACTGCGTAGAATATACCCTCAGTTCGTTCCCGGAGACAACATTTTCAAGACAAGTTTTGAAAATATAGGCAGCGTCTTTCATCCGGCCCTTTGTGTAATGAATGCCGGATGGATCGAAAATGAAATTGATTTTCAGTTTTACCACGAGGGAGTGACGCCTTCCGTAGCCAGGATCCTGGAGCGGATCGATGATGAGCGTGTCAGAGTGGCGGAAGCATTGGGCATAAGAGCCATCACTGCCAGAGAGTGGCTCTACATGGCATACAGCACAACAGGACATTCACTCTATGAATCGATGAAAAAGAATTCGGGTTACAGGGGTATCCTGGCCCCCAGGTCATTGAAGATGAGATATCTTGAAGAGGATATTCCGTGCAGCCTTGTGCCTATGGCATCCGTTGGTAATATGCTGAATGTCAATACTGATACGATGGATTCGATCATTAGGATGGGCTCCATCATAAATGCAAAAGATTACCGTGCGGCAGGACGCACAGTTGAGAATCTGGGGATAGCAGGCATGAGCCTGCGAGACCTGAGGCTTCTTGCCATTGGTGAAGCCAGGATGTGATTGTAATATTTACCTTGTATGAAGAAGATAGTTGGCGCTGCACTGGGCAGCTGTGTTCATGTCGGAGGTCTGCATCACTTTCTTACTCTTGCAGAGAGTGAAGGTTTTGTCTCTCTCTCTGCCGGCCCCGCAGTGGAGGTTCCACGGCTTGTAAAAATCATAAAGCAGGAACAACCTGATATCGTAGCCTTGAGTTACCGGCTTACACCTGCATCAGCAAAAGAGCTCCTGGCTGAACTGGGTGAGGCTCTGCGCAGGGCTGGACTAACCGGTATCCATATGATTTTCGGCGGCACTCCGCCCGTGGCAGCAGTGGCAAGGGAAACCGGTCTCTTCAGCCGTATCTTCGACGGTACCGAGCCCGAAATCAGAATTAGAGAGTACCTGAGGGGATCAAATCCTCAGCATCAGAGTGAAATCCTCCCTGATACCCTGACCGGACGGATAAAACAAAAATATCCCTATCCGCTGATCCGTCATCACTTTGGCAGGCCTACCATGGAGGAGACCCTTGAGGGTATTGAGAAGATTGCCATGGCTGGCGTGCTTGATGTTCTATCTATTGGCCCGGACCAGAACGCACAGGAACACTTTTTTCACCCGGAGGAGATGGACCATGCACAGGATGGAGCGGGCGGTGTGCCCCTGAGGAAACCCGAAGATCTGGAGGCAATCTACCGCAGGTCACGCTGCGGCAACCATCCGCTTGTCAGATGCTATTCCGGTACCCGTGATCTGCTGAGATGGGCTGAGATGAGCGTTGTCACCATAAATAATGCATGGGGAGCAATACCCCTATGCTGGTACAACGTCATAGACGGCAGGTCAAAAAGATCGATAAACGAAGCCATAAAGGAGAACCAGTCAGTTATGGGATGGTATGCCCGGCAGGGAATACCGGTTGAGGTCAATGAGTCCCACCAATGGAGCCTCCGCGAAGCTCATGACTCACTTGCTGTGGCTATGGCTTTTCTGGCAGCTTACAATGCAAAAAAAGCAGGGGTGAAGGATTACGTATCCCAGTATATGTTCAATAATCCTCCCGGAACCTCAGCCCGGATGGATATTGCTAAAATGCTGGCCAAGAATGAGATGATAGAAAGCCTCTCTGACGGCACTTTTACTGTGTGGCGTGAGGTGAGAGCAGGACTGGCACACTTCTCATCCAATCCCGGCCAGGCTAAGGGCCAGCTGGCAGCGTCGGGAGTGATAAGCCTTGCCCTCAGCCCTCATATCTTTCACGTCGTCGGCTTCAGCGAAGGTGATCATGCCATCTGCCCCGATGAACTGATAGAAAGTTGCGAGATAGTCCACGGTGTTCTGCACAACACCCTCCACGGTATGCCTGACCTTACTGATAACCCCGCTATTCAGGCAAGAAAGAATGAGCTGAAGGAGGAAGCGCAGGTGCTCCTGGAAGCACTCGGAAAGTTTGGCGAAGAGAGAAGTGACGATCCATGGTCTGACCCCGACCTGCTCGCTGATGCCATAAGAAAAGGACTGCTCGATACACCCCACTTCAGGGGCAATCAATACCTGTGCGGCAATATTGTCACAAGTCTGATTGACGGAGCCTGGTTCGCCATTGATCCCTCAACAGGTGAAAAAATAAGCGAGAAAACGAGAACGGAAAAAGTAATGCAGTCATGGCCGGAATAGCAGGAATAGCACGTCAGGATTCATTCAGCGAGGTGTCTGAGATGCTTGACCGGATAAGTCATCGCGGACGAAGCAGAAGAAAGATCTTTGAGACAGAAGGAACAACCATGGGCGTAATCTGGAATGATCCGGAATGCAATACAATTTATAATCATCACGATGAGAATTATGTTGGTGATATAGTTGGCCCGGGCCATTACGCTAAGGTAACAGCTGATAACGGTAACTTTCTTTTTGCGCGCGATGAGCTGGGTGCATCTCCTCTCTACAAAGGCAGCGACAGTGACGGAGATGTCACCTTCGCCTCCGAGGTAAAGGCCCTTTTACCGGAAAGTTGCGATATCAGTGAGATCCCCCCGGGAAAGAACGATGGTATTGTTGAATATCTCAATCCCTCCGCTCCCAGCTTCCCATGCTCATCAGACAACCCGGAATCAATTGCAGCAAGTCTGAGAGAGCTGCTTGACAATGCCGTCTCAGCTGGCATCAGGACTGACGATACCGGTGCATGGCTCTCCGGAGGACTGGATTCAGCTGCAATATCCGCACTGGCCGCCCCATACCTGCCGGCATTGAAGACCTTTACCGCAGGACTGCCAGGTGCTCCTGACCTGGAATTTGCATCCGGGATGGCAAAATTCATTGGCGCTGAACATCACGAGTTCATGGTGGCAGTAGATGACCTGGTAAGAATTCTGCCCGATGTAATTTATTATCTGGAGTCATTTGATACCCTGCTCGTACGTTCATCCGTGCTCAATTTCCTTGTTGCAGAGAAGGCATCGGACTATGTCAGCGAAATATTCTCAGGCGAAGGTGCAGATGAACTGTTTGCAGGATATGAATACCTGAAGGAAATTCCGGAAGAGATGTTGCGTGATGAACTTATCCGCATAACAGGAAAATTACACAACACCGCACTCCAGCGGGTTGACCGCTGTGCCTCGGCACATGGCACAACGGCTCACCTGGTCTTCACAAATCCACTGGTTAAAAAATTTGCATTTGATATCCCCGACAAATACAAGATTGTCAACGGAGTGGAGAAATGGATACTCAGAAAGGCCATGGACGGGTTGCTTCCCCCTGAGGTGCTCTGGAGACCCAAAGCAAAGTTCTGGGAGGGGGCAGGGGTGAGTCAGAAACTGGCAGAGATCGCGGATAAGACTATCTCTGACACTGATTTCCTCAATGAGCGGGTGCTGCCAAACGGATGGATCCTCAACGACAAGGAGGCGCTGTTCTATT
The DNA here is from genome assembly GCA_011620595.1 of Bacteroidales bacterium. GTDB lineage: Bacteria > Bacteroidota > Bacteroidia > Bacteroidales > VadinHA17 > SR-FBR-E99. Next base: position 28,343 of record WOYX01000062.1, on the reverse strand, counting down.
ACCGCATCTTCAGGGAACACTTCGGAAGCAATCTCTCTCTCTCATGGATGGGGAGAACCGAAATAAATCCCGGGACAGACTAACAAGGTTGTATCTTGGCACTCGTCAGGATAAATCAATTAAAGCACGATCAACACGCCGAATTAACTAATGGCTTCAGTTTTTGGGTATTTCCTGCTTCGTATCAGGATATCTGCCGTGGCAGCCAATATCAGTATCTCGCCGACAATATAGAGAAACCACCTGTAATTGTCAGGTGTGTAGCTTGTTATCAATGTCATCAGTTGGTCTGCCGCCTCCTGTGATTTTCCGCGTGCCATTACCCCGCTTTGAATGATGAGTTTGGAGTAATCGATCAGGTATGTGTAAAGAATGATCAGTGCACCGCCGAAGATGAGAATCCAGTCAGTGAGATGAACCTTCACACAGAAACCGTTCTCCTCTCTTGCCACCAGCAGCAGGGCCATCATGATCATGGTCACTGAATTCAGCACCGGGGCGAGCACCGGCCCCAGCCACGATGCCGGTATGAGAAACAGCAGGTCCCAGGTGAGAAGGGAGGCAGGCCACCCGATCAGCAACTTAAGGGCAACGTAATAGAAGATATCCCATACACCGAATGCGAAGAGTGCATACCATAGCCGCTGGAGATTGTTTCTTCCGGCGATGATACCCACACCGGCAAGCATCACCAGCGTGGCGATCTCCCTGATCCACTCAATAGAGACAAGATCGGGCGACATGAGCTTCAGGGGAAAGCTGAAACCTTCAGGGTAGTAGAGCTCTCTCAGGTAAACCACCACAATCGCTTCCAGGAAACCCATGGCAACCGCAAACACCGCGAGCCAGAGAAACCGAAACCTGTAGCTGAGATAGCTGTTTTTCATTGCAGTTAATTAGTTACCGGGAAATTTACAAAATATATGGGAAAACTGCTTTTCTTTCCGCAGGATAATCCGGAAAATAGTTTTTACCACCTGTGGTGCTGGCAAAATCGCTTTCAGGTGGCCCTGTTGACAGCGTGTTCTGCGCCAAAGTCAAAAACATGATTCCTGACGGTGTCAGTAACCAGGAGAGGGTCGACGGCATATACCTGTCACTGCACGGAGCCATGGGCGTTCAGGGTATGCTCGACCCTGAGGGAGATCTGACAGCGGGCGTTCAGGGTATGTTCAACCCTGAGGGAGATCTGACAGCAGCTGTCGGGGAGGCGGCCAGCCCTGAACCAATGCTCATAATTAATCACGAACAGGGCTATGATGCATTCCCAGCTGAAAAACCGCGTGAAGCCGTGACTCTTAAAGTCGAACAGGCTCTGCTTTGAAATGAATATCACAGGCAGACTCAGGCCTATAAACAGTACTACTTTATCAATTCCAGATTGCTGTCAAACCGGTATGTGACCCCCTTTTCAGTCTTCATCGAGGTATCCCGGCCAAGGTAGGTTATTCTCAGGGGTGCGCCCGAAAGTGACTTTATCGTTATCAGGCCGGCTAAGCCGTCACTCCACTCTATCCCGATCTCGAAGTTACCCCTGGCCTTTAGCCCGGTGACCTTACCCTCAGGCCAGGCGTCAGGCAGCGCTGGCAGGATTCTGATCACACCGTTGTGGCTCTGCAGCAACATCTCCGTGATGCCTGCCGTGCCACCGAAGTTGCCGTCTATCTGGAAAGGAGGATGAGTGTCAAAGAGATTGGGCAGGGTAGACTTCTCAAGAAGCTGCCTCAGATGCCTGTAGCTTTCATTGCCGTCAAACAGGCGGGCGTAGAAGTTGATGATCCATGCCCTGCTCCAGCCGGTATGCCCTCCGCCGTATTCAAGACGCCGCTCCAGGGTGCGGCGAGCGGCAGCAAACAACTCAGCTGTCTCCGGGGTGATCTGAGTGCCCGGATGGAGCGCAAAGAGGTGCGACATGTGTCTGTGACCCGGTTCGGCCTCCTCATACTCTTCGATCCACTCCATGATTGTGCCGTTTGATGCCACCCTGTCCGGAGGAACCCTGTCAAGGATGAACTGCAGTGAATCGGCCCACTCACGGTCAACACCAAGTATATCTGCAGCTTTACGGCAATTTCCCAGCAGTTCGCGTATGATCTGGTTGTCCATCCTTGGTCCGTAGGTGAGCTTGAACTCCCTGCCCGAGACCGGATCAATGTAACTGTTTTCCGGCGAGTAGGAGGGGACTGTCACCAGCCTGCCCTGTTTATCCTCAACAAGAAAACCGGATATAAACTCTGCGGCGCCCTTCATCACTGGGTAGGCCCTCTCGCGAAGATAAACCGTATCATTCGTAAATTCATAGTGTTCCCATAAAGGCAGGGTCATCCAGGCACCTCCCAGCGGGAACATACCCCAATAGACGCCGTCAAGCACTGCCGTCTTGCCGAAGGGGTCTGTTGTGTGATGCAAGGTCCACCCCTTCGCACCGTACATCTCACGGGCGGTGACGCTGCCCGGGACCGTAAGCTCCTCAATGAACCTGGTCAGCGGCATCACGGTTTCTCCCAGGTTGCAGACCTCCGCCGGCCAGTAGTTCATCTGCAGGTTTATATTGGTGTGGTAGTCCGAGTTCCACGGGGCAAGCATATCCTTGTTCCATATGCCCTGCAGGTTGGCCGGCAACTGTGCCGGCTGGCGCGATGACCCCATCAGCAGGTACCTGCCATACTGAAAATATGTGGCTATAAGGCCCGGATCATCACCTCCTGCCCGGAATCTCCTCAGACGCTCATCAGTGGGTATGGTGTCAGCAGCAGGGTCACCGCCGAGCGACAGGCTCACACGGTTGAATTTTTCCGAATGCTCCCCGATGTGTGATTCTCTCAGAAGCTTGAACGATTTCCATGATGCGGCGCTGATGGCTTCCATGCATCGCTTTCGAGGGTCGATGGAGCGGTCAAGGTCGAGATGGTCAATGTTGTAATCTGTGTATGCATTGAAAAAGAGCACCATCTCACTGCCACCAGAGTATTTTAGAACTGAGTCTGCAGGGGTAAGGGTTCCATCACAGCTCATCACCATCAGTGAGGCGAAGAATTTCATGTGCTCTCCTGCCGGTCCCTTTGATGGGTCCTCTGCATCAATAACCTGTCCCTCCATGTCTATGCGGTTCTCCGTCACCGTGATGACAGCGTCCTGCGGGCGGGAGAGCGACAGAGACATATCAAGGCCTCCCTTACGCTGCGACTTCATTGAGATGACCATGATATCATCGGGAGCCGAGGCATAGACCTCATATTCGATCCGGCCGCCGTCCCTGAGGTAGCTAACACTGGCAATCCCTCTCTCCGGATCCAGCTCACGGCGATAATCTGTTACCGTACCGGCCGTATCTGCAAAACGAAAGTATATGTCGCCCAGTGTCTGGTATGACCTTGTCTTTCCCGGAATGCCAGCCAGGTGCTTCTCGGCCAGATCATAGGCCTCAGGAATGTTCCCGTCAAGGATCAGTTTCCTGATCCCGGGCAGGTTCTCCAGCGCACCGGGATTATTGTTTGGCACATTAATGCCTCCCCATAACGACTCCTCATTTACCTGGAGTCTTTCAACAGAGGGATTACCAAAGAGCATTCCCCCGAGACGGCCGTTGCCTACGGGTAGAGCTTCGGTCCACTCCCCGGCGGGTGTGTCATACCATAGCGTATATTCACTACCGGACTTCTGATGCCGGCCGCATCCCGAAAGGGTAAGCACAATTACCGTAAAAGCCAGAAGGGCTTTCCGGCTTTTACTTCTCATCATGTTTCTTCAGCGTTTTCTGCTCCTGCAGCCTGTCGATCTTTATCTCCTCAATAGGTACGAAGGTTTTGTCTGCACGCTCAGCAATATGAATGTTGCTGCAGATACCCTTGAACATGATCTTGATGGTGTTCTCAACGTTCTCCCTGATAGGCTCCATGATCCAGGCAAACTCCTCGGGACCGCTCTCCAGCGAATGCTCCGTCTGCAGCCTGATCTCCTCCTTGAGCTTTTCCGCCCTCTCTGCCAGGTCATCACTGGTCATCCACCTCTTTGTGGTAAGCGGCATCTGTCGCCTGTACTCAAGCGTTTCAAAGAATTCCCACTCAAGCTTCCTGTTGCCGAAGGAGAGAAACCTTGGATTGATGTTGGCAACAACAAGTTCATCACTCTCAGGTACATATTTGAATCTCAGCTCCTTCAGGTCAATACCGTATTTTGCCTTCAGCGATACACTCAGGCTCCCGATGAACCTGATCTCCCTGTCAGCCGTCTGCTCCAGCTTATTTATGGTGCGCTTGAACCTGGTGTCAATCTCAAAGAGATTCATTTCAAGGATGCTCTTGATCTGAGTTATCTGAAAATGCCTCTCCTTCAGGAAAGCATTCTCTTCGGCAAGCTTCTCATTAATCTCAACAAGATTCTGGTTCTTCTCCTTAAGTCCGCTGATGTTGTCTTCAAATTTCGAGACCTTAACATTGAGCTGTATGAGCTGCTGTATGCCAAAGACAATGAGCCCGGCAGCAAGAAATCCCGCGCCCCACAAAAGAAGCTTGTTCGCGAAAAGTATGATGGCAACGGCCAGCAAGACTATCACCAGGATGTAACTCTTCAGGTTGCTCATTTTGAATATCGATCTCTTCATCAGCTCCTTTTTATCCGCAAATATCCACGGTACTTACGCTCTTGCACCAATTCTGCAAATATACTCAAAGCTGTTGGATTACTTAGTATTAATGCCGTTCCATGCCCTGTGGAAGCCGGTGAAGAATGCCCGTGCAGTTTACGCCCCGGCGTGCAGCAAGAAAGGCATCCTGGTTGAGAGGGGTGAAGGTGTCAAAACAGTAATAGCCTGCCCGTACTGATAGCTCCTTTGGAGCCCGTGAGGCATATCTTTTCGGGAAGACATAAGGGTAAACCGATTCGCCCCCGGGGATGCTCTGGCAAACCTTTTTGAAATAACTGTAGTAGTTGGGGTCATGCACCTCGAGGATATGCCTGTCAGGATACTCCCTGATCTTTCCCGTCCTGAACAGCCCGCTCTTGTCAGGTTCCTTCAGGATGCTTTTTACCCTTACCGGCGATTCAACATAGCCTCGCTCCCTGATGTGATGGATCGAGTGACGGTCATTGACGGCCAGCCATATCTTCTTACCGGGAAGGTCAGACTGCGCACCGGCATTGCTTTTCCTCCGGCTGTACCGGGGAGGCCTGATAATCACCGGATCATCTGTAAAACTGTTAATCACAGTAACGTTGTAAACGGCGCCGGAATAGTCTCCGTACTTCCTTTCCAGTATGGCCCTGACGATCTCACGGGCATTCTTGCACGACAGCGGTTCACCTCTCCCAAGTCCGTCAAAGACAAGGTAGGGAGGGCAGTCGTCACCTGGTTTGACAGAAGTTGCATACAGGGTGTTGTCAATAGGCCTTGCTCCGAAGCGCTCATAATAAGCCAGCCGTTTGCGGTTTTGCTGAAGTATCTGCGGATCGCTGCATAGCAACGGGTCGTCAGGAAGGCACTCACAGAAAAGTCCTGTGGCATCAAGCGAGCCGGCCTCCTCCCTCAGACGTTCATACAGCGCACCTCCGAACCGTCGGGCTTCATTCTCCAGAGCTGCATGGTGCCTGTGCGTACCGAGTTGAAATAGATGTACCTGCCGTCAGGCGAATATTCTGACCCGTCATCCAGCCCGTCGTCGTGAACCGTGCCGCTGACGTGCGGTGAGCCTGTATCAAGGCTCCGGCGGATCATCCACCCGGCCTTCCGGTGGGCATGACTGCCCTCACCAATGAACCTGACGTCAGCACGCAGGATGAAATCGCCCTTCAGCTTCTTCCAGGCGAAATGAAACTGATCCTCACCGAACCATATGTTGTCACCTGACCCGGTCAGGAGGTATTCCTGCCTCTCCGCAACGAATTCAGTTGAACCTTTGATCGCGCATCTTCCAATGTCGCCGCTCTCGTCAAAGATGTTTCCTGAGTATTGCTGTGACCACAGGGGGCCTGATACCAACAGTGCCCTCACTATAAGAATAGGAGTGATTATCCTGATTGCCATAATTTACTAATTTGTTTGTTTGCCGCCCACACAATTTATTTTCTCTATACCACAGTCCTTGCCCTATCTCTTGGTAAGATCCGGGATCTGTCTGGCGGGAGAGCTCATACAAGATCGCAAGCCTCGGGCGGCATCCACTTTGCATCACGCCCTTCCCATTTGATGTTGCAGCCTATGGGATTGGTCACCGGCACCGTGATCTCCCTGCCGGATGTCAGCTCCTCCAGCACCCTCTCAAGATCATTGACGGTCATGCGTGAGGTGTCACGCGGGGAGTCAACGCCCCTGCCTGTATAAACCAGCTCGCGATCACGATTGAAGACATAGAAGTGAGGGGTCTTCAGAGCTCCGTAGGCTTTTACCACCGACTGATCTTTATCGTACAGGTATTTCCACGGAAACTTGTGATCCTCCATACGTTTCACCATGTTGGGGAAACTGTCCTCGGGATAGGTGTTCTCACTGTTTGAATTTATTCCAACGAATACCACCCCGGCATCACTGAATTTTTCTGCCGTGGCTCTGGTCACCTCGTCGGAGCCGATAACATACGGACAGTGATTACAGGTAAAAAATATTACAAGGTATGGGTGATCATTGAAGTCTGACAGGCTGTATTCCCTGCCGTCAGTGGCCGGGAGCCTGAAATCCGGGGCCTTTTGGCCTGGCTGAAGTGTGTAATTCATATGTGTTGTTTTTTGTCATGTTTGAATAAAGCGCTTATATTTTTTTCTGCCTGCACAGTGTCTGCGAAATTCTTATTCCTTGCAGTTATCGTCAGCCTGTCTTACAAAAAGGATGCTCGGCACAGGCCTCTGTATCTCTCCTGAAGGCCTGTTAACCACCCCGTCGGTGCCCTCACCGGCATCTTCCCGCTCCGGACCCCCAGGGAAGGATATTTGCAACTTCACCCGTAGCAGTGAATACACCTGTGGCACGGATTCCGAATTCCCCTTCGTCCGTTACCGCGATGAGACTGTCATCAACCCTGACATAATGGACGTTGCAACCCTCTCGCATGTTGAAGAATGTGCCGTTGACAGCTCCCGGCTGACCCGTGAGGAGCAGTGTGATCAGGGCTAAGACCAAAGTCAGGATGTTCCTTTTCATCATAATATAATTTTGATTTTAAGGGTATGATGGAACCTCACATAATTGTAAATTTTATTTATTCGTGTTTGTGATTGTGGTCAATCCTGTGGATTTCATATGGGATTTATTTTTACGGTCCTGCATAGTTTAGTAACTTTAGACAATCGGTTTCATCAATAAGTCATGTAATATGAACACGGATCGCTCATTAAAGTTAACATCTTTTTTTCGTCTTGCAGCCATAACGGCTTTCACAGCCCTCTTTTTCATCCCTATTTCTGCCCAGCCTTCTGGTGGCCCGTACGGCCCGGTAAGACAAACCTGGCAGATACCGCAGACCGGGGGAAAGATAATATACGTTGCACCCGACGGCGACAGGGCGTCAACGGGCGAGAGCATTACTTCACCCAGGGCTATAGAGGTCGATGGCAAGGATACGGAAGGCATCTCTCCGGAAAGCGAACATGGCAAGGATGTAGTGGGTACCACACTTGAGCACTGTACAATATCATTCTGCTCACGCGTGGCGGCTTACCTGAGAGGGGACAGGCTTACAATACGAAACTGTAAGGTCAGCGACACGAGTACTGAGGGAATATATATTCTAAGTTCCTCCGACGTATTGCTTGAAAAAACATCTTTACCCGCAACAATATTGAGCGCATAACCGGATACTACCCGGCTGCGGTCAAGATTTTCAACCAGTGCTACCGCGTCACCTGCAGTGACAACCTGGTGACAGACCTTCCCTTCTCAAACGGCATATGGTATGATGTCGGCAATATTGACGGCGTTTTCATCAACAACTGGGTTGAGGGAGTGGGACTGATCAACCGTGGTGTCTCATATCTTCAGACATGGCCCAGCGAAAGCGGCTTCTTCTTTGAGATATCGAAGGGTGCTATATGCGCCGGTAACGTCTTTGTTAACTGCGAACTGGGAATACACATTCTCAATAGTTGCGATGTCAGGATGTACAACAATACTCTTGTCAACAGCATCGCATGTATCAGTCGCAGCGAGCGCAGTGCAGCGGGTGATCACTTCGGGTGGCATCCGGCTACGGGTCCTGATGTTGATGAACGCGACGGTCATATATTCGTCAATAACCTGATGGCGGCCGATGCCAGCCTGAACAGGCCTCATCTCTTCGTCTGGCAGAGGAATATCCTGTGTGACAGGCTGAAGGACCCTCAGCTGAAAGAAATTGACAATAATGTCTACGCGGAAAGCAGTAACCGCCAGGATATGCCACTGATACTCTGGAGCCCTGCTGAAACTGAGAACTGTATTACGCCCCTGGAATCACCTGCGGAACTGAATGCCCTTCATCCACGCTTTGAAGGACACAGCATGCTGCTGACTGATCATAATGTCTTTATAAGCCCTGAGCTTCTCAATTACAGGCCTCTTCCCGGTTTCCCGGGGAACAATGCTGCAGCGGCACTGCCTGCCGATATACAGTCACTGCTGAAGCTTAAAAAGCGAACAAAACCGTATGTGGGGGCCTACCCCCCGGAAGACTGAGACAGCAGCCGGTGAACGATTGAACCTGGTAGTATTTACCGGCGGGTGTGTCCTGTATATGATTAACCGGTATTCTCAGCATGTTTTCTGTTACTTCGCTATCAGATAGGCAGTATAACCGACGTAAAACAGCAACAGCAATGCTGCCTCCCACCTGTCAAGCCGATGCTTCCTCCAGGTTATCAGGTTGATGAAGAGAACGATTGTCCCTGCGGCAAGAATGTAGAAGTCGACATCAAAGATTGAGCTGTATTTGACGGGACTGACAACCGAGACCGTGCCACCGATAAGGAGGAGATTAAAGATGTTGGAGCCAACGATGTTGCCAATCGCAATGTCGGCATTCTTCCTGATGGCGGCCACTACAGAGGTAGCCAGTTCAGGCAGGGAGGTGCCGGCAGCAATTATGGTCAGCCCTATGACCTTTTCACTGACACCCATGGCCTTCGCCAGCTCAACGGCATTGTCAAGCACCAGCTTTCCTCCGATGACTAGTCCTGCGAGCCCGAGGATGACAAAAATAATCATCCTGAAGAGCGGGCCGGAAGTGTTATGTTCGGTATCCTCCGGCTTGTAATCCTTGATCTGCCGATAGATGTAGTATTGAAACAAGACAAAAAGTCCAAGCAGGATGAGACCGTCTATTCTCCCCAGCATCATCTCCCCGCCGGGGGAGGGGATGTGTACCATCAGGTAGAAGATCACCAGTGCAGCCAGTGACATTGGAATCTCTTTCCAGACGGTGCTTACCTGTACCTTCAACGGAAGGATCACACCAGCAAGGCCAAGGATGATGAACAGATTGAAGTTGTTGCTCCCCAGAATGTTTCCAAAGAAAATATCCTGGTGGTCGGTAGCTGATGCAAAGAGGTTTACCACCAGCTCGGGGGCTGAAGTCCCGAATGCAACAATGGTCAATCCGATTGTGAGATCCGGTATTTTGAATTTCCTTGCAAGTGAAGAGGCTCCCCTGACCAGCCATTCAGCTCCGGCTATCACCAGACACAGGCCGGCCAGCAAAAGAAAAATCTGAAGTGTCATGGCACAAAAATAATAATAATTTTTGGCAGGACTTTCCCGACGGTCAGTTTACAAGTGCTCAACAGAGATTGGATTGATATCCTCTATGAATCGCAATGAAAACTAATCCAGCCAGTTATATTTATTGAGGAGAGTCAGTCCGGTCCTGATGATACAATTAAGATCTTCGGGGGGCCTGTTGAACAGTCCCACATAAAGGATATCCTTTTCCGGGATGGCTACATGGAAAGCCCTGAACCCTCCCTGGTCGCCGGTGTGATAGACGAACCTGGCACCGAAGCTGTTTTCTTCCCCGAGAAACTCTCCCTCACCTATGAACCAGCTGTAACCGATGAAGGGAGGTACGGTGTCACTCCAGCTCTCCGGACGGTAAATACTCCTTGATTTCTCTGTAAGCTCCTTTCCAAGGAAGAGGTTTTGACTGATAGCTTTCTCATACAGTGCAAGTTCCATTACTGAGCTCCATACCCCTCCGTTGCCTGCAGCGGGAAAAGTAGGGAATTCTCCATAGTCTGACTCTTCCCACTTGCCGTTAACCAGCTCATAGGCGTGAGCCACACCCTCTTCAGGGTGAGGACCGTCGGTGATGGTGCTGGTTGTCATTCCGGCAGGGGCGAAGATCCTCTCAGCAATGAACTGCTGCCACTTCACTCCGCTTACCTTTTCAATGATAAGAGCCAGGCCGTTGAAGGCGGGATTGGAATACTCATACTTCTCCCCGGGAGAGAAATTCAGCTTCTCAGCCTGCATTACAGGTGCGAAATTGTCATAGTCCTTCGCGGTGATGAAGAATTCGCGGTTCTCATCCACGGGTCTTATATCCGGCAAACCCGACGTATGGGTGAGGAGATGTGTGATAGTAACCATATTGGCTATCTCCCTGCTTCTGAATTCAGGGAAATAGATGCTCAGTGGGTTCTGTAACGAAAGCCTGCCCTCTTCCGCCAGGATGAGTATGCCGTTGGCCACAAAGGTTTTGGAGATGGAACCGAGGTTAAAAAGTGTGTTTGGGGTGATCTCATCCCTTGTCTCCAGGTCGGCCAGTCCGATACATCTCATGTAAACGGTGCTGTCACCTTTCATGATGAGGACCGCCCCTCCGGGCTCATCTGCCCGGAACTCTGCCGTAAGCAATGAATCAAGTCCGCTTAACATAATCTTTCCCGGTTGTTTTGTTGAACATGAAGCCAGCAGCAGGCAGGCTGACAGAATTATCACTCCTCTCATACTCTTATCTCTTTGGCTTTAAGGCAATGCTGAAGACCTGGATGTGCGTTGCTGCTGTATGCCACTCCCGATGAAGGTGTACGCATCTCCCTCAGGGTGCTTCTTTTAACCGGGCCGGTCTCAGGTGCGTTGCGTGGTGGCCATGCCGAGAGATGCATTATGGCATAGCTGGAGAAATCACCGACCGTGAAGATCAATCCTCCCATGGCACCACTTATTGAGATGGAACTCATTTTTCAGTCAACCTGTTGTATTTCCGGAGTATCTGCAGCGTCTCCTCCACGGGCAGTGCCTGGATGGTCATGCCGTTTCTCGTCCTGGCTGTCTCCGCGGCAAAGAGTGAGTTTATAATAGCCTCCTCGGTTGCCTCGGCCGCAGCCTGAAAGAGAAGATCCATCTCATCATTCCTCACTTCACGCCACTCCTCGTACATCGAGCCGGAAGAGTAGGGGATACGCAGCTCTTCTGCCGTTGATACCGCAATGATATAATCCCCGCTGCCATTTGATCCCGATGCTCCCGTACGCATCATACCTGCAAATGCCCTTGAAGCAAGCCGCTTCAGGTTTCTGGAGGTGAGAGGAGCATCGGTCATAAGTACTATCATGCATGATCCGTCCTCCCTGTACTCGTCCAGGTTGTTTCTGAAGCTGTAACGTCCCAGTTCCCGCCCGACAGGTACCCCGTTGACCTGCAGGATGCCCCCGTAGTTCGTCTGCACAAGCACGCCTACGGTATAACCGCTCCTTGCAGAGGGCAACACACGCGAGGAAGTGCCTATACCTCCCTTGAAACCAAAACAGACGGTACCGGTGCCAGCCCCGACATTGCCCTCTGCAACAGGGCCGCTATTGGCATTCCTTATTGCCTCCAGCACATGTTCCGTGGTTATGTACCTTCCCCTGATATCATTAATCCTGCCGTCATTGGTCTCTCCAATCACGGCATTGACGCTCATTACCCTCTCATTGCCCGGCTGGGAGAGGATATGCTCAATCACAGCGGCCATGGCAGTTGACACACTCAGCGTGTTGGTAAGCACCACCGGTGTCTCCAGGTTGCCAAGCTCCTCCACCTGAGTATAGCCTGTCAGCTTGCCGAAACCGTTTGCCACGAATATCCCCGCCGGGACCTTTTGCTGAAAAATGTTTCCGTCATGCGGAAGGATGGCAGTGACCCCTGTGTTTACCGAGTCTCCCTCTTTAAGGGTGACATGGCCTACCTTCACTCCCGGCACATCAGTGATGGCATTGTACCGGCCGGTATGCAGGATGCCGATCTCTATTCCGTAGTCCCTGGCTCTCTTCATCTGAGCATTGGTATTTTGAGAGTTCATAACCGGCAGCATGACCAAAATCGCCAATGCCGCCCTCAGTAAATTCTTTCTGTTTTTCACGTACCCTTGGTTATTTGTTTTCCAGGCGTTCAAAAACTTTCTTTCCGCCTACCCAGGTCTGTCGCACCTTCATATCCCATATCTCCACGGGATCAATGGCGGTGATGTCACGGTCAAGCACCACAAAGTCAGCCAGCTTACCGGGCTCGAGGGTTCCCTTGATATCCTCCTCGAAAGAGGCGTAGGCAGCATTGATAGTATAGGCTTTCAGCGCCTCCTCCACTGTTATCTTTTGCTCTGGTACCCAACCGTCAGGATTTTTACCGTCAAGCGTTCTGCGCGTCACGGCAGCGTAAATGCCTTCCAGGGGAGTGGCCGGGGCCACAAACCAGTCGCTTCCGAAGGCAACAGTCGTCCCACTGTCAATAAGCGACCTGAAGGCATAGGTTGTCTTCATGCGCTCAGGGCCGATATATTCCTCCGCCCACCTTCCGTCATCAATGGCATGGTAGGGCTGCATACTTGCTATCACCTTAAGGTCGGCATACCTCTTTATGTCACCGGGAGCAACATGCTGCGAATGTTCAATCCTGAACCGCCTGTCGCGCTCGCCGTTCTCCGCAGCAACTCTCTCATAGGTATTGAGAAGGAAATTGATGGCCCGGTCGCCAATGGCATGTATGACCACCTGCAGCCCTGCCTTGTCGGATTCTGATATCCAACGGTACAGATCTTCCTTGCTGTTTACAAACAGGCCTGAATCGGTCTGCAGGTCACTGTAGGGTTCAATGAATGCAGCAGTGTGCGAGCCCAGCGAACCGTCAACAAATCCCTTTACACCACCAGTACTGATCCACCTGTCACCCTTGCCCTCACGTTCAATCTGCTTCTGAAGCTCATCCCATCTGCTTATGGTCTTCAGGTAGTAAATGCGGGTGATCTGCTCACCCCTGGCTCGTACCCTGTAAATGGCGTCAGCATAACTTGCAGCATCAACCCCATGAACGGATGTGACACCGTTGGAAGCCAGGTAATTCATCGCAGCCACCAGTGCTCTGTCGACCTCCTCATCTGACTGTTCGGGAATTTTGACAGATATGAGATCCATGGCATTGTCCTTGAAAATGCCGGTTGGTTCACCGCTGCCGTCTCGCTCTATAGTCCCACCGGAGACATCCTTCACCCTGCGGTCAACACCTGCCAGCTTCATGGCCAGCGAGTTAGCCAGAGCCATGTGGCCGTCGAGCCGTGATACGAAGACCGGGTTATCCGGCGTGACGGAGTCAATCCACTCCCTGTGGGGAAGAGTCTCCCAGCCCATTCCGTCCCAGTCGCCCCCGAGGATCCAGATACCCGGCTTCTGCAGGGCGGCATACTCCCTGATCCGTGTAATGAACTCTTCAGGTGTGGAGGCATCGCGCAGCTGCACCGATGCAAGGTTTGACCCTCCCTGCAGGAGATGAACATGCGAGTCGATGAAACCCGGGGTCACGAACCTGCCCCCCAGGTCAATAAATGTAACGTCACCGGAACTGTGCTTCATCACCTCCCTCTTGCTGCCCACGGCGACGATGGTGTCCCCGGCGACAGCCATCGCTTCTGCAACAGGCTGTTTCTCATTCCCGGTCCATATTTCAGCATTGATAATAATCATTTCCGCGGGCTGTTTTAAATTATTGCATGACACGGCAATTATTGCCATTACAATTGCCGTCAGGCATCTGTACGTTTTTTTCATAATCTGTTTTTTTTGCCCGGGATCACTCTTCGGTTTCTTCCTCCTGCTGCTGCTCATTCATCTCCTCTATCAGGGGCCTGGCCTTCTCCATATCCTCCTCAAAGATGTAGAGATCGATTACAGCAGGTACGGCGCCCAGATATCCCAGGCCGGAGTCATTTTTGATCAGCGATTTGATCCCGGTCTCCTCAAGCCTCTTCATCAGAAGCAGGGCCGTGGGCTCGGGGCCTGTAAACACCTTTACAAGATTTTCTTCTTTTTCCATTTTATTGTTCATTATTGGTTTATCGGGATAAAGGGTTCCTCCTTTGGTTAGCCATGAGATGCCAATCCACCCCACTGCCTTGCGGAGAGATAGGTAAGAATGGATCTGAGGCGTATGGTCGGATTTAATTGTCATAAAATCAACAATCTCATAACAGACTGCTCGCATTCCAGGCAGAATTGGCTCCGGCCTGCTTTACTCCGTTAAAATACTACAATTATCCCATTTAACAAAGATCCCGGGTCAGTGAACCCGGGATCTTTGTCTGTTGACATATTTTAATGATAGCCAGCGAAGATATCTATATATTATATTACTTCATTTGGCAACAGGCTATTAATTTAATTGATAGACTCGTACATAATCGACAATCATAGATTGTGGCCAGATGGTCTCATCCACACCCTGGCCAGCCGACCTCAGTGATATTTGCCCCCAGCATCCAGAGGGCAGGCCAGGTGCCGATTCCGGATGGCATCTTGGCTCTGAATTCAACCCGGCCATAGGTGATCTCCTTTTTTCCCCTGCTTGACAGACGGGTTGAGGCATACCCGCCTTTTTCATTTTTACCTGTACGGGTAGCAGTAATATACAATTTGCCATCCTGGAGCATATAGTTTTCCGGATTCTTGACATATTGCTGCCATTCATCATTTACTCTTCCGGCGTCCCAGATCTCGAAAGACCAGTTATCAGGGTTGATCTGATCGCCGTCGAATTCGTCGGACCATGACAGAATGTACTCTGTCACAGTTTTTTTCTCTTTATATGTCTCCTTTTTAATCCTGTTTCCCCCATTCTGGCAGGAAAATGATATGGTTGACACCAGTGAAAGAACCAGAATACTCTTCTTTACCATGACTGTTTATTTCATCTGATAAACTCTGACGTAGTCTATTACCATCTTCTGAGGAAAGACTGAATCATCAATTCCGTGCCGACAGCCTAAACCGCCGCCAATAGCCACATTCAGCCGTATCCGTACCAGCAATATACTGCAGCCAGGGCTTGTTGCTGAATTCATCTGATCCGAATCTTGTATTGGCAATTTTTTCCTTATGGGCTTCAATTATCAGATAACCGTTTTCTACCCTGACATTCTTCATGCTGTCAGTGTAATACTGTTTTTCGTTGTTTCTCACAAAACCGTATTCAAAGGCCCATTTGTTACTGTCAGGTCTGCCTGAGTATTCAAATTCATCAGACCATACAAGCTTATATCCGTCAGGTACCGTTCTGTTTGTCTCCCTGCATGAGAAGAACTGTGAAGCAACAAGAACGAGCAGAGCTGACAGCAGTGCCAGGTGTTTCCTATTCATATTTCTCGTCAATTTTATCATAAAAACTTCTTAATGTGTAGAAAGCTCTCTTTTTAATGCCGTTGTCAGATACCAGTCCCTTTCTGTTCCAGCCGTCCTGTATACCCGGAAGGAGCCTCTTGGGTGATCTGAAATCGGCCAGTATCCACGGACTGGTACCTCTTATATTGGGAATCCTTTCAATCATTTTGAGGTTTAGCTGATAGAGGTACTCCTGGTATTCCTCTGTCCATCTCTCTTCTATGGTACCGTGTAACCCCTGAAGGGCGCCTCCTCCAAACTCTGATATTACTACAGGCTTATTGAATTTGATATCCCATTTTGTGTCAGGGGCATCCTCCAGCGAGCCTCCGTACCAGCCGGTGTATTGGTTGAATGCCACAATGTCAAGGTGATTGCCCATTTCATCGTCAACAATGTTGACCCCGTCCCTGAAATGCTTCTCCAGGGCGGCACTTACCAGACGTGTATCATCAAGTGCCCTGGCGTGATCTGCCAGCTGATAGTCAAAAGAACGCTTGTAGCAGATCGTGCCCTCATAGTAGAGCAGTCTGTCATCCTGAGAGTTCCAGTCACCCGGCACAAGAATTGTCGGCGACCTGTCAAAATCATACTCTACCAGCGCCGATTTATCATCTTTTACAATCTGACAACTCTTCCCTAACCACAAATCTAAACCCTTTCAATCATCAGAATTAAGCAACCAACCTCTATTAATGAAACCAGAAATTTATCACTCTTTTTTGTTGTCAGTCCTTTATGTACCATGGCACCTGGTTTATGCCGTCATATCCGCCGTACTGTTCGTCAATAGCCTTCTGATAGTTCTCGGGATTTTTTGTTCGTTCATCAGTCGGGTACATCCAGCGTTTGGGATATACATTTTTATCCTCAGGATTCAGACTGGTTGCCGGATCAAGCGGGTACACCGGGAACCCTGTACGCAGGAACTGCGGGTAATTACCGCCATTGCCCTGGTAGAAATCCAGAAGCCATCTTTGCATCCATATCTGTTCCAGACGATCCTGCTTTGTTCCGGCTGTTGCATAGGCGGCAGCGTCTGTAAAGTAACCGTCAATATATGCCTGGTCGATTTCCATGCCGTGCACCTCTCCGGCCGTATGGGGCAGCGTTCTGTAATAATTCAGGATAGCTTTTACCCCGTTTTCATACCAGGTCTGGGCATTACCTGTAACCCAGCCCTCTTCAATCGCCTCAGCAATGATAAAGCATTGCTCTGAGTAGGTGAAGTAAAGCATCGGGTCATTATCCATGTACTTTACATACCTCCTGCTGAGCAAGGAATAATTACCTGTGGCATTATTGAGTGCAAGCTGGTCGGGCGCAAGTTCTGTAGGGGCACCAACATAAGCATCCCAGTCCTGTTCGGTCAGCCCGCCTGTGATCTGAGCCTGGGCAGGTTCAGCAAAATAGAACAACCTGCGGTCCTTCAGATTCTTCAGAGAGTTGATAGCCAGTTCAGACGGTCGCTTGCCGCTGTATTGGCCGGTTTCAAGATTATACCCGAAATGATTGTTCTGAACCTCCCCGGGCTTCAGCCAGTAGTTATCCTTGTAATCACGGATGTCAAAATCAGCTGATGAAAAGATCAGGAGAGTGTACATCGGGTCATAAGAAGTGTACCCGTTTGAACCCAGGTTCGGTGATTCCCTCTTGGTGTATGCCATGTTCGATGTAAGCCTGAACCTGTCAAGATTAATGTCGCCACCTATTCCCACGGGTGGTGTTCTTAACCAGTACGGAAACTCCAGGCATCGGAGCGCCGGTCTCATCGGCTACCGTTCCTTTGATTGTAAAAGTTTGTGCATTGACTGCATAAACCCCAAAGAACAGGAACATCAGAAAGAATATTCCGATTCTTTTAAAACATAATGATAATTTCATAGGACTTGTGGTTAGGTTAGACTTAAATGTGCTGTAAAACATGAAACTAATTTACAACCGATGAGCCTTGATGAGAAAGTTATTACCTGCACAAAAAGCCTACAATCCGAATACTCTCACTTCTTCCGAAAAATAGTTGTGAAACGCCCACTATAAGGGTGAATCAGAAGTGTCTTGCATGAACCCTGCTTAAATACTCCCTGCAAAAATGGGTCTTTTGTAGTGGCAATGTAGTGGTGGAATTTCAAACCGTAGGGTGATCACAGTCCCACTATGTAGTTTACCAGGCTCTCTTCATGTGGTAGATTCATCCGTTTTCTCAACCTGTACCTGCGGGTTTCGACACTCTTGACAGAGATATTCATAAGAGGTGCCATCTCCTTGGAAGAGAGATTCATCCTGAGATAGACACAAAACCTCAGATCGTTCGGGGTAAGATCGGGGTGTTGACTTTTCAGCTTGTCAATGAATCCTTTATCTGCCTCATTAAAGGCCTTGACAAATATTTTCCAGTCTTTTCTGTTGTTGAGATTCCTGTCAATCAGCCTGGTAACTGAACTTATATTATCGCTTTTGTCTTTCCGGATCAATTCATTTTTTATTTCATTAAGCAACTCATTCTTTTTAAGAATGTTCATCTTTGACAGAGCCAGCTCGCGATTCTTTGTCTCTATTTCTCTGTCAAGCTGTTCGTTCCTTAACACAATAATCAGCTTGTCCTTTTCCAGTTGTTCGTTTCTCAGCTTCTTTGCATAGTGGCGTTTGTACGCAGTATTAACTGCAAGTCCGGCCATTACCAGGATCAACAGGTAAAGCAGGAGAGCCATGTTGGACAGAAACCATGGCCTGGTTACTTCAAAATTATACGTTACAATATTATCGGTAAGCTTATTGCCAACTTTTGCCCTCGCCTGGAATACATATTTGCCAAAGCTGAGGTTTTCATATTGTGAAACAGCCTTTGGTGTCCAGTCACTCCAGCGGTTGCTGTGTCCCTCCAGTTTGCACTGATAGTTGACATCCAGGTACTTATTGTAGTTTGGCACTGAATACTTAATGGTTAAGATACCACCCTTGAACTTAAATTCACCGGGAGTCCCGGTCTCGATATGGGCGATGTTATTGTCAAGGTCCTGTAGTGTCACAGAGTTAAGGTGGATCTGATAAGCAGCATCCAGTCCCATACCAAGAAGATCTATGGTGAGATAACCTGGCGGTGCCCAGAAGATAAGTGTCATCCGCGATTGGTTCAATATTCTCAAAGCTCTGTGTTACCTTCCTGAGATCAAGTGGTATTGGTATTGAATGAATTTGCGGTTTGTTGGTCAGGTGGTCTATTGCTGCATAATAAATGTTCTCTTTCGAGAAACCCCATAACCTTCCGTGTTTGTCAGCTATCAGCTTTCCTGAAACATATTCTTCGCTGATGATGAGTGGGCTAAGCAGGCTGTCATAGGTAAATGAGCTGCTTATCTCATTATACCTGTATATACCCTTTTCGCAGGCATAGAGAATGTCACCACCGTATTTCGTCAGGCTGGAATTCTTGAGATTTGCAGGAAACGGTTCCATGGTGACCTCTGCTGTCCCGGTCAGACTGTCGTTCATTTCAAGCCTGTAAACGCCCTTATACTCGTGGCTTACCCAGATCTGACCCCGGTTGTCGAGCTCAAAAAACCTTGCCGAACTGTTGAACCCCTCGATTCTGTTCCTGAGCCTCCAGCTACCCGAGACCCTGTGCAAAACGGAGAGACCGTTATAGTTGCCTTTAACAAGCAAGCCATCCTTGCCTGGCACCTCCCTGAAGGCCCAGGTTCCGGGATTGTCATCAATAAGAATGGCTTTATCATGTTTGATGATATAGGTGCCAAGATGATGACCGCACAGCAAATCCTGATCATTGTAATTATACAGATCCCATACCTGACCGTACGTACCCTCAATGAACCTGAACGGATCATGGCTGTTCACCTTTTTGCAGTACAGACCCTGATTGGTTCCCAGATACAGCCAGTCGCCAAATACTTCAGAAGTATACACTGTTCCAAGCCGTCCGTCAAAGTCATGAAAAACCTTTACCGAGCTGTTATGTTGGCACAGTTGATTCCGTTATCCAAACCTATCCACAGGTTGTGGTCACTGTCTTCGAAAAGTGATAACGCTGTGTTATTGCTTAGCCCGTTTGTTTGGTCAAGCTTGTAAACAATCTGCCCTTCACTATTGATATGAAGGACGCCGTCAGAAATGGTGCCGACTATAAAATTTCCGTCCGACAGTTGCAGCCCGCAGAATACCCTTCCATCAGAAATGTAATGGTTGGATTCTATATCCCACTTCTCTGCACTGTTGCCATCCAGCTTGTAAAAGCCCGATTCAAGGGTCAGTATGATCAGATGCTCATAATTCCCGAACATACTAATTATCCTTTTGTTGATGATCTCAGGATCGTCAATCAGCAGCCTGGGTTCACCGTTTTCCATCCGGTAGATCCCCTGGTTCCTTATACTGAAATAGATGTTATCCTTAATCTTATATGCCCTGTAGATATTCATTTCAGGATCAATTATCCTGAATTTGCCGGTGGTGCTGTTGAAGAAATATATTTTGTCACTTGACTGAAAGACAACCCATTCATCGAGATTAAGAATGCTCCATATCTGGTCATCATCCTTGAGGTTCTCCTTAAGAAATGGCAAAAGAGAGACATATTCCATTTTCCCGTATGGGTTTCGGACCCAGTAACCAAACTCCATGTAGCACCCTGTGTATATCCTGTCGCCTATTGCCCTGACACACCTGATAATGGTGTTATTGGGTGAGGGGTACAGATTCCATTCAGATCCGTTGAACTCCAGTAAACCCCTGTTGTTGGCTACATAGATGAATTTTTCCTCGGACTGGCAAATCTGCCAGTTTTGGTTATCAGCATTGTAATCTTCAGGAGTGTAAGCAGTTATCGGGGGTAATGTCTGCGCGTGAATGCCAGTCAGGGAGATGAGACAACCAATTACCAGTATTTCTGTCAGAAGCTTCACGGCAGGCAGCTTATTTCATGGCACATGTACAGGTTCCAAACCATGTAACCTATGTAAAGTTAATGATTATTTCAGGTTCATTATACCCGTTCTTCTTTTGTAATGCAGTAACCTGTCACTGCCTGAGGTCTCTAATTTCCCTGCATGGATTGCCGGCGGCAAAGACATCTGAGGGCACATCCCTGGTGACAACACTTCCTGCCCCGATAACTGACCTGTCGCCTATGGTAACCCCGGGGCAGATCACTGCACTGCCGCCAATCCAGACATCTTCTCCTATGGAAACCGGCTTTGCATATTCCAGTCCTGCAGCCCTCTTTTGGTAATCCATCGGATGGGTGGCAGTATATATCTGTACATTGGGACCAAGAAGGGTCCTGTTGCCAATTTGTACACGCATTACATCGAGAATCACACAGTTGAAGTTAAAAAAAACATTCTCCCCGGTTGCAATGTTTGAGCCATAGTCGCAATAAAATGGCGGTTGCAGCCATAAACCAGCTCCCGCGTCCGGTATCAGCTCCCTGATAATGTCACTTCTTTTATCATCATCATCCTCCCGTGAATCATTCAGCTCTTTCAGGAGCAACCGGGTCCGAAGCCGCTCTTTTGTCAGATCGGGATCCGTGGCGTCGTACAACTCTCCCAATAGCATTTTCTGTTTTTCTGTTCTCATATTTTTTTGTCTTTTGTGCCGGATTGTGTCTCCGAGGCCCGATTGCCTTCGGTTGCCTCCCCACATTGTTCAACCGGGTTGTTTTGTTTCTCCCAGACACATTATCTGTTGGCCCCTCGCAGTCTCCGGAGACCTAATTTTCTCCTCTCAGTCTCAGGAGATCAGGTTGTCCCTTCTCAGTCCCATGGATATTGTTGTCCCCTCTCAGTCCCCGTGGATCTTGTTGTCTCCTCTCAGTCTCCGTGGATCTTGTTGTCTCCTCTCAGTCTCCGGAGACTTTGGTGGAATCAGACATCAACTGCCGCCACCAGTTCACCTTTTTACCGGTGAGTATTGAAAAGGCGTCCGTAGTGAAGCACTGATTGTCATTGAGTTATTCTTGCTGCCGTTGATATATTCTGACATAATCCATGTCATGGTACTGGGGAAAAACAGTGGTCGAATCAGGGTTTCCAGGCCATCTGCCACCTACTGCTGTGTTCAGTATCAGGTAATGAGGCGTATGCGGAATACCGTTGACGGTGGAGTGAATCGGCTGATCATCAATATACCATCTGATTGAGTCAGGTTCCCACTCAAGTGCATAAACATGGAAACCGGCAGAGTAATCCGTGGAACTGCGCCAGATTCCGGAACTGGTTCTCTTTTGACCGTCAAAGGTGTAGTAATGAAGAGTACCGTAAAGCACACCGGTCTCATGCCCCAGAAGCTCCATGATGTCAATCTCACTGTACCAGGGCCGTTCCTCAGGTATCATCGATTCTTTTCCGTTGGCTACCGCTTCAGCCATGATATATTCCATCTGCCAGTTGCGGTTCTGCGGATAGAGCCAGTAGGCGGGCCACAGCCCCTGTCCGCCGGGGAGCCTGGCCCTGATCTCAAACCGGCCGTAAACAGGGGCACACTTGCCCCTGGTGTCCAGCCTGCCGCTGGTGTATTCCTGCGAACCGTAATTCCTTTTGCTGCTTTGTATACGCAGTAATCCGTTCTCAAGATATACCTCCTCCGGTATGTAATACTGCAGCTCATTGTGCTTGCTGGTCTCCCGCTTAAGAACATTCCACTTTGTTGTGTCAATGCTGTTCCCGTTGAACTCATCAGACCACACCAGCCTCCATCCGGGTTTCTCTTCACCTTGAGAGAATGAGTGAGAAGGAGGGAGTGCGACAATCATGATTGTCAACATGGCCAGAGTTTTTTTCGTTTTCATGTGTGCAGCTTTTATTTGTTGAACTATATGCGAAAATCGGCTATACCCGCCTCATCAAAGCTGCAGTTGAGCCATTCACCGCTGATCTCAGCCCCGCACTTCCTGTAGAATGCAATGGCCGGCTCATTCCAGTCGAGCACCTGCCACCTTACCCGCTTGCAATTCTCTTCCCTGGCAACCTCAAACACCTTGTTCAGCAGTGCAGTGCCGATCTTCTGATGCCTGAGCGACCTCTTTACATAAATATCATCGAGATAAATCGACTTGCCAACCCATGTGTAATAGGCAAGGAAAAAGAGAGCCATGCCGACAATCTCACCTGTATCGGTTTCGGCGACAAAGCATCTGAATAGACTCTGCTCCTGATTCATCTGATCCACGGTGTTGGTTACCTTCTCCGGTGCTCTCTCAAATTCAGCAAGCTCCTTAATGAGTGACAGTACCGCAGGGAAATCATCCTCTGTGGCAGATCTGACGGTTATTTCCATTGGTTTTGGGTTTTATTGAAAGGTTAATTGTTAATCTGCAGTTTTACCATTATTTTACCGTCGCCCCTGGAGGTGCAGTTGCCAATGTGGGCTGAAGATGGCAGTCCGGCCTCCCTGAGTTCCGCCAGCAGCTTCTCCGTATCTCCTGCAGGGACGGTCACCAGTAAGCCGCCGGATGTCTGGGCATCACAGAGAAGCGTACGTGTAATTGCAGAGATATCCTCTCCCCATACAGTGTGACGTGAGAAATAATTCAGGTTGTTAGTAGTGCCTCCGGGTATAATGCCGGCCACTGCAAGATTTTCAGTCTCGGGAAAAAATGGCACCGCGTCGGCATACAGCTCAACATTCACTCCGCTGGCAACAGTTATTTCACTAAGGTGTCCGATAAGACCAAAGCCCGTAACATCGGTACAGGCATGAATGGTATAATGATGCAGAATAGCCGCAGCTTTTTTGTTAAGCTCCGCCATTGAGGCTGTCACCTCAGCTTTGACCTTCTCTCCCAGCAGGCCGCGTTTCATGGCTGTTGTCAGGATGCCTGTGCCTACCGGCTTGGTCAGGATGATGGCATCACCTTCACGGGCACCCGCATTTGACCATATCCTGTCACGATGAACGGTGCCGCTTACTACCATCCCGTATTTGGGCTCAGGATCATCAATGGTGTGACCTCCCAGTATGCAAATCCCCGCTTCCTGAGCCTTATCGGCAGCTCCCCTGAGTATCTCCCTGAGCACCTCCATCGGAAGACGGTTCGACGGGAAACCAACGATGTTAAGAGCAAACAGGGGCACTGCCCCCATGGCATAGATATCGCTGAGTGCGTTGGCAGCAGATATGGCGCCAAAGTCATAGGGATCGTCAACAATGGGGGTGAAGAAGTCAACGGTCTGCACAAGTGCCGTGGTTTCACTGATACTGTATACGGCGGCATCGTCAGAGTGCCTTGTGTCAACCAGGATATTCGGATCTGTCCCCGCAGGAATCTCTTTCAGTATCTTCTCCAGCTCCTGCGGCCGCAGCTTGCAGGCACAGCCGAGTCCCTGCGTGTATTTGGTGAGTTTTATCTTCTCTCCGTCAGAGATATGCTCCTGCTGCCTCCCGCCAGTGTCAGGCCTCAAACGTCTGGCTATACCGGCAATAATCTGCGATGCCCTGCCAATCTCGTCAGCAGTGGTATTACGTCCGACGGAGAACCTGATGGTTCCCATGGCATATTCACTCTCCAATCCGATGGCGGCAAGAACAGGGGAGAGATCAACGGAGTCAGTATGACACGCAGCTCCGGCTGATGCGGCAATGCCCTTCATCTCCATCTCGTTCAGGAGGATGTTGGCTTCCATGTTTCTGAAGCTAAGACTGAGAGTGTTGGAGAGACGTAACTCCGGATGACCGTTGAGCCTCACATCCCGGATATGCTCTGCCAGCTGTTGGTGAAGGAGATCTCGCATCTTCCTCAAATGAGTGATGTTCTTTTCGAGATCACGACCGGCTATCTCACAGGCCTTTCCCAGCCCGACGATCTCCGCGACATTCTCCGTTCCTGCCCGCCTGTTCTGCTCGTGGTCTGCTCCGTGGATAAGCTTCTCAAGGACGATTCCGTCCCTTATGTAGAGCGCACCGACACCCTTGGGGGCATAAAGCTTGTGACCGGCAATGGTCAGCATATCTACGGACAGCTCCTTTACGTCAACCGGATGCTTCCCGACCGATTGAGCTGCATCAGTGTGGAAGGCGATGTTATTCCTTCGTGCAATGGCGGCCATCTCGCCTATAGGCTCGATGGTGCCTATCTCATTGTTGGCATGCATCACCGTGATGAGAATTGTATCCGGCGTGATGGCCGCCTCAAGCAGGGCCGGGTCAACCAACCCGTATTCATCAACCGGGAGGTAGGTGACTTCAAATCCCTTACCTTCAAGATACCTGCATACCTCTGTCACTGCCGGATGCTCAATGGTGGAAGTAATAATATGGTTGCCCCTGTGCCGGTTGGCAAAGGCATATCCCTTAATGGCATAGTTGTTCGACTCGCTGCCCCCGCTGGTAAAGATAATCTCACCGGGCTGGCAGTTGATGAGTGAAGCAACCTGCCTGCGGGCTTTCTCAACAGCAAGCTTGGTTGCACTACCAAAACTATGAGCACTTGACGGATTGCCAAAGTGCTCATAGAGATATGGTTTTATTTCCTGTGCCACCTCCTGGTCCACAGGGGTGGTGGCGTTGTAATCAAGATAAATTGTCATCAGGGAAAAATAAGAAATAATGCCCTGGTTTTGTCATTATACTTCTATGGTTTATGGGATTGTACCCGCCTGGCACGCATTCTCTGTTCCCGGTGCCCTTAAAACTACTTCTTGTCAGCAATCTCTTTTTTGAAGGTCTCGAGACTTTTGGCAAATGCCTCATTGAGCTGTTCAATGTTTTCCCTCATGGCCTCCTTCTTGTCATCGGCAGCCTCTTTGTATTCAGCTATCTTGTCGTCAATCTCCTGCTTCTCCTTTTCCAGGGCGTCAAGCTTTTCCTGGTATTCTGTCTTCAACTCATCACTCAGCGAGTTGAACTCTTCCTTCACCATGTCCACCTGCTTGCCGGCACTCTCGGCAAACTTGTCAAATTCAGCCTTCAGGTCGCCCAGCTTGTCTGCTGCGAATTCCTGGGTGGTATCTACGGCCTCCTGTACCTCTTTTTCAACATCTTTTGCTGAGGTCTCTTTCTTTGACTGGCCGCAGGACACAAATATCAATACTGCAACAGCAAGAAATAATTTAATGGTCGTTTTCATAAGTTTTAATCTTTTGTTTTGCCTACTCTTAAGGATTTTCGGCTTTCTCCATATGGTTGTCCGCTCAGTGGTTTATGGGTTACAGCTCCTGGCGCCAATTGGATGACGCCTGGTAAAAGCAACTGCAATATAATTAAAATCAATCAAAAATGCCAATCGGGACGCTGAAGATTTTAGATAATGTTTTGCCATGACTGCATTCATCCGTCAGGCCGCGACCTGACAAATCGTGGGTCAGTACCATGAATGCCCCGGTGAGGTCAGCCTGTAAACAACACCTCAGTCAGTATTTGAATGCAACCCGGTTCCGGGAAGGGTTCCGGCAAAAATGTGTCTTATCTCTGGTATTGGAAAATATTTGATTTTCTATGAGGGTAAAGTTTGCATAACATCAGTTTTTCGTCTCACGTTTTCAAACTTTTATTCTAGTTTAGCAACCGGAGATTTTCGTGAAGGTAGTTGTAATATATGATATTGATCTGAGCTGGAACAGTTTCGAAATCAGCAGTGCCCGAAGCTCAGCGCTGGAGTTATGCAGAGCACTGCGGAAAGAAGGGATAGAGGCAGTTTCTGAGGAATTGAACAACTCAGAACTGGGCGAAGTGCTGGACAGGTACGTTCCGGATGATACCTTGCTGTTTAACCTCTGTGAAACATTGCCCGGAATTCCGGAAAGCGAAAGCAGAGTTGTCAGGACAATTCAGGAGAGGGGATTCTCCTTTACTGGTAACATGCCGGATGTAATAGACCTGAGTTACGACAAGCAGCAGGTTAAGGAAGTTCTCGCTTCCTATGGCATAAAAACCCCCTACGGGGAGATCCTCACTCCGGAAGAAACTGAAGGCTGGGGCCTCTTTCCGGCCATCGTAAAACCGTCGCGGGAACATTGCAGCCTGACAATCAGTGAAGATTCCGTTGTTTATGATACAGTGGCACTCAGAAAGCAGATCGCGGTTGTGAGCAATAAGCTGAAACAGCCGGCGCTGGTGGAGGATTTTATCGATGGACGGGAATTCCACGTCTCTGTATGGTGCAATGGCAAACCTGAGATGCTTCCCCCCGCAGAGATGGATTTTTCATTCTTTGGCGAAGCCCGTGACAGACTTTGTACTTATGATTCGAAGTTTATTCCCGGTTCAAAACATTATGAAATGATTGAGACCCTGTTGCCGGCACCTCTTGATGAAGCAGAGATGAAAACCATGGAGGAACTGGTAATTGCTGCCTGGAGAGGACTGGGGTGCCGCGACTATGCCCGGTTTGACCTTCGCCTCCGTGACCAGCAGTTCTATCTTCTCGATTTCAATCCGAATAACGATATAAGCATTGATACCAGCTTTGCCATGGCAGCAGAGATTCATGGCTACTCCTATGAAGCCATGGCAAGAAAGATTGTGACGATGGCTGCAAACAGACACCCTGAAGTTGCTAATGCCCCGTGGCGGTAGAACCTCTTCTCATGAAAGCCTCTCGCAGTTGCCTGCCTGAAACCAGCAGACGCTATCTGTGACTGTCGTGTTTTACCCAGATGAGGTCGGAGACATTATACCCGATATCCTATGCAATCTTCAGATATTTCTCCTTTTTATCCTGATGAACGTGAGCCTTGCGTTATTTTCTACTGTTAATCGATTTTGACAACATCGGTTGTCTTCCTGGGCCGGCCACTTTTCTTCTCTATCTTTTTTCTTTGACTGGTTGGTTTTGCATTAATTTGTACAATTAACTCTCCAGTTTAATCGGGTTTTGTTTTTTAGGTCTGCCCCGCTTTTTCTCTGCCTTTTTCTTTGAGTGGTATACAGGGGCGCAACCCTGTGGCACATCAAAGCCAAAGGCATTGCAGATCCCGACCTGTTACCTGCTGGCGTTTTTGTTTCTGGCCTTTTTAGTCTATTCATTAGCCAGCTTAGTCCAGGTATTACTGTAATAGTCCCTGTGAGTACTGGGCGTTCAGATATAAACTTAGGTTCAAATAATTCTGAGATAATTACTACAATACCGAAGCAGATTAGAATTGATATAATACTGACTAGGTTTCTCATATGAGATTGATTCGGGCATCAATGAAGGATTATTTGCACTTGCAGATAACGGATTGCAGTATGAAATCGTTGGGAATTGCGGGCTACTTACCTGTCTAGTTACACCGAACTTGATGCGTGGCAGATTATTTGAATAACCACTTAAACCCCAATGTTTTATACCGTGTGTTACCACCTTGTGCATTATTCTTTATTCTCTCTTATTTTATTTATCAAGTAATTCAATTGTTTAACTTCGTCCATAGATAAATTTTTCAATAAAGTAT
Organism: Bacteroidales bacterium; assembly: GCA_011620595.1. Classification (GTDB taxonomy): domain Bacteria; phylum Bacteroidota; class Bacteroidia; order Bacteroidales; family VadinHA17; genus SR-FBR-E99. The sequence continues at coordinate 366 of WOYX01000062.1, read as the reverse complement.
CTGCTTTCTGTTCACAATTGAACATCTTATCCAATAATTCCAAGCCCTTTGTTGTAATTTCGACAGATTTTTGCCGCCTGTCGTCCGGATTTTCCTTCCGGCTAAGCAATCCTTTTTCAAAAAGTCTGTCAACAATTCGGCTTACATCCGAATCTTTGTCAAGCATTCGCTGTTTTATAAAACCAATAGAAAGAGGTGCCTGGGAACGAAAACCACGAAGTATTCTTAAAACGTTGTACTGCTGTTCGGTAAGTCCGTGCGCTTTAAGGGATTTATGAAACTCATGACTTAACAATTTGACCGTATAGGTCAAATTGATAAATCCCTTGTGGTATTCATTCCGAAACCTTCCATTAATTTCTTCTT
>WOYX01000023.1 GCA_011620595.1 Bacteroidales bacterium | reverse complement strand
CTCAGGGGGAGGAGGGAGAGATAGAAGTGCCTGAAGTTGGGAGTGAACTAAAGTGAGCCAGAGTGCCTTTATTGGCAAAAGATGCAAAGTGTTTGATAGCGGCAAACAGAAATGTTGTTTAGTAACGAACACTATTATCAAGGGAGATGTGAGATATGAGTAACAAACGAACATTTGAACAAACGAATTAAGAAATCTGAATGATAACAAATCCTGATCTTGACCATTTTATCAAAACGTATGTAACGAAGCGCAAGGAGAGCCTGCTTCAGCCTGACCTTGAGAAATATTCCAATGATCTGGGGAAGCATATCAACGGCAAAAAGGTACTTGTGATAGGCGGGGCGGGAACGATAGGATCATCATATATCAAAGCCATCCTGAAGTTCAATGTCAGCCGGCTGGTGGTGGTGGATATCAATGAAAACGGACTGACAGAGCTGGTGCGCGACCTGAGAAGCGCAACGGAATACAATATCCCGGGTGACTTCATTACCTACCCCATGAACTTCGGCGACCGGGTTTTCATGAAGATGTTCCGCTCACTGGCGCCATTTGATATAGTGGCCAATTTTGCGGCACATAAGCATGTACGCAGTGAGAAAGATGTCTTTTCTATTGAGGCAATGATCGAAAACAATGTGCTTCGTGCACGTAAGCTCCTTGACCTGCTGCTGGAGTTTCCTCCGGAACATTTCTTCTGCGTCTCAACGGACAAGGCGGCCAATCCCGCCAACATCATGGGCGCCAGCAAAAAACTGATGGAGGAACTGATCATGGCATACTCTACCCGCTTACCAATCACCACGGCCCGTTTTGCCAACGTTGCATTCTCCAATGGTAGTTTGCCACTGGGTTTCATAGAGAGACTTAATAAGCGTCAGCCATGGTCGTGCCCGACGGGCATACGTCGTTTCTTCGTATCACCGCAGGAATCCGGAGAGCTGTGCATGATTGCATCGGTGCTGGGAGACTCCGGAGACATCATCTTCCCGAAGCTTGATGAAGAGCGTGACATGATATCGTTTGACGCCATGGCCCTCGACCTGTTGAAATACCTTGGCATGGAACCGGATATTTGTAAAACGGAGAAGGAAGCCCGCAGAAAATCACTGCTGCTTCCTGAGAGCCCGGCTGCTTATCCTGTTTATTTCTTTGAAACAGACACTTCAGGGGAGAAGCCCTATGAGGAGTTCTTTACTGAAAAAGAGGTGATCGATAATGATAGGTTCATTAATCTTGGCGTCATAAAGAATTCTCTTAAAAGAGATTTTCGGGAGATAGATGAGATTTTTGAAAGATTGAGTACACTCTTCGATTCAAAGAATGTAACAAAAGCTGAGGTAGTTGAAATATTAAAAAGGTGGCTGCCTGATTTTGACCACATAGAGAAGGGGCGTGGTTTGGATTCTAAAATGTAAAATGAAATAACAATCAGGGGTAATCGGTATTCGGTATTCAGTAATCGGTAAGTGTTCAAAGAATAACTGAATACCGATTACTTCGTTTTAAGAGTAACTTTATTCTATCCTGATCTGAAAATGTACTGTAAATTCTTCAAGCGCTTTTTTGATATTGTACTGTCATTCATTGCATTAGTAGTATTATCACCAGGCTGATACCGGTGGTCATTGGATTGTTACTTACCGGGGAGCATTACATCTTCTACGGGCAGAAGAGGGTTGGGTATAAAAACAGGCAGTTCCTGATATGGAAGCTCGCTACAATGCTGAAAGCCAGTCCAAAGCTCGGAACAGGCAGTCTGACGGTGAAGAACGATCCACGTGTTTTTCACTTCGGACGCTTTCTTCGCAAGACAAAGCTCAATGAGCTGCCGCAGATATTCAACATCCTCACAGGAGACATGTCAGTTGTAGGTCCGCGGCCGCTTGTTGACAGGACTTTTGCTCCATACTCTGACTATGTAAAGGCAAATATCTACAACGTCAGGCCCGGTCTGACCGGCATAGGGTCAATAGTGTTCAGGGATGAGGAGAGGCTGCTGTCGGAGACGAAGCTTGACCCGAAGGACTATTATGCGAAATACATTTCTCCCTACAAAGGAGAGCTGGAGCTGTGGTACCAGGAGCACCTCTCGTTCCGCACCGACTTCATGCTGGTATTACTGACAGCCCGGGTGATTTTTTCCCCGAAGTCAGGACTGGTTCATAAGTTATTTAGTGATCTGCCTGCCCGTCCGGAATATTTAGATTAATTTTGAACACTGAAACCTGGTTGGGCGTTTACAGATAGGTCAGAAAAGCGGATGGGGAAGACTGCTGTTAGTAACTGATGTTAATGTAAGGAACTGAAAGAATTAACTTTCCACCGCAATGCCAGAGATAATAATCACAGGTTTACCGGCTATTTTACTTGCCTTTGCAAGTTCATTTGTCATTACCTGGTACTACATACCGAAGGTGATCAAGGTGGTTGATGATCGTTGCTGAAGCGGATAGAATAATCCGTGGCGGCGGGATAGACCGGGAGAGACTTTATGCCGGGGCTGACC
>WOYX01000037.1:119539-135122 GCA_011620595.1 Bacteroidales bacterium | reverse complement strand
TCAGACCTTCAGACATCCGACCTTCAGACATCCGACCTTCGGACATCCGACCTTCAGACATCCGACCTTCGGACATCCGACCTTCGGACATCCGACCTTCAGACTTCAGACCTTCAGACTTCAGACCTTCAGACATCCGACCTTCAGACCTTTTTTTCAATTTTTCCATTGCTATTTCCAAAACTTCATCTATCTTTGACTAGAAATTAATCAAACTTATGATTACAATATAATCAATATTTACAATATGTACTTCGCATCGAACATAAAATTTTTGAGAAAGCGCCGCGGACGCACCCAGGATGATGTGGCATCGGCCCTCCAGATGAAGAGATCAACCCTCAGCGGCTACGAGAACGGCGTGGCACAGCCAGGCATAGAGGCCCTGGTGGCTTTTTCGGGATATTTCAATATCTCGCTTGATACCATGCTCAAGATAGACCTCACCCGCCTCTCCGAGAGCCAGCTTGGTGAACTCGAGAGGGGATATGATGCCTATATCAAAGGCAGTAACCTCAGGGTGCTGACCACCACCGTGGCTCCTGACAACCGCGAGAATATCGAACTGGTCAGCGAGAAGGCCAAGGCAGGCTACACCACCGGCTATGCAGATCCAGAATTCATAGGTGACCTGCCGCTCTTCAATCTGCCCTTCCTCTCTTCCAACCGCAAGTACCGCACCTTTCAGCTGAAGGGCGACTCCATGCTGCCCATACCAGACAGGTCGTGGGTGACCGGCGAATTCATGCAGGACTGGAATGACATAAAAAGCGGAAAGGCATATATTATTCTTACATCGAATGACGGTATCGTATTCAAGGTGGTGGAGAACAACATTGAGAAGAGCGGACGCCTGGTGCTCTACTCGCTCAACCCGCTTTATGAACCCTACGAGGTCCATATCAGTGATGTCAGGGAGATATGGAAGTTCGTGCACTACATCAGCGATGAGCTTCCGGAGCCGGTTCTCCCGGAAAAACAGCTCCTCCGAACCGTTGCCTCCATGAAGCAGGATCTATACCAGCTGAAGAAGAGCATTAACCGCGATATCGCGGATGCAACCGAATTGTGACCCGGGCAGAGGAAAAGGCCCTGGCACTGTGCCCGGAAGCCATCGAAAAGGAAGAACAGAAGTTAAGCTCCAAGCCTGGCGACTGGTCGCAGATGCTCAGCTACATTGCCTCTGAAAAGGAGTGGATCGCCCGTGCCGGGAAAAGATGACCGGATCCCGGTCGGAAGTAGTGCCTGCAAAAGATGATAAATGCAACCGCAACTCAATTTACCTGCCATCAGGGCAAAATATAACCGCCGGACCAGCGTTTCTTAATTCTGAATATCAACTGTAATTATGCCCGGAAAAGAGTACAATCCCGCAATGCACACCGCTGAACATATCCTTAACTCAGTGATGGACAAGATGTATCATTGCGGGAGATCATTCAACAGCCACATCGAAAGCAAAAAGAGCAAATGTGATTACCGGATAAAGAAAGGATTGTCCGGAAAAGAGATCATGGCAGTGGAAAGAACTGTAAATGAGATAATTAAGCTTAATGTGCCGGTGGGAGAGGAGATGGTCAGCAGGAGCGAGGCTGACAAAAAGTACTTTACCGGGAAACTGCCCGAGGATGCCCCGGAGGTGATACGCATCATTACTATCGGCAACTTCGATGCTTGTCCCTGCATCGGAAAACATGTGTCAAATACCTCGGAGATTGGTTCGTTCACAATCACCTCAGCCGATTTCAATGAGGGCATTCTGAGGATACGGTTTAAAATCAGCCGGGAAGAGGCTGAAGAGATGACCCGCCTGGCAGTTTAGATCCGGCATCCGGCCGGGTGATAATAACCCGCCGGCTCAGCGCCAGAAACAAAAAACCAGGCCAGGTGACGGGGAAAAGACCGGCTCGGTGCCGTTTTTTTTTATTTATTCCCTGGTTAGCTGTACAATCATGTCAATTATACCGGGTATCTCTGCATCGGCAATTTTACCCTTGTAGATACCTCTGACTATATGGTTCTTGTCTACGATCACAACAGTATAGCTGTCTTTCGGCATACCCCAGTCCTCGTGCAATAGTCCCTCAAAGTCAAAGAGGATGGTAGTGTCATATTTCTTGGCCTTTTTACCGGCAATCATACGCACCAGCCCGTCCGGTTTCCAGGTGGATTTCGTGTCGACGATCCCGAAGCCTTTGAAATGATCCTGATCTATGATCTTGTCAACATCGGTTGCCTTGTTAACGGCATCATTGAATGCGTCATTGAGGTCAGACTCATCAGGATCAACATAATTGATCTGCAGTACTTTGCCAGGCCATGAATCCATTGTGAATGGCTTCTTGTCAGCATCGGGGAAAGTCCATTCCGGAGCCTTCATCCCAATCTCAAGCTTATCCTGGGCAGTAGCATACGGCAGTAGAAATGTTGCCAGAAGAAGAGTGAACAACAGTCTTTTCATTTTTACACTTTCTTAAATTCATACGAAAGATAATATTTTTTAACATTCATGCACACTTCCATTCATGCCCACCCCATTGAAAAATGTGTAGGGCGGCGTTGCGGATTTAAATCTGATTACCTGGCACAGTCAAGGAAGTCGTTCAGTGGCTTCATTGTACGGAAGGCACCGGTGACCATCCCGAAGAACTCCGGTGCAACAACTTCATCATCAGTAAATTGCCTCTCAGCCATAAAGCTTTTCATCTTAATGAGCTCTATATGAGGATTTTCCTTGGAATATCCGCGCGGCGGAACCTTCAGACTTTCGCCCTCAAGACCCTTGAAGTACTTTGTGTATTCCCTGCTGTTGATTATTGCTGTCAGCTCTTCACCGCTTTCTGAAATTCTATCCCTGATGGCACTCAGCCATGGTGAGGGAGGAATGTAAGCGCCACCGGCCACAAAAGATGCACCTGGCTCTATATGAAGGTAATACCCGGGAAATCTGTCTCCGTTCTTCTTGCCGCCGCGTATGATGAAGGCTCCGAAATTCATCTTGTAGACCGATTTATCGCGTGAGAACCTGGTGTCGCGGTTTATCCTGAACATGCAGCTTTTGGCCTCGAGTCCCTTTAAAATGGGATCAAACCCGACTATCTCATCAATAACGGCCTGCACAAACAGGGAATAGTTCTCCCGGGCCTTTTCATATCGTGGGCGGTTCTCCGTGAACCAGGCCCGGTCATTATGATGACGCAGGTCATCCAGAAATTTAATTGTTGACTGTTCTATGCGAGGGATTTTTCTCATGACGGTGAAAGATAATTTATGAAAATCCGGTGCGATAAAATTAGTTGTCTCAATAAATGCAATGCACTCTGAAAGTAAAAATACAGAAAGTAAAAATACCAATTCGCGGGATTCGGCGGCAGCCGCCAGAAACGATTTAAAAAACAGTTGCATATATATTCAACAATTGCATATATATTGCATTATTGCCTATAATTAATATTATGTTAAATAGAATATAAAACATATCTGCATTTTATCAGCCGGACGATATCTGGCCCTTCCCTGCCACATCAGCAGTGACTGCAATAACGGATTCAAAAATCCGCAGGCACTTGTTGTTCCATGTACCTGATTTAATTTTCTTAAAAAAAAAGGCATCTTCGTCAGATGCCTCTCTTTGGTGTTATTTCAGGAAGTCCTTACTGCTCGAGTTTCTCAACCTTTGCCTTGTACTCCTCGAATTCAGGCATCATCTTAACCTTAAGGTAGATCTCGCGCAGGAACTCCAGCGTGGCAACAGAAGTCGGATTGGCCTTCTCTGCCTCCAGGAAGAACGGGATCGCCTTCTTCATCACCTCAAACGCCTTGTCCTTGGCTATCTCATACTCCCTGTTGTCGGCAATCATATTGGCCTCGTTCAGCATTTCATTCGCAATGGAAACATAACAAAGACCAATGTTGTAATTGCTTTCAAACTGGTCCGGCTTCTTGGAGAGCGAATTCGTTAGGCTTTCGATGGCCTTCTCATAGTCTTCGAGCTTCATGTAGAGACTTCCTTCAACCAGGTCAAGTATGTGGTTCTGGGGATCCAACTCCATGGCCTTGTGCACAAATTCGAAAGCTTTCTCTGAATTGTTGGCATCAAGATAGAACTGGGTTGCCTGAAGGATGATATCAAGTGTGTCAGGATAGGCATTGTAACCTTCTATCAGCGCTTCTTCAGCCTTAACCGTGTCCTGCATCTTCATATAACTGTCGCTGATGAAAATATAGGGTTTGGTGTCCTCTGTCCCGGTTTCGGTGCATGTCCGGAAATGGGCGATTGCCTCTTCATACATCTCGGCATTGTACGCAGCAAGTCCTGCATTGAAGATCACGAGTGTGTCAACCATGCCTACATACATGTCGCTTTCAGAGACCATTACGTTTCTTTCAAACGACTCCATCGCGCCCTTGAAATCCTTTTCATTGAACTTGTTGATGGCATCATTCAGCAGTGAGTTCCCAAGCTGGGCATACAGGTTTTCCCTGATAATAATGTTCTTCATCTTGGGGTCGAGCTCAACGGCCTTTTCAAAGTTCTTGTATGCCTCCATCAGAGGATCGGAGAACATTTCCATGTATTTGGGATCTCCGGAGTCAAATGATGCCTGGGCAAGCTTTCCCATTACATAATAGGTCTTTGCATAGCCGACGGTCTTCGGGTTGGCAATGGCGGCCTCAATGGCTTCCTTGGCCTTGTCCAGTGCACCTTCCCTGATAAAAGTTTCTGCAGCATTGACTTTCCCCTTTTGCGCGGTAGCGGCAACTGAGATTATTACTGCGAGTAGTAAGAATGTAATCTTCTTCATGTCTGGATAATTTGCTTTTAAATGTTGGCTCAAAAATAAAACTTTAGAATATATTCTTCAAATAATTTGCCAAATTACTCAACAACTCCCTCCTGCTCTCCTGAAATCCGTGGCTGATCCACGCTATCATCCTCATTTACTTCAACATAGGTCACTGATGCAATTTTGTCATTTTCTCTGATATTAATAAGCCTGACCCCCTGTGTGGCCCTGCCCATAACCCTCAGACTTCTCACCGGAATCCTCAGAACATTCCCCGCCTGTGTTATTATCATCAGATCATACTGGTCGTTCACACCCTTGAGCGCTATCAGCTTCCCGGTCTTGTCAGTGACATTTATGGTCTTTACTCCCTTTCCTCCACGGTTGGTGATCCGGTAGTCTTCAATGGCGGATCTTTTTCCGTATCCCTTTTCAGAGACGACCAGAATATCATCCGACTGGTTGAGCACCGTAATCATCCCAATCACAATATCGTCACTTCCTGAGAGGGTTATGCCTCTCACGCCTGATGCAGTTCTCCCCATAGGTCTGACGGTCGATTCTGGGAACCTTACTGCACGGCCTGAGCGCACAGCCAGCATTATCTCGTGCTGGCCGTTTGTCATCCTGGCCTCAAGAAGCTCGTCGCCTTCCCTCACGGTTATCGCATTGACACCGTTGGCCCTGGGATGCGAATAAGCTTCGAGTGAAGTCTTCTTTATTATCCCTTTCCTTGTGCAGAGAACGATGAAGTTGTTATTGATATATTCTTTATCGTCAAGTGATTTAACGTGGATGAATGCCCTTACACTGTCATCGGACCCGATATTGATGAGGTTCTGTATTGCCCTCCCCTTGCTCGTGCGGGTCCCTTCGGGAAGCTCGTATACTTTCTGCCAGTAGCACTTGCCGTTTCGGGTGAAGAAGAGCATAGTGTTATGCATTGTAGCTACATACATATATTCAATGAAATCCTCCTCTCGGGTTGTGCTGCCTTTGGCTCCTGTCCCACCCCTGTTCTGACGCCTGAAATCTGTCAGCGGGGTACGCTTGATATATCCCATGTGAGAGATCGTTATAACCATCTCGTCATCGGCGTAGAAATCTTCGGGATTGAATTCCCCTGCTGCGGGAACTATCTCCGTTCGGCGTTTGTCACCGAATTTGTCTCTTACCTCAATAAGCTCATCCTTGATGATCTGCATCTGCAGGGCCTCATCCGCAAGCACATTGTTGAGGTACTCTATGAGTTTTCTAACCTCCTCATACTCAGCCCTGAGCTTATCCTGTTCCAGTCCTGTCAGCTGCCTCAGCCTCATCTCAACAATGGCTCTCGACTGTGCGTCGGAGAGTTCGAAGCGCTGCATCAGGCGCTCCCTGGCTATGTCTGCATTCTGCGACGACCGGATTATGGCAATGACCTCGTCGATGTTGTCACTGGCAATGATCAGTCCTTCAAGAATGTGGGCTCTCTTCTCAGCCTGATCAAGGTCGAACCTTGCCCTGCGCAGGACAATATCATGGCGGTGCTGGACGAAGCTGTCAATGATCTCCTTGAGCGACAGTATTTTGGGACGCCCCTTGACGAGTGCGATATTATTCACATTGAATGATGTCTGAAGCTGGGAGTGCTTGTAGAGGTGGTTCAGCACAACATTTGCCGGCATCTCCTTCTTGAGGATGATGACCACCCTCATGCCGTTCCTGTCAGACTCATCATTGATGTATGAAATCCCTTCAAGTTTCTTCTCATTGATCAGATCGGCTATCTTCCTGATCATCTCAGCCTTGTTGACCATGTAGGGTATCTCGTGGACAACGATGCATTCCCTCCCCGAATGGGTTAATTCAACCTCTGTCCTTGCCCTTACAATTATTCGGCCGCGCCCCGTCTCATATGCCTCTCTTATACCCTGTTCCCCGTATATAATTCCTCCTGTCGGGAAGTCCGGCCCCTTGATATGATGCATAAGCTCCTCAACCGTGATCTCGGGATTGTCTATAAATGCTATTATGGCATTCACCGATTCCGTCAGGTTGTGAGGAGGCATATTAGTAGCCATGCCCACGGCGATGCCCGATGCCCCGTTTACCAGAAGGTTTGGAATGCGGGTGGGGAGTACCGTGGGCTCCTTGAGAGTATCATCAAAATTGGGCTGGAAATCGACAGTCTCCTTATCAATATCCGAAAGGGTCTCCTCGGCAATCCGCTTGAGCTTTGCCTCGGTATACCTCATGGCTGCAGGACTGTCACCGTCGATTGATCCGAAGTTACCCTGTCCGTCAACGAGTGGATATCGTAACGACCACTCCTGGGACATACGTACCATGGCATCATATACTGATGAATCACCGTGAGGATGGTATTTCCCCAGCACCTCTCCCACTATCCTTGCCGACTTCTTGTAAGACCTGTTTGAAAGCACTCCCAGCTCCGACATACCGAAGAGAACCCTCCTGTGAACCGGCTTCAGACCGTCCCTCACGTCAGGTAAGGCCCTTGACACAATGACCGACATCGAATAATCAATGTAAGCCGACTTCATCTCCTCCTCGATATTAACCTTTATAATTTTTGTTTGATCTGACATACAGTATTGATAATTAATTTATTAGCAGTTTGTTTCCCTAAAATGATTTTGATGCCCGAAATTAAGCAAAAGGTAGCATCTTTCAGCCTTTTCTGCTGTCTATTTGTTAACATCGGATGTTAAAAATTGGGCACAATTATTGCTAATAGTATTTATAATATAATTAACTTTAAAATCGGGCAATTCATGCATTTATGTCAGCGTTACTGACACATTAGCATGAATCCCTTAAACGAAAAATAATGGACGCACATTTCTCACAGAGAGTAAACGATATCTTAGGCTACAGCAAGGAGGAGGCGATCAGGCTGGGCAACAGCCATATCAGTCCCGAGCACCTCTTCCTCGGCATCTTGCGCGAAGGGGAAGGGGTGGCGGTTGACATACTCCTCAACAACGGGGTTGACCTGCTGATGCTTAAGGGATCGATAGAGAAGAGCATTAAGGCTGACAAGCCCGTGGCCATGGCTGACAATGAAATACTGCCGCTTCTCAAGAGCACCGAGAGGGTGCTCAGACTCGTACATATCGAGGCTAAAGCCTTGAAAACCAAAGTTATAGATACCGAGCACCTTCTGATGGCCATTCTCCGTGACGAGAGTAATCTGGTCACAAGGTTCCTGACAGAGCTTGACATCGACTATTCGCTTGTCAAAAAGTCGGTTGAGGCAGGTAATCCTGCCGCCCAGGCAGACTATCCCCGTGATGAGGATGATGAGGGCATGTTCTCCGGCGGAGGACAGGGAAGGCAGCCGCAGGGCGGACAGCAGGCGCAGAAGAGTTCATCGGAGACACCGGTGCTGGACAATTTCGGTATAGACCTTACAAAGGCTGCCGAGGAGGGTCGCCTTGACCCGGTAGTAGGCCGTGAGCGTGAGATAGAACGACTGGCTCAGATCCTCTCGCGACGCAAGAAGAACAACCCCGTTCTCATCGGCGAACCCGGAGTGGGTAAGTCGGCGATAGCTGAAGGACTGGCACTGAGGATCAGCAGGAGGAATGTCTCCAGGGTGCTCTTCAACAAGAGGGTCGTGGCCCTTGACCTCGCCTCCATCGTGGCCGGCACCAAGTACCGCGGGCAGTTTGAGGAGAGGATTAAGGCCATCCTGAATGAGCTTGCCAAGAATGACAATATCATTCTTTTTATCGATGAGATACATACCATCGTCGGTGCCGGCGGCGCCAGCGGATCCCTTGATGCTGCAAACATGCTCAAGCCGGCCCTGGCAAGGGGCGAGATACAGTGCATAGGCGCCACTACCCTTGATGAGTACCGGCAGCATATTGAAAAGGACGGTGCGCTCGATCGTCGTTTCCAGAAGGTGATGGTAGACCCGACCTCCATCGAGGAGACGCTCAATATCCTTAACAACATCAAGGAGCGATATGAAGATCATCATAATGTGAGCTATACTCCTGAGGCCCTCGAGGCATGCGTCAAGCTGACAAACAGGTACATAAGCGACAGAAACCTGCCAGATAAGGCCATAGACGCCATGGATGAATCAGGATCACGAGTCCATATCTCAAATATTGTCGTCCCTGAAAAGATACTGGAGCTCGAGCGGCAGCTTGAAGATACCAAGAAAGAGAAGAGCAACGCTGTCAGAAACCAGAACTTTGAGCGCGCAGCCAGCTTCAGGGATAAGGAGCGGGATATACTTGACCTCATTGAGGTTGAGAAGAAGAGATGGGAAAAGGATCTTTCAATGAATCGGGAGGTTGTTGATGCCGAGAAGGTTGCAGAGGTGGTGGCCATGATGACGGGTGTGCCTGTTCAGAGGATAGCACAGACGGAGGGCACCCGGCTGCTGCAGATGGCAGAGGAGCTTCAGAGAAGCATAGTCGGCCAGGATGATGCGATAGCCAAGATCGTGAAGGCGATACAGAGAAACAGGGCAGGACTGAAAGATCCGAACAAACCTATAGGTACCTTCATTTTCCTCGGCCCGACAGGCGTGGGCAAGACTCAGCTTGCCAAGGTACTGGCAAAGTTTCTCTTTGACACGACGGACAACCTGATCAGGGTCGACATGAGCGAGTATATGGAGAAATTCTCCGTGTCACGCCTGGTTGGAGCCCCTCCGGGATACGTGGGATATGAGGAGGGCGGCCAGCTCACCGAAAAGGTCAGGCGCAAACCATATTCAGTGGTGCTGCTGGACGAGATAGAGAAGGCTCATCCTGATGTGTTTCACATACTGCTGCAGGTGCTCGATGAGGGACAGCTGACCGACAGTCTTGGACGCAGGGTCGATTTCAAGAACACCATAGTCATCATGACCTCTAACATCGGAACGAGGCAACTGACGGAGTTTGGCTCAGGCATAGGCTTTGAAACCTCTGCGAAAAGAACTACACGCAACGACCTGGCAAAGAGTATCCTGCAGAAGGCACTGCAGAAGACCTTTGCCCCTGAATTCCTTAACAGGATTGACGATGTGGTAATGTTCAACCAGCTGTCAAGGGAGGACATAGACAAGATCATAGATATCGAGCTCAAGGGACTCTATGACAGGATTGAGGCGCTGGGCTACAGGATGAAACTGAGCGCCCAGGCACGCGACTTCATTGCCGACCGGGGCTTCGACGTGCAGTACGGTGCCCGGCCACTGAAACGTGCCATTCAGAAGTACCTTGAAGATCCGCTGGCAGAGGTTATCATCAAAGCCACGGTCACCGAGGGGGCAACCATAAACGTCGGTTATTCCAAAGGGAAAGAGGAGCTTTCTTTCAGGGTCGGTAATAAGAAGGATGCGGAGGAACTTTCGCAGGAGGAAAACAGTCAGTAAGGCCAAAGTCAGTCGGCCACCTTCGCCAGGGCTACGGTGGCTGGAAGCAGTCGGCTGTTTATAAGGGATGTAAGTAATTGATCAACTAAGGACTTTACAGACTTTCGACTTTCAGGATTTTCAGACTATTTCCGCATATAGATCGAACTCACCGGACCCGGTTATCTTCACATCGATGAAGGTGCCGGGTTTGATGTTTTTGGCAGTGGTGATCAGCACCTCCTGGTCGACCTCGGGTGAGTCGTGCTGAGTGCGCCCCACATGAAAGAGACCCTCCTTCCTGTCGATGATCACCCTGACAACCTGACCCTTTAGGGAAGCATTGATCTCCCTCGAGATGCGCTGCTGCAGCTCCATAATTTTTGACACCCTCCTCTCCTTCTCCCTTTCGGATAAATCGTCGGAATAACTTAGCCAGGCATGGGTGTTCTCCTCATGCGAATAACGAAATGCCCCCAGCCGCTCAAACCTGTACTCCTCAACAAACCGTAACAACTCATTGAAATCCTCCTGCGTCTCACCCGGGTGACCGGCAATAACCGTTGTCCTTACCGCGGCATCAGGAACCATCCTCCGTATGTCATTCAGCAGACGGCGCGTCTCCGCACCACTGTGTTCGCGCCGCATTCTCCTGAGCACATTGTCTGAGATATGCTGTATCGGGATATCTATATATCTGCATATCTTGTGGTTATCATGCATCATCTCTAGTATCTCATAGGGAAAACCTGAAGGATAGAGATAGTGCAGCCTGATCCATTCGATGCCTTCTATGCCCGAGAGCTGCCTGACCAGTTCGGGCAGCATCTGCCTGCCGTAGATGTCGTTGCCGTATAGGGTCAGGTCCTGTGCAATGAGTATCAGCTCCTTAACCCCTGTGGACGCCAGATAGGAAGCTTCGGTTGCCAGCTCCTCCAGCGGCACCGAGCTGTACCTTCCCCGGATATCAGGAATGGCACAGAAGGCACAGGTGCGGTCGCACCCCTCCGAGATCTTGAGACAGGCATAGTGTTTCGGACCTGGAAGTATCCTCTCACCTGTCAGCTCGGTATGGTATGCCAGTCCCAGGTGACTGATGACTTCCTGCGGCCTGTTAACCCCGAACCAGCCATCGACCTCGGGTATTGATGTCTCAAGCTCCGTGCGGTAACGCTCTGACAAGCAGCCCATAACGAAGAGTTTGCCGCGACCGCGGCGCTTTATGGCCTCTGCATGGCTGATGATGGTCTCTATGCTCTCCTCCTTGGCATCGAGGATGAAGCCACAGGTATTGATGATGACAATGTCGGCCGGGTCTGACGCATCAGCGACAACACTATATCCGCCAGCTGTGAGCTGACGCATGAGCTTCTGCGAGTCAACGGTGTTCTTCGAGCAGCCCAGGGTGACGATATTGACCCTGTTACTCTTCATCAGCGGCTGTCACTGAAGAGGGAGTCAACGAACGCATACCTGTCGAAGATCCTCAGATCCTCCATTTTCTCTCCCACACCGATATATTTTACCGGTATCCGGAACTGGTCTGAGATCCCTATCACAACACCCCCCTTGGCTGTGCCGTCAAGCTTGGTAATAGCCATCGCATTTACACTGGTGGCGGCAGTGAACTGCTTTGCCTGTTCAAAGGCATTTTGTCCGGTTGAGCCGTCAAGAACAAGCAGAACCTCATGCGGTGCCTCCGGCACTACCTTCTCCATCACCCTCCTGATCTTTGAGAGCTCATTCATAAGAGCTGTTTTGTTGTGAAGCCTGCCGGCAGTATCGATAATCACTATATCCGTTCCGGAAGCCACGGCAGATTTGACGGTGTCAAAGGCCACCGAGGCCGGATCAGCCCCCATCTTCTGACTGATCATGGGTACGCCTGCTTTCTCTGACCATATTTTGAGCTGATCGATGGCAGCGGCACGAAAGGTGTCTGCCGCTCCCAGCAAAACGCTCCTTCCTGCTTTTCTGAAGTTGTATGCCAGTTTGGCAATGGTGGTGGTCTTGCCTACTCCGTTGACACCAACAACAAGTATTACGTAGGGCCTGGCAGGCAGCGGCGCATCGAATCCGGCGACGCTCCCTTCGGTGCTGCTGTTCTCCTCAAGGAGACCGGCGATCTCATCACGGAGAAGGGCGTTGAGCTCCGAGGTGCTTACATACTTATCACGTGCCACACGACCGGATATCCTCTCTATGATCCTTAGCGTGGTTTCAACACCCACATCCGAGGAGACCAATACCTCTTCAAGATTGTCGAGTACATCGTCATCGATCTTTGATTTGCCGGCAACAGCCCTGGTGAGCCTGGCAAATACGCTTTCTCGGGTTTTCACCAGTCCCCTGTCAAGTATCTCTTTCTCCTCTTTCCTTAAAAAACCGAATAATGCCATTGCCTTTGTGTTGATCGTCAAAAGTAAAAAAAGAGACGCAATTGTATGCGTCTCTCCCCTGTTCAGGATCAGAAAAACTGATCTTATTTCGTGGAAAAGAAATCCTTAACGTGATCGTTATGAACAACTTCTTCCTTGAACTGGTATGCTCCGCTCTTCTCAGACTTGACCACCTTTATACATTTGGTGAATGATCTGCCGGTTCCTGTCTTCAGTGTTGCAACAACTTTCTTTGCCATAACTCCTTATCTATTTTATCTCCCTGTGGAGGGTCATTTTATTAAGTATGGGATTGAATTTTTTCCTCTCAAGACGGTCAGGTGTATTCTTTCGGTTCTTGGTGGTGATATATCTCGAGGTGCCCGGCATTCCGGATTCCTTGTGCTCAGTGCACTCAAGGATAACCTGCACCCTGTTGCCTTTGCTCTTCTTTGCCATTTTCTCTCCGGTTTATTTAGTTGATAATGTAACCTTTTTCCTTTGCCTCCTTAAGGACCGAGGCGAGACCGTTCTTGTTGATGTTTCTCATTCCTGCAGCCGATAACTTAAGGGTAATCCATCTGTTCTCCTCAGGCAGGTAATACCTTTTGGTAAACAGGTTGACCATAAACTTTCTCTTGGTCCTCCTCTTCGAGTGGGAAACATTGTTTCCAACCACTGCTTTCTTGCCGGTGACCTGACACACTTTTGACATTATTATCCTCTTTTTACTTGTTCTGAAAAACTCCGAAAATCGGTTCGCAAAATAGGTGATTTTTATTCAATTAACCAAATAATTTCTTCATTTTTTCCCAACAATCCCGAATTCGACTGCTCAGCAGCTGATTATCTGCTTTCTAAGCATATTCAGGGCAGTATAGGAGGCCCTCAGAATATTCACCGTTCTGTCGTCCGCAAATCGATGCAACTCAGTTATTATAGCCCCGGCAGAGGCGATGGCTATCCAGACCGTGCCCACAGGTTTGGCGTCTGTTCCGCCTGTCGGACCGGCAATGCCGGTTACAGCAACGGAATAATCGCTTCCCGTTAATCTCCTCACCCCGGCCGCCATCTCCGCGGCTGTCGCCTCACTGACGGCCCCGTGAACCCTGATGGTATCAGGATTAACCCCGAGCACACCGGTCTTGATGCTGTTGTTATAGGCGATCACCGAGCCGAGGTACCATGATGAACTGCCGGGCACAGAGGTGATCAGGGAGGAAAGCTTGCCTCCCGTGCAGCTCTCGGCTGTCGATACCGTCAGTCCTGCTTTGAGGAGCAGTCCGCCTGTCACCTCCTCAAGCGTTGTCTCATCCTCTCCGTAGATTACGTCGGGAATAATCGTATAGAGTTTTCTGACCTGCTCATCCATCATCGTCTGCATGAGCCTCTCATCCCTGCCTTTCGCTGTAAGCCTGAGTTTGATAAGTCCGTATGATGGCAGATAGGCAATCCTGATATCAGGAGGAAGCTCCCTCTCAAAGTTCTGCAGCCTCTCTGCCAGTTTGGCCTCAAAGGTGCCGTAGGTCATTATGTTCTTGTGAATTATAACATTTCTCCCGGCTCGCATGGCGATCATCGGCAGGATGTGTTCTGTCATGATGTACTTCATCTCCGAAGGAACACCGGGCATGGAGACAACTGTTTTGTCTCCCCTTGTAAACAACATCCCCGGGGCTGTCCCTTCCCTGTTGGCAAGGACAGTACAGTTATCGGGCACACTGGCCTGACGGCGGTTATTCTCATTCATCTCCAGGTTCCTCTTTTTCAGCCTTTGTGACACCTCCTCCAGCACACCCGGGTCAGTGACCAGCTTAGCCCCGAAATATTCAGCCAGAGTCTCCTTGGTGATGTCATCACTGGTAGGCCCCAGTCCGCCTGTCATCAGCACCAGGTCGCTGCGTCCGAGCGACTCATCCAGTGAGGCCATGATCTCCTCCCTCCTGTCTGCTATCGATGTTATACGCGCCACACCCACACCAAGCAGGTTGAGCCTGCTGCTGATCCATGCCGAGTTGGTGTCAACGGTCTGGCCTATCAGAATCTCATCTCCTATGGTAATAATTTCTGCGCTGTTCATATCTTGAGTGACAGGTTATGGTGGAAGAGACAAAATTATCAATATTTTGTGTCAGCAAAGAGAATCAGGCAAAATGAAAACCGAACAGGAGATCATAAAGGAGGTAAGCGATTTTGTCAGGGAAGCTGTCCGGCAATACGACAGCGGCCACGGATGGTCTCATATAGAAAGGGTTGTAAGGCTGGCGCTGTATATTCACGAATGTGAGAACCGGGGCGACAGGTTTACCGTTGAACTTGCCGCACTGCTGCACGATGTGGGAGATCATAAATTTGCCGTGCATGACGGTCCGGCAGAGATCAGGGCCCTCCTGGGACGGCTCGGGGTTAAAGAGTCTGTTACAGAGGAGGTGGTAAGCATCAATGAGAAAATCTCCTTTTCCAAAGGGCCGGCTACGGGACAAAAAAGTGACGAGCTGCAGATAGTTCAGGATGCAGACCGGCTCGACGCCATGGGCGCCGTAGGTATTGCCAGGGCATTCAGTTACGGAGGATTCATGGGACGTGAAATCTATGATCCCCGGGCAGGGTTACCCGGACAACCCGGTGTAAGCTCATCAAGCAGAAATTCGGCCTCCACGATACATCATTTCTATGACAAACTGCTGCTTCTCAGGAACCTGATGAATAGTGCCACCGGAAGAAGACTAGCTGATGAAAGACATGACTTCATGGTCAGCTTCCTGGGTCAGTTCATGAGGGAATGGAATCAGGGAACATTCCCGGGAGAGAAGCCGGACCTGACGAATAACAGTGAACAGTCGGAATGACCGTTGGTAGGGGAAGCCTTCAGGCAAGCCTGAGTCGGTCTGTGTTTATCTGAAGGGGATTGCTTCGCCTTCGGCTCAGCGTTCCCTGAGTGGGATGCCATCAGACAAAAAGCGCCACTGGCGTGGCGTTCTTTATTGATTTCCACATCCCTCCTTCAGGCAAGCCTGAGTCGGTCTGTGTTTATCTGAAGGGGATTGCTTCGCCTT
>WOYX01000037.1:8303-119439 GCA_011620595.1 Bacteroidales bacterium | reverse complement strand
GCGTTCTTTATTGATTTCCACATCCCTCCTTCAGGCAAGCCTGAGTCGGTCTGTGAAAATCAATAAAGCCCCGACGATGTCGGGGCCTTTTTGTCTGAGCGGGAAAAGGGATTCGAACCCTCGACCCTCAGCTTGGGAAGCTGATGCTCTACCCCTGAGCTACTCCCGCTTATAATTCTTCAACAACTTCAGCTTATTGATTCCCCTCCCCTACAATCCGGTTGCTCGCTAAAATGATCCACCGGATCATTTATTGACGCTCGCCCCTCTACTGCCTTCCCGACACTACCTGCCTCATCGGGACAGATTCGTGTGCGGAATTGAACCCTCCTTCGTCGGCGGCTCAGACTGCCGACTGAAAACTGCCCCCCCAGAGCCTCCCATGGGAGTTGAACCCACGACCTGCTCATTACGAGTGAGCTGCTCTACCACTGAGCTAAGGAGGCATATATACAATAAAAAAAGCAGGGCGCTTAAGAAATAAGTGTGGAATAATTATGTCTCGCTGCATTTCCTCGTGCTTGAGGGAATAGCGCCCTGCCGGTGCAAATATAATAAATAATTCAAATTAAAAGTATATTACATCAGCATACCGCCGCAGACATTAATGGTCTGACCGGTCACATAAGACGAGAGATCCGATGCCAGGAAGAGAGCCACGTTGGCCACATCCTCCGGCAAACCGCCGCGACGCAGCGGTATCTTTGATATCCAGTCGCTCTTCGCCTCCTCGGACAGCCTGCCGGTCATCTCCGTAAGTATGAAACCCGGGGCTATGGCGTTGCAACGCACACTGCGTGAGCCCAGCTCCTTGGCCACACTCTTGGTGAATCCGAGAATGCCTGCCTTGGAGGCTGAGTAGTTCGACTGCCCGGCGTTGCCGCTTACACCTACCACAGAGCTCATGTTGATGATCGACCCGTACTTCTGCTTAATCATCGGTTTGATGGCAGCCTTGGTCAGATTGAACACAGACTTCAGATTCACGGTCAGCACCTGGTCCCACTGCTCCTCCGTCATCCTCATCAGAAGAGTGTCACGGGTAATGCCGACATTGTTTACCAGTATGTCAACCCTGCCGAAGTCATTAACTATCTCATCGATGACATTCCCGGCATCAACATATAGGGAAGCATCGGATACATATCCCCTGGCCTTTACTCCCAGATCGGCGATCTCCCTGACAGCATCGGTAAACTCCTCGTTGTCAATGATATTGGTGAGCGCAATTTTGGCTCCTTCGGCGGCAAAACGCAGGGCGATGCCCTTGCCTATGCCTCGTGATCCACCTGTAATCACAGCTGTTTTTCCTTCCAGTAGTTTCATCTTTAACAATTTTGGGCACAAAGATAGAAATTTATTTATGCAGCACCTTGGCGACGGTGGCGCCTATATCTGCCGGTGATCTTACCACACGAAGTCCGCATTCTTCCATGATCTTCATCTTGGCTTCAGCCGTATCGTTCTTCCCTCCTATTATCGCTCCGGCATGTCCCATGCGTCTCCCCTTGGGGGCTGTCTGCCCGGCAATGAATCCAATCACAGGCTTGGTGCCATGCTCTCTGACCCAGTATGCCACGTCTGTCTCCATCTGGCCGCCTATTTCACCTATGAGTACTATCGCATCTGTATCACTGTCAGCCATCATCCTCCTGATGATGTCGAGCGAGGTGGACCCTATCACCGGATCACCGCCAATGCCAACGCAGGTCGACTGTCCCAGTCCAAGCTTGGTAAGCTGATCGACAGCCTCATATGTCAGCGTCCCGGAGCGGGAGATAACCCCCACCCTGCCCTTCTGATGTATGAAGCCGGGCATGATGCCGACCTTGGCTTCCCCCGGTGTGATGACTCCCGGACAGTTGGGGCCTATGAGCACAGTGTCATATTCACCGAGTATCTTCTTGACCTTAACCATGTCTGAGGTGGGGATACCCTCGGTGATGGTTACTATCAGCCTTATGCCTGCCACGGCAGCCTCAAGAATTGAATCGGCAGCAAAGGCCGGTGGTACGAAGATGACGGAGGTATCCGCACCTGTCGCCTTCACGGCATCCCTGACGGTGTTGAAGACCGGCAGCCCCAGATGGGTCAGACCACCCTTGCCTGGAGTAACTCCTCCTACAACTTTTGTCCCGTACTCTATCATCTGACTCGCATGGAAGGTACCCTCACTGCCCGTGAACCCCTGTACGATCACCTTTGACACGGAGTTTAGTAAAATGCTCATTTCAGTCTGTTATGTTTGTTTCATGTAACTCAAAAGTAGCTATTTTTTCTTCCTTTTGTTAAATATACTCTTTATTATGGCATCGTGGATTTTGTTTTACCGGTTCCGTTTGCAGGCATATCTCAGTCGTTTTTCGCAGGACTGCTGATGGCAACCAGGCGGCCATACTCCACCGCAAGCCATATCATGACGACATGACTGTTTCTCTTCTGCATCGAGATGATATTTGCACTGATTAACCGTACGGTGGTTGAAGTCTATTCCTTCCCCTTTATTTCACTGACATACGGACCGCTACTATTTCTGTATGTGCGCCATATGTCCGTGCCCACACGAAGATTCTCACCCTGGCATGCACTCCATTTTATTCCTTACGTGGTATTTTTGCTGTCTCGGTCATCTTCAAGGCCTAAAAGGATAAGACCCCCAGCGTCTACCGGAAAGAGATGTCAAAGGCCTCCTGAAAGATCCTGTCCGCTCGGTTACTACATCTTGCCATCGCTCCGCGGATCCTGACCGTGCGGATCGGTAGATAATGCTGCTGATTCCTTCACTGATCTACCTCCGTGAAAGACCAGGCATAAAGAACCTGCCGCTAAAAGACCATTCGAAAGATCTGCTGAGCCGTGCCATCGCCACCATGTAGTAAGGCCCGGTGAGGGTTATGTAATGACCGGGATGTACGCCACAAATCATCTCAACGGAAGAACCTCAAGGGTGCTTTTTGATGAGTTAAACACCTCGGCAAGCATCCCGGACAACACATTTATTGCAGACAACCTTTCAAGATAGCATGGAATGCAATAAACATCAGGTAATCAGTGTATTACAAGAAATGCGAAGCCCTATGCAATTTTTAATATCAAGGGGCCTTCGCGTTATTTTTCCCTGAATGCGGCATGAATAGCCGCCAGAAGGCCATTCTCTGAAACGTCGCCTCCCAGTTCCCGGAACATGATACCTCCAAGGCGGTTCCGGATAGTATATTCTGTTTTCAGCCGTACGGATACGGTATCCTCATATGTGATGAAAATACAGTCAGCTTCTTCATTAGAGCGGTTGGATCACCAGGTTCTTCCACTGTACCTTAATGCCTCCTCCGTCATGGATCTGGAGGGCGATTCTCCCGTTGGCCCTGCCAATCTTCGGATCGTTGAGGTGCACCATCTCCTCCCCGTTCAGCCAGGTGGTAACATCAGGGCCGACAGCTTTTATTCTGAGCGTATTCCATTCACCCGGCTTCAGTATGTTCTCCTTCTCATCGGGGATCTGTACCAGCCAGCCTCTTCCATACGACTCATATATACCACCTGTGTCATGGTCTTTGGGTGCCACCTCAACCTGCCATCCTGATATCCTTGTTCCTTCAATGACTGACCTGAAGAAAACGCCACTGTTGCCGTCGGATATCTGCCTGAAATCGACTGACAGGTCGAAGTCCTTGTAGTACCTATCCGTAGCCAGGTAGCCGTACTGCCTGTCAGGACCGCTCTCGCAGACCAGGAGGCTGTCCTCGACATACCATTTTTCGGTCCCGTAGGCAGTCCATCCTGTCAGGTCGACTCCATTGAAGAGATTTACCGGTTCCGTCTCTTTTTTGGGCAGCTCCCTGATCTTCATGTTTTTAAACCACGCCTTGCTGCCGTGATCCTGCAGGGAGATAAGTCCCGTGGCAGCAAGGCCGTACTCAGGTGCGCCGGCCCATTTGCCGCTGTTCTTGAGTTCAAACCATTCCGGTGTCCAGGCCTCGAACTCAACTATCTTTTCACCGTTAAGCCAGTATTCAACATGTCCGTTGTCAAAGAGTATCCTGGAGTTGTTCCACTCCCCTGCCGGATTCAGTTTTTTCTTCTCCGGATCAGGCAGGTACATCGCATAGTCAGCTCCTGTCTTCTGCCATTCCTCCAGTTCACCGGGCCAGTTGATGTCATCAATGAGCTGGTACTCCGGACCAGTAAGGTATGGTGTGTGAAACCTGTCCGACTCCACAACATGGTACATGACCCCGCTGTTACCTTCCGGAGCAATCTTCCAGTCGAACACCAGGTCGAAATTGGCATATTCTTTTCTTGTAACGATATAGCCTGTGCTGTCGCTGCCGGTACCATCTGCCGCCAGGCAACCGTCGTCAATGCCCCAGCTGCCAGTGCCTTCACTGTTGTACAGTCTCCACTGGTCGAGGCTGGTGCCGTCAAAGAGCAGTTCCCATCCCTCTGCAATCTCCGCATTCGTAAGCCGGTTGGCTGTGCCGGCACAACCTGCCGCAAGCACGGTGCAGGCAACAGTGATGATAAGTATTGATTTCTTCATAGCAGTTTATGTTTGTTAGAGCACCTAAATTAACATATTATACCTTACCTCCAATCATTATCTTTCATCTGTAAATCCCGGATGTGGCCCTGATTTTGTACTGCCCGTGTAAAATCAGGTGTTTTTCCGTAAGTTTGTTATTAAATGGCATTCCACATATGAACCTGAAGCCTGACACCACCATTGCTGCTCCAGCAACAGGCCCTGGCGGGGCCCTTGCCGTTATCAGGGTCAGCGGTCCGGAAACCTTCCGGCTAATAAGTGAGCTCTTTTCCCCTGCCAGCGGCGCTGACCTGCGGGAAGCCAGAGGTTACACGGTGCATTACGGACAGGTGAAGGAAGAGGATGAATTCATTGATGATGCGGTGGTCACTCTCTACAGGTCGCCTGCCTCCTACAGCGGAGAGGATGCTGCTGAGATAAGCTTCCACGCCTCTCCCTGGATAGCGCAGAAGATCATGGAGATGCTCCTGGCCCGTGGTGCCACGGCCGCCATGCCCGGGGAGTTTACCATGAGGGCTTTCATGAACGGCAGGATGGATCTCTCACAGGCAGAAGCCGTGGCTGACATCATTGCTGCCGATTCCGCTGCCGCACACCGGCTGGCATCGTCACAGCTGCGCGGCGGGCTGTCGTCGGAGATAGAAAAGCTGAGGCAGAAACTGCTGCAGTTTGCATCACTCATTGAGCTGGAGCTCGACTTCAGTGAGGAGGATGTGCAGTTTGCTGACCGCTTCTCCATGAGCGAGAATGTAATAAAGATAAAGAGCCTGGTAGAGAGGCTGGCTTCATCATTCCGGCTGGGAAATGCCATAAAAAAAGGTATCCCGGTGGTGATAGCCGGGAGGCCCAACGTGGGCAAATCATCCCTGCTTAACCTGCTGCTGCAGGAGGAGAGAGCCATTGTCTCCGAAAAACCCGGCACCACCCGTGATACTGTAGAGGAGGTGCTGCACGTGGAAGGCCTTCTGTTCAGGTTCATAGATACGGCAGGACTGAGGCACTCCGATGATGAGATAGAGGTGCTAGGCGTGGAGCGTACGCTGAAAAAGCTTGAAGCGGCGGAGGTGGTTCTGGCTGTGGCAGAAGCCACCGACACTTCCGGGGAACTGGCAGCTTTTGCAGCCTCAGTGGCGGAGATGACCGGTAACGGCAAAGCAAATATTATCCTGGTTGTTAATAAGAGTGACCTTATAGCACAGGATCAGGCTGAGGCGCTGATGAAGGAACTGAAAGGCATCTGTGACCTGCCGGCAGTTGCCGTTTCGGCGAAAGAGGCAACGGGAATAGATGACCTCAGGGTAATGCTATTGAAATCTGTAGAGACAGGGGTCATAGACTCGCCTCAGTATATCGTCACCAATGCCCGGCACTACGAGGCACTGAAGAATGTCTCTGAGAGCCTGCAGAGGGTCCTCGACGGTTTTCGCGACGGGATACCAACGGTGTTGATAGCCACAGATATGCGGCAGGCGATATATTACCTTGGGCTGATCACGGGGAGGATCACCCCTGATGACATCCTCGGTGAGATCTTCTCGCGATTCTGCATTGGCAAATAGTCTCCGCAAAAGTAGCAGGCCACTGGTAAGCCCTGACTCATACTTACAGATTTCGCTGTCAGGCCTTCTTCATTATCTCCTGCACCATTTTGGTGACGCTCCGGAAGCCTGTTTTTCCGGAGCTCATCATCGGCAGATCTCCTATTACTATAAACTCCCTGGGGAGATAGATGGCAGGCAGGTCGGCCGTCACAAGCGACACCATCTCCCCTCCCACCTTGGCAAACCTCTTGAACCTCCCGGCATGCCACAGATATCCATCTTCATCAAGAAAGCCCATGTCTCCTGTATTATACCAGCCGTCAACCAAAACCTCAGCAGTCTGTTGCGGGTCATCATAGTAGCCCTTCATCACGCAGTCACCCTTAACCAGTATCTTGCCAACCTCTCCGGTCCTGCACTCTTCTCCGGTCTCAAAATTCTCTATCCTTACCCCTGCTCCGAGAACGTAAGAGGAGTTAAACCGCAATTTTAAGGAAACTTTAACAATGAGCACATTAAGGGCTTAATTTATTCAATTTCAGCCAAAAATATCTTCCTGGTCACTCTTCAACCCTGTCCGACAATTTCTCTCCTCTTGTAAATGTGAATTTCCCCTTTTTAAATTTGCATTCCGTATGAAAAACATAGAAAAACAGGAGGATATTATTATGTCACCACTGAAGAAAATAACTGCTCTTTTCTTTATCCTTTCATCCGGGATAGTCTCCTACGGCCACAGTGCCGTCGCTGAAAATGACAGCTTGCTGCTGTATACTCCGTTTACAAAGATTAGTGTTCCCCCGGGAGAATCGGTTGACTACACCCTGGACTTCATCAATCACGGTGATAAGCTTGCCACCCTCGACCTTGCCGTTACCAACCTGCCCCGTAACTGGAGCTACACCCTCAAGTCAGGGGCCTGGAACGTAAAGCAGATCTCCGTGCTGCCCGGAGAAAAGAAAAGCCTTCAGCTGCACGTTGAGATACCCTACCAGGTAAACAAGGGGAATTACAGGATATACGTTGTTGCAGGTGCTGACCACACCCTGCCTCTGACAATCAACATCTCCGAGCAGGGCACTTACAAGACCGAGTTCACCACACGGCAGGCAAATATGGAGGGCCACTCCGGCTCCACTTTCACCTATAATGCCGACCTCCGGAACCGCACCGGAGAGAAGCAGAACTATGCCCTTCAGGCTGAAGTCCCCCGTGGATGGACTGTCACATTTCGTGCCAACGGCAAGCAGGTGACCTCGGTGGAGGCTGAGCCCAATGGTACCGTCAGTGTTGCCGTTGAGGTCAAACCATCAGACCAGGCGGAGGAGGGCAATTACTCCATTCCCGTCAGAGCAGTGGCAGGGTCAACAACCGGAGAACTCACACTGGAGGCAGTCATCAGCGGGACATATAAGATAGAGCTGACAACACCAACGGGACTGCTCAGCTCCAGCATAGTGGCCGGGGAGAAGAAGCAGATCGACCTTGTTGTGAAAAACACCGGCAGCTCCCTTCTTAAGGGTGTGAAACTCACCAGCTCGGCTCCCGTCAACTGGGAAGTGACCTTTGATCCCAAAGAGATAGAAACCATCCTCGCTGGCAAGGAGGCCGGCGTGACAGCAACCATCAAGGCTGACAAGAAAGCTATACCCGGCGATTATGTGACCACCCTCGAGGCGAGGACTCCTGAAACCTCATCCAAAGCATCGTTCAGGATGTCGGTTCGCACTCCGATGCTCTGGGGATGGGTAGGCATCCTGGTAATAGTGGCAGGCATCGGCACGGTATGGTATCTGTTCCGGAAATATGGGAGGAGGTAGCCGTGACCGAAAATATCATTGAACTGAAGGGACTGACCAGGCGATACGGTTCGTTCACCGCTGTCGACTCTCTGGACCTTGCAATTGAAAAGGGCGAGATATTCGGGCTGCTGGGACCTAACGGCGCCGGTAAATCGACCACCATACTGATGATGCTGGGCCTTACCGAGCCTGACGGCGGTACGGTAAGGGTCTGCGGTTTCGACCCTGTCAGTGATCCTGTTGAAGTAAAGCGAAGGGTCGGGTATCTGCCTGAGGAGGTAGGTTTCTACGATGACCTCACAGGGATGGAAAACCTCACTTACACAGCCCGCCTCAACGGTTTCTCAGCCAATGATGCGCGGGCGAAGGCAGAAGAGCTGATTCAACGGGTAGGACTGACCGGTGAGGCGGGTAAAAAAACAGGAAAATACTCCAGGGGAATGAGGCAGAGGCTCGGCCTTGCCGATGTACTGATAAAGGATCCGGAGGTGATCATTCTTGATGAGCCGACGCTGGGAATAGACCCTGCGGGGGTGAGAGAGTTCCTTGAACTGATTGTCGGGCTCAGTCGCGAACAGAAGATCACCGTCCTATTCTCTTCCCATCACCTGCACCAGGTTCAGCAGGTGTGTGACAGGGTGGGGATATTCGTGAAAGGCAAGCTTCTTGCTGTCGGAGACGTTCAGAGCCTGGCGGCACAGCTTTTCAGCGGTGAGGGTCGGCCTGCCGGTTCAGAAAGAAAGGATTACAGCCTTGACGATATCTATTTCCGTTATTTTGAAGGAGGAGTGGATCATGAGTAATTCTGTTCTATCAAAAAAAATAAAGTTTTCCCGTACCGGGGATAGGATAAGGCACCCATTCCGTGTGATAGTAGAGAAAGAGATGGCAGACCATATCCGCAGTTGGAGATTTATCATTCTCATTGCCATCATTGCCCTCACCTCTCTCGGATCATTGTACACTGCCCTGACAAACTTTTCCCAGGCAGTCAAACCCAATGACCCGGAAGGCACCTTCTTCTTCCTGAAACTGTTTACCATCACTGACGGCACCATGCCCTCATTCACGGTCTTCATCAGCTTCCTGGGGCCGCTGCTGGGCATTGCCCTGGGGTTTGATGCCATTAACTCGGAACATAACAGGGGAACCATGGGACGTATGCTGTCGCAGCCGATACACCGTGACTATATCATCAATGCCAAATTCACGGCCGCACTGGCAGTAATAAGCGTTATGCTGATAGCGCTGGGATTGTTGGTAATGGGGGCAGGACTGATATTTATCGGTATCCCTCCCACTGCCGGGGAATTTATGAGGATGGTATTCTTCATCCTGCTGAGTATTCTCTATGTGGCATTCTGGCTTAACCTTTCGATACTCTTCTCAGTAGTGTTCCGTCAGCCTGCCACGGCTGCTCTCTCGGCAATAGCGGTCTGGCTGTTCTTCTCGGTATTCTACCCGCTGATAGTAAACCTGATAACGAAATCACTCGCGCCGTCGGAGATGGCTGCTCCTCAGACCATAATAGCTTTTGAGCAGTTCCGGCTGGCATTGCTGCGGGTGATGCCCAACCAGCTCTTCAGCGAAGCTACCACCACCCTCCTGATGCCCTCCGTACGCAGCCTCGGTCCTCTTACCATGGAGCAGATGATAGGTGCACTTCCGGGGCCGCTGCCACTGGGACAGAGCCTGCTGATGGTATGGCCGCAGGTGACGGGACTGGCTGCAGGTACTATTATCAGCTTTGTCATATCGTATGTTTTGTTTATGCGACGTGAGATAAGGTCGAGGTAGAGGCACACAGGAAAAAGCTTCCGGGAGTTTATCTGTAAAAAGTGAGGTTCATCGGGAAATCCTTGCGCCGAGACGGGCCAGGTCATCAAAAAAGCCCGGATATGACTTCGCCACCGCTTCTGCTCCGGCTATCGTTACCGTCCCTTCAGCTGCCAGGGCCATCACTGCCGCCATCATTGCCATACGATGGTCGTTGTGTGATGATACCCTGGCACGCAATACCCGTCCACCGCTGATAAGCATCTCGTCACCGGCAATCTTCACTTCTATATTCATTGCGCCAAGCAGATCGGCAATGGCTTTTGCCCTGTCGCTCTCCTTATGCCGCAGCCGATTCACGCCACTGATCCTGCTGGTGCCGCTGCAGAATGCTGCCAACGCTGCCAGCGGCGGAAAGAGGTCCGGTGAATCGGTGGCATCAAATACAAAAGCCCTAAGGTCAGACTTCTCAGCCTTCACCCCTGCAGCCTCTTCCGAAAGCCGGCAGCCGGCATCATCCAGCGCCTTGATAATTGCACTGTCGGCCTGCAGACTGCTGAGGTTGAGGCTTTTCACCGTCACTGCACCTGCCAGCGCTCCCGCGACAAGCAGGAATGATGCCCCGCTCCAGTCGCCCTCAACAGTGTATTCGCGGGCACGGTATGACTGGCAGCCCGGTACATTGAAGTGCCTGAAGCTGTCGTTTACAACGCTGACTCCAAATTCCTCAAGAAGCTGAAGCGTCATCATTATGTAGGGTCTGCTCTTCAGGTTCTCAACCGTAATCTCACTGTCTGACTCAAGCAACGGCAGTGACATCAGTAAGCCTGTCAGCAGTTGTGAGCCCTGGGAACCATCCAATACGGCTTTCCCGGCGGAGAGCCTTCCCGTCATGGAGAGAGGCAACAATCCGGCTGTGGATTGTATTTGCACCCCAAACTGCGGCAGAGCCTCGCTTATCATTGTCACCGGTCTCCCTGCCAGTGATCCCTCGCCGGTAAGGGTCACCCGGTCTGCGAGCATGGCTGCCACAGGGGCAAACATTCTCAGTGCCAGTCCTGACTCTCCGCAATTGAGAGTGACCGGAGAGAGAGCACCGGAACCCCCTATGATGGTAATGGAATTATTATCCCATGATACAGAAGCGCCCAGTCTCCCGGCTATCCCGATGGCCGCCAGGGAATCGTTGCAGAATGAAGGATTTCGTATAAAGGTGGTACCCCGGGCCAGCATGCCGGCAGCTATGGCCCTCTGCGTCAGACTTTTGCTAGGTGGAGCTATAATGCTGCCCGCCATTCGCGACGGATGAACGGTAACCTCCATGGATCGAGTGATAGTGTGAATTATTTCCTGTTTACCGGTATGCTAAATTAATCTTCTTTCATCACTTTCATCTGGTGTGTGATCGATTCCTGGTGTATCGCCTCCAGGAAGATCTGAATAAACTCGGGCGTCAGCCCTTTTCTTACTCCCTTGTCCACCGCATTGTCCTTTA
Source organism: Bacteroidales bacterium (assembly GCA_011620595.1). Taxonomy (GTDB): domain Bacteria; phylum Bacteroidota; class Bacteroidia; order Bacteroidales; family VadinHA17; genus SR-FBR-E99. The sequence goes on along the minus strand of WOYX01000037.1, from coordinate 108,282 downwards.
CCTCCTTCCATCTTGTGCTCTGAAGGATGGTTATATTATGTTCTTTCTTGTACCTTCCTATTGTCTCTGCTACCTGCATACGGCTCTCCAGGATGTCCAGCAGCAGGTTATCGTATACATCAATCTGACTGCGCAGGTCCTCGATGGGCTCGAGGAACTCCGGGTCATCCGATGTTGGTGATCTCAGCACCAGATTGCCTATAATTTCGGTCAGCTCCGACGGTGTGACCTGCTGCTTCCTGTCGCTCAGTGCACTTGCCGGGTCGATGTGCGACTCAATCATCAGTCCGTCGTAGTTCAGGTCCATAGCTTTCTGCGACAGATCGCCGATGAACGATCTGTCGCCGCCCATATGACTCGGATCGCAGATCATCGGCAGATCAGGTATGCGCTGGCGCAGTTCCACCGGTATCTGCCACCGGGGCTGGTTGCGGAAGACGCACTTCTCCCATGTTGAGAAACCGCGGTGGATAGCTGCCAGGCGTGTGATTCCGGCCTTGCTGATGCGCTCCACAGCCCCTATCCACAGTTCCAGGTCAGGGTTGACAGGGTTCTTTATGAATACCATCACGTCGGATCCCTTTAGAGCAGATGCTATCTCGTTAAGTGCAAACGGATTGACGCTTGTACGTGCTCCTATCCATACAGCGTCGACACTGTGCTTCAGTGCCTCATAGACGTGTTTCTCTGTGGCAACCTCCACCGAGACTGGTAGTCCGTAAACCTCTCTCGCCTGCCGGAGCCACCTGAGCCCGACGGTACCCACGCCTTCAAACTTGTCAGGACGCGTCCGCGGTTTCCAGATGCCGGCACGGAAGAGGTCAACCCTGCCCGTGGCTGCCAGTGCGGCGGCAGTGTTCATCACCTGCTCCTCGCTCTCTGCACTGCACGGCCCGGCAATAAGCAGTGGGCGCTGTTTGTAAAGGGGCCACTCCTCCATCGGAATGATATTCAGTCTCCTCTTGGCATATGTTGTGATATCCGTGCTCATTTTCCGGTCATTTATTTATTGATCAAAATATCTTTATCTTTTTTGCCCGATGGCACATGGGTGAAAGTGAATATTCAATTCCATTTAATATACTCCTGCTCATTCAGGTTTTCAGTATCTGGCCTATCTCGTTCGCAGAGCGCATAAGCTCTTTAAGGGCATCACCGTTGCCATTTTCAATATGTGCCCTGAAGAGACGCATCTTTTCCAGATAAGTATCTATTACTTCAAGAATAGGGCCCGAATTCCCGAGAAAGATCGGAGCCCAGGTATCACCGCTGCTCTTTGACAGTCGCACGGTGCTCTCAAATCCGCCTGCAGCAAGAGCCATGATATTCTCGGCGTTTTTCTCCTTTTCCAGGACGCACAGGGCAAGGGCAAAGGAGGTTATATGCGAGATGTGCGACACATATGCCACGTGCACATCATGGTCCGATGACTTCATATGGAGGATATGCATGTTGAGCGACTGGAACAGGGCAGTTATCAGCTCCAGCGCATCCGTGTCGCTGCTCCCCGGGTCACATATGATGGCCACTTTGTCGAAGAAAAGTCTGTCAAGGGCTGCTGCCGGGCCGGAGTGCTCGGTGCCAGCCATGGGGTGGGCCGATACATACCTGCCCCGTGCCGGGTGCGATGCCGCCACGGCAGCAATGTCCGACTTTGTCGATCCCATATCGGTAACAACCTTAGAAGTATTATGAATCAAATCAAGTATATGGGGCAGGAGCTGGCAATTTACATCCACGGGTGCACAGAGAATAATGATATCCGACTTGTCAACAGCCTCGTCCAGTGGCAGAAACTCATCTGCCAGACCACGGTACATGGCTATGGTGCAGTGATGCGAATTATTCTCCACACCTGTTATCCTTCCGGAGAAACCGTTGAGCCTCAGGCTTCGTGCCAGCGAACCTCCAATGAGACCCAGCCCTACTATACATATATTTGCAGACATCTGAATTTAAGCTGTTTGGTTATCTGTTATGGTTTTCTTTGATTTCACCCGTTCCAGTGCCGCAATGAGCAGCCTCTCATCTGCGCAGAGGGATATCCTGATGAATCTCTTTCCATTTTCACCGAAAACTAACCCCGGCGTAATAAAAAGATGGCTTTCATGGAGCAGTTTTTCGGTCATTTCAACTGCATCCGAATAAAGAGGCGGGATTCTCCCCCATAGGAAGAGCCCTGATTGGTCCATGTCAAAACTACATGAGAGGGATTTCATTATCTCCGCGGCAATAGAGCGGCGCCGGCGATAGATTTCGTTGAGATCTTCATACCACCCGTCAGGGGCAGCCAAAGCCCTGGCGGCTGCAGCCTGCAATGGAAGGAACATGCCGGAGTCCATGTTGCTTTTGAACTTCAGAATATCATTTAGGAACGAACTGTTGCCGGCAACCATGCCCATCCTCCAGCCTGCCATGTTATGCGACTTGCTGAGAGAGTTCAGCTCCAGCGATACGTCGAAGGCTCCAGGCACTGAGAGCAGGCTGAGGTGATCACTGTTCAGAATGAAGGTGTACGGATTATCGTGGCATAACAGTATGCCGTTCCTGCGGGCAAAGGAGACCAGTCGTTCAAAGAGTTCAGGTGTGGCTCGGGCCCCGGTTGGCATGTGGGGATAGTTGATCCACATCATCTTCACCCTCTCCACCCCTGCGGCCTCAATGGCATTAATGTCAGGCATCCATCTGTTATCTTCAGTGAGATCGTAAGGCCTGACAGTGCCACCTGCCAGCTTTGCTGCGGCGCCATAGGCAGGGTAGCCGGGGTCAGGCACCAGCACCTCATCACCCGGATCGAGAAAGGCCATGCTGATGTGCATTATTCCTTCCTTGGAGCCCATCAGCGGAAGTATCTCGGTCCCGGGATCAAGTTCCACTTTGAAATATCGCATGTACCACGATGCAAAAGCGTTTCTCAGTGCGGCTATGCCCCTGTAAGCCTGGTAGCCGTGGTTGCAGCTGTCAGACGCACTTCGCCCAAGTTCCTCAATTACATCGGCCGCCGGGGGCATATCAGGACTGCCGATCCCGAGGTTGATGACATCGATGCCCTGCTGCCTCATGCGCGCTATCTCGTCCAACTTGGTCGAGAAGTAGTACTCCTCAACATGTTTAAGGCGTCTCGCAGGGTGAATAAGTTCACTCTTCATCTTTATATAAAAAAAAGTCCCGCTTTAGCGGGACTGCCTTCATTATATTTCTTGTTCTCTTACACAGATATACAACTATTCAGCCCCTCTTTCCGGATGGTAATAGAAAAAGTAAAAAGAAAGACTGTATGCTGCGTATGTTCTCATCATTTCGGACGCTAAAGTACACAAAAATCAGAATAAAAACAGAAAAGAAAAAAAATCATGATCCTTTCTTTCTTAATCTTAAGGCTTATCTTTATTTCAATATTATGTCAATCGAGATTGAAAGAAAATTTCTTGTCTGTGGCGAATTCATGGATCAGGCCATAGAAGCGACGGATATCATTCAGGGGTACCTCTCTTCTTTGCCTGGCAGAACAGTGAGGGTGCGCGTCCGTGGAGAGAAGGGTTATATTACGGTCAAGGGTCTTGCAGATGAGTCGGGAGTTGCCAGGTATGAGTGGGAGAAGGAGATACCCGTTGAAGACGCCCTGGAGCTTCTTAAGCTATGCGAACCATGGCCGGTCGAGAAGACACGTTACCTGGTTCCTCACGGAGGTCATATCATTGAGGTTGATGTTTTTCACGGGGCGAACAGCGGACTTGTGATGGCGGAGATAGAGCTGGGCTCGGCGGATGAGGCCTTTGAGAAACCACCGTGGCTGGGAGACGAGGTCTCCGGTGACCCGAGGTACTACAACTCTGCCCTCTCAGTCAAACCCTACAGCCGCTGGTAATGGTTAAAAAAAGCCCTGAGGAAATATCACGGATCATAATTGCAGCACTGCTGGTTATAGCAGCTATTGTGATCGCATCAATGACCGTGGGGCGCGACATCTACAATGGTTCGCGCGACGAGGGGATGCTGTCATTTGCCATTGTAAACGCCTGCGGTTATCTCTTCTTTCTCTTCATGCCTGTTGAGGTGGCGTTCATTTATTATCTTCAGGGCGAAATCAGTGTTTTGGCACTGAATGCAGTGGCCATCGGTACTGCTCTCTTCTCACAGTCGATCGACTATTCCATTGGCCTGCTGGTGAGCAACAGGTTTATTGATAAGTTTATTGGCCGGAAGCGTTATGAAAATGCCGGGGCTCGCATAGAAAAGTACGGTAACCTGACAATTTTTGTCTTCAATGCCCTGCCGCTCTCCTCACCGGTTATCTCTCTTGCCGCAGGGATGCTACGGCACAGGATCGGAGACACAATAATCTGCACTGTTCAGGGATTGCTGGTAAAGTACCTCGCCCTGACCCTGATCTTCTAGAGAGGACGTGAGGAATAACCCGGCAGGCATATCCGGGACTTAAGTACTAATATCCCGGAGCTGAATTCAAACTCTCACCGATCCGCGGAATCCTCTGGCAGCACAGTAAGAGAAGGCTCCATTGTGATACACGAAGACTGTACCGTAGCGGCGGTCAGCAAAGAGGGTAACAACATGTTTAAGATAATGAGAGACAACTTAACTATACTGTCCCATTAATAGGCGACCGGGTTTATTCGTAAATAAATTCTTCTCCGTTTATCACTCTGACAGGGAAACCGGTATCATAATTGTACTCGTAGGAGGTTGTTGACTCTGAATAGGCCGGAACCCCGGGAGCAGGTTCATAGTGAATAGTTTTCGTTTTGACTATGTTATTGGTATTTGTATTGATGCCGGGATTGCCTCCCTGTTCAAATATCTTATATGGATTGTGGAATGAATCATACTCAAAGGTGATTTTGGACAAGTGCTCAGGACCTGTACCAGCCGTATTCGGGTAAGTGTAATAATCTTCCTCAATCACATTGTTATTGGAATCATACAAATAGGTTCTGAACTGGGTGACTTCATTATCGCTGTTATAAAGAAGTATTTTAGAAATCAGATTGTTGTCATTGTATTCAAACAATCTTTTTGATCGGAATTCATCGTTGCCGACTTTTGGAATATAGTTAAGTTGTTCTGAAAGTCTGCCACTTCCATCATATTCATATAAATGGTACATTGAAATACCCGTCTTGTCAGGATTGACAAATTCATGCGTTGAACCCGGTATAACTGACGAACTGAAGAGGTCCGGGGAGACAGCCACCTCTTCCCTGATCAGCTTAAGACTCTGATTATAATGGAATTTCCTATAAAAGGAGGTGCTGTGTACTTCATTGACAAGTTTATTCTGGTTATATGAGATCTCTTCTACTACGTAGCCGTTATGCATAATCTTCTGCAACAGTCCGTTTGAGTCTGACTGGTAAACATCTTTGGAGCAGCCGGAAAGGGCGGAAATTATTGCTGCAGTTAAGACTGGCCATGAAAGAGAAGTCCGTTTGTTCATCGTTACGCCATTTAGAACTATAAGGTTGATGATTCTTGTGTCATTTTGGTTGCGTCAGCATAAAATTACGAAATGATCATGGATTAATATGGGATAAGCAAAAAAAACGGAGGCCCTGCGAGCCCCCGGTGTAAAATCTATGTAATCTCTAAAACCTGAAAAAATATAGTTTCTGGCGTGTGCCTGCTTCAGGACTGCTTTGCGTACAGTACCTCGCAGGAAAACTTCATTTTACCCGGATTGTTCAACGGATATTGCACAAAGCGGCATGCCGCCAGGGAACAGGCAGTAGGCAGCAGTAAATGGACCGTGGACTGGAGAAACTGCCGACTGCCATTAGCCACCCCAGCCTTTTTCAACATCCGTAGTTTAAACGTCGGATGTGGCGAAGGTGGCAGACTGAAGACTGAAGACTGGAATCAGATCGGGTACTTTACGCCGGTGAGAGATTCGGAGACCTCCCACAGCCTGGCGGATAGATCAGCCTTGAACATCTTGCCGGCCTCATCGGTAAGTGCAGGATGCCCCTTGTGGTTACCAAAGCCGTCAGGGCCTATATACTCGCCTCCGCGCAGTTCACGATGTGTGGCAGCATAAAGCATTGGCAGTGCCCCCTTTTCAGCCGGCTGGGCGACTATACTCATGAGAGCCTTCATTACCTTGCCTGTCTCCTTGCCAGATCCGCGTGACAAAAGGTTGGTGACACTGATGCCCGGATGGCACAGGACACTTATACTGGTTGATCCGGCACGCTCAAGACGGTGCTGAAGCTCAATGGCAAAGAGTAGGTTGGCCAGCTTGCTCTGCCGGTAGAAGGTCATCGGGTTGTATCCGTGCGACCCGTCAAGATTTTTGAAGTTAATCCTGCCTTTACGTGCAGCGATACTGCTGACAGAGACCACCCTGGAAAGAGGCGTGGCCATAAATATTGGAAGCAGATGGGCTGTAAGAGCAAAGTGCCCCAGATGGTTCGTACCGAACTGAAGCTCAAAACCGTCCTTCGTCTTTGAGTAGGGCGGCACCATCACACCTGCATTGTTGATGAGTATGTCAAGCCTGTCAAAACGCCCGGTGAACTCCGAGGCAAACTGCCTGACAGAGGCAAGGTCGCCAAGGTCAAGATGCATTACAGCCACCTCAGCAGCGGGGTGCTGTGCTCTGATATTTTCAGCTGCCCTCTCCCCTTTTGCCATATTCCTCACTGCCAGCACCAGTCCGGCCCGTTTTGAAGCAAGTACCTGCGCAGCTTCCATTCCTATGCCACTGGCACCACCGGTAACAATTACAATTTTTCCCTTAAGATCACCTATGCTGTCAACACTCCAGTCAGTCATTCTTTTATTTATGCTTTAGCAGATAACAACATCTGTCTGCAAAAGTTCGGCAAATATAAAAGATTTGGCCGAAGTATCCCGGCGGACCGCAGGGCTGAGAATCACGCACCGGAGCTACAGTTTCACGGAATAAGTTACTCCCAGTATGTTTTCGTAAGCAGGCTTGGTTACCCTGCTGTCATTGTAGATATACTCCAGCCCGAAGGTGTGTCTCTTGTTGAAAGTATATTCGGCCCCTATCATCGAACGCCATTTGTCTGCAGTATATTCATTGGGACTGAACAGCATAGTGTGCATCTCCACGTTGACGTAAGGCTTAAGAGGCAATCCCCTGATATCATAGTCAAGTTCAAACCTCAGCCTGTGATACCATCCCGGAACCTGTTTAGAAGTAAAAACTCTGGTTTGATGTTGTTCTGCTTCGGAGCACCGTTCAACAGTGCCATCCCAGTAACATACTTACTGAATGCCGTACTGCGTATGCCATGGCTCTTGAGCTGCATAAAGAAGGGTGAAAGGGCGGTCGACTTTTCACTCTTAATCTCTGCTATTGCCAGGTAGGGCATCTCGAGGCATTCGCCCTTCAGGTTGTTCCATGTGATACTGTAGTCAACCGTGATCCTCCCGGCATGCTGCAGGTTCACCAGTGTTATGCGTGTGAAACCGGTATTCAGCACCGGCTTTAATGAGGCGGCATCAGATGATATCAGCTCTTCAAGGAACTCATGAGATTCCTCCAGGTGGCCCATCTCATCCATCGCCTTATCCTTCTCCTCCCTTGTCTTTGAAGTCCTGCCCTTCAGTTCAGGCAGGAAGCTGATGCCGTCAGGTCAACCGCGGCAACAAAGAGTGCAAAAAGGAGCTTTGCCTTCATTGAATCAGAAACCCCTGAACCAGCTTTGAAACTGCTCGCCCACCCAGGGAATGGGCTTCATGATATCCTGAACCGACCATATAAGACTCATGAGCCAGAGAATAAACACAAGGAGGCTTCCTATAAACCAGATAGCCTGGCCCAGGACCGGAATGGCATTAAGTACCGATAGTGCTATGCTTATGATTATCAGACCCAGATTCTGTCTTATATAATAGCTGGCATACTCCTCCTTGTTGTTCATGTTGACAATGAGGGCGATGATCCATCCTATTCCGAAAAGGTGTGATATGATAGCCTTTGTCTTCGCATTCATGGTTCCAGTTTTTAAGGTTCATTCAAATTTATAAATAATGCCCGCGCCGGTGAAATTTTTTAATGGAAGAAAGTTAAAGATAATTAACTCAGTGATCAGAGTCCCGTGCTTTACATATTTTTGTGCCCTGAGATCTTTCTTACCGTGGCTGATTATATTGTTGCTCATACAGGAGAATTTGCCGCCCTTGCCGTGGCACTGTTCTGGACCATCACTGCCCTGGCCTTCGAGTCGGCAAGCAAAAAGGTGGGCTCGCTCACGGTGAATATCTTCAGGCTATCGCTTGCCTTCATCTTCATAGGCGTCTTCACCCTGATCAGCCGGGGGCATTTCTTTCCGGTAGACGCCACAACCCATAACTGGATATGGCTGGCACTCTCCGGACTGGTAGGACTTATTTTGGGCGATTATTACCTGTTTAAAAGCTATGCCCTTATAGGTTCGAGGTTCGCCATGCTTATCATGACACTGGCACCACCAATAGCTGCCTTCTTTGGTTACCTGATGCTTGATGAGAGGCTAACGATCCTGCAATTTGGCGGCATGATCATTGTTCTCACCGGCATTGCACTGGCTATCTTTAACAGGCCTGTCAAAGGTGAAAGGCTCTCCTTCAAGCTATCTCCCAAAGGCCTGCTGTTCGCTTTTATCGGAGCCTTTGGACAGGGTCTTGGTATTGTGCTGAGTAAGTATGGCATGGGCTCCTATGATCCGTTTGCATCCACTCACATCAGAATAATTGCCGGAATTGCCGGCTTCACATTCATAATTACAGTAATGGGAAGGTGGAGACAGACACTGGGATCGCTCAGGGACGTGCCGGCAATGAAAGCTCTCGCACTGGGTGCATTCTTTGGCCCCTTCCTGGGGATCTCCTTCTCGCTGCTGTCCGTGAGGCATACCGAGACAGGCATTGCCTCTACCATCATGGCAATAGTACCTATTCTGATAATAGCGCCGGCAGTGTGGATCTACAAGGAGAAACTGACACCTGCCGAGATTCTGGGTGCTGTAATCAGCGTCGCCGGGGTGGCAATGTTCTTTTTCTAGGCCTCAAACTCACATGCCCCGGAGCCCTTCAGGAAGAGAATCCAGGAGCATGAATTATGGCACTGGCCATACAATCACTGAACAGGCTTTGCGTTATCCGTTATATTTGTTCAGGAAACATAACTGGAAACCATGACAGAAAAGGATTTTGACAGCAGGGTCAGGCAGCTCTTTGAAGAGCACTCTGCGCTTGTCAGTCGGCGGAACATCATAAGAACAGACGGCAACGGCATCTACGACAGGTATCTGTATCCCATTATCACTCGCGATCATACTCCCGTCTTCCGGAGGTATGATCTCAACTACAGGACCAACCCACACCTGATGACACGTCTGGATAGCTGATGAAGATGGCACGGTCTTTGTCTACTATGCAAGCTCAGATACCGGGATGCATGCGGCAACAACAACAATGGATAAACTGACGGATTATGTGATGAATACACCGGAAGATGCAGGACGCACTCAAGTGTGTGCTGCCCGGCGAGATGAAATGGTAAAAAATAACCTGAAAATAATTGCTCAAAAGTATCCGGATATTAAAATTTAATATATGTTTGCGCCTCAATTGAAGATCATCATTTGAAAGGACCAGAAAGGAACAGTGAATAACTTCCCGCCATAATAGTTATTAAGTTGACTGTCAGGCAATAACAGACGGATAATCCTTGTTGATATCTTTCCCCGGCCATAATTTTCGCACCTGTTCCATTTGATATCTTAGCGGAAATTTCTGAAACAAAATATTCACTAAAAACAATTAGAAACAACAACCGGACAAAGAAGGTAATTTATTTTACCGAAGTATGAACGCTAACAGAAAAGAGGCTACGATGACTCATAATGAGCACCGCCTCATGGGCTGTTCTTCTGACGAAGAACCTGGCGCGGGTACCATGATCTTCCCGCAGATCGGATCCCACGATCAAGCAGTTAGCAACCGGAGTTCGGAATTCATACGCCGCTACTTCCCACTAACAAATGTTACTTCCTGGAATGACTGGCGCTGGCAGCTTCGCAATTCCTTTACCACCGCCGAGGCTCTGTCGCGTGTCATGACGCTCACCGATGACGAGAAGAATACTCTTCACAGGCTGAAGAACAGGTTGCCGTTGCGCGTCACTCCATACTATCTGTCTCTCATCTATGATTCGGAGCCCGGCGCCCCGCTGCGCCGTACCATGATTCCCACCTCGGGGGAGATGATAATCACCGAGGCTGAGAAGGCTGACCCGCTCGACGAGACAGGCAGCAGCCCCGTTCCCGGCATCATTCACCGGTATCCTGACAGGGCGCTTTTCACCGTCACCCAGTTCTGCTCATCATACTGCAGGTACTGCACACGGTCGCATTCGGTCGGCAAGCTCGGACACCTGACGAAAGACGAATGGGAGATAGCCTTCAGGTATCTTGAAGAACATACCGAAATACGTGATGTCATTATCAGCGGAGGGGATCCCCTGACGATGAACAACAAAAAGCTGGAGTACCTGCTCTCGCGACTGAGGTCCATAAAACATATTGAGATCCTGAGAATAGGAACCAAAATACCGGCCGTGCTCCCGCAGAGGATAACGCCTCAGCTGGTGTCAATGCTCCGGAGATATCATCCGCTCTTTCTCAGTCTGCACTTCACCCACCCCGACGAGTTGACAAAAGAGACGCGCAGGGCATGTGAGATGCTTGCCGATGCAGGTATACCCCTGGGGAGCCAGACGGTGCTCCTGAAGGGAATAAACGACTATCCCGCAACGATGAAGGATCTGATGCACAAGCTGCTGACAGTGCGCGTGAGGCCTTACTATATCTACCAGTGCGACCTCATTCCCGGATCCAGCCACTTCCGTACCACCGTGGAAACAGGGATAGACATAATAGAGAACATGCGGGGTCACACCAGCGGTTATGCAGTGCCCCAATTTGTGATTGATGCTCCCGGCGGGGGCGGCAAGATACCCATCCTGCCATCATACGTCGTCGAGAGCGGCCCCGAAAAGTGGGTGCTCAGGAACTACAAGAACAACCGGTATACTTATCCCAACAAAAAGTAACTGAAGGATGAGGATAGGCCTTACCTATGATCTCCGTTCGTGGTACCTTGAACGGGGTTACACCATGGATGAGACTGCCGAGTTTGACAAGGAGGAGACGGTGGCCGCCCTCGAGGTGGCACTAAGCACCCTCGGCTATGAGACGGAACGCATCGGAAATCTCTTTGAGCTTGTGACGCAGCTCGCCGCCGGCCGGAGATGGGATATGGTATTCAACATTGCCGAAGGACTCTACGGCGACGGACGTGAGTCGGCCGTGCCGGCGCTGCTCGACCAGTACCGTATACCCTATGTCTTCAGCGGGCCGGTGGTGATGGGAGTCTCACTCAACAAATACCTGGCACGCCTTGTGGTTGAAGCTGCCGGTGTACCGGTATGTCCGGGCATCATTGCTGCCTCTGTCGCTGACCTTGACCAGGCCTCCTCCCTGGCTTTCCCCCTCTTTGTCAAACCTGTGGCAGAGGGAACGGGCAAGGGTATCAACTCAAATAGTGTGGTTCGGAACCGTGATTCCCTGGTGACAGTTGTCACCGGATTGCTGGAGACCTATCATCAGCCGGTACTGATTGAAGAATACCTGCCCGGAAGGGAGTTCACCGTCGGTGTCACCGGCACAGGCAGTGAAGCGAGGGTGACGGGCGGAATGGAGGTGATATGCATGGATGATCTCCCCTATTCCGTCGAGGTGAAGGAAAACTACGAAGATTATGTAAAGTACGAAGTCTATGACGAGGCAGTACGGGGTGAGTGCGATGCGGTGGCCCTCGGTGCGTGGAGTGCCCTCGGCGCCGTGGATGCCGGCCGCGTTGACATGAAGGCTGACCGTAACGGCAGGATATGCTTCATAGAGGCGAACCCTCTGGCAGGACTAAACCCGGTACATTCCGACCTTCCCATGCTCTCACGTATGAACGGCATGGGCTTTGAAACTCTTATTGAGTTGATAATGAACTCTGCAAAAAAACGTTACGGACTTGCATGATGGATGGGAAATGCCTGATTATCTACAATGAACCTGCACCGGACGCCCTGCCTGACGAGCTTGACGTCATCGATCAGGTCAATTTTATTGAGACCACGCTGAAAAAAATTGGCATTAATGCCCAGCGCAGAGGTATCACTGAGAATTTCTTCAGCGAGATGGCCCGGATAGCTGAAGAGGATTTTGACTTTGTCTTCAACCTGGCGGAGGCGGTAGGAAATAGGGCGGAAATACTCTATTTCATCCCCGCCCTGCTCAACATGCATCACATACCCTATACGGGATGCTCGGTGGAAGCCGCTTTTCTCTCAGGCAGCAAGGTGCTCGCACGGCAGATAATGAAGGCCCACGGAATACCTGTTGCAGACGGATACAAAATTTCCGAAGCTGCAGGTATGAAACCGGGAAGAAAATATATCCTCAAACCTGTCTGGGAAGACGGCTCACTTGGTATCACGGAAGAGTCGGTCTTTACATTTGACGGCTCCATGCCTGATATCCTGAAGGGTAAAGATGACAGCCACTGGTTCATCGAAGAGTTCATCGAGGGAAGAGAGTTTAATGTAAGTGTCAAATCGAGCCCTGACGGTCCCGTGATGCTGCCTCCCGCTGAGATGGTCTTTCACGATTACCCTGATGATCTGCCTCGGATAGTCAGCTATAGGGCAAAATGGGAGGAGGATACGTTTCAGTACCAAAGTAGCAGGAGGTGCTTTCCTGATGACCTGAGCAGCAACATGATGAACAGGCTGAAGGAAATCGTAACGGCATGCTGGAATACATTCGGGCTCAGGGGTTATGCCCGTGTGGACATGCGTGTTGACGGCGATGAAAACATTTACGTGCTGGAGATCAATGCAAACCCCTGTATCTCTCCCGATGGCGGATTTATAGCGGCAGCTCTTCATGCCGGTCAGACCCATGAGGAGATAATTGGTGATATAATCCGCGACCTGAACCGTTAAAGCCATGGCTGAAATTTCCTTTGAGATAACCCGCGCCGACAGGCCAGCTCTTGAAAAGATACTCTCATCATCCGGATACTTCTATGACTTTGAGATAGAAGTAGCTCTTTCTCTGGCTGATGAAACAACTGAAAAAGGCCAGGAGAGCAGCGGTTACTACTGGGTGCGCCTTCGTGAAAACGGTGAGGTTGTAGGTTTTGCATGCTTTGGGCCCAATCCGTCGTCAGTGCACTCATGGGATCTCTACTGGATAGCCATCCGGGAGGAACAGAGACAGAAGCATTACGGGTCTGTTATACTGAAGAACGCCGAAGAGCGAATCAGCTCAATGAAAGGAAAAATTGTCTGGATCGAGACCTCAGGGAGGCCTCTGTATGAACCGACAAGGCACTTTTATCTCAAAAACGGTTATGAGCTTGAGGCCACGCTGCGTGAGTTCTACGGCCCCGGCGACGATAAACTTGTCTACCGCAAAGTATTATGAAAGGTCTCCGGCAGTTCTGCATCACCTTCAGAGGGTAGCCAGCACCTCGCAGCTCTTTCGGATATCCGCCTCACTCAGGTCCAGGTGGGTAACGAACCTTATGCTCCTCTCCCCTGTCTTCAGTGCCAGAATACCGTGATCTTTCATCTTATCCAGGAACTCCGAGGCTTTCATTCCGGGCACCAGTGTAAAGATGATCATATTGGTTCCGCCATAACTGACATGTTCTACCAGGCTACACTTTTCCAAAGCTTTAGCGATATCTGCAGCGTTGCGGTGGTCTTCTGAAAGACGCTCCACGTTGTTACGGAGCGCATAGATTCCCGCCGCGGCAATATATCCGGCCTGCCTCATGGCTCCACCCAGCACCTTCCTGATCCGTTGCCCCTGCCTGATGAAATCCCTGTTTCCCAGCAGCACGGAACCTACCGGTGCACCCAGTCCCTTGGAGAGGCATATCGAGATCGAATCAAAAAGTGCCCCGTACTCCTCCGGTTTTCTGCCGTCAGCAGTCATGGCATTGAACAGCCTGGCACCGTCGAGGTGATAACCGAGACCATACCTGTCACACAGCTCCCTGATCCTCGCCAATTCATCAAAGTCCCAACAGGCCCCGGCACCCCTGTTGACAGTGTTCTCTACCTCTACCAGCCGGGTATAGGCCTTGTGACAGTCGTTGGGATTGTTGATATACTGCTCCACATCTTCAGTGGTGAAGGTGCCGTTTTCAGAGTCAATAAGCGCCACTGAAGCACTGGAGTTGAAGGCCACTCCTCCTCCTTCAAACTGGTATATATGTGCCAGCCGGCTGCAGATAACTTCATCACCGGGACGGGTATGAGCCTTAATTGCAATCTGATTTGTCATCGTTCCGGAAGGACAGTAGAGAGCTGCCTCCATGCCGAACATTGAGGCTGACATCTCCTCAAGTTCATTCACCATAGGGTCTTCACCGAAGATCATGTCACCTACACTGGCTTTCATCATGAACTCAAGCATCCCTGGGGAAGGCTTTGTTACGGTGTCGCTTCTCAGGTCAATCATAGCAATCATAATTTAAGGTTCTAATATAATTGTTTTTTGATCCTTCGTTCAGGAGATAAGGCAGTTCTCTGAAAAATGGATATATTTAACCTCTGACAAGTTTATCGGAAGACTATGCAGGTAAAGATTGAAGCAGGCTGGAAGGAGAAGCTGAAGGATGAATTCAGCAGCGATTATTTTGCAGCGCTGACCGATTTTGTGAGGGAGGAGTACCGTACGCGCCAGGTCTTCCCGCCTGCCGGAAAGATATTCAATGCCTTCGATCTTTGTCCTTTTGACAAGGTGAAAGTTGTTATAATCGGTCAGGATCCATATCACGATATTGGTCAGGCGCATGGACTCTGTTTTTCTGTCACCGACGGCACCGAGTTCCCTCCCAGCCTTGTCAATATCTTCAAGGAACTCAACCGTGATCTGGGGGTTGAAGTTCCAGGGACAGGAAACCTGGAACGGTGGGCCGCGCAGGGGGTTCTCCTGCTCAATGCTATCCTCACAGTAAGGGCACATCAGGCTCTATCGCACCAGAACAGGGGCTGGGAACGGTTCACTGATGCCGCCATCAGCGCGCTGAACCGTGACCGTGAAAACCTGGTATTCATGTTATGGGGCAACTATGCACAGAATAAGGGTGCATCAATTGATCCGGCAAAGCATCTGATCCTCAGGACCGTACACCCCTCTCCCCTCTCTGCCTCACGCGGGTTCTTCGGCTGCTCGCACTTCAGCAGGTGCAATCAGTGGCTCACCTCCAGGGGCATTGAGCCGGTGCAGTGGTGATCACGAACGGAGACCGCGCTCAATGACCTGCCTGATAACCTCGCGTGACTCAAAACCGACTGACATCCTGATCATTCCGGGTTCCGGGTATTTAGACCCCCAGACAGCCTCTACAGGCATAAGTATGGTGTGAGAGTCACCCAGGGTGGGTATGAGTCTGATGTCGGGATAGACAGCGGCTATGAACCTGTCACGACTATCCCTCTTCTCCTCCGGGCTTTCGCCAGCCATGTCGAATGTGACCATCGCGCCGTAACCCTTGCCGCCTGTAATCTCCCTGCATACGGTATGGGTAGGGTGAGTTCCCAGCCCGGGATAGAGAACCGTGCCGACCCGCCCGGATGAGCTGAGCAGCTCTGCCACGGCCCGGGCATTGCCGCATTGCTGCATGAAGCGCAGATCAAGAGAGGCAAGCTGGGTCTGTAACCGGTAGGCATCATCCGGAGAGAGCATATGGCCTATGAACTTGCGGTACTCTACTGCACTGTGCAAAAGATTGCTGTCGTTGCCGCATATCACACCGGCAGTGAGATTGCCGTGGCCCGAGAGGTACTTCGTGGCGCTGTGGATCACCATGTCGGCGCCGTCATCAAGTGGCTTCCACAACAGGGGCGTGGCAAAGGTGTTGTCAACAATGACCCTGGCACCCTGTTTTTTTGCAATGGAAATGATACGGCTTCCGTCGGCAACAATCAGAAGGGGATTGGAGATGGTTTCAAAGTAGACAATGTCCGGTTTCGTCTCAGCCAGAATCCTTTCAAGCATCTCATAGTCATAATCGTTCCCTGTGGGGCTGAAGAAACTTACTCCCTGTCCCCGGCGACTGATCAGTATGCTGTTGATGTACGAGAGGGTGCCGCCGTAGATCTCTGAGAAGAAGAGCCAGTTACTCCGACTTCCCGCCTCCTGGAAGATTGAGAGTGCAATGTCAATGGCTGCCATACCCGACTGAACAAGCAGGGCCCACTGGGAGCCCTCAACGGCCATGACGGCCTCCTCAGCCGCTACCACTGTAGGATTGCGGTAACGGGAATAGATGTAGAGATCGGGTTCCCTCTCATGTGCTGTCTCCGCGAAAAAGGCGTCCGAGGTGGCACCGGCTGTCGGCAGCTCAAATCCGGCATCACGGTAAACCGGAGTCCTGACGCTGTTTATCTCTCTCTTTTTCATCTTTCACGTTCGTTAGCAAAGTGTTCTTTGATTGTATTTCTGATATTGACGGGATTGAAATCGCAATAGAAAAGCAGCCTGTCTGATGCTACTCCTGCCAGGAACAGTACAAGTGCCGCACCATCGGCTACGGGGCTCTCCGGGTAGAGCAGCATAAAGACGCCTGGCAGCACCAGTGCCCTGAAGTAATAGAGATTCCGCACAAAGGGTAGTCCTTCGGCAAACCTGTATCTCAT
Organism: Bacteroidales bacterium; assembly: GCA_011620595.1. Taxonomy (GTDB): domain Bacteria; phylum Bacteroidota; class Bacteroidia; order Bacteroidales; family VadinHA17; genus SR-FBR-E99. Next base: position 91,544 of record WOYX01000037.1, on the reverse strand, counting down.
GACGACAGAAATTGCTGCCAGCATGGAGAAGACCAGGAAGAGTGTTCCCGGCTCCAGGAACCATGAGACGGCATATATACCGGCAAAGAAGGCCTGCCCGGAATGAAGCTTCAGCGTCAGGCTCCTGTCGGCAGCAAAGAAGACGCGATCAACGGATATAAGTGTCAGCAGTGCTGTAATGGCTTCCACTCCGGGTGGGATAAGGTCCGGAGAGATCCAGTTGAGCAGTGCGATAAGGGTTAGCAGGCCAGTCAGCACTATCTCCTGGCTCAGCGGTGAGGAGGTGATGTTTATTACTGCCCTCCATGCTTTGCCCGGCACCCCCAGGTGGGCCATAGATACAGCCATTGCTGCCGTGAGAAGCAGTAAAGGTATCATTGCCGGGATAAGTGTATCCGTAAAGCCGGTGATGATCATCATGGCGGAAGCAGATATCAGCAGGAGAGAAAACAGGATCAGGCTCCACTCCTTGCGTATCCTTTCCGGCAGTCCGACCTGCGGCAGTTCCTCCTCTGTATTATCCGCCTCCCCCGATGGGATGATTACCGGTCCTTTTAAGATTGCAGCCTCTTTAAGTATCAGCGAAGGGCCTATACCTGTCTCCGGGAACCACCCGATGCCGACAGGCTCAAACTTTTCCTGTTCTGTAAATCTGAGTGCGCCTGTCGGGCAGGCTGTAACGCATGCCGGATCGATGCCTTCTTCCGTTCTCTCATAACAGAGGTGGCATTTCTCAATGTAACCTTTGGCCTCATTGATCTTCGGGGCATCATAGGGGCACCTCCAGGTGCAGTAACCGCAACCCATGCACCTGTCTGCATGATGTATCACCACCCCGCTCCCCTCAACGGTATATGCCTTTGCAGGACACCCCTCAGCGCAGGCTGGCTCTTCACAGTGGCTGCATGCCAGTGAGAGGCTGATGACCCTCATCAGCGGCAGAGCTCTGTCGTTCCAGGTCAATATGGTTCTCGTACCGGCCTGCAGTCCGTTCTCCAGCAAGCAGGCGGCGCTGCAGGCCCTGCAGCCGACACACAGTGAAGCATCGAATGCAAATCCCCTTCTCATGGCGTTACCTTGTCGATGTCTACCCTGGTATTATGAAAGGCTGCCCCATAGCCCATGTCAGTCTCAGCCGGATGGATGAGCCTGTTTACTCCTCCACCCTCGGCACACCATATGCCATTTGGGAAGACTATGCTCCCTCTTCTGACGCGTGCTGTAACCTTCACTCTGCCCGTCACCTCTCCCCGTGAGTTGAAGACCCTGATGGTGTCACCACTCTTCAGTTTCAGCCTGCGGGCATCGGCAACGGAGATCTCCCAGGATGGAGCCTCAATCACACTTTTAACAACCTCAAGATTGCCGAACTGCGAGTGAATGCGAGAGGCAGTATTGGGTGTCATGAGCCTGAATGGAAGATGCGACTCGCTGAAATCTTCAAGTGGTTCAAAGCTGGGCAGCGGGTTGACGCCCCACAGTTTCACCGCACTGTCTGACCAGAGCTCAATCTTACCGGAGGGCGTCGTGAAATGTCCGTCGGCATATGCCGGATTCTCATTCTGTTCAGGGATTACAGGATGCTGCATGAGCTCCTCACGAACAAATCCCGGCGTGCTGCTGATGCGCTCCGTGAGCCATGTGTCGTAATCACCGGGGGCAGGAATACCGGATGCGCTGTTCTGCTCCATGCCTCCCCCCTGGACCGGGAGACCTGCGTCACCCTTTTGCACCTCTTCACTCAACGGAACAGAGTTGTCGACTCCGCCACCGGTTGTTGATCGCATCATCTGCGCCAGACGCCAGTAGATCTCACTCTCCGGCATCACCTCACCGGGAGGGTCAGCAACCGCAGGTTTGTACTGCACATAAGGGTTCCAGTAAGAGCCCACGATATCAGCCTGTTCAAAGATACCCTTTGCTGGCAGAATGATATCTGCCATTACCGCGGTGTCTGTCATAAACTGCTCAACGACAACCTTGAAGGGCACCGACTGCAATGCAGTAATTACCTCACTGCTTCCGGGCAGCTGTGTGACAGGATTGCCCCGTTCGATCCATGCCACCTCAATGCCCGGCTCCGGGAGTGCAAAAAAGTCAGGACCGAACCTTGCCATTGAGATGGCACGCCGGAAAGGTTTATCTGATTCCTTATCAGGATAATAGCTCAGCGGCTCCTTCACCTCATCAAAAATATAGCTCTGAAGGTTGGCAAAGTTGAACCCGCAGCCGGGGCGACCTATCATGCCGGTGATGACAGGTATTGAAATGATGGCACGGATAGTCTGACCCCCGTTGGTATAACGCTGCAGACCGTAGCCGGCCACAACGGTGAGTTGTCCGGCTCCGGCTGCCATCACTGCAATCTCTTCAATGGTATCGGCGGGTATACCTGTAATCTCCTGTGCATTGATAGGTGTTATCTTAAGTGACGCTGCAAACTCGTCAAACCCAGTCACATTCTTACTGATATACTCTTTATCGACCATATCCCTGTCGATAATCACCTTTGCCATCGCCAGTGCCAGTGCGGCGTCGGTGCCGGGCCGCGGCATGAGCAGTATGTCAGCCTTGTCAGCCGTGGCGGTGCGCCGCGGATCGATAACAACAACCCTGGCGCCGTTTTTCCTGGCGCGGTCGATGTGAATCATCTCCTGCACGTTGGTCTCGGCGGAGTTCTTGCCCCACAGTATTATGAGACGGGCATTTGCAATATCCCACGGGACATTGTGCTTTACCTCCCCCAGTGTCAGCCTGACAGCCTCGAGTCCTGCCGGCCAGCAGAGATTGCCGTAGGTGGTGGTGGCACCGCCGAAGAGCCTCCAGAAGCTGCCGGCAATATCATTGCTCAGGCCTGAGTATCCGCTGCCATTATAGAAAAGGACCGAGTGCGGCCCATGCCTCTCCCTGGCGGCCAGCAGCTTACCTGCAATGACACCCAGGGCCTCCTCCATCCCAATCGGAACAAATGAGCCGTCGGGCTGCCGCTGGAGTGGCCTGATGATGCGTAAGGGCGAGTATTCGCGTTCGAGATAGGATAACCCCTTGATGCACGGTCCCTCCGGTGTCGCAAGATTGCCCTCATACGGGAGGATCCGGACCACCCTGCCCTCACTGGTGAATACCCTGAATGTACAGGTGCTGTAACAGTTACGCGGGCAGACAGTGATAAACTCCTTCATCGGTCACATATAATGAAGTCTCAGACAGCCAGGAGAATTCTTTTCTTAGGTTCTGGAGGTTTCTGAAACCGGCAGAAAAGATACGAAAATTGTCTGTACGGGTTATATCTTTTCCATGCAGTCGCCCCGCACCCACCCCTTGTTGCCGTCGGGGAGCTTTACCTCGTAGAATTTGCCCAGCTCCTGTTCAACGGTTACTGTAGTTCCTGAATGGAGGACAAACAACTCGCTGCCGTTTTCTCCGGGGGCACTGCGACCGGTGACGATACTGCAAGTGATAACGGCCCGTTTGTTGTTGTTTATAAGCGAGTTATTGCGCATGGCGAGTGATATCATCACTGCCGATAGTATCAGCGCAGTAAGTGCAAGCCAGAAAGAAAGGAGGCGGCCGCGGGCCCTTGATTTGGTAAGGAATATAAGTGCCAGCAGCAGTGAGACGACAAACATCACTAATGCTGCCATGGCCCAGCTGTTTGTGGAGGTAAGCAGGGAGAGAAAATCAAACCACCTGGAAAAGAAGAGGCGCGGGACGGTCTCAAACCTGTCAGTGACCCTGCTCCTTGCTATCTGCAGATTGTAGTCTATGTCCTCATCAGCCGGAGCCATAAGCTTTGCACGTTCGTAAAAGAGGATGGCAGAGGCGTTGTCTCCCGATCTGAAAAATGCATTGCCGGCATTGTAGAGAAGGTCCTCGCTCCTGTAACCCTCCTCATAAAGCTGCCTGTAGATGGCAGCTGCACCCGAGTAGTCTCCAGAGCTATAAAGTTCACCCGCCTGCGAATACCTCTCCCCGGCCGACTGTGCTGTAACGCCCGGCAGGCTGCAGATCAGAATAATAATTATGGCAATTGCTCTTCGCATCTGTTAACAATTTTAATCCAGCACATTATCAAGCTTACTGATTAGCAGGGAGGCCCTCTCAAGCAGGGCAGCAGGACTCTCCCCCTCAGTCCTGGGAGCATACTGTGAATACTCCGTAACAGAGATTATGCTGTCAAACTCCGTGATCAACCCTTCCTCCACATTCCTGGCTCTCAATCCTGCGTGGCAGTTTTCCCTTGTGATCTGCGACTGAGGCATTGAGAGTTTATCGGCAAGATAACCCCACAGAGCCCTTGCCAGCTCGGAGTTGGCCTGTTCTGTCATGCCTGAGCCAAGCAGGGCCTTCGCCTTCGCCAGTCTCCTGTGTGCATTTCTGGCAGCCTTGCGATTCCGCAGGGCTGTGATGTCAGCGTTCCGGCGAAGCTGTTCGCGCCTGAGCAGTAGCACAACCGATGCCAAAAAGAGCGCCAGGATGAACCACAGCCAGTAGTATGTTGTCTTCACCAGAGGCTGTCTGGTGAGGGTGAGATTGCCGTTGCCGCTCCTGATGAAGCGGATATCCTGCCCCAGGTATTTAACATCTTCACCCGGAATATAGACTGGCGCTGCCACCTCTGCCTGATCATCGCTGCCGGTAACGGTGATGCTGTAACCTTCACTCCTCAGGGTGACATATTTATGCTGCTGCGGGTCAAAAACCGTATATGAAACCGGAGGTATCTCAAAAGTGCCGCTATTCCTCGGGATGAGGAGGTATTTAAAGGTTTTGCTTCCGGAGGCAGTGCCGGAACTCCTGACAGTGACTTCAGGATCATACTTTTCAATTCCCTGCGGGAAGTGGATCACAGGCTCTCCCGCGAGGTTGATATTACCTGAACCTTTGATGCTGATTGTAAAATCAATAGCATCATTTACCTCAACCTCTGATTTCGACAGATCCGAGCTGAGGGTGAAAGAGCCGACAGCACCGTGAAAGTCGGCAGGCCGTGGCTCGGGTAGCGGCTTCACCATGATGGTTACAGGCTGTGATGAGACCGACCGCGGCACGGTGGAGACGCCCGAAAAGAAGCTGTCAAAGAAGTGGTCGTCAAAGAAGGGGTCGTCAAAGAAGGGATCGCGAATGCTGGTGCGCTGCTGCACCATGGCAGTCATCTGCACCGGTTCAATGCGAATCTCGCCTGAGATCTGCGGATAAAGGAGAAAGCGCTGAAGTACCCCTGTTCCGTATTGTACCCCGTCGATCACTTCAGTCTCGAGGCTTCTCAGCTCTGGTGTCTCCAGGTCTTCCCGAAGGAAACCCTTGAAGTCGGGGTACTTCAGTTCATTGATCCCCGACAGGTTCACCCGCGTATAGAGTTTGAGCGTCGCCGAGACAGGCTGTCCTACATATACTTCCCGGGTGCTGACATGGAGCTTCAGGGAGACATCCGTGCCCGCGTCTGCTGCCTGCACACCTGCGGGCTGGCTTATACCCTGACCCTGACTCTGTCCCTGGCTTTGGGAAGCGGCAGCCCCACCTGCGACTATCTCAATCTCCCTCGCAGGAGCGGTGACCGTTACCTTTTTACTCTGGAAACTGGCCTCAGGGATAGTATATCTTCCCGGCTTGGTGGCAACAACATAATAAATCAGTGTAGTTGTTGACACAGAGCTCATCTCACCGTTGATCCACTGCACATTACGACTTGTCGACTGCTGCGGGCCGGAGACACTGAAGGAGGGATCAAAGGCAGGAGGAATGAACTGACCCCCTGTTGTGTTTACGGTATAGACTATCCTGAAACGCTCTCCTGTCACGGCTCTCTCAGGGGCATCGACAGTTATATTAACCTCCTGGGCAGTGAGTGTAAGTGCTGCCAGAAGATTAAAAAGTGTCAGGATATATCTTTTCATCGACGCTAAAATTACCAATTTTTAATCACCTTTACCCTTGCCTTTGCGGCCTTATCACGCTGCACCTTTTCCTGCGTCTCCTTCTCGTTGGCTGCCAGGGCATCAAGCAGGCGCTTTGCATCTTCCCTGCTTATTGACTGCTCCTGCTGCTGCCCTTCCTGCTCCCGGGGCTGTTCTTCCTGCTGCTGGTCATCACTCTCCTGCTGATCATCGCTCTTTTCGTTTTCCTTATTGTTTTCCTGCTGATCCTGGTTTTGATCCTTTTTCTGTTGCTGTCGCAGCTGATCCTGTGCCCAGGCGAGGTTATATTTGGCCTCTATGTTGCCGGGATCGAGCTTCAGCGAGTTGATATAAGCCCTGATACCCTCATCATACTTCTGCTCCTTGATCAGCGAGTTGCCAAGGTTGTAGAGGCTCTGTGCCTGTTTGACCGTGTCGGTCTCACCTGCAACCGCTGATCTCACAAATTCGTCGGCAGCCTCGCCGTACCTGCCCTGTTTGTAAAGGGCATTCCCCAGGTTGAAACCGGCATCTTCTGTTGACTGCTCCTGCTCCTGTGCCCTTCTATACATAGCTTCACTGCCTGCAAACTCACTCTTTTTGTACAGCCTGTTCCCCTTTCTGATGTATTCACGCTCTTCCTGTGCGGAGAGTGAAGGGAGAGTGAGTAATATTCCCAGCGCTGTCACAATGACCCTTGCTATGTTTACCCTGTTTCTCATCTCTCAGCCTTTTTCAAATCTGATGCCACAATTCCAAGCCGCCTCAGAAGATGGCTCCTGCGGTCTTCAAAAAGCAGATCTGCAAGGAGCAACAGGAAGAGAAGCACTGCCGGTACCATAAACTGATCATTGTATTCGGTATACATCACCGTATTCGTTTCACTCTTCTTCATGCGGCCGATATCGTTATATATCTCGTTCAGTCCTATGCTGCTGTTGCTGGCCCTGACATAATTTCCTCCCGTCACGGATGCTATCTCCCTGAGCGTTTTCTCATTGAGCTTAGAGATGACGGTGTTGCCCTCCCTGTCCTTGAGGTAGTCGGTCCTGCCGCCTGCCGTTATCGGTATCGGAGAGCCTTCCGGTGAGCCTATGCCTATGGTGTGAACGGTAATGCCCTTTTCGGCTGCCAGGCGGGCCTGCTCCACCGCATCATCCTCATGGTTTTCGCCGTCGGTTATTATGATCAGCGCCCTGCTCTTGTCGCTCTCTGGAGTGAATGACCTGATCCCCAGCTCTATCGCTGCGCCTATTGCCGTTCCCTGCTTTGATACGGCATCAGGACCGGCTGAGGCGAGGAACATCTTGGCAGAGAGATAGTCATTGGTGACAGGTATCTGTGTATAGGCATCACCGGCGAAGAGTATCAACCCTATTCTGTCATTTCTAAGCTGATCAACCAGCTGCGATATAGCCTGTCTGGCCCGTTCAAGCCTTGAAGGTTTAATATCGGTAGCCAGCATTGAGTTACTGACATCCAGAGCTATAATAACCTCCACGCCCTCACGTTTGACCTCCTCGAGCCTCGAACCGAACTGGGGCCTTGCCACTGTCAGCAGTGCAAGAATAAATGCCGTCAGCCTCATGAAGAACTTCACAGTCATACGTGCCTGCGAATAGTCGGGAATAAGCCTTCTCACAAGCTCGGGGTCGCCAAAGCGATCCCTTGCCAGCCTCCTTCTCCTGTTGCCTGCTGCCCATATAAGTATCAGTACCGGCACCAGTAAGAGCAGGTAAAGAATATCGGGATTGGCAAATCTGAAAGTATCCATGGCTTGCTATGACATGTTTTTAAGAAACAGATACCTGAACAGCAACTCGAGGGTGAGGATGATTGCCGCCGCCAGTGCCCACGGCATAAATACCTCCTCACGCCTGCTGTGCTCCCTGGTCTCTATCTTCGATTTCTCAAGCTTGTCTATCTCACTGTAAACCTGCTGAAGACTGGTGTTGTCAACAGCCCTGAAATACCTGCCGCCGGTAAGTTCAGCTATCTCTTTCAGCAACTCCTCATCTATCTCAACCTGCATCTTCTGATAACGCATGCCAAAGGGGGTCTGCACGGGGTAATCGGCATAACCCCTGCTTCCTACGCCGATGGTATAAACCCTTATGCCGAAGGTGTGTGCTATCTCTGCAGCCGTCATCGGGTCTATCGATCCCATGTTGTTCACCCCGTCGGTAAGAAGGATTATCACCTTGCTTATAGCATCAGAGTCCTTGATCCGGTTGATGGCAGTTGCCAGTCCTACACCTATGGCGGTGCCGTCTTCTATCATTCCGCTTTTGATCTCCCTCAGAAGGTTTATCAGCACGGCATGATCAGTGGTCAGCGGGCACTGCGTAAAGCTCTCCCCGCTGAATACAGTCAGCCCTATACGGTCATAAGGCCTGCCACTGATGAATTCTGTGGCAACATTTTTGGAGGCCTCAAGCCTGTCAGGACTGAAGTCGCGGGCCAGCATGGAGCCTGAGACGTCAAGAGCCAGCACAATATCGATGCCCTCGGTTGTGGAACTCTGCCATTTATCGACATTCTGAGGCCTGGCAATAACGATGATCACCAAGGCGATGACCGCCAGGCGCATGGCAAAAAGAATATGCCTGAGCCAGTGACGGAAGGTGTTGCGGCTCTCTGCAAAAAAACCGGCAGTAGAGAGCTTCAGTGATGCATGTGACTTGTTCTGGCGGTAGATATAATATGCCAGCAGCAGCGGTATAACCAGCAGGAACCACAGAAACCACCCGTTTTCAAAGACGATGTTACGCATGCCTGCCTCCTTCCCCTGCCGTCTCACCGGCAGTCTCTTCCGCCTCTTTTGTCTCTTCTACAAATCTCATGGCATCTTCGTAACATCTCTCATGCAAGCTGTTCTCAGGAACATATTTGGCGAATTTCACCATGTCAGAGAGAGAAAGTATCTCTTTCACGACTGACATCTGTGCGCCGGTAGTCACTGCCGCATGCTGCAGCATCCGCACGGTTTCGTCGGTGGTCAGTTCGGGTGAACTGATACCGTAACGGTTATCGATGTACCGGCGCAGTATGTCCGACAGCCGCGAATAGTATTCCTTGACCTCTCCCTTCTGCCACAACTCTTCGGAACGCAAAGCCGACAGCTCCCGCAAAGCAATAATGTGTGCCGGTTCAGGAGGGGGCAGAGGTCTGACAAACCTCCTTAAAGGATTCCTTGGCAGAAAACGGGCCAGAAGATATAGAAGCACTGCTGCCACAAAGGCTATTACAAGCCACGGTACTATCTCCGCAAAAGTCACCGGAGCCCGGCGGGGAGGGATAATGTCGAATATGACATCGGTACTGTCGGGAGGTGTGACATCGGGACGCAGGACCCTGAGGGATGAATTTTCCGAATAGTACCTGAGAAGTGTATCACCGGAGGCTACCTCAGCATAAAAGGGGGGTATGTTGTATGTTCCGGAATCGAATGCCGTTATCAGATACCTGTCGGAGATTATGATTTTCCCGTCGGGTCCTGCCGCACTGTCTCTGGGGCTTCTGCGCAGTATAACGATCTTCCCGGCAAGGGTGTCTCGCGCTTCGCTGAGACCTGCCACCGTGCCGGCGGGAATCACCGCCGTGACGGTAAACCCGGTCTGATCACCAATAAGAATAGTGGTGGTATCAGGCGCAGAGGTTACTGTCACCTCCTGGGCAGATGCCGCAACAAGCAACAGACACAAGGCTGATATGAGTGATATGATCCTTTTCATGCCTTACCTGTGCTTGAAGAGTGAGATCAGTGGCTTTATGTAGTCAGCACCGGTATTGACGGTGGCCACATCTACACCGCAGTTTACAAACGTAGAGCTGACTGCCTCGTCATATCTCTTCCAACGTTCGGCATACTCCCTTCTGATGCGGGCAGAAGAGGTGTCGACCCAATCCTCTCTTCCTGTCTCCGGGTCAGCAACCTTTACGAAACCGATGTCGGGCATCTCCCTCTCCCTCCTGTCACTGATGCGCAGGGCTACAACATCATGCTTGCCCGATGCAATGCGCAGCGACTCGGTGAAGGGAGGCGCCATGAAGTCGGAAAGGATGAATGCCGTACACCTTTTCCTGATGACATTTGTAAGATATCGCAGCGGCTCTGCGAGGGAGGTGCCCGACCCGGCAGGTTCATAGCTGAGCATCTCTCTGATAATTCGGAGCATGTGCGCCCTGCCCTTCTTGGGGGGTATGTACTTTTCAACCCTGTCGGAGAAGAGCATAAGTCCCACTTTGTCATTATTGGCAATTACCGAATATGCCAGCACAGCTGCTATCTCTGTCATCAGCTCTCTCTTCGTTGAAGCTGCCGTCCCGAAATCACCGGAGCGGCTGACATCTACAAGGAGCATTACGGTCAGCTCACGCTCCTCTTCAAATATCTTAACGTAGGGATGGCCTAACCGGGCTGTGACGTTCCAGTCGATATTACGAATGTCATCCCCGAACTGGTACTCGCGTACCTCACTGAAAGCCATTCCCCTGCCGCGAAAGGCGCTGTGGTACTCGCCGGCAAAAATCTGCCTGGTAAGGCCCCTCGACCTTATCTCGATCTTTCTTACTTTCTTAAGCAGCTCTGTCGTTTCCACTTTTCCCTCTCTTCTTTGCCCTCTCCCAGGTGACTGTAAAAAAGTAATCGTCACGCTTGAGACTGACATCTATCTTCTCACTTTTCTCCGTGTAGCTCCAAATGTTTGGTTCGCCGGGCTGATAGAGCTCATTCAGCTCCCTGATCCTGCTGTCGTAACGGTTGTTGGCGCAGGTTATCCTTACCCCTTTGCAAATCCCATTTGCATCAAGGAAAATAACCCAGGTCTCCTGATTGTCCTTCGACAGATACTTCAGATACCTTACACTGCTGTTCCTGATGTCACTCTGCAGCACCAGCCCCGGGTGTTCCCAATCCATTATCTGCAAGATATCACGCTCATGAAGACCTATGAATCCCTGTGATTTCAGGGACACCATGCAGAAAAAGATGGCAGTTACCAGCAGGATCCTTTTCATAGTTACTATGGCACTTCAACAGTATTGAGGATCTCGTAAATTATATTGTCCTGCGTAATGTTCTCTGCCTCGGCCTCATAGGTTAGGCCTATACGGTGTCTGAGCACATCAGCGCAAAGAAATCTCACATCCTCAGGCACCACGAAGCCTCTCCTCTTTATGAAGGCGTAGGCCTTGACGGTCATGGCAAGGTTGATGCCTGCCCTGGGGGATGCCCCGTATGAAATGAGGGGGGAGAACTTATCCAGTCCGAATTTCTCCGGGTTGCGTGTCGCAAAAACAATGTCAAGGATGTAGTTCTCTATCTTCTCGTCAAGGTAGACCTCCTTAACCACACTTCGTGCTCTAAGAATATCATCAGGCTTCAGGATGGTGTCTGCCGTCGGGAACTTGCTGGCGAGGTTCTCACGGATGATCATGCGCTCCTCCTCCTTGTCGGGATAGGTAATAACCACCTTGAGCATGAACCTGTCAACCTGTGCCTCGGGCAGCGGGTAGGTTCCCTCCTGTTCTATGGGGTTCTGCGTTGCCAGCACCATGAAAGGCTCATCAAGCTTATAGGTGTGCTCACCGATGGTGACCTGACGCTCCTGCATGGCCTCAAGCAGGGCGCTCTGCACCTTGGCAGGCGACCTGTTAATCTCATCGGCAAGGATGAAATTGGCAAAGATCGGTCCCTTGCGGACAATGAATTCCTCTTTCTTCTGGCTGTAGATCATCGTCCCGATGAGGTCAGCAGGAAGCAGGTCGGGAGTGAACTGTATCCGGCTGAATTTCGTGTCGATGATCGATGCCAGCGTCTTGATGGCAAGAGTCTTTGCCAGTCCGGGCACACCCTCAAGCAGTATATGACCGTTTGATAACAGGCCAATAAGCAATGAATCAGTCAGGTGACGCTGCCCGACGATCACCTTGTTAATCTCCTGCCTGACAAGGTCAACAAAGGCACTCTCCCTTTCGATCTTCTCATTCAGGAGCCTGATATCGGTTGTGTGTTCCATTTTGTATAGTATTGTTTATCTCCGTAAAAAATATCCGCAAAGATCATTTCTGATATTAAAAATCCTTGTTAAAGGTTGTTAAAGTAGTGTTAAAGCTCTTTCCCAAACCCGCAGTGACTGTATAGCCTTACAGTTATAATCAGCACCAGAGGAATCAGGGCCGGATTGATCCCCTGACCGGCGATGAGTGACACCGGAAGCCATGAGAGGGAGATGAAAAAGGCTATCCTGCTCAGCAGAACTGCTTTATTTCGTGTGAAGAGCAGCACGAACAGCACCGGGATCAGGATATTTATCCCAAGGAAAAGGAGGTTGAAATGAAGTGCATCATGTTCGGAAAACAGGTTGGTAAAAACCAGCAACAGGGCTATGACCGAACAGATAAAATAAATCACAAAATCAGCTGCCCTCACAAGCTTCGGTCTCCCAGAAACGAATGTCATGAGCAGAACAAGCAGCAGTATAAGCCAGAAAACAGTCTGCGGTACCCATGCTTTTGCTGATGTCCTGTCAGATTCAGGGAAATCGGCAACAACCTCAGCAGGACCTGTCAGAGCTTCTTCAACCCCATCATGGACAATGACTGTACTCAGCATGTTGTTCATCAGATAGTCCGGAAGGAACATTTCATCGAAGGGGGTGGCCTTTCTGTCTGCCTGCAGTCCCAGCAGCATGTCAGCACCCAGGTCGAGCCACGGCAGAACCTTTTGTTTGGGATCGACAAGTCTTCGAAAACTCTTCTGTTTTTTCCTCTCCTTCTCAGGAAATATTACAGTGTCGGTTGCAGCAGCCGCCACTATGTCTCGCACGCGGGTAGCACAGTTGTCGAAGAAGAAGTCATACCTGTACTTCACATTCTCAGGCATCAGGTTCTCATTTATAAGTTCAAAGAGTCTCTCCTTCTCCGCTCCGGTCAGGTTCAGCTTCTGAGACCATACTGAGCGGCCTTCGGAGATGTACTCCATCAGAAAATCCTCATATCCGTAGGCTCCGAGCATGTAGTCAAGCCTTCCCTTGGCAAACCGGTAGACGAAATTCGGGGTTGAGAAGTCAAAAATACCCCAGTTATAGACCCTGTTAACGGTGGTCCCGCGGACGGCAATACGCAGCGCCGTATGGCCGTATATCGAGTAGCTCTCCGTACCCGGAGCGCAGGTAATGATATATACGTCGGCGCTGTCGGCCACCTGAGCGACTGATGGCAGGGGTAGCAGCAGTGTAAAGAGAATGGTGAAAAGAGCCAGCTTTTTCATATCCGAGTATTAATAATACAAACGTAATTAAATAAATCAGCTTCCGGCAAGCGATTTTCACGCTGCAAATAGCAGCCTAAAGGCCGCATGGCGGTACATTCGTCCCAAAATACTGCCGGACAGGCTCCCTTCTATTCTTCCCTTGCCATGGCTGCCCTGACGGCATGGTGCCAACCTTTTACAAGGAGGCTGGTTTCCCGTGGTTTCATTATTGGTGAGAATACCCTTTCAACCTGCCACTGACTCTTTATTTCATCAATGCTATTCCAGTAACCCGTTGCCAGGCCCGCAAGGTAGGCAGCACCCAGAGCAGTGATTTCGGTGATTTTCGGACGTACAACGTCAGCCTGAAGAATGTCAGCCTGGAACTGCATCAGCAGGTTGTTTACCGTGGCGCCACCATCAACCCTTAACTCACTTATTGTCAGATGTGAATCATTCTGCATAGCAAGTAACACATCATGTGTCTGATAGGCAATGCTATCGAGAGCTGCGCGGGCAATATGTGCAGTGGTGGTGCCACGGGTGAGTCCGGTGATCGTTCCCCTTGCATCCTGGTTCCAATGCGGGGCACCAAGGCCGGCAAAGGCGGGGACGAAATAAACACCCTCACTGTCATGCACACCTGAAGCAAGCTCTTCCACCTCCCCGGAACCTCTGATGATTCCCAGTCCGTCGCGAAGCCACTGAACGACTGCACCGGCAATAAAAATACTGCCTTCAAGAGCATAATCAGTCCTGTTTCCGATCTTCCACGCTACCGTGGTAAGAAGCCTGTTGCCGGACATTACCGGTGCAGGGCCGGTATTCATCATCATAAAGCAACCGGTGCCGTATGTATTCTTGACCATACCCTGCTCAATGCACATCTGTCCGAAGAGAGCAGCATGCTGGTCGCCCGCAGTTCCGGCAACGGGTACCGGGGAGGAGAATATCCCTTCGGTATGGCCGAGGATTTCACTGGAAGAGCGCACCTCAGGAAGCATTGCTGCAGGTATATTGAAGATGCGAAGCAGCTCCTCGTCCCATTCCAGGGTACGGATATTAAACAGCATGGTGCGCGAGGCATTGGTAACATCCGTAACATGCAGCCTGCCTGCAGTAAGGTTCCAGATCAGCCAGGTATCAACAGTTCCAAAGGCCAACTCTCCCCTGTCGGCCATTTTCCTGGCTCCAGGGATATGGTCAAGTATCCATCTTACCTTAGTGGCAGAAAAGTAGGCGTCAATTATGAGCCCGGTCTTCCCGGTTATTACTTCTTCAAGGCCGTCTCTCCTGAGCTGATCACAAAACTCTGATGTTCGCCTGTCCTGCCACACGATGGCGTTGCAAAGCGGCTTGCCGCTCTTTCTGTTCCATACGATCGTCGTCTCGCGCTGGTTGGTGATGCCAATGGCTGCAATGCGTGAGCTGTCGATGCCGGCCCTGGCCATCGCCTCTGCAGCAACGCCTGCCTGTGATGACCATAGCTCTTCCGGATCATGCTCAACCAACCCCGGCTGCGGAAATATCTGTGTGAACTCCTTCCTGGCCGATGATACCGGCAAACCCATATTGTCGAAGATAATCGCCCGGGAACTGGTTGTTCCCTGGTCAAGCGCAAGAATATATTTATCCATGGTCACAGGTTTTTGATCATCCGGATAGACACCTGAATGATTTCCCCAAAATAACTCTTTTTAAAGCCTGATCCAATCATGCAAGCAGTAAAGAGTTTAAACCGCATGTAAGAATAAAAAACTAATTTTACAAAAGGAATATCTAATATAGATGACAGGTAAATATATAATCACCATTGGACGGCAGCTTGGAAGCGGCGGAAGGGAAATAGGTCAGAAACTGGCTGCCAGACTGGGTATCTCATTTTACGACAAGGAGTTGATCAGGCTTGCTGCAAAGGAGAGCGGTCTCCGTGAGGAGTTATTCGAAAGAGTGGATGAACAGAAACACTTCAGCCTTTTTCCAGGGTTGCTGGGAATCCGGAATTCGATCACCGAGGATTTTTTTTCGAGCTATTACCTGAGCAATGAGACACTCTTTAAGATCCAGAGCGATGTGATGCGCAGACTTGCCGATGAGGGTTCCTGCCTCTTCGTGGGAAGATGCGCCGACTATGTCATGAAGGAGAGAACTGAATGTCTGAATATCTTTATCAGCTCAGACATTGATGACCGCATCGCCAGAATTGCCAAAACACATGACCTCACAGAGGCTAAGGCCAGAGACCTGATAGAGAAGACTGACAAGGGAAGGTCATCGTATTACAATTATTTCAGCGGCAAGAAATGGGGCGACGCCACATCATATCATCTGTGCGTCAACTCATCCCTTCTTGGCATTGACGAAACTGTCAGGATGATCTGTGATGTTGCCCGGACGAGATTCAACATTCCGGACAAACGGTAGCAAAAAAAAGTCCCGACATGTTGCCGGGACTAAGGTCATTGATAATGCACTCTGTTGTTAACTATGCTAGCTTTACATTAACGGCATTTAAACCTTTTTTGCCTTCCTGAAGGTCGAAAGTAACCTCGTCATCCTCCTTGATCCTGTCAATCAGGCCTGTGGAATGCACAAAATACTCCTTATCAGAGTCAGCGTCCTTGATGAATCCAAAACCTTTGGATACGTTGAAAAACTTAACAATACCTTTATTCATTACTGATGATTTTTATTTGGCTGCAAAGGTAAGGTACTTTTTCTATTTCTCATCCTTTTTCATGATTTTTATGATATTTATTGAGCATTCCGGTTTCCGTGAGCCTATTTCTTCCAGAAAGAACCGGTGAACAGTGCTATGAAGGTGAATATCTCGAGGCGGCCAATTATCATAAGCAGCATCATTGTGTACTTGGATACAACGTTGAAATGGGCGAAATTGCCCATGTTACCTGAGGCACCCAGGCCTGGACCCACACATGATATTGAAGCCGCAGAAGCCCCTGCAGCCTCTTCCGCAGGAATGCCGGTGATGATCATGATCAGGGCACCCGCAATGAACAGAATGATATAGAGCTGAATAAACACAGACATCAGGCTGTTGATGCTGTCCGGAACCACCTTGTGATTAAGCTTTACCGGTGTGATGGCATTGGGATGCTGCAGCCTGATGACGGTGTTTCGCAGGTTTTTCATGGTTATCAGATGTCTGGCCATCTTTATTCCTCCGGTTGTTGACCCCGTAGACCCGCCTGCAAAGATGAGCAGAAATATCACCATGTAGGCTGCCGGCGGCCACATGGTGTAGTCGTTGGTGGCATAACCCGTCGTCGTTATTGTTGAGACAACCTCGAAAAGCGAATGACGGAATGCCAGCTCAAATGATCTTTCGGAACCTGCCAGGAGTATCATGGTCACCAACACCACGGAAGCTGTAGTGAAGAACAGGTAGAACCAGAACTCCTCATTGCCGGTTACCCTGCTGAAGTTTCTCCTGACAATATAGTAGAACACCACATAACTGGTAGCAGCCAGAAACATGAAGATCGTAATTACATACTGAATGTAACCCGAGTATCCTGCAATGCTGTCGTTTTTTGTTGAAAATCCTCCTGTTGCCACCGTGCCGAACGAGTGGCAGATACTGTCAAAGAGCTCCATGCCTCCGGCAGTGAGCAGAATTATCTCTGCAACAGTAAGTGTTACGTAGATCATCAGCATCACCCCTGCCACTGATTTTGTGCGGGGCAGGATCTTCTGCTTGAGCGAGGACTCCAGCGAAAAAAGGTTATAGCCCCCCACTTTAAGTGTGGGAAGGATTATTATTACAAGCAGTATGATACCAATCCCTCCTATCCAGTGCGTCATACTCCTCCAGAAGAGTATTGACCTGGGCATGCCTTCTATATCAGTAAGTATTGAAGCTCCGGTAGTTGTAAATCCGGATACGCTTTCAAACAAGCTGTTGGTAAACCCATCGATTGTGCTGCTGTAAAGGAAAGGAAGGGATCCCGCCAGCACCAGCGCAATCCACCCCATGGTAACACTCAGGTAGCCCTCCCGGGTGGTGATTTTTTCCCGTATCTGGCTGGGTGTAAGAAAGTAAAGCGCTGCCCCTGGCGCCATGGCTGTAACAAATGCAAGCAGGAAGGGAGCCAAAGGCTCGGAATAGATAATTGCCACAGGGATGCAGAAGAGAATGGAAGCTGCAGTGATCACCAGGGTGAGCCCGATAATCCTGAGTACCGATTTGAGATTGATAGTCTTCATCCACCTGCCGGGGTGCCTTCAGCAAGCAGACACCCAAACCGTTGTGATTCCGGAGCGACTCGAACGCTCGACCCACAGCTTAGAAGGCTGTTGCTCTATCCAACTGAGCTACGGAACCGTTGAGCGGTTTTAAAAAACCGCCGCAAATATAATCACATTTTTCTGTTTGCCAACCCTGCGGTAACAGCTGCATTAGCCTGTCATACACTCCTGATCCAGTTGACAAGACCCTTCTTTTCGATTATCTGCTTCAGCTCAGGAGGCAGCGGTTCGAACCTGAATTCACGTTCACCTATCTTCATTATGCCGCTGTCAAAGTCAATATCAACAGTGTCTCCCGGTGTGTAAGCCTCAACGGCCTCACGGTGTACAATCAGAGGCAGTCCCTGATTGATTGAGGAGCGGTAGAAGATGCGGTTCACCGACTTGATGATGACAGCTCTGATGCCCAGGTGAGCCAGTCCGACCGAGGGGTGCTCACGTGAGCTGCCACAGCCGAAGTTGTCACCCGCAATGATGATATCGCCGGGTCGGGCATTTTTGCTGAACGATGGGTCAAAGTCGCTGAAGAGCAGAGGTATAATAGCATCCGCATCAGAGCTCATGACGCTGTAGGTATGCTTGCCGGCAAACATCTGGTCGGTATTGAGGTTATCAACATCAGAATAGTTCCAGACAATGCCCTCTCTCCTGTTTTCACCCTCGCTAATAGTGTTGGTTTTGCTCTGTGGCGGATTAAAAGGAAATATCTCCTCTCCCCTTTTTGCCCTCGGGTCACTGATGACGCCCGTCAGTGCTGAGGCGGCCACAGTTGCGGGTGATGCCAGGTAGATGGATGCCTCCTTGTTGCCCATCCTTCCCAGGAAGTTGCGGTTTGCGGTAGAAATCACCGTATGGCCGCTGGCGGGTATTCCCTGACCGGTGCCGAGGCACGGCCCGCAGGAGGGACTTAATATGTTTGCACCGGCTTCAATGAGGTCTGTGATGATGCCTTCCCTGATGGCCTCGAGGTAGATATCCCTTGAGGCAGGGATGATGTGCAACTGAAATCCCGGCTTTATCCTTTTGCCTTTGAGTATGCCGGCAGCGATACGCAGATCTTCTATCCTGCCGTTTGTGCAAGTGCCGATGAGGCCTTCATGTACCACCGTTCCGGCTACGGAAGCGACTGATTTTATGTTGTCAACGTGGTGGGGAGCAGCAACCAGCGGGAAGACCGAGGAGAGATCAATGGAGAGACGGCAGTTGTATACGGCATCATCATCAGCCCACACACCCTCCGTGTCTGAGCCGATAAATTTCTGCAGCACGGTGTCTGCCGGAAAGACGGCATTCTTGGCACCCATCTCTGAGGCCAGATTGGCAACCGTCATCCTCTCGCTGATACCAAGGGTTGAGACTCCGGCACCGTGGAACTCAATTGACATATAGTTGGCCCCGTCAGAGCCCAGCATGCCTATTATCCACAGCGACAGGTCTTTTGCACTGACGCCCGGATTCAGTTTGCCTTTCAGGTCGATCCGCAACGTCGGTGGCACAAGAAACCAGGTCTCACCCCTCCTCCATATACCTGCCGCCTCCGTGCGGTCAATACCGACAGCCAGCGAGTTGAAGGCACCGGCAGTGCAGGTGTGGCTGTCAGAACCGACGATTATCATGCCGGGCCTGGCGTGATATGACATCATCTGGTGGCAGATGCCCATTCCCGAATCATAGAAGCTGCCTATTCCCTGCTCTGCAACTATATCCCGGATAGACTGGTACTGTGTTGCCAGCTTTGCATCGGCAGGAGGTGCATTGTGGTCGAGAACTACCAGCATCTGTCGCGGGTCAGCCACCTTCTCGCCTCCCATCTTGCGAAAGGTCTGATGGATACTGGAAGTGTTGTCATGGGTGAGCACAATGTCAGGCTTTCTGAATACTACGGCTCCCTCCGGTGCTCCGAGGATCTTCTCTATAAATGTACGTGGTTTCATGTGCAATGGTATTTTAGTTAAATTTTACCTAATAAACCGCCCCTGACATATATCTCATACTGGGCATCATAAAAAGGATTGACGGTGGTGGTCAGTCCGTTCCGCTCATTGACGACATCACCGGTCAGCAGATTCACCGTGATGATGTCATGATCCTTAAGGTCAATCTCTTCCAGGGAGGTATAGGTCAGAACAGGGAATGCTGCATTGATGGCATTGCGTTCATAAATAGCACCGTAGGAACGTGCCAAAACTGCCTGTACACCCAGGGAGACGAAGCAGTCTACCGCCTGCTGACGTGAGCTTCCGCTGCCGAAGTTCTTGCCGGTGACGATGATGTCACCGGGCTCTGCTCTCTTTGCAAAGTCCTTGTAGCCTTCCAGGTTGTCAAAGGCATACTGGCCCATCTCATCTTTATCAGTAATAGCCAGGTACCGGTTATGGAAGATCATGTCAGTGTCGATGTTGTCTCGTTCGATCAGCCACACCCTTCCCCTTATCACCGTCGGTCTCTTATCACTCTTCTCCCTGTGACTGCCGGCAGCAGGTTCCTGTCGGGAGGTTGTCTTTACAAACTTCGCCGGTTCGTGAGGGATGGCGTCAGGGGTTGTAATGTAACCTGCCACTGCCGATGCAGCCACCACTGCAGGGGAGGCCAGGAAGACACTTCCCTGGCCCTGTTTGCCCGGGAAGTTTCTGTTGCCCGTGCTGACGGTCACCTCTCCTTTGCCGTTCTGTCCAACCTGTCCTGCCGCACATCCGGCACATCCGGCATTGGAAACCAGTGCGCCGGCCTGCTTGAAAACGGTTAAGAGACCTTCATCAAGACACTGCTTCCAGACGGCATCCGTTGAGGGCACTATCTTCAGTACAACCCCCGGCGCCACCTTCCTGTCACGGAGAATAGCCGCAGTAATTCTCATATCCTCCATCCGGCCGTTGGTACAGCTGCCGATAAAGGCAGAGTCAATCTTTGTCTGAGGCAGCTCCTTTACCGGTACTGCATCATGAGGCTTGCCCGGACGCGACACCATCGGCACGAAACTGGACACGTCGATCTCCGCAGTGACCTCATAACCGGCATCAGCATCAGCATATACCGGTTCAAAGGATGACCTGGCACGGGTACGGCAATAGTTGATGATCTCCTCTGACGGTGGGAACAGGATTATAATGGCACCCATCTCCGTTCCCATTGAGGCAATGGTGATGCGCTCATCAAGGGTCATCGCATCAACAGCCTCGCCGTACAGCTCTATGCTGTATCCCAGCAGCGTATTTGCTCCGTATATGCCCAGGAGGTTGAGGATGACATCCTTGGCGGTAACATTGTCGGGCAGTTTGCCAATAAGGTTGATCCTTGCCGAGGCCGGTACCTTAAACCATACTTTTCCGCTGTTCCAGGTGGCTGCGACATCCATGTCTCCCATACCCTGACCAAATGCACCTACGGCACCCAGGATGTTGGCGTGCGAGTCGGTGGATACGGCAGTGGCTCCGGGCCATACGTATCCCTCTTCTATGAGCAGGTGTGTCCCGATACCGGCATCAATATCATAAAGAGGTATTTCATTATTGCGTGCAAATTGCCTGCAGATATGCTGATTGACGGCATATTTCTGGTCTGATCCAGTAGGGTTGCAGTCGAATGTGAAAAGTGTTTTTTCAGGGTCAGCTATTGTCAGACCGTATTCGTTGAGATTCCTGACTACATTGGCACCCCCGAAATCCCTGGCTGCGCGTGCATCAATTGTTATATCTATTATCTCTCCCGGTTTTACCGTGTCATATTTGGAGTGTGATGCAATAATCTTCTCAGTAATGGTCATTCCCATAATAAACCTCCTGTTTTTTGATTGTTTAACTGCAAATTTAGCATTAAGAAACCACTGCCGGCATGAAAAAAGTCATCTGCGGAATCAATTCAGGCAAGCAAACCGTATCAGGGGATCAGCTTCGGTACTGCGCCCTGTAATCGCGAGCTGACATGCCGGCATGCTTGCGGAACTGCTTGTTGAAGTTTGACACGGTAGCGAATCCGCATTCAAACACTATCTCGTTTATCTGATGGTCAGTCTCGCGAAGAAAGTAACAGGCCTTGTTTGTTCGCACCTGGTTGACGTAATCGACGAATCCGCTGCCCGTGCTGCGCGAAAAAAAGCGACTGAAGGAATGGGGACTCATCTTTGCTATGGCAGCGACCTCTTTCAGGGGTATTAGCCTGAAAAAGTTATCTCTCACAAATGCACAGACGGCGGTGAGCCTGCTGTCAGTCATATCACGGGTGCCGGCAGCGGCATCTCCGGCCAGAAACTTGTATTTTTCCGCCGACGAAAGTATCTCAAAGAGCCGGAAGAGGCTAACCATCTTCTTCATTCCGGTCTCGGAGAGTAGCCTTCTCATCGGTTCCTCGGCAGCCCTGCCGGTCTCGGCAGTGAATGCTATACCTCTTCCTGCTTCATCAAGCAGACGCCGCAGGTCGGCCATCTCAAACTGAGAGAGAAGAGCCTCTCCCAATGATTCACGCCTGAAATGACACATAATGGCATGCTTCTCCCTCTCATCCCCGCCATGGCTGTAAAAATTCCAGAAGTGACGGAGGTCAGGACCGTAGAAGACCAGGTCATAATGATCAAAAATCTCGACGGAGTCACCGGCAACACGGGTACCGTTTCCGGTGATATTCAAAACTATCTCATATTCAGGGTGTACATGAAGAAAACTGCTCTCATGGTCAATCCATTCGGCCCTGAACCCTGAGCCGTCATCGTGCCTGATGGCAATAATTTCAGGTATCATAAAAATTGTCTGTTTATTGCAGTGCCTGCCAATGATCCGATATCCCCAATAAAAATAAGCAAAATAAATTGGATGACAATCCCTCTTTCGGGAGATACATTAACAAATAATTCAAAAATTTGCTTTGTGAAAAATAAAGTGTTATTTTTGTCGAAAGCTAATGCTTTAAAATAAAAAAAGGAGAGTAAGGGTTACCTGTGGGAATCAATAGGATTGTATTGCAGACATTGACTTTCACAAGGACCTATAGGCTGACTACCATAGGTTACTTCCTTTTATCAGACAGTAGATTCCGGGATTATCTCATAAGCCCGTTCCTTAAAGTACCACGGTAACCCTCTCCTTTTTTCTTTTCCACCTGCCGATGAAAACTTTCCTGAGAAGATTTGAGAATAACAGGGACCTGGTTATTCTGTTCGGGACGTGGGGTATAGATGAAAAAGCTTTTTCAAATCTTTGTAGAGACAGGTTTGATTTCATCTTGTTTTATAACTATTCCGCCGACGAGCCGCTTATTCTTCCGGAGATGAAAACCTACCGCAGGGTGACCGTCATTGGATGGTCACTGGGAGTCTGGGCAGCTGAGTATTACAGTCGTAAGATGGGCATCAGGCCTGACCTTACAATTGCCATCAACGGCACTCCTGTGGCCGCCGATGACAAATACGGCATACCTCTCCGGATATTTGAAGCAATGCTCGAGAACATATCGAATTACAGCATGGGCAAGTTCTATCTGAGGCTTTTTGGCACAAGAAGCCGGTTCGAGATGAACAGGCAGAATATTCCGTCACGCTCGGAAAAGTCGCTCCATGATGAGCTCAGATGGCTCTACAACAGGATGATGGAACCGGTGGAGACTGGATTTGTATGGGACTATTCGCTGATAGGCTCTGAAGACCGGGTCTTCAGAGCGTCAAACCTTATCAGCTATTGGTCAATGCACCCCGAGACCAGGCAGATAATAGTTGATGCGCCTCATTATCTCTTTGACAACTGGAATTCACTGGAGGAGCTGATAAGGTTTGTCAGGCGGTTCCGCCTCTCTCCCTTCCGCAACAAGTAACCGGCGGAGTGCCCTGCCCTCAGTTTTTTTCCGGCTTCACAGGCAGAAACAGCGACCGTGTTTTTCTGACCACGGATCACAGACAGGGGAAGCGACTATGCTTTTTTCAATCAGATAACCGGCTACAGGTCTCGCAACAGAACATTGCCATCGGATGATGCAATCAGTGTCTCGAACCTGGTCAGGGCAGCATCTATCTTCCTGTAGTCGGAATTGTTGATGACAATCTTGTGCATGGAGCCTGATGTCTCGAGCTTCTCCAGAATAAATGAGAGTGTCATCTTGTTGATGTCGGTCCCGGGCTGATAGATATATCTCTCCTCACTGTCATCCCAAACCTCGGTCACCAATCCCGAATCCCTCAACAGATCAAGACATTCATGTACTGTACGTGCCGGAAGGCTCAGCTGTTCCGAGATCTCTTCCGGTGCCTTCGGCCTGTCTCCGCTGATGAAGTCGGCGACAAGCGTATGCATCACCAGAAGCGTAAGCCTCTTCTTCTGCCTTGGAGAGACCTTTTGAACGTCAAATTCAAATTCGTAGCGGGTAATGTTCTGCATGTAGTATGAAAGCTGAGCACCCATCAGGAGCACAACCCAGCTCATCTGTATCCAAATCAGCAGCAGCGGAATGGCCGCAAAGCTTCCATAGAGGGTGCCGAGCTTTGTAAGACCAACCTGTGATTCAACATAGAGTATCTGTATGATCTGCAGTGCTATGCCCGCAACTATGCCTGAAAAGATGGCCGACCTGACCTTGACCCTGGTGTTGGGCATTACAAGAAACGCTGCTGTCGATACCAGACAGAGCAGTATAAAAGGAAGGAGCTTAACCAGGAATGAGACCACCGGCTTCAGTCCCTCAAGCATGTCAGACTTGCTCAGCAGTTCGTTAAGCCTGGTGGTTGCAAGCACCGTCACAGTGCTGGAGGCAATGAAGATCACGGGCACCAGGAAGATGATGGCAAGATAATCTGTCAGCTGACGGTACCATACCCTCGTCTCTTCTAACTTCCAGATGGAGTTGAAGGTGCTCTCAACGTATCTCAGAAGTTGGCCTACAGTATAAAAGAGAACGGCTACCCCGATGCCGGCGAGCCATCCGCCACTGGTCTGCTCGAGGGTGTTGTTTGCAAAATCAAGTATCCAGTTCATCACCTGCTCCTGGTTATGGAACTGCATGATGATCTGAGCTCTCATCTCATCCTGAAGTCCGAAACCCTTGGCAATGCCGAAGGCAAGGGCGATAAGGGGTATGACAGAGAGGATGGAAAAAAAAGTGAGCGCGGAAGCCTTTATGTAAATGTTGTCTCTCTTTATGCCCTTGTAAAGAAGATAGATGATCCTTCTCTGCCTCACCCAGTAAGGCTTCGAACTACTGACGCTGTTTGCAAGGATATTCCAACCCTGGCGGGATCTCTGCCGGATTGCCTGGCTTATTTTATCGAGCGATCTCATCGGTTTTTGAACCGTAACTGACGGAAGGCAAATTTAAGAAATCATCTTCAAACAGTATTGTTATCTTCACACTTTGAACTTTATAGATGGAAATCATCATAAAAGAGTTCGTCAGAGGGGCTCAGGAGGCTCAGGGTGTGACAGTTATCATCGATGTCTTCCGCGCATTCAGCACGGCATGCTATGCTTTTGACAGCGGAATTAAACGACTGATTGACGTAGCAACACCTGATGAAGCCTTTGCCCTAAAGGATAAACTTGGGGCGGACACAATTATTGCAGGAGAACAGAATGAAATGAAGCCTGAGGGATTTGACCTCGGCAACAGTCCTACAGAGATGCTCACCGGCCGGCTGGAGGGAAAAACTATAATACACTGCACCACCGCCGGCACAAATGGCATTGTCCATGCATCCGGAGCCACCCTGGTATTTGCTGCAGGACTTGTCAATGCAGGGGCTGTGGCGTCATACATCTCAATGCTGAATCCTGAAAAAGTGACCCTGGTGGCCATGGGTTACAGGGCAGTTGAGTCAGCGGCAGAAGACCTGTTATGCGCCAGTTATATCAGAGACCTGCTCATGGGTCACGAGAGAGATATCTCACCAGAGATTGAGGCACTAAGAAAGGATTCGGGAAGAAGGTTCTTTGACCCTGCCAACATCAATTTCAGTCCGCCAACCGATTTCTTTCTCTGTACCGACCTGAACCGTTTTAACTTCGTGCTCAGGGCTGTAATGACAAGCCCCGGTCAGGCAGAGATATTACGTATGGACATCAACCACTGATCTGCATCAGCCGGTTATGGCAGGAAAATTGTACAACTGAAAAGGATCAACCACTCAACAAATGAACGTCAGACACCTTGCGGCAACCTATGTCATTGCTTTTATGTCTTTTACCGGAGTCCTGAACGGGCAGCCCGGCCACTCAATCAGCGTCACGGTCGACGGTGCTCCCCAGTCCACCCTCAGACTGGCATATCATGTCGGAGCCCAACAGTATGTCAGAGACAGCCTGGTTGCCGACAGTGAGGGCCGATGCAGCTTCAAAGGTGCTGACCGGCTCCCTCCCGGCGTCTATATGATCGTCCTTCCGGGAAACACTTTCTTTGAATTCCTCGTGGGAGATGACCAGCATTTTGATATCAGCTGTGACATAAAAAACCCGGGAGCGACACTCTCCTTCAGGGGCTCAGAAGAAAACCAGAGGTTCCTTGAATATCAGAAAAATTGGAAGGTACTTCAGGAAGAGGCATTGAATCTCTCAGCCGGACTAAGGGATTCGAGCCTTACCGGGAAGGAGGCTGCTCTCCTTAAGGAAAAACTTGCCGCCCGGGAGAAGAGGATGAAAGAGTATCTTCATCAGACTGCGGAAAGCAACAAGGGCACCCTTCTCGGTGCAATCGCCAGGTCAATCATTCCTCCCGAGCCTTATGTTCCGATACTCCCCCCCGGCACCTCCAACCGCGACTCGGTAAGCAAGCTGCTTTCATACATCCATTATAAGGATCATTTCTTTGATAACGTCGACTTCTCTCAACCCGGACTTATAAGAAGTCCGATACTTGGCAGCAGGCTCGAACAGTTTTTCAGGCAGGTAGTCATCCAGATGCCCGACTCCATCATCAGGGAGGCCGACAGGCTCCTCGGGAAGAGCGCCGTGAATGACGATGTCTTCCAGTACGTGGCCGTCTGGATCATGAACAGGTATGCTTCGAGTGAGATCATGGGTCATGACGCTGTTGTTGTGCATCTGGCAGATAAAGTATACCTGGCCGGAAAGGCCCCATGGGCAACGAAAGAGTACCTGGCAGAACTGGAAAAGAGAGTCAGCAGGCTGAGGTCCAACCTGATAGGACAAAAGGCGCCGGAACTGCTTATGAACTCCTTTGCCGGCCACTACGTCTCTCTTTATGACGTTGAGGCTGACTATACAATAGTCTATTTCTGGGAGCCGGACTGCGGACACTGCAAGGTTGCCACACCCCTGCTGCACGATTATTACAAGGCAAACAGGAGCAAGGGTATAGAGGTCTTTGCCGTATGTACCCATCACGACAGGGAAAAATGGGAGAAATACATTGTTGACAACGGGCTCAGCTGGATAAACGGCTGGGATCCGGAACGGATGAGCCGGTTTGACCATTTTTACAATGTCGATTCCACTCCTCTCATCTATATTCTCGACAGGGAGAAGAAGATCATAGCCAAACGGCTGGCTGCCGAAGATGTGTCATCATTCATTGAGGCATACAGAAAGTACAGCGGTCAGTAAGACCGATTTTCAGGCAGGTGAGTCATCGGAAATGATAAGTGCATCACTCTTCAGACAGGTGAACCATCAGATCATATAATGTATAATAACATCTTATTTCTGAGCCTTCTGTAAGTGTCCATTGCCATCCTTCCTTCTCTCTCTTCACCATAATCTTCACAGAAGCCTTCTGATCGACGGTGTATCCGCATCTGCCCAGAGCTTTTTCAGTCAGGCTGAGGGCGGGAGGGTCGCCCTCGAGTGCTATGCCGCTCCTCTTTCCTCTTACAAAGCTGAAGGTGCCTTCCTTGCTGCTGAAGGAGAGCAGGGGGCTCTCAAAGGCATGAGCTATGGTGCCCGACAGTATCAGGTCCTCCGGGGCGCCTTCGGTGATACCGTCACCGTGCATAAGCCATATCCTGTCAGCCTCGTTGAGTGCTGTATCGAGGTCATGGGTAGAATAGACAACGCATTTTCCCTTCTCCCTGGTCAGTTTTCTCAGCAGGCTTACGATGCTATATCGCGAAGGCAGATCAAGAAATGCGGTCGGCTCATCCATGACCAGCAAATCTGTATCCTGTGCCAGCGACCGTGCTATGAGTGTTCTCTGTCTCTCGCCGTCGGAAATGCTGTCGAGCCTGCGACCGGCAAACGCCAGCATGCCGGTATCTTCAAGAGCAAGGTCAACCGCCCTTCTGTCAGCGGCCGTCATGGTACCTATCCAGTTGGTATAGGGGAACCGTCCCAGTGACACAGCCTCGCGTACAGTAATATTCCGTTCAGCCACCGGCTCCGTGGAGGTGAAGCTGACTATCCTTGGCAGTAGGGTGCTGCCGATGGTCTGCAGGTCTCTTCCGTTCAGCCGGATGGTTCCCTCAATCGGAGGCTGGAGTGATACCAGGGTCCTCAGAAGTGTGCTCTTGCCGGCACCGTTACGGCCTATGAGTGCCACGAGTTCTCCTGCCCCTGCACTGACGGAGAGATGCTCCATGACCCTGACGCACCGGCGGCGCGACGAGTAGCCTATCGTCAGATCTGCTGTCTCTGCAAGCGCGGCGCCTTTTTCCCTCATCTCCTCCCTCCCATTGCGTTTTTGCCGAGTATTATCCACAGCACCACAGGTATCCCGATCAGTGATGTGACAGTGTTTACCGGAATGATGTGTCCGCCACCTGGCACCGTGGAGATGAGGTCGCTCGCCAGCAGTATCGCAGCACCGCAGATTGCCGTACCGGGCATGAGAGTGCGGTGATCGGTGGTTCTGAAAAACAGTCGTGCCACATGAGGCACTGCTACCCCTATAAAGGCCAGAGGACCGCAGAATGCTGTTACGCTGCCGGCCAGAATGCTTGCTGCAGCAAGAAGTATCAGCCTCGTGCTTCGCATAGGTACGCCAACGGTGCGCGAGAAGGTGTCTCCCATCAGCATTGCATTCAGAGACTTAACCATCACAAAGGCCAGCATCATGCCTGCCAGCGCAGCAATGGTCAGGGCCCTGAGCTGCTGCCATGAAATATTGCCCAGGTTGCCCATAGTCCATATCACGTATGTCCTTAGCATCGCCTCATTGCTGAAATACTGCATCAGGCTCACCACGGCAGAGATGGCACTGGCAAGCATCAGACCAACGATCAGCACTGTCATTATGTCACGCATGCGGGAAGAGACCGCCATGATGATCACCATCACCATCCCGGCGCCGGCCCAGGCTGCAAGGATCATGCTCCATCCCTGCAGAGGGCTGTCGGCAGAGAAGGCAAACAGAGGTGAGAGAGTAAGTACTGTGAGTGCTACGCCGAGGCCGGCGCCGGAGCTTATGCCCAGCACATCGGGACCGGCAAGAGGATTGCGGAAGAGAGTCTGCATTAGCAGCCCGCTGACAGAGAGTGCTGCCCCGGCGATGACTGCCGTGAGGGCCCTGGGAAGGCGAAACTCCATTACTATTATCTCGCTCTCCGGTGACCCGGCTCCAAAAAGAGCCCTCACAACATCCGCAGCCTCAATTGGTGTTCCTCCAAACAGAATATCGGCACAGAAGAGCAGCAGGGTGACCAGCAACAACCCGGTCATCGTCAGTGAAAGCTTCAGGGATGGTAACCGATCTCTCATTCCAGCCTCCTGTAGAAATAGTGCGTGTAGCCGGGAAGCATCTCAGGATGCAGGATAGCGACCATATCCATTAGCAGGATATCAGGACGCACCACGGCCGTCTCCCAGTAGTCATTACCTCCTGCAGGTGTTATCCTTTTCCTGTTGTTCCATACCCCCCCTTCGCGGCATACCGGCAGGCGGCTGAGACGATGGTCAGCAACGCTGATCTCCTCAAGGCTCTCCGCGGTACCGGGATTTATCCAGACATCAGCATCAGCGGCACGCCTGAACACAGCTTCCACTGAAAAGGGAACCGAATTGGCTTCAGTCAGGTCAGAGAAGAGATAGTCACCTCCGGCATCTTCAATCAGCCTTCCGGTGTATGAGTTGGCAGGTGACACATACCATACATCTTCCCACGGTGCGCCCAGGAGCACGGCAGGCCGTTGACCTGCACTCTTCCTGACCCTTGCTGCGAGATCGCTGTATCGCAACGACACTTCGGCAAAGAGACTGTCAGCCTTCTCCTTCCGGCCTGTCAGCAAGCCAAAGAGCCTTATCCAGGCGGCACGTGAAAGCGGATGCTCCTCCAGGTAATCTGCATTGTAGATCACCCTGATACCAAGCGATGAGAGCTTGCCCAGCTGACCCGACGAGGGATCCGCAACACCATAGGCCATCACCAGGTCCGGTTTAAGGGCAACAATCAGTTCATTGTTGAGGTTTCCCTCGTATCCGACATCACGGACTGACCCGCTGGCGACAGCTTTACGGATCAGAGTATCATACAGCAGGTTGGGACCGGAAACACCTGCCAGCAGATCAGTGGCACCAAGCGCCGAGAGCATGGCAACATGAGTGGTTGACATGCAGATCATCCTCTCAACTGGCACATGAATCACCCTGCTCTCATCAAGAGTGCCGGGATTGGTCTCTCCGCGTGGCAGGAGAAAATATTCAAGCTCAGTCCCCCGGGTATTCTGCCACGGATCCCTGATCACCACCCTGTAATAATTATCCTTCTCTTCAATTATAAGCCTGGAAGAGGCAGGAGTGAGACCGACGTTCTGCTTTTCCCTGTTTTCACTGCCGTTGCGGCATGAACAGAGGATCAGTGCCAATATTGTGATGAAATAAAAAACTTTCATTACCTGGAATCGGCCTTTATCAGTGTGCCGGTATGAAGAACCGTATCATTCCTGAGACTATAGTGATATATGCCGGCGGCGAGCCAGGGCAGCTCCACGGGAAGGAGCCCCGGGAAGATATTACGGTATTCTCCGGCGTAGACAACCCTCCCCGAGTTGTCCCACAGGCTTAGCGAGGTCTCAGTCACGCCTCTCCCCTCAAGCTCGAAACAGATGTCGGAGGTGAACGGGTTTGGAAAGACTTTCAGAGGGGATATCTCCTGTTCGGGATTCCCAATATCGTTAAGGATTGTATTGTCAACCATTACAACCCTGATGCCCAGTGATACTGACTTCGGGAATGTGGGATGCTGTGTGAATGGCAGCCAGGAGGTTCCGTTGTTGAACCACGCCGTGTTGCCTGAGTCGAGAGGCCACGGATCTGAATGTTTCACGGCGAACTGAGGCTGCGGCAGCATCATGCTGCTCCTGTAGTATACTTCATAACCTATGTAATAGGGTCCGGTGACCTTTACCGTCCGCCCGAAATCGATCTGCAGCTCTGCATTGGCCTTCACCTCTTTCAAGCGGATCATGCGTGAGGCCAGAAGTGCTCCGGGAATGACACCGCCGTTCCAGACAAAAACACGTAGCGAGTCAATGGACGACAGATAGGAAACCGCAGCCACCTTCATCTGTACCCATGCTATCTCACCTGTTCCGATAAAGGGGAAATATTCAGCATATCTCCTCAGGCCGTCAGAGTTGTTGCCGGTTGAGTATCCCCAACCGGGTGAGACAAATGCATCGGCAGTTCCGGGGTCAGAGAGAGGCATATTAGTGAGCGTGTCAGCAAGAGACAGGTTGTAGGCATAGGGATCGCGTCCCCCGGCTACGGTGGCACCTGATGAGACGGGATCGAGCCAGGGCCTGAGATGGGTGGAGGTGATGGTGGTGATATTGAACATGCGGCTGATCTTGACATAAAAGTCATTTGTCGGTTCTGCACATGTGGCACTTCCGCCGGTGAGAGTCCCCCGCACCCTGGCGTTCTCGTCAAAGAGGGGCCCGCCCGATGAGCCGGGCTCCGTTGCTCCCAGCTCCCATCTGAGAATGCGCCAGAAACTGTTGATGGCATATCCTGGGGCAGGATAAGAGTCAGTTATCGGACTGTTGTCATCAATGGTAATCTTCATGACATCACCCTCAGGGTGGTGAAGGGTAAAGGTGCTTGAGGGGACCGAGGTGGTTATGTCCCAGCCGGCAAGCCAGGGCCTGTAAACCAGCGGAGGAAACTGCAGCAGCTCCACCAGGGTGAAGTCAACATCAGGATTCGTGGCACGCAGTATAGAACCCGTCAGGGAGTGTGCACCTGTCACGTCAGGACCGTCACACCAGGGGCTGATATAGTTGAAAACGAATACCGTTTCATCTGCCAGGGTGGGGGTGTCTATACAGTGGTTGGCGGTGAGCACATAGGCTTTGTACTCACTTCCCGTGTTGTTGACCATCACACCCGTACAGAGCTCCGCACCACCTACCAGGAGGCGCACTACCGACCGTGAGGCGGTCAGGTATGTGGTATTCGTGGAACAGTTGAGATCCGTCTCGCAGCTTCCTGACCGACCGAAATAGACATCCTTGGCATCATCCAGCTCAAAGAAGCCCGCAAAGTCATGCGCCACCTGCTTAATTCCTATGGCACCGGCAGGAATTGACCTGCCGGGGAAATGACACTCCATAACCATGCTGTCACCCGGAAGAGGCATCACCGGCATACTAAGCCTGCCCGCACCACTCTCTGCCGTAAATGCCCCCCTGACCACCCGCCGTTCACGGTCATAAATATAGATATATGATCCCCCGGGAAGTCTATAAGGTGACAGGATAAGATTGAGCGACAGGGCTCCCTTTGATGAGAGAGGCATAACCCAGACAGTCTCGTTGCCCCTATGAACAATAAAACCCGCATTCTCCGGAGTCAACTCCACAGGTACCGGAATGGCAAACCTGTAGGGCTGGTCCTTTGGCTGGTCAAGTGACCGCAATATCTCCACCTCCAGGGGATCAACAGATATTTCATGCCAGTCAGGTATGTCGGGAAAGAGTGCACTGCCAACAGGGAATTCCATCTGACCCTTCAGCGCAAAAGAGGAGAATAGTAACAACGCTGCTATGAATACTCTTTCCTTCAATCTGTTCTATTGTGCCACCAAAAATAGTCAAAAACTTACCACTCCGTCATGAAGAGCATGAAACCGGGAATGATTCCGGCCCTTTCAATATCTTCAAGTTCCCCTCGTCTGTTGTAAATCAGCAGGTCGCCCTTCTGCTGGTAATCAATAGCATCTGTGACAAAAACCCGCCCTCCGGGTCCAGTCCCAAGATCATAGAACAGCCTCTCCCCCGGCTCTATGAAAGCTTCACCGGGCAGTGAGACCGCGCTGACCGGCATCCTCCTGATGCCTTCATGGAGCCAGTAGAGGGTATCACCGGTACTGTTTATGGTCAGCGACGCAGGATAATCGGACACGGAACCAAAGATCATTTCACTCTCCTTCTCATAGGTAACGCTGTTTATCCTCACTAATTTTGGAAGATCCTGCATATATCCGCCGGTGCAGAGTACCCAGAGCTTGCCGTTTTTGTCCAGCACCATGCTCTCCGGCTCGGTTCCTGCCGTTACGGAGCCAATGATATCTTCGGTTTCGAGATCGACAACCACAATCCGGTCACCGGCAACCCAGTTTGACACGAAAAGTACTCCGTCAGAGATAACTATTGCCTCGCTGGTGCAGCCGATATCAATATAACCAGTCACCTCAAGAAGATCAAGATCAATGACGGTCAGCTCTTCGGAGGCAATGGAGGTGACATAGGCTCTGCGCCCGCTGATTGCCATCTGCCGGGGAGAGCTGAGCCCGGTAACCGTCCCGAGACTCTCCATGGTAAGCATGTCAACCGCCTCCAGTGTACCTGAATAATTAACGATGATGTATCCTATGGTGCCGTCTGTTGCAATGAAGGTGGGAACATCACCCAGGGGCCTGCTGTTCCTTGTTTTGAAGAGCTCGTTGTATATCTCTCCCGTCTCCAGGCTGTAAAAGGAGACCGTTCCGTTACCGGCCATGAAATTGCCCTCATTAAGAATAAACATTCCTTCTCCCTGCGGGAAGAGATCTGGCTCAGCATTGTTTCTCTCACAGGAGATGAACATTATCGGCACCAGGAAGGCCAGTAACTTAATCTTGTTCTTCATTTTTCTTGTTTTTACTGGTAAAATTTATGGTTAGTCTGAGGTTGAAGGTACGGAGCGGCATCGGGTAATTGCGAACGCTTTCCGCAGAGCTGTTGAAGATATTTTTTGTATCAAGCTCTATTCCGATTTTTGTCTTTCCGGCGGGCAGCACTGCTCCCACCTTTGCATCAGCAATAAATGACGGGGGAAGCCATTCACTGTTGTCCGATGTGGTATACCTCCTGTCCTGATACAGTGCTGTCACTCCTGCCCTCATCATCTTCCAGCGCAGGCCGAGATTCAGGTTAAGCAGATTACCGGGCACATATATCAGCTGGCTTCCCACAGCCCTGTCATTGGGTATCTCAGAGGCGGCGATCACACTGCGGGTGAAGCCATAGTTCAGATAAGAAGATATTACCAGCTCATTAAAAGGCATTTCAGAGCCCAGTCTTCCCTCCAGTCCGTACACATTTACACTGCGAACGTTTTCGGCGCTCCATATTCCGGTCACTCCCGGGATCCATTGTATCATATCATTTACCCGTTTGGCGTGGAGTGCAAGATCAATACTGTTCTTCAATCCTGACGAAGTCACACTTACATAAGAGTATGATGCCTCACCTCCTGTAGCATTTTCATGTCTCAGGCTGCTGTTGCCGCCGGGCACCCAATAGAGGTCGTTGAGGCATGGCAGCCTGGCCGTGCGGCTTATGCTGGCTTTCAGCAGGTGGGCGCCGTCCGGTGAGAGCGTCACTGCAGCTCCGGCCGTAAACTCGGGCTTTATGACCATGCCTGTGACTATCATCTGCCGTGCCTGGAGCAGCAGTCTAACTCTTGTACCCGGATTGAACCTGGCGGAGAGAGAAGTTGAAAATACATTCCTTCGTTCGGTGTCTGAGTAGCTAAGTGACCGTGCACTCTGGTACTCATTTCCGGCATTGATTCCGAATTCGGCTTTTCCGTTCAGGCGATATGCAATACCGGCCCTGAGCATGAGGAGTGACGACCTGTTGTCGCCGTTGTATTCCGGATTCTCATGATAATAGAGATTTACATCAGAGGTTCCTCCGGCAGTTACCCTCGCCGTGATCTTTTCCTTCTCCAGGGAGTAGCTGATCACACTGCGCAGTGACCTGTCACTTTGCCGCTCGCCAAAATTCTGCTGAACCGTGGTCACCGGGCCCGGAAGTTCACGCTCCGAGTTGCTGTACCAGAGGTGTGCAGCGACGGTGGAGCTGCCGGATCTGTATGCCAGGTCTGTTGCTGCGCCTCCCGAGACACAAGATGAGTTGACCCTTCTCTCCTCCGTTGCGCCTTCCGGGGCATTACCGTTTATAAAGAGAAAATCATTCCTCGCCTTTTCGCCCCACAGGCTCATCCTTGCAGAGACGGACTCACTGCCTGAGCCTGTGACTGCCGAAGCAGTGTAGTCACTGTAGCTGCCTGTACCTGCCGCAACTGAGCCATATTGCCCTGTCTGAAAGAGAGGCTCTGAGGAGAGTTCCACCTTACCTCCGATGGATCCCGAGATATCGCTCAGGTCATAGCCACCCTGGGTGATCTTCACCGATGAAGCTGCATGTAGCGGGATGAGAGCAAAGTCAGTGTATCCGTTGCCTGCAGCATTGACTGTCAGTCCATGCCATTTCACCGTTGTATGACTGCCGGGCAATCCTCTTACCGATACTGAAGCAAGACCATGATTTCCGTAACGCTTTACTGCCAGGGGAGTGGCATACATCAGCAGTGATGCAAGATCACTTTCCATATGGCCGGCCATAATGGCAGAATCAATCACAAAAACGGTGTAGGGTGTCTGCCTTTCCGAGGCAGTGGCAGTCACAGTTACAGCAGTGATGGTAACGGTATCTTCGTTGAACATATCCTGCGCTCCGGTCTGCGGTGACACGAAAATTAACAGTGACAGCAGTGCAGCATGCAGAGCATTGCGGCTCACCTTAAATGGGATAATATAGGCAGATGACCTTTTGAACATAACTTTTATTCCCGAAAGCTCCCTGTTACAGGACACATTCTGGCAGGTCTTCTGACTTATCCCTACTCACCGGGCCTTCCCGTCCGCCAGCTGGCAGACAGTGGCGGGAATTCCGGCTGTAATGATCCGCAAACGGCGGAACAGGCTTCACAGCAGCGGGTACTGTCCCTGATTCAAACAGGGTTCCCTTTTCACTGCCGGAAAAAACCGGCAGCACCAGAATGAAACAAAGGTAATGAATTACATCATCAGTGACAGATGATAATTATCAACAAACATGTCGGGGCTGTTCATTTCATAAGAAACCTCAGCTCTCCTCCCGACATTATCTCCTCATAGGTGATATAGTTACGGTCAAGTTTTCTTCCGTTCAGGAAAACGTCACTGACATTTCTTCTTGTTGCTGAATTGTTCTCAGCGACGACTGTAAATATTTTTCCTTCGGGCAGTGAGATTTGCGCCCGTTCCAGCGCGGGACTGCCGAGGATAAATCTTCCGTCAGCGGGGTTGACGGGGTAGAAACCCATTGCAGAAAAGAGATACCATGCAGACATCTGTCCGCAGTCCTCGTTACCGCAGAGCCCGTCTCTCCCATCGGTGTACATCTCCTCCATAATCCTGCGAACCGTTGTTTCAGTCTTCTCCGGTTCACCGGCCATAGAGAAGAGGTAAGCTATATGGTGAGATGGCTCATTACCGTGTGCATACTGGCCTATCAGGCCGCTGATGTCAGGTGAGGCATTCTCGTCCCTGACCTCCTCGTTCACATTGAAAAGGCTGTCGAGGCGCTCAAGGAACAACTTCCTGCTGCCGAAGAGAGATATCAGGCCTTCCACATCATGAGGCACAAGCCAGGTATACTGCCAGCCGTTGCCCTCGGTGAAGTCCGACCGTGTATGGTGGGAATAAAGCGGATCGTACCCGGGACGCCAGCTGCCGTCGCTCATCCGTCCGCGCACAAACAGAATGGTTGTGTCAAACAGGTTGCGGTAGTTTTGTGACCGCAGGAGAAACTCCCCGGCAACATCAGCATGTCCAAGGTCACCAGCCATCTGCGAGATGCACCAGTCGTCAATGGCATACTCCATGGTTTTGGACACCGATTCATTCTCAAGCTCCGAGGGTATATAGCCGTAGCTTCTGTAATGATCAATGCCCCGGAAATCAAGTGAGGCAGAGTGTATGGCAGCATCCAGGGCTCTCCCGTAATCAAATCCCGATATTCTTTTATGTACTGCATCGGCCAGCACAGGCACGGCATGGTAGCCAATCATGCAGTTCGTCTCATTGCCAACCAGCGACCATACGGGCAGTTTACCCTGCTGATCCCTGATCGTGAGCATGGTATTGATAAAGTCAGGCACCAGTCCGGGTGCCGTGATGGTAAAGAGCGGATGGGCAGCCCGGTATGTATCCCACAGTGAAAAGACGCTATAGTTGGTGAACCCTTCCGTCCTGTGCACCTCTCCGTCAGTGCCCCTGTACCTGCCGTCATTGTCGCAATAGAGTGAGGGTGCGATCATTGAATGATAGAGAGCGGTGTAGAATACCTTCATCACGGAGCTGTCTGACGACTCTGCCCTTATGACATTCAGTCTCTTCTGCCATGCCTGTCCGGCGGCAGCGGCAGCATCGTTGAAATCCCACCCTTCTGTTTCAGCTTCGAGGTTTCCGGCTGCCCCGGCCTCATCGACGGCCGAGATGCCTGTCCTGATCAGCAGCTCATCTTCCTGCTGCATGTCAAAAGCAAGAATAGCTGCAATGTTTTTTCCGCTAACAGCCATGTCACCTGCCAGGGTACCTGCGTTAAGCATCATGACGGAAACCGGTTTCCGTGAGAAGAGAGACCAGAAGTACTGGTACTGCCTCTCAGCCCACCCCTGAGAGACGCGCATGCCTGACAGGGCGGAGCCGTCCCATCGCAGGCTGCATGCGGCAGGTCGGTCCCAGTTGATGGCAAACCCCAGGTCCACAAGAACATACATTGTTCCGCTATCGACGGCTGTATATCGTTGTATACCGGTCCGAGGCGTTACTGTAAGCTCTGCATTGACACCGTTGGCCAGAGCCACCGCATAGTATCCCGGTCTGGCCTGTTCTGCTTCGTGAGAGAAGAGGCTCCTGTTGATCTTTGCCAGTGATGCGGTGCTGTCAGGCAGTTCCAGGGTGAATTCATGCATCGAGGGGAGGAACAGTATGTCACACATATCCCCGATGCCGGTGCCGCTCAGATGCGTGTGGCTGAAGCCGGCTATCACCGAGTCAGACCAGTGATATCCTGAACACCAGTCCCAGCCGGAGGTGCCGTTGTCAGGACTGAGCTGCACCATGCCGAAGGGCGTGGTGGCACCCGGGAAGGTGTGCCCATGTGCTTTGGTGCCGATAAAAGGATCGACCCATACGGTAACATCATCAAGTGAAGGTGAGCTGCATCCGACGGCAATCAGAACCGGCAGCGCCGCAACCAGGAAGGTTTTTCTTAACATTACAGCCTATCTTATTTTTTTCAGTATCTGTTCTCCGGTACCTATTCGGTAGCCCTCCGACGAGAAGAGGATATTCCCCTCGCTGTTGCAGCAGATAACCACTGGCATGGGCATCCCGACACTACCAGCACCAAGCACCGATCTCATGAATGCCAGCTCACTGTCTTCTGCGAAAAGTGTGTTTTCCGGTGTGCCGCTGATCTGGTCAGCCGTGAATCCGGGCGGTGTACGCTCCGGGTCAGTGAGAAAAATGAAGTATCCGCCCCAGGCATCAAACTCACTCTTCATCCGCGGGATATCATTCAGTATGTGGCGTGTAGGCTCCCTGCCGGGCTCTATCCATATGAACACCAAGCCTTTATCAGCCACGGAGAGAGGAGTAATCATCTCTCCGCTGATGAGACGCAGCTCACCCGTGAGATCCGCTGTGCCCGACGGTGCAGATGTCTCTTCCAGTGGCCTGGGCCGGACGGCCACCGTCTTTTCCTCACCGGGGGCCAGGGTAAAAAAGGTCACCGACGCAAGCACATTACCGTTCTCATCCCTGTTGCCGGCAGTAAGCATATACATTCCGGGATCCAGGGGAATAAGTTTTGATATCTCATTCACCTTTGTTCCGTACCCGTAATTGAGGGTGTTGTACTTTCCATTTTCTATCCTTGCCAGGGAAAAATGAACGTGGTATTCCGGCACCGGGTCATCCCGGTCAGAACTAAAGGTGATGTAACCAACAGACCCTGATGGTTTTATTTCATCAGCAAACCACATGTCATGCCACACCCTGTCAGCATGGTATTGAGGCCTCCCTGTTCCCGGTTCCAGCCTGGCAGGGATTCCGACGCTCCTGCACAGGGCCACCGCAAAGATGCTGCGGGAGTGGCTGTCAGCACGTCGCATTCTCAGCACTCCGCCGGGTGTAAGAGGAGTACCGTAATGGTTTTCACTTTCGGTGATTGTGATGGCAGTATCAATCCATCCGGTGATGCACGAAGGATCAGACATGAATTTTTCCCTCATTCCGGAGGGAATATCCCTGAGGGCGCTCCTGAAGGGAGATAGAATCTCCGTGGAGATACGGGGAGAAAGCAGATACCTGTAATATATGCCTGTGTCAATATCCGGATACTGTTCCGGTGCATTCACAAGATGATCTGAGAGCACCTCTGCCGGCGTGTCGCGGAGGTCCTTGGAAGAGATATTCTCAAGCAGTCTCATTGCCAGCTCTCCCCTGCCTTCAGATGAAGAGAGGAAGTAAGCGATAGACCTGTAATTACCCATTGATGCATTGAGTATCTCCCTCACCCTTTCGGGAGCAACCCCGGCTCCGGCAGCCAGCTCTTCCACTGACACATCCTTCATCCATGAGCTGACATAAGCGTTTCGTATGCTGTCTCCCCTTCTGACGGCAATATTGTTCTGCCGCACCAGTTCCCCGTCAATGCCAGGCAGAGGAGTCAGGGCTGGCGGCACCGAGATGTCGAGGCTGACCGTTTCTTCCCTCTGTTTTGATGATATGGAGACTACTGCCAGTGTATCTGCCGGGGAGGCAAGAGTGAACCCGTATCGGTATCCGTCACCGGCCCAGATGAGCAGTGACCCCATTCCCGTTGTCAGTGAGCATTCTCCCGAGTTGTTGCACTTCAGCCTGGCCAGCGGGTAAAACTCAGCATAGTTGTAAATCATGTACCCTGCCTCAGCCTCCGGTACCGGCATTCCGGCACTGTCAGTAACCCTTACCCTCAATTCTCTTGTCACAGCATATCTGTCAAGCGTATTGATCTCTGCAAAGAGAGGCTCTTCCCTTATCACCTTCTCAGGGCCTCTGTATCTGCCAAAGGCCTTGGTATGGACCAGCATGGCTCTTCTTGCCGGCTCGGTGAACCAGCCTCTATCAGGCACCGGTTCAGGTTCGCAGGCCCCCAGATAGTGCCATTCTCCTGCAGCCATGAACTCCACCCAGGCGTGGTTGTCATCAGTATGGGCCCACCGCGGAGTATATACCTGCCGTGCCGGTATGCCCACCGTGCGCAGGGCCGAGACCGTGAAAGTCGACTCCTCGCCGCAGCGTCCGCGGGCGGAGAGCATCGTTGCCAGAGGAGCTGAAGTACGTGAGTCGGCAGCCTGGTATGACACCTTCTCCTGGCACCACCGGTTTATCTCCAGAGCTGCCTCAATCATTTCCAGGCCTTCAACCCGCTCTTTCAGCTCGTCATAACAGACCAGCCTGAAGTTGTCAGGGTTTTCATTATTGACCCTTGGTGGCAAGACAAAATGAAGGAAAACATCAGCCGGAATCTCCGGCCCCCAGGGCATCTCCTCCCTGGTGCGAAGGGCGGCGGCGGCATGATCCGCCACATATTCGGGTCCAACGACGGAGAGGTCACTCAGAGGCATGTATGCCAGAAGGAAACGAACGGCATCCTTAAGGGCATCATTACCGAGGGTGTCTGCCATGGCAAAGAGATCGCCGCGCACTGAGGAATATGCTTCAGAGCGGGAGCCGTAATCATAGGCGAGCTCATCCATTACTGACTTATCGACAATAAGGTTGCTGTTGCTGCAAGAGAGCAACACTGCCATGGCGATCAGAGCCTGCAGCCTGAAGATCCGTCTCATTGAAATCTATTTTGCGTAGGAGCCGCAGCTGCTTCTGATGACAAGTTCCGGAGACATGTTCACCTGGCGCTTGTATTTGCTCCTGCCCTGGTTTTTCACTTCTGACCAGATGATATTGGCAGCCTTCAGAGACATTGCAGAGAGAGGCCTGCGCAGCCTTGTCACCGGTGTGCCGATAAGGTCAAACCCAATGCCGTCTTCCATCGATACCAGTGCAACATCCTGAGGTATGCGGATGTTCTTTTCCTGCAGTGCCTGGTAAAGCGGAAAGACCAGTGGCGAGTTGATCACCATGATCGCATCGCTGCGGTGCGGCGGCCTTAAAAAATTCTCTATGGAGGCGAAATCAAACTTCTCTCCCGCCTTTGGCAACCGGGCAACCGTAAAATGTACCGAATCATAATTCTTCGATTTCTTGGTGGCTGCCTTAAGCTCATCAAGCATCTCCTTGTCGTATGATGCAGTATCTTCACCTGAAACGATCAGCAGGTTCTTAAGTCCGAGAGAGGTGAGATGCTGCGTCATAAGAGCAGCACCGGCTATCCTGTCCGTGCATACGGTGTTTACCCTCATTCTTTTCATCCGCTTTTCAAGAAGAACCATCGGGTATGAATCCCTGTTCAGAGCCCTCACCACACTATCATCCGCAGCACTGCCTACAAGAATCATCCCGCTGAAGAACTTCTTCAGTGAGGTTATAAGTCTGTTGAAACGCATGTCGTCAGGATCCCTGGTGAAGACCGAGAACCCGAGGCCTATGCTTGAAAATGCCTTCTGAAGATACGGAGTGATCTCATAAATGAAAGGATCATTCATTGAGGGAACAATCATCCCGATGATCCCCGGCTTTTCCTCCGCCGGGACTGTCTCACCCTTCTCGGCTGCTGCGCTGAAATAGCCCATCTGCCTTGCAACTGCAAGAACCCGCTCCTGTGTCTCTTTCTTGATTCCGTGCTGATCGGCCTTATTATTCAGCACCAATGATACCAACGTGCCCGAAAGACCTAGTCTTGCGGCAATGTCTTTGTTTTTTACCTTCTTCCCCATTTTAAAAAATATTTAAAGAACTAATTCAGGACTAAATTAGCTCAAAAAATTGTTTTAGAAACCAAATTATTTAAAAAAATGCTGAATAGCACTTTTTTGCACTACCTTTTTTTAGGGACCCTGTAGCCGCTCTGTTTCTGTGCTTCCTCAAGCCGTTGCTGCCACTTCGATTTTTTTACCGGTTTCTTCTTGTTTTCCTCTATCTTTTTCAGGATTTCGGCCTCATTTACAAACCTGCCCGAAACCTGCGTCTGAATAATGGTTATCACGTTGGCAAGGAAATAGTAGTAGGTAAGCCCTGCAGAAAAGTTATTGAGGATAAGCATGAACATGACAGGCATCATGTACATCATGGTCTTCATCCCCGGCATCTGTTCCTGGCCGCTGGAAGGATTGGTGAACTTCGTTGAGATGATTGTGGAGACGGTCATCAGAATGGTGAAGAGACTCACATGGTCGCCATACATAGGAATGGTAAACGGCAGGTCAAGGATACTGTCATAGGTGGAGAGGTCCTTTGCCCATAGAAACGACTGCTGCCGCAGCTCGATAGATGTTGGGAAAAAGCGGAACATGGCGAACAGGATGGGCATCTGAAGCAGCATCGGGAGGCAGCCTCCCATGGGACTGACTCCGGCCTTCTTGTAGAATTCCATCGTCGCCTGCTGCTTTTTCATGGCATCCTCCTGTTTGGGATACTTCTTCCCTATCTCGTCAATCATAGGCTTCAGTGCACGCATCTTGGCCTGTGAGGTGAATGACCTGTGGGTCAGGGGGAAGAGTGCGATCTTGATCAGCAGCGTCAGAATGAGAATAATGAGACCGTAGTTGACAATAAAATTGTCCAGCAGGTTAAATATGGGAATGATGATAAACTGGTTGATCCACCTGATGATGTTTCTGCCAAGGAACACCAGTTCCTCAAGCTGAATATCATATTCCTTCAGCAGGTTGAAGCTGTTGGGCCCGAAGTACATCCTCATCTTAACCGAAGTTGTGTCACCATGGGTATAGGGAACCCCTATCTCCGACTCAAAGAACCTTAGATATCTGGAGGTGGGATCGGCATTTGTTGATGAAACCGATGCATTGAGGAAAAATCCGTCGGCGATGATCACCGAGGAGAAGAACTGATCCTTGTAGGCTATCCAGTCGGTCCTCATCAGATTTTCAGTCACCACATCCTTTTTCTGCCTCTGCCTTGCTCCTCCTACATTCACCACACCCTCCTGGTAGACCTTGTATTTCAAGCCGGTGTACATATCCTCGTTCTGTCTGCCCTTCTCCTGCTGGGGCAGGTACATCTTCCAGTCGAGTGCCAGTGAGGTGGTATTGGCCGGAATGACTGACCCCATGGCATTGAATCTCGTTTCAAACCCGATCATGTAATCATCGGGCTTTACCGTATATATATAATCTATATAGGCTCCGTTGCCGGCATCAAGTCTCATTGTCATGCTTACCGGTTCCTCTTCGGCAATGAGCGGCCCGTCATACTCCAGTGGCGTGAACGTCAGTGCATCCGTGATGACAAGCTTATTGTCGAGGGTAAAGAATTTATATCCAAAGACTGTGGAGTCGCCGCTGAACAGCACAACAGGCAGAGAGTCATACCTCTGATAGTCCTTAAGCATAACGGAATAGACTTTCCCTCCCCTGGAGGAGAGGGTCATGACCATCACATTATTTTCGATGATATAAAACTCATTCTCTTCGGCAACAGCCGGGGCAAATGCACCGGCAGCAGCAGTAACAGCCTCTGCCTGTTCTCTGCCCGCTGCCTTCAGTGATGAACTGT
The DNA here is from genome assembly GCA_011620595.1 of Bacteroidales bacterium. Classification (GTDB taxonomy): domain Bacteria; phylum Bacteroidota; class Bacteroidia; order Bacteroidales; family VadinHA17; genus SR-FBR-E99. Next base: position 48,209 of record WOYX01000037.1, on the reverse strand, counting down.
CAGGAGGCGCAGTGACATCAGCACTTTCCCGGGCTGCTTTACTGAGCCCCAGCATGCTGTTGAGCTCAATCACCTTCCCTTTTGTCGCCTCATCCTTAGGCCTGTAGCCCAGGGCTCTGATATATGCCTCCCTGGCCTCATCATAATTGCCGGCATTATATAGAGAGTCGGCATATTCAGTCTCTGCCTCGAAGAACTTGCCAGTCCTGTGATTGTTGTACAGGCTGAATCCGAGAAAGATAACAAAGATGAGAATGATGCCGGTTACTGTATTCTTGTCCATTATTGATTCGTCCCCAGTTTATAATTTATTATCAGTATTGATGCATGCCTTCACGAATCCGGTGAAGAGAGGATGCGGTCTTAGTACCGTGCTGCTGTATTCCGGATGGAACTGAACACCCACAAACCACCTGTTCGACGGGATCTCCATTATCTCCACGAGTCCTGACTCCGGATTTGTTCCGCTCGGAATCATTCCGGCATTTTTGAATTCGGTAAGGTATTTACTGTTGAATTCATACCTGTGCCGGTGACGTTCCGTAATCTCTTTCTTCCTGTAGCATTTCCATGCCTCAGAACCATGCAATATCTCGCACTTATAGCTGCCAAGCCTCATGGTGCCTCCCTTTTCGGTCACACTCTTTTGCTCCTCCATCAGGTCAATGACCGGATGCCTTGCCTTCGGATTTATCTCCGTGGAATGGGCACCCTCAAGCCCCAGGACATTGCGGGCGAATTCAATTACCGCACACTGCATCCCGAGGCATATGCCAAGGAACGGAATATCATTCGTGCGGGCATATTTTGCAGTTAATATCTTACCTTCGATGCCTCTTGACCCGAAGCCCGGAGCCACAACTATACCGTCATATCCGGACAGCTTCTCGGTAAAATTTCCCTCTTCAATCTCCTCTGAGTGAATGAATGTCAGATCCACAGAGGCATTGTTTGCAGCCCCGGCATGGACGAACGATTCAGAGATCGATTTATAGGCATCAGGCAGTTCAACATATTTCCCAACCAGGGCTATCTTCACACTGTATGCAGGGTTCTTCAGCTTGTAAAGAAACTCCTTCCACTCATCAAGTGCCGGCTCATTTCCCGGAGGCATGCCCAGCTTGCGAAGCACTGTCAGGTCAAGCATCTCCTCCTGCATTCTGATGGGCACCTCGTAGATAGTCGATACATCTATCGATTCCACCACGGCACCGGGCTCCATATTGCAGAAAAGCGCCACCTTCTTCCTTAAATCTTCCGTGAGACTGTGCTCCGTCCTGAGCACAAGCACGTCGGGCTGGATACCCTCTTCAAGTAGCATCTTTACAGAGTGCTGTGTCGGCTTTGTCTTCAGCTCGCCGGAAGCATGGAGAAAAGGCACAAGCGTAAGATGTATCACTATGCAGTTGTGCTGTCCCTGTTCCCATCTCAGCTGCCTCACAGCTTCGATATAGGGAAGCGACTCAATGTCGCCTACCGTCCCTCCAATCTCGGTGATGACAATATCGTATTTGCCCCCGGATCCTACCATTTTGATGCGGCGCTTTATCTCATCAGTGATGTGAGGTATAACCTGTACGGTCTTGCCGAGGTAGTCACCCTTGCGCTCCTTGTTTATCACTGACTGGTAAATTCTGCCAGTGGTCACATTGTTGGCCTGAGATGTGGGAACATCAAGAAAACGCTCATAATGCCCGAGATCGAGGTCTGTCTCCGCTCCGTCGACTGTCACGAAACACTCACCGTGTTCATAGGGATTGAGGGTTCCCGGGTCTACATTGATGTAGGGATCAAGCTTCTGGATGGTAACACTGTAACCGCGTGCCTGAAGCAGCTTGGCAAGAGAGGAGGAGATAATGCCTTTGCCCAGTGACGACGTGACGCCGCCGGTCACAAAAATATACTTTACTTCAGTCACTTCTTCTGTATATCATGTTTCGGGAGACAGGAGGCTTACTCATCAATCGAGCTGTCAATGAGCTTCATCTTCTCTTCGAGTATCTTTATGTTCTTCTTAGCCTCAGCAATCTTCTCCTCCACCTCTTTGATCATGGTGTCAGCGTTCGCTGACTTGGCGAAGAAGCCGATATTGTTTTCCCACAGAACTATGTCACTCTCAAGCTGCTTGATCTTGCTGTAGAACTTCTCGCGCTCTGCGCGCACTTTTCTTGCTGCCCTGGGGTTTGACCTGGCACTGTCTACCTTGCTGCGGTATCTCAGAATATTCTTATCCCCGTCCTCAAGCTTAAGCTTGTCAAACTGCTTGTTGAGGGCATCCTTGTACCTGTGTGCGATCTCATCTTTCTTGTCGATCGGAACATACCCTATCTCCATCCAGCTTTTCTGAATCTCCTTCAGCTTCTCAAAGGCGGCTTTGCTGTCATCACCTGGATCAAACGCCTCCAACTCCTCAAGGAGCGCAAGCTTGGCCTGCAGGTTTTCTTCATAGGAGGTCTCCCTGCCGGCAAGAAACTCCGACTTGCGGGTAAAGAAGGTATCGCATGCCTTGCGGAATCGTTTCCAGATTTTTTCGGAATATTTTCTGGGTACGGGGCCAATCTCCTTCCACTCTTTCTGAAGCCTGATGAGCATATCGGATGTCTCTTTCCAGTCCGTGCTATCCTGCAGGGCCTCAGCCTTCAGGCAGAGCTCCGTCTTAAGCTGCAGGTTATTCATCTGTGTCTCCTTGCTCTGGGCAAAGAAGGCACGCTTCTTCTCGAAGAAACTGTCACAGGCGGTCCTGAACCGCTGATAAATCTTGTTGTTGTGCTTTTTCGGAGCGAATCCCAGTGCACGCCACTGTTTCTGGTATTCAATAATTGCATCCGACTTCTCCCTGAAATCAGCAAAAGTCAGGATCTCACTCCCGGCAATCTCCTCAACCTTTTCACAGAGGGCTGTCTTTGCTTCGAGATTCTTTCTCTGTTCGTCTTTCTGCGACTCAAAGTACTCATGATGCCGCTTGTTGATCTGGGAGGTTGCCTCGCGGAACCTCTCCCAGACTTCGTTCTTATTCTCATGTGGCACCGGGCCTATCTCACGCCACTGATCGTGATACTCCTGAAGAAGCTTAAATGCCGTGACGGCATTGGGCTCGGTCAGCAGCTCCTCTGCCTTCTCGCACAGGATGATCTTTGCCTCCAGGTTCTTCTTGAGATCAAGATCCCTGAGTTCACGGTTGATCTTGATGTAATCATAGAATATCTCCACGCTGTGGTGATAGCTCTCCCACAGGTCTTTCAGTGCAGACTGCGGCACGATCCCGGTGGAATGCCACTCGTTCTGAAGATTGCGAAATTCCTGGAAGGTCTTGTTTATCGCCTCCTCACGGTTGACCAGCTCCTTTATCTGTTCAATTATCTCAAGCTTCTTGCGGAGATTGTCCTGCTTCTCACTCTCCTGTACCCTGTTGAAATCACTTTTCCTGTTACGGTATACCTCGAGTATCGATTTGATTCTGACCTCCAGCTCGTCGGGTTCAGGTCTGAAATCATCAATGTTGCCGCCCTCCCTGGCATAATTCAGCCTGGCCTCGTTGAATTCGGCCTTTGTCTTTTTGTAAAAGAACTCCCTGATTCTGGAAACGTCGTCACTGATCTCGGAAGGAGGCCTGTTCTCGACAATGAGCGCGAGGGTTTCCACCAGCTCCTTTCTTGAAAAACCGCTGTAATCTACCGGTGGCAGTTCTGCCGCCTCCTCCGGTATTGTCACTTCTTCCTTATCCTTGTCCGCGGCGGTGGCTTTCTCCTCCGGTTGCCTCTGTTCCTCAACCTCCTGTTCAACTGCTGCAACTTCCTCCTCCGGTATTGTCACTTCTTCCTTATCCTTGTCCGCGGCGGTGGCTTTCTCCTCCGGTTGCCTCTGTTCCTCAACCTCCTGTTCAACTGCTGCAACTTCCTCCTCCGGTGCCGTTTCTTCAGCTACCTTCTCAGCCGGGGCCTCCTCCTCCACAGTCCCTTCGTCAGCAACTTCTGCAGCCTCGTCAGGCTTCACTCCGGCATCCTCATCCGGGATGGCCTTATCACCCTTTTTGTCATTCTCCTTACCCGCAGATTCGAGCTCTTTTGCATCAGCTTCGAATTGTTCATCATGAACAGAGTTTTTCGGATCTTCAGTTGTCATCAGCAATCCTTTTTCTTCAGTGCGTCGTGCCGGCACAAATAGTACGGCATCCCCCGTTTTTTTCAAACCACGAAAATAATGGATTAATTGGTAAAACTCAAACCTCAGGGCTATTTATACGGCATTACCTCAAAAACGAAAACCAAAATCCCTAACTTTGAGGGTTCTGTTTCAGTAATAATAACCATGGACAAGAAAGAGATAATTATTTTCACGGCAATACTGTTTCTCACTGTGCTGAGCCTCTACCGGCGCTACGCTGCCAAAAAGAAGAATGATGGCGGAATGCCGGGAGGAGTGCCGAAGAAGGATGACAGTCTCTCGGGCCAGCCTGACGATTACGAACCCTATTCAGAAAAAAAATAGCTATACAATTTATCTTCCCAGTTCAAGCTGGTCTCTTATAAGCCTGTGATAAGTGCCTTTCATGCGAATGAGCTCATCATGTGTTCCATATTCGGAAAGCTCTCCTTTCTCAAGCACTGCTATCATATCGGCATGACGCACCGTGCTTAGCCTGTGGGCCACGATAACCACCGTTCTGCCCCGGTAGAAACCGGCCAGATTCTCCACTATCATCCTTTCGTTTGAAGCATCGAGGGCACTGGTGGCCTCGTCGAGGAGCAGCAGGGAGGGTTCCAGGTATATGACCCTGGCAATAAGTATCCGTTGCTTCTGACCCTGGCTGAGTCCGTGACCTCCAGGCCCTATCCTGGTCATTACGCCGGCAGGCAGGGTATTTGTCAGAGATATGAGGTTTGCTGCCTCAATGGCCCGGTAAACCTTATGCATATCGGGCTTATCATCACCGGGAGCAATGTTTCCAAGTATTGTGTCAGGGAAGATGTAGCCATCCTGCATTACCACACCGGTTGATCTTCGCAACGAGGCTATACTGTAATCCTCAAGGGGATTCCCGTTAAGTCTGATAGTGCCTTCGGCAGGCTGGTAGAAACCCATCAGGAGTTTCAGGAGTGTTGTCTTGCCCGATCCGCTCTCGCCCACAACCGCAGTTATCTTTCCGGGAGGTATCACCATCGACAGGTTTTTCAGAACCCAGGGTGAGCCGGGACCTTCATACCTGAATGAGAGGTTTTCGATGTTGATCTCCACCGCGTCCGGAACAGGAAGGCGTTCTCCTTCTCCCTGTTTATCCTCAGGCTCCATGGCATGGACCTCTGACAGCCGCTCAAGGCTTATTCTTGCATCCTGCGTGGATTTCAGAAAATCGATGATCTGCGACACCGGGCCGTTCAGCTCACCTGTGATGAACTGCACGGCCAGCATCATGCCCAGGGTCATACTGCCGTTGATGACAAGTGTTGCCGAGATAATGGTTATTATGATGTTTGCCGTCTCATGAATCAAAGTCCCGCCGGCAGCCTGAAACTGCATCAGCCTGAGGCCCCTGATGCGTGTACGGTGTATCTTCTGCTGCTGTTCTTCCCAGTTACGCCTGTTTGAAGCCTCATTACCTGCCAGCTTGATCTCCTGCATACCGTTGACGATGTTTATCATTGTGTTGCCGGCATCGGCCATCTGCCTGAACCTGATGTTGTCAAGACGTTCACGTGCAGGCATGAAGAGGGAAACATAGGTGATGTACATTCCCGTTCCTGCCAGGAAGACCAGCAGAACCGGAAGGCTGTATATGCCCAGCACGATGCCGAAAACCGCAAAATTGAAGAAGGAGAAGAGTATTGCAAGGCTTGAGGAGGTTAGATAGCTTTCGATGCGGCTGTTGTCATCTATCCTCTGCAGTATGTCTCCGTTCATTTTGGTGTCGAAGTAAGCGATGGGAAGGTCCATCAGCCTGGCAAGAAAGTCAGACACAATCCTGATATTAAGTTTTGTCCCCAGGTGGAGTAATATCCACCCTCTGGTAAACTCCACAGCCAGGCGTCCGGCTGTCAGGGCCAGCTGGCCGGCAAGTATAAGGTAGATAAGTCTGATATCCCTGCCGGCAATACCCCTGTCAATTATTGCCTGCGTAAGAAAGGGAAAGACGAGCTGTATGGCGCTGCCTGCCACCAGTCCGGCAAGAAGCAGTGCTATCTGCCGGCGGTATGGTTTCAGGTATGGCAGCAGGAAGGCAAAGCCGCCTTTTGGCGGCAGGTCTTCCCTGAGAGCCTGAAATTCCGGTCCCGGTTCAAGCAGAAGCGCGGTTCCCGTCGGCTCTCCTGCATCATCTGACACTGACCATCCCCTCAGAAACTCCTCCCTGCTCATACTCATCCTGCCGACTGCAGGATCACTTACCCATACCCTTTTCCCGGAGATCCTGTTGACAACAATAAAATGGTTCTGTTGCCAGTGCACTATGCAAGGCAGGGGGATCTTGCCGGCGAGCACTGAAAAGGGAATCTTCACCCCTTCAGCCCTGAAGCCCAGGCTGACGGCTGCCGATCTGAGCCCAAGCAATGATACGCCTTCACGCGTTATCCATGCGCGTTTGCGTATCGACTCCAGTGAGATGCGCTTACCGTGCCACCTGGCAATCATGCCAATGCAGGCAGGACCGCAGTCCATCGCATCATGCTGTCTGACAAATGGATACATTAACGGATGGTGAAAGGTTTTAAGAAGGTGTAAATATATTCATAATTGTCACTCCCAAGGTGCAGGGCGCCACAAATGTGCTGCACAGCCATTATTCTTAATTAGGCCCCAGAAATACTATATTTGCCAATTATACCTCTTTATTGGGATTATTCAGGAAGTATTCGGACAGTGACATCATTGATGGGATCAGGAGGCAGGACAGCAAGATTCTTGTCTACCTCTATGATGCGTACTATCCGGTGATCAGGGATCACCTGAAACTGAACAGCGGTTCCGAAGATGATGCTTATGATGTGCTTCAGGAGAGTGTGGTGATACTCTACAAACAGGTCACAGGTGATAATTTTGCCCTCACTTCAGACCTTAAGGGCTATTTTTTCGGCATCGCCAGGAACGTATGGAACAGTCAGTTAAGGTACATTTCACGCCTCTCTGCCCTGGAGACCGACATGGCTGACACTTCAGAATCCGAAGAGGTAAATGCGCGTACCCTCGAGCGGATTGTCACAAGATCGTTTGCCCTTCTGAAGGAGGATTGCCAGATGGTGCTCAACCTCTACAGTGACGGGCACAGTTATGAGGAAATTGCCCGTAAGATGGGAATGAAATCCGAAGCCTATGCGCGGCGAAAGAAATATCTCTGCAAGGAGGCACTGATGGAGATAATCAAAACCGACCCCGAGTATCAGGATCTGGGCACCCTGTAGATGATGGCAAGAAGTACTGCCGCTGCTATCAGGAAGAAGAGCAGGGCTGCATAGAGCCTGATACTGTCATACCACAACGGGGTATCATCACCGTAAATCACGAGCGCAGACCAGAAGTAGGGATGTGAGCGGGTCTGATCAGCAGAACGGAGAAACTTCAGCCGGGCAGTCCGCAAGGCAGTGCTCTTTGCCTGCCCGCTTCGCATGTTCCTGTAGAATGAACGCATGACCTCTGAGGCCGAGTTGTCATCTACGGTCCACATTGACATTACAACCGAACGGCTTCCGGCATAGAGAAACCCCCTTGCCAGACTGAGGATACCCTCGCCGGTGGCCAGCATCCCGTTACCTGTATTGCACGAACTGAGCACAACCATCATCGCGTTCAGAGTGACACTGTACACTTCGTAGGTGTTCAGCATGCCGTCTTCAGCGTTCCCGGGCGATGAGGAGAATATCATTTTTGAGAAGAGCGGGTGCTGATCATCAACCAGGGTATGCATGGCAAGGTGTACAATATCATATCTGCCTGCCTCACTCTTATAGGCCTCCTCCGTGGCCTCCGCTCCCAGGAAGGCCCTGCCCCCGCACTGTTCCACTGCATCTTCAGCCTCAAGCAGGGCATATGGCAGATTGCGGATCTCTCCCCGAAGGTTTGGGTAAGCAGTCAGAAGACTGTCATCCAGCTCCATTCCGTCATAGTCAGGAGCAAATGCTGCCAGGTTATTCGAAAGGTTCCGGCTTCGGCCCATGGTCTCTGAGGTAAAAGTGACGCTGTAGATGTATGAGAAACGGTATCTCTTAAGGGCAAAGGGAACCTCACGGTACAACAGCTCAGGACTTCGGAATGCTTCGGTTACCAGTGTCTCAAAGGGAATATATGAGAGGATGTTGTCAGGCGAAATGACAATCTTGTCACCTTTAAGATAGGATACGGCTGGTTCGAGAAGCTCCCTGTAAAGTTCATAGGCAAGATCCATGTACTCATTGAACGGCTGACGTGAGCCGCTGGTAGCCGGAACAGTCGAGAGCATATCCCGGAAACGGACAAGGGATGAGATCAGGGTTGAGTCGGCGTCGCGCCTGATAACCTCAGTATGGCGACTGTTCGAAACAATTATATAGAGTCTCTCATCGGTAAGGACATAGCTGATGAGATTGCTTCCCCTGCCTACCACATCGGGAACAGCTTTCAGCGAAGCTACCTCACCCTGAAATTTAAGGTTGTAGTAAGAGGGATATCTCTCCTGAAAAATCCTTTCCAGGGAGTCACGCGATCTCAGGAGAGAAAAGGTGACACTCTCCCATGTTTTGATACGCTGGGTATCAGGTACTGCCTTATGCTGTTCTGAAGCTATCAATTCTCTGTAGAGGCCCATCTTTTGCCTGATGCCGTTGTCCAGGTCAACAAGCTCCGGCGGGAGGGAGAATTTTGCGGCATTAAGCTCTCTTATCGAGGCAAGGAAGCCCGCCACCTTGCTTCTCTCTGAAAACTCAAAGATTCCTTCCAGGGAGGTGGCATCCCTGTCCCGCTCGTAGAGCTGAAAATAGTTTTCAATTATCCCTGTGTAAACCTCGCGCGAGAAGGCGCTGAGTCTGGTACGGCTCTCATCCTCGCTCATCTCAAGCCTCAGGCGGTCATAAAGCGAGACTATCAACCTGCCTGTCCTGACAGCCTCCCTGAGATAATTACTGTCACTCGTAGCCTCAGCAAGAGCATTGAGAGCACGGTACCTGATCATGAGTACTCCCATCTCATCTTCAGAATAGGATAAGAGCGGCGAAAGACCCTCATCCTGTAGTTCCGCCACAGACAGCCTGGTTTCGTTGCTTACCTCCAGAACCCTTTCATATTCACCGGCACCATACAGGGTGCCGGCATAATTCAGAGTTATAAGCTTCTTCAGCGAATAGTCCCACGGATGCCTGTCGGCATATTCAAAGCAGTCATCATAGATATCAATTGCCTTCCGGACATTCCCCCTCGTTTTACTAAGGAAGTCAGCCCAGTACACAAGCATCATGCAATATTCGCGGCTGTCCGGACCGAACTCTCTCTCCACATCAGCCAGTCCGTCGGCCAGCACCCTCTCCCCCTCCTCATGTCTCCCTGTCTCAGCCAGGAGATCTGCATAATTGATATAGAGAAGGGCTTTGTCCTGTATATTGTTCCCTTCATCAATTGCAAGGCCCTTTCTGAAATGCTCCTCAGCCTCCGGCAGCTGATTCAGCCTCCTGTGCAGTTGTGCTATAGTATTAAGAATCAGTAACCGCGATGCGACTTTGCCGGTTCCGGCCTTATTATAAAGTCTGAGAGCTTCACGGCAGTAGACAAGCGACTTGGTATATTCCGAGGTCCGGTAAAGACTAAGCCCGATAACCTGGTAAAGGTCAGCGGTAAGTGCTGCCGACACCCTGCCAGGGTATAAAGCTGCAAGCCTTAGGCCAGCATTAGCCAGTTCAATGGCTTTGCCCGGATCATTCATCTCGAGACAGATACTTGACAGGTTGAGATAGTTTCCTGCCAGTGCCGAGGAGTCACTTTCCGGCAGGGCTCTGCGAGCCTGAAGACCCTTGATACCCTCACTGTAGGCACGGCTGAAGTCGCCGGACCTGAAAAGCGCGCTGGCCATATTGCTGATGCCCAGGGCATGCCTGCGGTCATAAACGCCGGCAGACTCCCTGTAATCTACTGATCTGGCAAAAAATTCCCTCGATCTGCTGTAACTGTTATTCAGAAGATAATGATGACCCAGAAAATAATATGCGTCAGAGAGCAGCAGAGAATCGGCGACATCATATGTAGCAATAATCTCTTCAATTCCAGCGGCAACAACAGACCTCCTCTCCGTCTCCGGATCTTCTGAAAGCAACGCGCCAAGCTCATCATTCAACCGTGCCAGCCTCAACGTAACAGAGTCACGGCGTGCCGGCTCCCCTCCAGCCTTCCATTCTCCGGCAACAATACCTGATGCCGGGAACTCAGCAAAAAAGGCAAATATCAGTAATAACAGCGTGAGCATGTGTGGTCTCAGACTCATTGTGGCGGTTCTTCTTTCTTCCCGGGGTAAAAGTATAAAACATAGTAATATCGTGAGCCACGACATCCTCTTTGTATATCGCCCTGACAATCAATTTATTGTATTTTTTTTGAAAAAAAGTTGAATTTTTTGTGTCACAAATAGCCCTCTTCTGACATGTACAGTATAACGAAACCATTAAACAATACAAACAATACTAAAACTACATCAAAATGAAAACCCTGAAGATTGAAAACCTGGCCGATTTTGTTCTTTCAAATGAAGAAATGATTAATGTTCGCGGAGGAAACGGACGTCAGGGCATTGCTGAAGGCAATCCCACCAGACCTCCCATCATCATTGAGATCTGATATTGCATAATAGGGCCGACAGGTGCGGCCATAATAATAACATATTGTCAGGCGTTCCTGCCTCTGGCAGGGTGTCTGGTGCGCTGGGACAACATCTGTGTATGTTGCCGGTAATGCCCGGAAGGGGAAGTCGAGGCATGTTGTAAATGACTATCTGAACAGTAGTTTTTTATAAGTGGGAAATAATAATATGAAGAGATGAAGACAATCAATGTCAACAACACGATTGAAAACTTTCTGAGCGGCAATGCATGCAATGCCGAGAAGAGATGGCTCAACAGGGAGATGAAGAAGGACCCGGACCTGGCAAGGGAGGTTACACTCAGGCGCAGGACCGATGAAATACTGGCTGACAGGGAGATCCTCGATCTGAGGGCAAAACTCAATGCCGTAGAGATGAAGAAGCGTTCTGCAGGCGGCTTTCGCAAAGCTGCGGCGAGAACTTCCAGGTACGCTGCTGCAATCCTGGTGGCTGCCGCAATTACTTCAGCAGTTTACTTTATCATGCGACCTGAGCCGTCACCCGAAAAACTGTACACCTCATACTATGAAAGGTATGAATCTCCGGGTGCGTCAAGGTCTGCCGCCACCGCAGGTAACCTTCTGATGGAAAATGCTATTGCATCATATTCTGCCAAAGAGTATGATAAGGCTATCGGGTATCTTGAGCAGATCATTGCAAGCGAAAATGGTAACATGGAGTCTGTCTTCATGCACGGCATGGCCAACATGGAGGTTAGCAACTATCCGGTCGCCAGCGGATCTTTTACCAAAGTCATCGAGCACAATGACAACCTCTACCTTGAAGATGCCGCATGGTATCTCAGCCTATGCTACATGATGACCGGAAACAAAGAGAAGGCTTTGAGCCAGTTGAATGCGATTGCTGACTCCAGAAGCAGATACAGCCGACAGGCAGCCAGGCTTGCAAAAAGAATCAGATAAGGATACATTAACTTCATTTATACGATTATGTTTGAATTGCTTCGCAATAGTGTTTACAGTAACAGAGTGGTGACCGGGACGAAAGAGGAGGAAAAGATGAAGCAAATGCTATATAAGCCACAACTGCTTGCCGGTGTCTCACATGAAGTGAGAACACAGATGAACTCTATAGTAGCATTCTCCTATCTGCTGAACAATTCCAATTTTACCGAAGAAGAAAAACGCGAGTTTTCCCAACAGATAATTACGTCATGTGAACAGTTGATCGGACTTTTTGAAAACTTCTTTGACACTGCCGTACTTGAGTCAGGCTCTGCAAAGGAGGATATCAGGGAGACCTATGCCGTGCGACTGTTTGAATCTCTCGCCTCTGATTTCAGGATTTTCATGAGAAAGAGAGAGAAGGACCACATCGTGCTCATTCAGGAGGATAACCTCCCCGACAAGCTAATGATCAGGATGGATACCTCACGGACCATCCGAATTATGAATAATCTCTTCAGAAATGCGCTGGAAAACACCTCTTCAGGGTTCATTAAAATCGGCTGCACATATTCTGACGAGATAATCACCTTCTATGTCAAAGATTCTGGCCAGGGTTTCCCCATCAGCAGTCAAATACTGCTTTCCGACAATCCTGAAATCCAATATTCCGAATGTCAGGATACCTATTCCGCTATGAATTTAATCCTGGCCAGAAATCTTATTTTAACGCTGGGGGGCAAAATCAGGGTTGAGAACAATGATGCCGGAGGCACCTCGGTATTTGTCTCTCTGCCTGTCAGGGAGTGTTCCGGAATACAAATGATAACCGGTACTTCTTCAGAAAAGAAGATTGCAATCTGAATTTCTGAAGCACTAAGACTGTCTGCTAGAGGAAGGAAGGAAGGAGGGTGACTTGCAATGTCGCCCTCCTTATTTGATGGTACCTTCTGAAAGGATCTTTATCTCCGTCCGCCTGTTCTGTCTCTTGCCCGAGGAAGTGATATTGTCAGCTATCGGGGAGGTTTCTCCGTAGCCGTGCCAGAAAATCCTTTCAGCGGCAATGCCTCTTTTTACCAGGAACTCTCTTACCGACTCTGCGCGCCTCTCCGAGAGAAGCTGGTTATGTTCTTCGGTACCGTCGGAATCAGTGTGTCCGCCGATCTCTACAACCACCGTATTGTTGACGGTCAGAAACCTGAGGAGCATCTCCAGCTCCGGCATGGATGCTTCAAGCAGTTCCCACGAATCCGTGTCGTAAAAGACATTGAACATCCTCATCAGCTCTCCTTCACGCACTTTATTGAGTCTTATGGTCTTACGGTATGGTTCAGCGGAAGAATATCCCTCTTCAAAATCAAAGTTCTCTGAGAATATCATATATCCGTCAGCCGTTACGTTCAGACCGTAACTCGAACCTCCGGGCAGGCATACAAGGAATCCTCCATTGTTGTCGGTCACTGAAGATATCACTCCTATTCCTCCGGTGAGGTCTGTAAGTTCATACCTTGCAGTGATCGGACGCCCGTTTTCCTTGTCTATGACTGTTCCCCTGAAATAGGATACCGGTTCAGGTTGAATCATCTCAGGCAAATCTATGTAGAAGATATCCTTACCCATTTTCGGGTCGCGCACAGACGAGAAGAATGCGCGTTTGCCTGATGACTCTATCACAAGTCCTGTCTCATCGGCAGGTGAGTTTACCGCCGGCCCCAGGTTGACAGGTTCTGTCCAGGTTGAGTCCGGGTTCAGTGCGGTAGTATAAATATCGTGTCCTCCGAAGGATTCTCTTCCATTGGATGAGAAGTAGAGTGTCCTGCCGTTGAAGTATATAAAGGGCGAGAATTCATCACCGGCGGTATTGATGACTTTGCCGGGGTTAACCGGTTTTTGCCATGTTCCGTCGCTGCTGCGGAGTGAATACCAGATATCCATCCCTCCCATTCCCCCGGGTCTGTTGCTGACGAAGAAGAGCATGCGGCCGTTGGCGCTGATGGATGGTTGCGACTCCCAGTATGTTGTATTGACCGGGGTTCCCAGGTTCACCCCCGGTGACCATCTGTTGCCGTCATACACCGAATGGTAAATGTCACACCGGCCGTAGCCGTCTTTACGGTCACAGGCCGTAAAATACATTGATCTTCCGTCGGCGGAGATGGATTGGGCGCCTTCATTTCCGGCCGTATTGAGAGGGGCGCCGGCATTGCGCGCCACGCCCCAGTGCCCACTGTTGTTCCACCTGCTGATATAAAAATCCTCCTGTCTGTCCCTGCCGTAACCTGATGCCCGTCTCACCTCCCTTGTGAATATCAGTTCCTGTCCGTCGCCTGTCAGGCTGGGCCAGTACTCATCAAGCGCAGTGTTCACCGAATCCCCTACGCTTACAGGCTCTACCTTAAAGAGCGATCCCGGAAACGAGAGTGCGAAGAGACAGTCGGCAACCAGCTTTTCGGCATCGATCCGCAACTTTGAAGTAGTCTTCGGCTGACTGAGGTATGCCTCCAGGTGTCTCTTTGCCTCCCTGTACTGCCCGATGCGCATCTCTGCCCTTCCCAGGCTGTAGAGAACAGGAGGAAAATAGAGGGAGTCAAGCTCAATGGCCCTGCGATAGTGCTTCACCGACTTCTCCCACTGGCCGGTGTCGCTGTAGAGCTGTCCCAGGAGCAGGTGCGCCTCATAGAAGCCGTCATCCTCCTCAGCTGCCAGCCTGAGGTTATGCTCTGCACGGTCATAGTAGAGCAGGTCATAGTCTCTCTTGCCGGTGTCATACAGGCGCAGGGCCCTGTTTGACCGTGTGTGGAAACCCTGGCCGATAACACTGCATTGGCTGAGAAAAACCATAAGCAGCGTCAGTATGAAGGCTCTTGTACTCATTCAGGGAATATGCATGAATTTATGTGCCTGTATTGAAACCATCCATCTGCTGTTTCTCTTCACATAACCGGTTATGGCAGCTGTCATTTCATTGTAGCGGCTCCATTCCGGCTGCAGCATAAGCTTGCACTGAGGGCTTACCCTGGTGCTGTACTGCTCTGCTCTCTCAAAATCAGTGCCATCGGTGATAACAACCTTAAGCTCGTCGGCCAGATGCCATATCTCCTGCAGCGGTGGCGACTCTCTCTTGGGTGAGAGGGTTATCCAATCCCATATGCCTGTCAGGGGATGAGCCCCTGATGTTTCAAGATAGGTTTTTGTGCCATTATTTCTGAGGAGTTCACAGAGAGGATCAAGGTTCCACATCAGGGGTTCGCCGCCGGTTACAACAACGGAGTCTGCACCTGATTCCATGATCCGGTCTGCAATCTCGCCGATAGCTGCCAGGGGGTGCAGCTCCGCATCCCAGGCATATTTTGTATCACACCAGCTGCAGCAGAGGTCACACCCGCCTATCCTGATGAAGTATGCAGCCCTGCCGGTATTCCACCCTTCTCCCTGTACAGAGTAGAACTCCTCCACCACCGGGAGGCTGAGGCCGTCACTCTCTTTTGTCTGTTCCCTCATCTCTGTTTTTTGCCCGGGAAGAGAAGCCTGAAGAAATCATGGAACAACCCTGTATTGTCCTGCACTCCGCTAAAGGCCATGGCTCCGGGCCCATAGGCAAATACAGGCACCGTAACTCCTGAATGTCCCTTGATATTAAATGCAGCGGAGACCTCCCGCCGTGATATATCACCGCCGGTGCTGCCCATGCCGCTACCTCTGAAGATATTAAGGTTGCGGTGGCTAGGTCTTCCGCCACCTGCCGGGGCAGGCATTATCGCAATCAAAGACAGAAACACTTCTCTCATAAGAAATTTCATCTATTATGTCTGATTTCAATTGTTTACAAAAAGAAGCTCCCTCTCTCTCTCAGCAGCTGCAGAAGCCCACTCTTCAGGGATTATCTTCCAGTCGGACAGGGGCTCCGGGCTGATGGTACCCTTTTCTCTTATCCATTCAGTCATGTAGTGCCTCAGATCCCTTTCAGTGGCAGTGACGATTCGTCTCTCAAGTTCGAGACTGGTTATTCCGGCTGCGGGGAAATGGCCTCCCCCTCCGTTGGCCCTGTATGAGTTCACCGCAACGGTATATGTCGAACTGTGGCTGAAGGGTGTTCCGTCATCCAGTGAAGTGATATTGACCCTGACGCCCTGCGGCTTGCTGACGTCGATGGTATAGCTGATACCCATCGCCGAATCGAAGTTGTAGGATGGGCTTCTCAACCGTGCGGTTCCGTTTATCATTACCGGTTTACCGCTGTCGTCGTAACGGTAACTGAGCATATAGTCATCAATGCCGTCCATGGTGTCAAACCAGAGTCCGGCTGCATGCTCGAGATGTCTGTCTATCTCACCCCCCGTCATGTTGACGGTGTAAAGAAAATTTTCAAACCGGTAGAGACGGTACATGTCCCGTATCCTGAGCTCTCCCTCACTGATTCCCTGGTCAAATGAGAGAGGTGCTGCAAATGATATATCAGCACCGCTGATGTCAAGCTGCATGCGGTGTATCAGGTCAACGAAGGCCGAGGGTCCGAAAAAGGCGTCACGGGTACCGAACGATGCAGTGGACTTTCCAATCACCTCCGAGGTATAAGCCTTGAGACTGTCGGACACCTTCCTGTATCTCTTGATGAAATCCAGCGATTCAGGCAGATCTTCCATAGGTATTACCTTACCAGAGATCTTCTTTTCAACGGTGCCATCGGAATTTCTGCTGAATGATACGGTTGCATTCATAAGTGCCTCTGCCTTGCTGCCACCGTCCAGAATAAGTACCCGGTCCCCGTTCACGGCTGTCACCTCCATGACATCCTGCCTGTGATCATGACCGCAGAAAATAACGTCAAAACCCGGAACATTGACAGCTACCGCGAGGGTGCTGTTCTCATCCTCACCGGTATCGTCCTCATCA
The DNA here is from genome assembly GCA_011620595.1 of Bacteroidales bacterium. Lineage (GTDB taxonomy): Bacteria > Bacteroidota > Bacteroidia > Bacteroidales > VadinHA17 > SR-FBR-E99. The sequence goes on along the minus strand of WOYX01000037.1, from coordinate 31,607 downwards.
CCCATGCCTGAATGAAAGAGCCCCACTACGATATCAGGATTCTCACTCCTGATGACAGGCATCCACCTGGCTGCGGTTTCAACCATATTTTCAAACCTAATGCCTTCATAGAGCGATTCAGGCAGCCATCGCGGCACGGAGGGTGTTATCAGGCCGAATACCGCGATCTTCAATCCCCCCTTCATGATGATTGTGTAAGGCTCAAAATAAGGTTCCCCGGTTTCAGCATGAACGGCATTGGCAGCAAGAAGCGGGAAGTTGTACTGCATCCTGACCCGGTCATAAACTGCATGTCCGGCTTCAATATCATGGTTCCCGACGGTAGCCGCATCATAGCCCAGGTGGTTCAGTATGTCAGCAACAACATGCTCACGGGTGGTGTCGATGAAGTTGTAATAGTAGGCAAGCGGGTCACCCTGCAGAATATCTCCGTTGTCAAGAAGAACAATCTTTGTGCTTTCCCTACTCTTTACAACCGATGCAACGTTGGCCAGGGAACGCCCTGTCGACTTACCTTCTGTATTGTCAAACGGCAACAGCATTCCGTGGAGGTCTGTCGTTGCATAGATCTCAATCTTATCGGGTTGATGCTGACATGAAACTGCCATCAGGACTGCAAGAAGCAGGACAAAAATATATGATGTATGTTTCATGATTTATTGAGTGTTAAAGGATTTCAGCCCCGGTTTTGCTTTTGATGAGATTTCTGTCATCCCTTTTCTTCTTCAGGATAAAATGATCAACCAGGGAGCCTGAGGCGTCATACGCATTGTATGACAGCACATTGCCGTCAACAGTGATCTCCTGCCAGGTCTGTGTAAAGGTGATGCCCCTGTCCCACCACGGAGTTGCATCCTGCTGATATTGCTTTGGACCGCTTACAGAGACAACATATACCGTTCCGGCTCTTCTTCCCCTTTTTTCCATCCCGTCAGGCATCACCTGCCCGCGGGCATAGGTGTGATCATGGCCCGTCAGCACCAGGTCAACATTATATCTGTCGATGAGCGGCTTCAGGCGTTCTCGGACAGCTTTGTTGTCTCTTTTGGCCGAGGTGGAGTAAAGCGGATGGTGAAAAGTCATCACAGTCCATCTGCAGGGATTCTCTTTCAGCACCTCCTCCAGCCAGAGGGTCTGGCTATCAGCATACGATTCGTTTCTCATCATCTCATCGGAGTTAAGAAAAACAAATCTCACTCCCTGGTAGTCAACATAGTAAGCTGTCTCCTCAAGTCCTGCCGGTCCGTTCTCCGGAAGAGTAAAGCCCGGCCTCCAGTACCTGTTGAGGTCACGTTTGCCTCTCACTGCAGGATCATAATGCTCATGATTGCCGGGTGTCGGCAGTACAGGCACCCCGGCATGAATGAAACCGCCGGCTTCGTGCCAGATACCCCACTCCTCATCTTGTGGTATGCCGCCGGAACCTCCGTCGACAAGATCGCCGGAAAATATCATGAGCGAAGCTTCTGGCGCTGACCGGTATGCCTGTCGTACCACCCTGGCATACAGGGAGCTGCTACCCTGTGAATCACCGAAATATAGAAATGTCAGCCGCTCCGGTGTGGCCGATGCAGTTTCAAATGTAAACCACTCGCTTGCATTGGCACCAGACCCTACCCTGTAGGCATAATTCTTGTCCGGGGTGAGACCGGTGAAAGTGACCGAGTGGTATCTCGACACAATACCGCTTCCGGGAACATCTGTGTAGGTGCCGGTAACTGTCACTGCCGTGTCTGCGAGACGCACAGTGGGCAGATTCGGAGCTATCTGTGCAACAGACTCACTGACAGTGGTATCTGTTCTCCAGGTAACAGCCATTGAGGTAGATGCTTCTCCGCTGATATTCAATATGATTCTATCAGGGTCAGAAGTGGGCCTGTACCTTGAGACTCTCTCCTGTGGCGTCACATTGCCGACAGACAGAAAAAGCAATAAAATCAGAAGCAGAAAGTATCTCATGATGATTTTTTGATTGAAAAACAATTATCTGCATTGGATGGTTGCAAAGATATTGAATTATTTAAATGAGGCGACGATGAGGTCATTGCAGCCATGTCGCTTTTAATTATTTTTACACAGTTATGAAAGTACTATCCGGACTCGACGTCGTTTCACGGCGCATGCCGTCAGGGCTGCGCGGCAGGCGAATCGGCATACTGTGCCATTCGTCCAGCATCACCTCCGATTTCAGGTTTATCACTGAAGTCTTCCACAGTGGCAGCGGCTGCACCCTTGCCGCACTCTTCGGTCCTCAGCACGGCATCTCAGGGCAGACACAGGATAACATGATCGAGTGGGAAAGCACCACTGATCCCGTTCTGGGCATTCCTGTCCGGAGTCTCTACGGTGAACATCGCAAGCCGACATCCCGGATGCTGGAGGGACTTGAGGCGCTTGTTGTTGACCTGCAGGATGTCGGGGCCAGGCTCTACACATATATCTGGACTGTCAAGCTCTGCATGGAGGCATGCGCGGAGGCAGGCATACCTGTTTATATCCTCGACAGGCCTAACCCTATTGGCAGGGTGCAGGCTGACGGACCGGTGCTGCTGGAGGAGTACTTCACCTTCGTGGGAGGTGCCTCCATACCTCTCTGTCACCGGATGACAATGGGCGAGATGGCCATGTGGATCAGGGAGAAGCATCTGCCCGGATGCGCGCTGCATGTCATCAGGATGGAGGGTTGGAAAAGAGACTCACTGTTCAGAGAGACAGGCCTTCCATGGGTACTCCCTTCACCCAATATGCCTTCACAGGAGACTGCGACGGTCTATCCGGGCACAGTACTCGCCGAGGCACTGAATCTCTCGGAAGGACGCGGCACGGTGATACCCTTTGAGTTGACCGGTGCGCCCTGGGTCAACAGCCGGGAACTACTGGAAGAGCTGAGAACCAGACATCTGCCGGGATGCAGCTTCCGGATGCATGACTTCATACCCACCTTTCACAAATATGCAGGCGAATACTGCAGAGGCATACAGATACACGTGACCGACGCCTCATCATTCAGGCCCGTGGCCACAGCCCTGCACCTCTTTGATGCTTTAATAAAGACATCCGCACCGGGATCACTGAAATTCAAGGATCCGCCATATGAGTATGAATACCGGCTTATGCCGTTCGACATTCTGTCAGGTGACAGCCGCATGCGTGAGGTGCTCGAAAAGGGCCTCTCCCTGCAGGATGAGATCGCACGATGGGATGAGTCCATAGGGAGTTTTACAGCCGAATTCAGCCAGATGGCCCTGTACGAAGAGTAGTATGATAACGGTTGGCAATATCATACTTCTCTCTCTGATTATCTTCACGGCATCTGTTGTCAGGGGATTCACCGGCTTCGGCCTTGCCATGGTTGCCGTGCCCCTACTGCAGTTCATGATGCCGGTCACCGACACGGCTGTCTTTATAGCACTGATTAATTTCTTATTCTCTCTCCTCTATTACCGCCGTTCAAAAAAAGTGATCAACAACCAGCCGCTGGGAGTAATGGCACTCTGGACCGGCGCAGGCGTAGCGGCTGGAACACTTATCCTGAAGTATATAAACCCTGCGTTCATTCAGCTGGGATGGGGAATGCTGATCATATTCATTGTTTTTGCACTCTACAGGGGAGTCGACTTTCATATAAGATCTGACAGGACAGCCATGACCCTCAGCGGCCTGCTCGGAGGATTGCTCTCAGGCGCCACCGGCATTACGGGACCGCCGGTGGCTGTGATACTCTCCTCAGTGAAGACCCCGAAGGAGAAGTTCAATGCTATAATCTCCGTGTTCATCCTCTTCGCCGTCTCCTATGCCCTGGTGTTTTACCTTATTACAGGACTGATCAGACAAGAGACACTGCTGCTGGCTCTCTGTTCCGTCCCGGCCCTTCTTGCCGGATTATACACAGGCGACAGGCTCGTGGCGCGAATAAGTCAGAATACATTTACCAATATTGTTTATGTGGTTCTTGTCATAATGGGACTGATTACACTCTTCAAGGGTGCGAAGGCCCTCTTCTTGAGCTGAAACTATATATATTCGGCAATATGATGCTCTTCTCCGATACTTATAAAACTATTGATTATGAAGCAAAAGGACTCTTCAAGGCGAAGGGCAGCAGGTTTATCGCCCATGCCATCCCTGTTTCATCACAGGAGGAGATAAAAAAGAGGCTTGAGGAGCTGCGCAGGGAGTATCATGATGCCAGGCACCACTGCTATGCATGGGTCCTTTCACCTGACAGGCAGACCTGGAGGGTCAACGATGACGGCGAACCGTCGGGCACCGCCGGCAAACCCATACTGGGCCAGATCAATTCCAGGGAGCTGACAAACATACTGGTGGTAGTGATCAGGTATTTCGGAGGTACACTCCTGGGCGTCAGCGGACTCATAAATGCCTACCGCACCGCTGCAGCCGACGCTCTTGAAAATACCACGGTAAGTGAACGCCACCTAACTGAGTTCTGGCTCATCACATTCCCCTACCAGGCGATGAACGACGTTATGAAGGTACTGAAAGAAGAGAACTGCGGACAGTCGGCACACCGTTACACAGGACAGGAGGTATCGGTGGAGGTTTCGTTCAGGGTTTCCCTCTCCCTGCAAGTTACAGAGAGGTTGAACAAGATAGCAGGACTCAAGGCAGAATGGATCCGCACAACCTGAGAAAATTATTTTTCAAATACTTTTTAACACCGGGTATTTTCCAGCAGCAGTTATCATAAATTTGTACAAACCCGGGCATCAAAAACGCATTTTTATGAAAACCAGAAGTTTAGTATCAATTGATGATCTGACCACCGCGGAGATAATGAAAATACTTGATCTTGCCGCGGAATTTGAGAAGGAGCCTATTCAGGATATCCTTCGCGGCAGGGTTGTGGCTACTCTCTTCTTCGAACCCTCAACACGCACGCGGCTCAGCTTTGAAAGTGCCGTGAACAAGCTGGGCGGAAATGTGATAGGCTTTACCGACTCATCCAGCTCCAGTGTCACCAAGGGGGAGACACTGAATGACACTATCAGGACTGTTAACAATTATGCTGATCTGATAGTCATGCGACACCCGATAGAGGGAAGTGCCAGGTATGCCAGTGAGATATCCACGGTGCCTGTCATCAACGCCGGTGACGGCGCCAACCAGCATCCCACCCAGACGCTCCTTGACCTCTATTCCATCCTGAAGACGCAGGGCACTCTTGACAAACTCAACATATGCATGGTGGGCGACCTTAAATACGGGCGCACGGTGCACTCTCTCCTTATGGCAATGTCACGATGGAAGACCTCCTTCAATTTCGTTGCTCCGGAGGAACTGATGATGCCTGATGAATACAAGCTCTATCTGAGGAACCTGGGACTTACTTATTACGAGACATCCAACCTGACGGAGGTCATAAACATGGCAGATATCATCTATATGACCCGGGTTCAGCGCGAACGGTTCTCGGACCCGATGGAGTACGAGAAGGTGAAAAACGCCTACGTACTGCATGAAAACATGCTCGGTGAAACCAAGCAGGGCATGAAGATACTCCATCCCCTGCCCAGGGTGAACGAGATCAACACCGACGTGGATGCCAACACCAAGGCTTACTATTTTGAACAGGCGCTCAACGGGGTCTTCACCCGGCAGGCTATCATAACCACTTTACTCGGACTTAAATAGAAGGTCATGAAAAACGCAAATGATCCGAAGCAGTTGCTCGTCAGTGCCATCGAGAGCGGCACAGTGATAGATCACATACCGGCCAGAACCCTCTTCAAGGTAATCAAGATACTGGGCCTCGACAAGATAAACAACCAGATCACTTTCGGCACCAACCTTGACAGCAAAACCGACGGCAAGAAGGCGATCATCAAGATCGCGGGAGTCTTTTTTGAGGATGATGATATCAACCGTATTGCCCTGGTTGCACCCAACGCCAAGCTTAATATCATCAGGGATTACGAGGTTGTTGAGAAGCGTGTAGTGTCAGTACCTGACACCATCACTGCAATTGCCAAATGCATGAACCCGAAGTGCATCACCAACTTCGAGAAGGTTACAACGCGGTTCAAGGTTGTATCGAAGAAACCGGTTGCGCTTAAATGCCACTACTGCGAGAAGATCACAGACCAGGAACGGTTGGAGATCATCTGAGCCGGTCGTAGGATTTTACCAGCATCTCATCTTTGAGAATGGCACGGTAGGCAAGCCATGCCAGTATGGCTGAGACCAGCGGAAAGAGTGCCCTGACCTTCCACAGTACCGTAATGTCAATCTTCCTGTCAAACATCAATACATAAAATGCACCCAGGAGAAATGTTCCCAGGGAAAGCAGGAGCACGATCATGGTGACACGCATCTGCAGTGACCTCTTCCTGTAAAGGAACAGTGCAACCAGTGCCAGCACCGGCACCAGCGCAAGAAGGAAAGTGAGCGGCCACAGACGCTGAAGTATCGTTCCTCCCTCTTCTGCCAGCCCCATGAAACTTATGCTGAAGAGAGTACCGCTTCCGCTGTCCATCATCACGAGATCACCCGTAAGCATCAGTCCCGACAGAACTGCCACGCCAAGCAGAAATAATGTCTGAATCCTTTGTATCATGTTATTTTACAGTTATCTGGCTGAAAACAGCTTTTTGAAATTCTGGTAGTCAAGGTAGTACAAAATTTTCAAAGAGAGACTGTTTGTCTGTGGCATTGAAAGAAGATCGGAAAAATTACCCAGAGCATCACTGACTATCACATTCCCCTCGGAGTAGATGGCATTCTTCCAGACGAGGGAGAGCTCGCTGCCTGGTGCAAAACGCCAGGTATAAACTACATCAACATTCAGGAAGTTGGTGTTGACGTCATTGTTGATCATGACGTCAGGAGTAAGCAATTTCCTCAGGCTGCCATCATCCATAAGCTCAAAGTAGCTGTTGTCATAATCTGCCCCTGACCAGTAATGTCTTCCCCTCAGTGTCAGGTAGGAATTTGCGCTGAATATGAACGCACCTGACAGGGTATTGGTTACTGTTTTGATATTGCGCCTCCCGAAGATTGTCATATCTGCCGGGTTTATCATGACATAGCCTATGTCATTGAACATTCTCTCCATGCTCAGGCTGTATTGGATTGAGAACCTCCTGTTCACCTTGTATTCAGATTGAAGCGACCATGCAAAACCATGCTGATTGAATTCTGACCAGGCTTTATAGTATTCACCCTGGAGCTCGGCATAGAGTTTTTTGCTCTTGTCGGTGTCACCCCTGAAGCTGGTCTCAAATGCTGCAGGACGATGATAGAACTTTGACATGTCACGAGTTCGGGGTTCAAAATAGTCATCTTCACCCCAGGGCGTAAATTGCATGTCAACAGAAAACGACCAGTAGTTCATCAGGATAATCATTTCGCTGAGACTGACCGAAGCCGAAGTAAATGCACGCGGTTTGTACAGCTGGTCATAGTTTAGATCAACCGAACTGCGGGTTGTCATTATGTTTCCCCTGGGCTCGTAGGTATTGTATGAGAAGTCCACTGATTGTTCAAGCTCGTTGTTTCTGCGCAGGTATCCCATATCATTCGGGTCATAACTGTCACTCACAACAGAGAAGTCATAGTCGGTCCGAAACTTCCCTCCCGTCTTTCCGATATTCAGACTGACCGAATGACCAAGGCCGGTTTCAGCGGCGGAGTAGTATTTCTGGCTCAGCGCCACAGCGGCCGACGCTGAGTAAAGCCTGTTCCTGGTCTTCAGAAGGGCCTCGATGGCGGTGACGTTGGCAGTATAGAAGTGCTCATCCTTTTCGGCAGCCCTGATGACGTTTGTGTTGGCCAGGCTCACATAGGAGTCATTATTAAGCGTCTGGTCGAGAACCATCATATTGTAGTTGGTCAGAGGTTCGGTCATCACTCTGCGTGTTGCCCCGGTAACCGTATCCCTGAGTTCAGCATACATTCCTGACGTCACGGCGTTGAACAGTCCAATGCCGAGTCCCCCGTGCGTTCTTCCCGAAACCTTCGTGGCATTGAGTAGACTTACTTCTGCAGGGTTGCTGGTAAAAATCTCCCCCGGTTCTGCCATGTCATGAACGTCTCCAACGAGGTGCGGCGTCCCTCCTATCCTGCGTGAGTAGAAGATGTTTCCCCGGTTGAAGAGCTCGGTTCCTTCCATGAAGAAAGGCCGCTTCTCATTGTACTTCACCTCATAGGGGGTGAGGTTCAGTATGCGGTCATCAGACAGCACCTGCCCGAAATCAGGTATGAGAGTGGCATCAAGGGTAAAGCTCTCCGAAAGGCCAAGCTTAAGATCAAGGCCGCCGTTCCACGATGTACCCACCCCCTGCTGCTCTGTGCCGTGCTCAAGGTAACCTGAGACGTACGGCACCAGGGAGAGGCGCAACGGCGGTTTAATGTCAGCAATGCCCGTCAGCTCGCCGAGATGAGCTATGGTTCCGCCAAACTCCCTGGTCACGAAGTTCCACGAAGAGGTCTCCCTCACGCGGCGCACCTCACGCCAGAAATTTATGCCCCATACCTGGCTGGAGGATTTGGGGAACCTGAGTGCCGAATAGGGAATCATCAACTCAGCACTCCATCCGTCGGTGCCGATCTGTGTGCGGCTGTTCCATACCGCGTCCCATGTATCCTGGTGCTCCCAGCTGTCGCCCGTAGTCAGTTTGTTGTCAATCTGCACATTTGATGCAGACACCTTGAACATCTCTCCGTTGAGCCCGTCGTTGAACGGGGAGATCTCAACATAAAAATGATCCGCGTTGATGTCGCCGGCATCCCTCTGACCCAGCTCGGAAAAAATACTGTCAGGGTGATCATCATACATCATGGCTCCAATGTAGAGCGCATCATCGTCATATAAAACCCTGACCTCTGTCCTGAAACGTGACAAAACACCGTTATAGGGGCTGTAAATTATAAAATCGGTCGCCGCCACAGCCTTCTCCCACGCACTCTCATCCAATGCCCCGTCAACGGTGATGGGATCATCCATCCTCAGTGCCGGCAGGCTCCTCCTCTCCTGGCCGTTTGCATGCCTGACAGAAGCAATGGTGAGAAGGAGCGCGATGAGGATGATCAGCTTCATCCGCTCTGAAATGATGTTGGCAACAGTGGAGGTCATGAGGACATATAAGGTTCGGGCAGCAAATATATTTCACTCACTCCTGAATCTGCTGTTTCCGCAAGATATTAACAATCTTTAACAGCGGTAAAGACAAACGATCAGAATTTCTTGCTGATCACATTTTTTGTATTTTTGCAGCCTCTCATTCAGAGAGGTGAAACTTGCGTGAGCATAGCTCATACAGGGAATTGAGTACAAAATTCCCTGCAAGTTCCGTTTGATTAATGTAGTTAACAATATATTTACGGATGAAACTTACATGAGCAGCAACTCACAAATGGATATGATTATTTTATTTCATGCAATTTCCATTAGACCAATACAATAATAACCAAATATACTTATGAAGAAGAGTGAGCTGATAACCAATGCTGACGGATCGATATTCCATCTGCACCTGCTGCCGGATGAGATCGCTGACCGGATCATAATCGTGGGAGACCCGGACAGGGTTGAGACCATTGGGCAGATTTTTGACACGGTCCGCGTGAGAAAGAGCAACCGGGAGTTCAGCACTGTCACGGGCAGTTACCGGGATACGGAATTTTCCGTGATATCCTCAGGGATCGGGACTGACAACATTGACATTGTGGTCAATGAGCTGGATGCTCTGGCAAATATTGATCTCACCACCGGAATGACAAAGGACGAGCTGCGCTCACTCACCTTCGTCAGGCTTGGCACTGCAGGCGGACTGCAGTCTGACCTTCCCCCGGGATCCTTTATCGCCACGGCCAGGGCGGTAGGATTTGACGGATTGCTGCATTTCTATGAAGGTTACGAATGGTGTATCGATCACATGCTTGCCGATGCCCTCGCAGATCACCTCGAGTGGCCTGACTCACTTGCATATCCGTATGCGGTGGAGGCTGACCCCTTCCTGCTTGAAAACATTGCGGCAGAGATAACCAAAGGAATCACTATCTCCGCCCCTGGTTTCTACGGTCCCCAGGGACGCCACCTTAGGCTCGAACCGTTTGACAGTGAGATTAATGACAAAATTGCAACATTCCGGTTCAGAGGGGAGAGGATTACCAACTATGAGATGGAGAGCTCAGCAATATACGGACTGGCGAAGCTTCTCAACCATAAGGCATTGACTATCTGCGTGGTGATTGCCAACCGTGTCACCGGCGAGTTCCTGACTGATTACAAGCCTGCCGTGGAGTCACTGGCCAGGACACTTCTTGACGGACTCAGCTCCTGAATATCTCCAGTATCTCCCTGAGCATTGTCATGGCAGCCTTGCCGTTGCCGTAAAAGGCCGGATATTGAAGTACCTCACTGCTGTTCATGAAGTAATCCCATGCCTCCCTGATCCTTGCGGGGTCAGCATCAGCCAGCCTGACGGTGCCGTTTTTGACCAGCTCCACCCATTCGGTCTCCTTTCTAAGCACTATGCAAGGCTTTGAGAAGAAGTGACTCTCCTTCTGAACCCCTCCTGAGTCAGTGATAATCAGCCGCGCCTTTTTCTCAAGCATTATCATCTCAAGGAAGGAAACAGGCCGGACAACGGTGATGTGCCGGCTCTCCGTCAGGGCCTGATATAACTCCGGTGCCCTGTTGCGTAACGCTACCATTGTCCTGGGATGAAGCGGCATGACCATTATGATGCTGTTGTTCTCCGCCAGTTCAAGCAGGGTACCGAAAATGGCGGTGAGCCTCTCCGGGTCATCGGTATTCATGTCGCGGTGAATGGTGACAAGCATATACTCGTTTTCCGTGAGCTTCAGACCCTCCATGAAATCCTGCTTCTTCTTCTCCGCGAGGTCAGCATAGAAGAGGCTGTTGTCATACATAATGTCGCCGGTGAGGAATACTCTTGGGTTGTTGATGGTATAGGGCGCAATGTTTTCCGGGCGGAAGCCCTCGGCCATCAGGTTCTTGAAGGCAGTGTTTGTGGGCGCAAAGAGAATTGTGGAGGCGTGGTCTGCCATGATTCGGTTCAGTTCCTCCGGCATGGCCTTGTTGAAAGACCTCATGCCGGCTTCGATGTGTACCACGGGGTAATGCTGCTTTGAGGCAGCTATGGCGGCAGCAAGGGTTGAGTTGGTGTCACCGTAGATGATTACGCAGTCAGGCTTCTCATTGAGTATCACATCCTCAATGCGTTCCATCATCAGGCCTGTCTGGCGACCGTGTCTGCCCGACCCTACTTGCAGATTATGATCCGGCATCCGTATCTCCAGCTCGTCAAAGAAGACCTCGGAGAGCTCACGGTCATAATGCTGACCGGTATGGACAACTATTTCCGTGATATCTTCAGCAAACTCGCCGGCAATGGCGCGACTGATGGCTGAAGCCTTAATTATCTGAGGCCTGGCGCCAACGATGTTGAGTATCTTCAGCTTGTTCATTTTGCGTAGTTGACAGCCCTGGTCTCCCTTATCACAGTTATCTTTATCTGTCCGGGATAGGTCATCTCATTCTGGATCTTCCTTGCTATCTCGAAGGAGAGACTCTCTGTATCATTGTCTGTCACCTTGTCTGCACCCACTATCACTCTCAGCTCCCTGCCGGCCTGGATGGCATAGGTCTTTGTCACCCCGGGGTATGACAGGGCAACCGACTCAAGCTCGTTGAGCCTCTTGATGTATGATTCAATGACTTCGCGCCTGGCCCCGGGACGTGCTCCTGAGATGGCATCGCACACCTGTACTATAGGTGCGATAAGGGTGGTCATCTCCGTCTCGTCATGATGTGCACCTATTGCATTGATGACCTCCGGCTTCTCCTTGTACTTCTCGGCCAGCTTCATACCCAGAACGGCATGCGGCAGCTCGGGCTCATCATCGGGCACCTTGCCTATGTCATGCAATAACCCTGCTCTCTTGGCCAGCTTGGGATTGAGTCCCAGCTCCGCGGCCATGATTGAGGCGAGATTGGCTACCTCACGCGAGTGCTGAAGAAGGTTCTGCCCGTATGATGACCGGTACTTCATCTTCCCTACAAGCCTGATGAGCTCAGGATGCAGCCCGTGTACTCCCAGGTCAATGGTGGTACGCTTTCCGGTCTCAATGATCTCCTCTTCAACCTGTTTCCTTGTCTTCTCAACTATCTCTTCTATGCGGGCCGGGTGGATACGGCCATCAGTGACAAGCTGGTGAAGCGCCAGGCGGGCTATCTCACGGCGAACCGGATCAAAACCCGAGAGTACGATGGCCTCCGGGGTGTCGTCAACAATGATCTCAACACCGGTGGCTGCCTCCAGAGCCCTGATGTTTCGACCTTCACGGCCGATGATGCGGCCCTTGATTTCATCCGAGTCGATGTGGAACACCGTTACTGCATTCTCGATTGCAGTCTCTGCCGCAACACGCTGTATGGCCATCAGAACTATCCGCTTGGCCTCCTTGGTGGCCGTCATCTTGGCATCATCGAGAATCTCATTGATGTATGACATTGCATCGGTCCGTGCCTCTTCCTTCAGAGACTCAACAAGCTGGTTCTTCGCCTCATCGGCCGACAGGCCTGATATGGTTTCAAGCTGCTCAACCTTCTGACGGTGCATCTTCGAGAGTTCCTCATTCTTCTTCTCCAGCAGTTCCATCTGCTGTGTCAGACTCTCCCTGATGGTGTCAGCCTCACTCTTTCGTCGCTGTGCCTCCTCAAGCTTCTGTGAGAGGGTTAGCTCCTTCTGCCTGATCCTGTTCTCAGACTGGGTTATGCGGTTGTTGCGCTCATTGATTACCTTCTCATGCTCTGCCTTGAGCTGCAGAAAACGCTCCTTGGCCTGTAGTATCTTCTCCTTCTTGATGACCTCAGCCTCTGCTTCCGCCTCAGTGATTATCTTGTTCCTTCTGTTTCGCAGCATCAGTTGCCACAGGTAAAATGACAATGCTGATCCCGCTATAAAGGCTGCCCCGGCAATTGCGAAACAGACCCCTGATGATATAGCTGCTATGATCATAATTTTGAATTTATTAGTATAAAAAAACCCGCAGAGTTCCTCCAACTTTTAAAAAAACCCCATATCTACATGGTTGAAGCGGCTGTCCTGCTTCGGGCTTCCACCGTCCCGATGCAATCGGGATCACGGCGAACCGTGATGAGGCCTGTCCTAGGCAATCCAAGACCAACTCCAAAGTACAAATTGTTGAGTTTCCAAAACGAATAGAGAAACAATGCGGGCAATATCCTGCTATTTTAAAGAACGCGCATCTACTTTTTTGACAGACAGAGGTTGATCTTCTCAGTCAGCTCCTTCAGCCCCTCCACGACTGAACTGTCCTCCTCCCTCTCCTCTATCTCCATGAGCCTGATAACGTACTGCAGTGCTGCCATGGCCAGAAAATCCTGTGTGTCCTTGTCAACGTAGCGCTGCTTGTATTGCAGCACCTTCTCGTTGATCAGCCGGGCCGCCTTACGGATACGTTCCTCATTTTCACCTTCAACCTTCAACGGATAATACCTGTCGGCCACATTAACCCTGATCGAAAGTTTATCATCCATTGCTATATAATTATCTGTCTAAAAGAGCAATACATTTATCTATCTCCCGCACAAGTTCACTCACTCTCTTCCTTGCCGTCAAGGCATCCTCCCCGCTCCCGAGGATCGCCCCCGAGAACTTCGCTCTTTCATATCTTGTTTGAAGCTCCTTTACTTCTTCATTTTTTTCAGCCAGCTGCTCTCTCACGGCTGACAGTTCATCCTTCAAAGTGGCTGTCAGCTCAACCATTTTTTCATACTCAGAAACCAGGCTTTCTACTGATCTTCTGAGTATTAGATACTCTTCATATCCTTTTGGTTCCATAACTGACAACTATAATACAAAAGTAACGTTTCTTTTGCTCTTTTCAAAAAAAGATGGCATTAAGTTTGCCTGTTGGATTCATAACTTTAGTTTTGCACAGAGACGTTTCTGCTTAGCTATGAATAAACGAAATTTACTTCTTGTTGCTGCTTTAACAATTGCAAACCTTGTTGGTGCACAGGTATCGGACAGGGATATCTTTGTCAGCCCCCTTCGCGATGTACCTTCACTGTCTGCCAGCTTCGCGGAACTGAGAAGTGATCACTTTCATTCCGGTATCGACTACAGGACGGGTGGAGTGACAGGCAAGGATGTCCTGGCCGTTGACGGAGGCTATGTATACAGGATAGCCGTCAGCCCCGGCGGTTTCGGCAAGGCACTCTATGTCAGGCACCCCTCCGGTTATTCATCGGTCTATGCCCACCTGAGAAGCTTCCGCCCTGACATCGAGGCGTATGTTGAGAACAGACAGTACGAGATAAAAAGCTTTGCTGTCTCTCTCTACCCGCAGCGAAATCAGTTCCGTGTTGAGCGTGGCGAGGTGATAGCCTGGTCAGGCAATACGGGTGGCTCCTCGGGCCCTCACCTTCATTTTGAGCTGCGCGACTCAGCAACCGAGGAGCCGGTCAACCCGCTGGACTTTGCCTTCGGCGTCAGCGACAGCAAAAGGCCGGTGATAGATAAGGTGATACTCTACCCTCTCTCCCGAAGCTCAACGGTGAATGGCCGGAATGCCAGCCTCACACTTAAAACGGTGCCGGCTGACGGATCATACGGCATAGCCTCTTCTGACCTGCCTGTCATCGCAGGAGAGACAGGAGTGGGCATTAAGTGCTGGGACATTTTTGACAACAGCCCCAACAGGTGCGGGATATACTCCTTAGAGCTGCTGGCTGACGGACTGAAGGTCTACAGCTTCACTGCCGACAGATTCTCATACAGCGAATCAAGATATATCAACAGCCATATCGACTACGCTGCCAAAGCCTCAGTAAACGAATACATACACAGGCTGTTCATACAGCCGGGTAACAGGCTCTCGATGTATGACGGCCATGTCAACAGAGGTATCCTTAGCTTCGGCGACGACCGCGACCATGATATCCGGATTATAGTGACGGACGCCTCAGGCAACAAGTCATGGGTGGCATTCAGGCTCAGCTCCCTGCCGAAGCCTCTCATCCCTCCTGCTCCGGCAGAGTGCAGCAAAATACTGCCATACGGAAAGGCGTCCGACTTCACCGCTGACGGTTTAAGGATACATTTCCCGGCAGGAGCATTCTATGATACCCTCTTCTTAATATACAATATGCGCAACGGCAGCCGGGACCTGCTCTCTCCTGTCCATTCCGTCCACAATGAGACCGTGCCGGTACACGACAGATACAGGCTCTCTGTCAGGCCTGACACGCTGATACCCGGCATGGAGGATAAACTGTGCCTGGCGATAGTCGACAGGAAGGGCAAACCCTCATACTCGGGAGGCAGGTTCAGTTACGGCTACGTGACCGGTGATGTCAACAGGCTTGGTGATTACGCTGTGGCCATAGACACCCTCCCTCCGGTGATAAAGCCTTCATTTGCCAGAGGGGCAGACCTCACCGGCAAACGGCTATTCACCGTGACGATCACCGATGAGTTCTCCGGTATCGGAAGCTATGAGACTCTTATTGACGGCCAGTGGTTCCTGGCCGAGTACGACGCCAAGAACAACCTGCTCATCTACAGACCCACCTCTGCACATCTGAAGCAAAACGCTGTTCACACCATGGAGCTAACGGTTAAAGACAACTGCGGCAACAGTACCGTTTTCAGGAGTGAGTTCAGGTGGTAGTAAAGGCAATCCGAGGAACTTCGTCCGGAAACTGTCTTACAGGGCTGTTGTGCAGAGATGGGCTGCTAATACGCAGGCAGCGGCAATAAAAAATCCCGCATCATGAAAGTACTACTCTGCCCAGAGCAGAGCAGGTATCACGCAATAACTATCTGGTACCAGCCTGCTCTCAGAACAGCTTTTCGGGATAGAGCCCCTCATCAACCATTTTCCTGATGCTCTCCACAACAAACGGTTTATCCTCCCTGTAGGTTACCCCGAACCAGTGGCTGTCGCTCCTCAGTATCCGGATGGTTATCTCCCCCTTCTTCACAAACTTGTCGAGTGAAGTAGGTATGTCAAGCTCTGCCTTCGGGTCGGTGATCCTCTCGTCAAGGAAGTTGCTGAACTCCATGTTGAGGTATTTATAAACCGAGGGTTTGAACCCGAAGAGGTTCATTGAGACGATCTCGTCACCGGTGTACTGCCTGATGTTTCCCTCCGCATCCGGAGCGAAGATTCCGTCAGGCCTCTTTTCTATACCCCGGGTCTCCACTATATGCTGCAGAAAACCTTCGTCGCTCACCTTGCAAATGCCCCTGTTGACATGGCCGTGATCAGAGAGGGTGTTGCCCAGCCGGTAGCCCACGATGCAGAAATTTGTATCGTCCTTGTCCTCTGTCAGGAATTTATGAAGCACCTTAAAGGCGTCATAACCGTAATAGTCATCGGCATTGATGACCCCAAAAGGTTCATGTATCTTCGGTTCAGTGACCAGGATGGCATGGCTGGTGCCCCAGGGTTTCTGACGATCCCCGGGAACCTTGTAGCCGGCCGGAAGATTTCCCAGCTCCTGAAAGACATAATCTATCTCGATCACATCCTTGAGCCTCTGTACAAATGTCTCCTGGAATTGCTCCTCAATATCGCGGCGAATCACGAAGACAACCTTGCCGAAACCGGCCCTTTTGGCGTCATAAATTGAATAATCAATGATCGTTTCGCCCGAGGGACCGACCTGGTCAAGCTGCTTGTTGCCACCATATCTGCTGCCCATTCCGGCAGCCAGTACCAATAATGTAGGTTTCATCATGTTGATTTTTTAATTCATAAGATATCATGCAACACCCCTGTTCTGCATTTCATTGCTGTTATGTCTTGTGAAAAAGAGGTGCTTCATTTTTTAATCTTTCAGGTAACACAATATTATCTAAATAATATGTACTTTCAAAGTCTTGATCTGAAGAATTGTCTTTTCTGGTAGAAATATGCGCCGACTCCGTTGAGTCTGCAATTGTTGCCGAAGCTGCCGGGGCAGGAAGAATAGAGCTTTGCTCGGCCCTTGCCGAAGGAGGTGTCACTCCCGCCGCCGGGCTGATCGAAGCTGTCCGCAGCAACACCTCAATCAGGATGCATGTGCTGGTAAGGCCCAGGGCCGGAGATTTTCTCTACAGCGACAGAGATTTCGGTGTCATGCGGCGCGATATAGACACAGCCGGAGAGAAGGGCGCAGAGGGTATAGTGACCGGCATCCTGATGCGCGACGGTAACGTGGATGTGGAGCGCACTGCGCTCCTGGTTGAATATGCGGCTCCCATGAGCGTCACTTTCCACAGGGCTTTTGATATGTGCCGCGACCCGATGACGGCATTGGAAGATATTATCTCGACCGGTGCCGGAAGGATACTTACATCCGGACAGGCAAAAACAGCCATCGAGGGAAGCCGGCTCATCAGAAAACTGAGTGATGCCTCACACGGGAGGATCATAATAATGCCCGGTGGAGGAATCGACGAATACAATATAGCCCTGCTGGCAACCACCACCGGAGCTTCGGAATACCACCTTTCCGGCCGGCGGCAGAGAGAGAGCCCCATGACATTCCGCAGAAAAGGGATCTATATGGGTGACCCCCGGCTACAGTCGGAGTACATCATCAAAACAGCCGATGAAGAGAGGATCAGGGCCGTAATTATGATTCTAAGGGGTGTTGTTTTTTAATTAAAGATGTTATTTTTGATGTCTGTCACCATCCTCCGGAAAGTAAAACGGAGATACATGTATTTATTGATCAAATTTTTAAATTAATAACTTATACTTATACTCATGAAACGGATCACCGCAATGATGATGAGCCTGCTTATGCTTCTGATGCTGACATCGGAGAAGAGCAGGGCCTGCACCAATTTTCTTATTACAAAGGGAGCCTCACAGGACGGATCTACCATGATCACCTACTCCGCTGACTCGCACGTTCTCTATGGAGAGCTCTACTTCTGGCCGGCCATGAAATACAAGCCCGGTACCATGGTTGATGTATACGAGTGGGATACGGGCAAATTTCTGGGCACCATAGAGCAGGCTCCTGAAACCTGGTCTGTTGTCGGAAACATGAACCAGCATCAGGTTGCCATAGGCGAGACAACATACGGCGGCCGCAGCGAGCTTCATAATCCTGACGGCATCATTGATTACGGAAGCCTTATCTACATGGCCCTACAGCGCTCCAAAAACGCCCGTGAAGCAATCCGCAACATGGTTCTGCTCACTGAGAAATACGGCTACTGCAGCTCCGGGGAATCATTCTCAATCTCTGATCCGAATGAAGTATGGATAATGGAACTGATAGGCAAGGGCCCGGGCAAGAAGGGTATGGCCTTTGTTGCACGGCTGATTCCTGAAGGTTACATCTCAGGCCATGCCAACCAGGCACGGATAACCACTTTCCCGCTGGCAAACGGCACCACATCAATAACCGCTGATGAGATAGACAAGATATCAAACCCGGCTGTTGAGACCGTCTATGCAGGTGACATGATTGACCTGGCCCGCGAAGCAGGATGGTACAGCGGCACCGATGCCAACTTCAGCTTCAGCGACGTATTTGCACCGGTAGATTTCAGCGGAGCCCGTTTCTGCGAGGCCAGGGTCTGGGCTGCCTTCAACAGGGTCAACAGTTCTATGGGCGAGTATGTTGACTATGCCATGGGGCACGACCTCAGCCGGCGTATGCCCCTCTGGATTAAGCCTGACAGGAAGCTCAGCGTGGAAGATGTGATGGGGCTCATGCGTGATTACTACCAGGGCACACCCATGGACATGACCAAAGATGTCGGGGCAGGTCCATACCTCAGCACCGTCAGATGGAGACCGATGACCTGGAGCGTCGACGGCAAAAACTATCTCCATGAGAGAGCCACCTCAACTCAGCAGACAGGATTCTCATTCGTCGCACAGTCGCGCAGCTGGCTGCCTGACCCCGTTGGCGGAATCATATGGTTCGGCGTTGATGACACCTACTATACCGTCTATACCCCGATGTACTGCGGCATGACCGAGATCCCTCACTCATTTGCAGTGGGTAACGGCAATATCATGACCTACAGCGACGACGCAGCCTTCTGGGTCTTCAACGAAGTCACCAACTTCGTTTACAGTCGCGCCAGTGTCATGACTCCCGACCTTCAGGCCAAACAGAAGGAGCTGGAACAGAAATATATCACTGAAACGGCAGAGATCGACATCCAGGCTGCAGAGCTCTTCAGAAGTAGTGCCAGATCAGCCGCAAAAAAGGGAACCGAACTGATAACCAAATACTCGGTAGACGCCGGCAACAATACCGTGAAAGAGTGGAGGGAGCTATATAAGCACCTGTTCACCAAGTATATGGATGGCAATATTAAAACAAAAAGAGAACTGAAGGAGGGCTATAAATATATTACTCCGGAGGTAAAGCAGCCCGGCTATCCCCAGGATTGGTACATGAGAATAGTCCTTGATGCCGGCGATAAGCTCAGGGTGCCTGACGGTGCCGGTCACTGATTACTTTTGCTTTCGATTTTTATTTTGCAGATAATAAAATTTATTTTGTACTTTTGCGACCTGTTTTAAAAGAGTAGAGATCATAAATTTATTTTCGCAATGGACTTAATGAAAGTAGTTGAGAAGGAGTACGCCAGCAGCAATGAGTTTCCCAAATTCAAGGCCGGAGACACTGTTACGGTGCACTATAAGATAAAGGAAGGCAACAAGGAGAGGGTACAGCAGTACCGCGGAGTGGTCATTCAGAGATCAGGAGGAGCCGGACAGACGGCTACCTTCACAGTGCGCAAGATGTCAGGCAACATAGGCGTTGAGAGGATCTTCCCGATAGCCTCGCCCTTCATTGACAAGATAGAAGTGAACAAATACGGCAAGGTGCGCAGGGCACGCATCTTCTACCTCAGAAATCTCACCGGCAAGAAGGCCCGCATAAAGGAAAAAATCTTCTAGCCGTCAAAGTTACAAACGGGAGGGTGTCTCATCAGAGGCACCCTTTTTTTTTGCATCACTGTTTCAGAAGCTCGTCAGCTTTTGCCCTGGCCTCGGCAAGGATCTGGCCTGCCCTCCTGTCTGCCTCCGTTACGAGCTGTGTAGCACGTTTGTCTGCCTCCCTGTTGAGAGCTTCCGCAGCCTTCTTCGCAGCCATAAGTGCCATGGGGCCCTTCGACTCCGCCTCACTGACCAGCTTTTTACCCTGGAGGTCAGCCTCTGAGCGTATGACCTTCGCTGACTTTTCCGCTTCATCACGGACCATCTGTGCCTTCTCCGCGGCCTCCTTAAGGATCCTTTCAGCCTGCTCCCTGGCAGCCTCGTTAACCTTCTCAGTCACCTCCTCCTTCACCGCAGCGGTGGCAGCGGTGACAGGACTGACGCCCCCCTGGCCGCCGGTACCGCCGGCAAACACCGGCGTAATGACCGGTTTGGTGAAAGTACCTCCTATCTTCAGGTTAACCTTTATGATCTCCGGCGGTGTGATATTCAGTCCTAACGCCGCAACCTGCGAGGAAAACGCTCCCATCAGTGCTGCTGCAGACTCACCCAGCTCTGCCCTGGGTATCTCAGTCTTTACCAAATAATTGATTGTGCGGTCAAGGCCCTGATCACCCGAGACATTGAGTTTTATGTTTCCGAGTTTGGTGTCAAAAGGCTTGACGAAAAGCCTGCCATCATTAATTATAAACGTTGCCTGTAAGTCTTTAACAACGTTTGTATAAGCCTGATTCAACTTCAGTACGCTCTTCATTATGTCAAAGGATTTTGATTCCAGTATCTGCACCGACTCCGAGCTGACCTCTCCATGCCCTGAGATCGTACTTATGACCGGCATCATACTGCTGTTGAGCAGACTTCTGAAATCCATCTTCACGCTCACGCTGCCACCCAGTCCTGCAGCTGCCGGGACAAGTTGCTGAACGGTGTTGAATGCATCAAACGCCTGCCTGATATTCACGGCACTGACAAGCATTGCCGCATTAACAAGGGGCTTGACAGTATCGCGCGTATCATATGAGGCATTCATCATGAGTGATCCCCCCAACGCCTTCATCCCGGTTTCATTTAATGCAAGGACACCGTCGCGGACAACAATTTTACCCTTCACGTCATCGGCTGAGAGCTTGCCATAGGCCAGCCTGTCGATGACGGCATCAAAGGCAAAATCAATGTTTTCAGGAATATGTATAACCTCGAGTGCAGTGGTATCGTTTTCAGTGGTGTCTGACAACATGATATCGAGGATCTCATTCAGGTCAACCATCTTTGATCTGAGCGACAGATTGCCCTTTATGGTACCGTCGGAAAAGAGATACGGGATATAGTTTTCGAGCCTGCCCGCAAGGGTAAAGTCGCTCTTCTCTCCCATCGTCGCCGCCAGTCCGGTAAGCTCAGCATAGGCCGGATTGAATTTAAATCCTGCTTCTCTGATCTTCAGCGACGGCATGCCGGCCATTGTCACAGCCATGCCAGATATCTTCATGTCTCCTGCAGCCTGGAACTGATCGTACATTTTGTTCTCAAGCATTGACATCCGGCCGGCAATATCCAGGTAGATGTCAACCAGGCCGTTCATGGTTATGCTGTCAAGAGGGACAGCCTGCTGCAGCTTTGCCAGGTCAATCTTTCCCTTTGCGGTTGCTGCCACCTCAGGATCACTGACCGGCGTGGCAAGAGCCAGTGTAAGGTCAAAAGGATTTCCTGCCAGCTCAAAGTGAAAGCGGTTGACCTCAACAGTGGTGTTGTCCATATTTTTTCCGCCAGTCAGAACCTTTCCGTTTATGCTGATTGCCGATATTTTTTCGGGCAGGCCAGGATAACTGATAACTCCGTCATTGACCTGCAGCCTGACCGAGATGTCAGGCAGAGTACTGTCAGCCGAGCTGTAGACACCCCTGGCGGCCCCTTCCATAGCCACCGTACCCGATGCCCTGAGATCCTCATACCCTTTCATGTAAAAGGCAGGAACAAGAGAGAGCAACGACTTAAAAGATGTTTCAGGTGTGCTAAAGGCCAGGTCAAGCTCAGTGTCATCACCTGATATTGCGACCATACCCTCGAGTTTAAGAACCAGGTCATTAATCTTCAATCTGTTATCTTCAAGAGTAAATTTCATGGAATCGAGCAGGGCATCAACAGCCGCACTGAACTCCACCCTGGCATCTGTGAGGTAAGAGAGACTCTCCATTTTGAAATTAACTTCGGTGGCGGAGAGATCCATTTCGAGCACTGTACGTGAGCCGCTCATCTTTCCTGACAGGTTGAAATCGAGCTCCTCAACGGAGGCCGCCATCTCCGACTCAAGGTCAGTGTAATAGAGCCTCCCGTTCCGTATGCTAAACCTGTTCAGGGCTACCTTCAGGGGTGTTATCTCTGCCGGCTCTGTTATCTCCGGAGTATCTGATGCATCTGTTTCTTCCTCACCCGCCGTCTCCTTCATAATGTCCCAGTTGGCCACCCCGTTCTCAAGAACAATGGCGTTTACCATCGGCCGTTCAACAGTTACTGACTTTATCACGTATCCCCCATCACCAAAGAGACTCATGAGGTTGAATACCAGCCCGAACGATTCAACAGAGGCCAGGGTGTCATCGCTGAATTCATTTATGCCTGTCACCTGCAGGTCTTTGAGAGTGAATACAGCGTTGGGAAATGACCTGATCAGACTTAGTTTATAGCCTGAAAACGACACTCTGGCATCTACCATGCCATTGATCCCGGTTTCGACACGTTCCTTTATCTCGTCCCTGAAGGCCAATGGAATGATGATGGCCGCTGCTACTGTCAGCACAAGAAGTGATGCAATTGTCAGCAGGATTATTTTAATGCTCTTTTTCATATTGTCCAACTTGTTTCAGTAATTCCGGAAAAGCAGTTGAAGCCTGTTATCTTCCTGTAAAATTACGATATAATAACTGAAATATTGCCAGCCATCAAATTCTGAACGAGAAGAGCTGTCCGTATATTATGGGTATGACTAAGAATAACCTTCAAAGATTATTAAGGGAAAAAATGAAAATTATTTTATCTTTGCACCCGCAAACGGTCCCGTAGCTTAACTGAATAGAGCATCTGACTACGGATCAGAAGGTTGTGGGTTTGAATCCCGCCGGGATCACAAAGAGCATCCCGCGCAAGCGGGATTTTTTATTTGAGTGAGCTGAAGAAGCTTGCTTCTGAAAGCTTATGAAAGATAAAAGATGACCACCGCAGGTGGATGCTCTTTGTCCGGAGCCCCCTGTTATGGATCACGCCGACGAAGGAGGCGTAATCCCGCCGGGATCACAAAGAGCATCCCGCGCAAGCGGGATTTTTTATTTGAGT
>WOYX01000037.1:0-8203 GCA_011620595.1 Bacteroidales bacterium | reverse complement strand
GAGCTGAAGAAGCTTGCTTCCCCCTGCCCGTTTATCTCCAGGTCATGCACGTACTTGTTGTTGTCAGCCAGGAAGAGTTCAAGCGTGATGGAGCAGGGCCTTCGGATGACGACGATCTTGCGGCAGGGACTTAACTGCTCATCATTCTTCACAGTGCAGTAGTAATGCTTGCAGTTGCCGTCAAACCTGTCCTCCTTTTCCTCTATGAGATATACACTCAGCACCAGCGGACTGGTGTTGCCATTCAGGTAGCTGGAGATCGTTATCTCCCTGTCGCTGATATAGATCGACCGCTCAGTCCGGTCTATCTCAAAACCGTCTTTTCTTATGGTGGCCGACCGGCTCCTGAATGTCTGCGAAAAAGCATCAAGACCGATCAGCGCAACGATCAGAAGCAAAAAAACCTTTTTCATGATCTACACGGTTCAGGTTTTGACGATAATTCAATTATGACTATAATATCCAATCAACAGGGTTTATACGCATAATGAGCAATTTTGTTCGTTTCAACAGCAGATAAGTGACATTTGCACATGAAGGCCCCGGGATTATTATCAGTGTTTTGTAAATCAGGCCCTTTTATGTAGTATCTTTGCATCATGCAAAATGAAATAACTGTTAACGACCGTTTTCCTGAGGCAAATGAGGAAAACATCAAGGCTATGGCCAAACGCAGAGAAGAGTACTCCCTTCAGAGGGATATCCGTGCCAGGGAAGATAATGAAGCCATCGCACGAAGGTTTGAGAGAAATAAGGAGAAAGAGAAGGAATAACAAGGCCGGGCGTTGCTCGGCAAGGGAGCCGGGGCAGACCTGCAGACCGGTACGGGTGTCACCGCCCTTTTTGCTGCAGCATCACGAGGACACTGCCAGGTGGTGAATATGCTATTCGAGCAAGGCGCCGACCCTCTCATTAAAGACAAGCAGGGCGGGTCGGCATTCTACTACAGCAAGGATTATAACGTGAAAGCCAAACTTACGGCTCACAGCAACAAATAGTAAACACCGGGCCGGGAAGAACAATAATTGATTTAATTTGTATTCAGTTGCAAATGATCAATACCAGGAACTATGAAAACATCATCACTTTTACTTCTCACCCTTTCACTTATACTTATCTCTTTCAGGTCTGACAAACCGGCATACATGCTGTACGACCGTGATGGCCAAGTTGCCGGCTACCAGGAGATGATCGAAACTATCAGCTCAGCTGACGTGGTCTTTTTCGGAGAGCTCCATGACAATCCCATTTCACACTGGCTGGAATATGAAGTTACATCTGACCTCTACGGAAAAACCGGGTCCGGTCTCGTCCTCGGGGCAGAGATGTTCGAAGCCGATGACCAGCTGGTGCTTGACGAATATCTATCAGGACGATACGAGAGTGATAAGTTTGAGGCAGAGGTCAAGCTCTGGAAAAACTACAAAACCGACTACAAGTTGCTTGTGGAGTTTGCAAGGAAGAACAGTCTCCCCTTTATTGCCACGAATATACCCAGGAGGTATGCTTCCATGGTGTCACGGGGAGGATTTGAGGAGCTTGACAGCCTCACTGCCGATGCCAGGATGCTCATTGCCCCACTGCCAATGCCTTATGACCCTGAACTGAAATGCTACAAGGACATGATGTCGATGCACGGCATGCCGGGTATGGGCGGCAAGCCCAACGAGAATTTCCCCAAAGCGCAGGCAGCAAAGGATGCCACAATGGCTCATTTTATCGTCAGCAACCTTAAGCAGGGACAAACATTCATACACTACAACGGGGCATATCATTCGGAGAACTACCAGGGCATCATTCATTATCTCAGGCTATACCGTCCCGATATCACGGTGGCCACCATCACCACCGTTCTCCAGGATGAGATTGAGACGCTCCATCCCGACAATACCGGGCTTGCCGATTTCATCATCGCCGTCCCGCAGACGATGACACGTACATACTGATCAGAAAGAGCCGACCAGCACTCCGCTGATGTTCCAGTGTGAGAAACTGCTGCCCTCAGGCTTGCCCATGGGCACGGTCATGCTGATGGTATGTATTCCCGGCCTAAGCCCCTCAGGAGGTATTATCAGCGGCTCGGAGATTGATTACAGGCACAGGTCTGGCCTTGAACAGTGGCACGGAGACCAGGCTTTGTCTCCTGACCCTATTGCAATTGCACCAGATCCGCCACTCCGTCAAGAATATAGGCTGGCCTGTAGGGAAACTTGTCAACCGTCTTCAATGTGGAAATGCCGGTCAGCACCAAAAGGGTGTCTATCTCAGACTCTATCCCGGCAATGATGTCCGTATCCATCCTGTCTCCAATGATTACGGTCTCTTCATTGGAACAGCCTATCTTCTTGAGAGCTATTCTCATCATCAGCGGATTGGGCTTGCCGACAAAATAAGCTTTGCGCCCTGTAGCCAACTCTATGGGCGCTATCAGTGCCTTAGTGGCAGGGATGATGCCGTTCTCCACCGGGCCGGTGAGATCAGGATTGGTCCCGATGAGCTTGGCCCCTCTCAGAACCAGGTTGACCGCCTGCTCAATCTTCTCGAAGCTGTAGCTGCGAGTGTCGCCTACGACAACATAGTCGGGATTGTAGTTATTCATCGTGAAGCCGGCGTTGTAAAGCGCATTGATCAGTCCTGACTCACCGATAATATAAGCTGTTCCTCCCGGCTTCTGAGAAGCAAGGAATTGTGCTGTCGCCAGAGCACTGGTATAAAAGACATCCTCGTCAAGGTCAATCCCCAGCCGCAGCATCTTCTCCCGCAACTCCCTCTGAGTCCTCTCGCTGGAGTTCGTCAGGAAAAGAAACTTCTTGTTCTCCCTTTTAAGCCATTCGACAAACTCGAGAACTCCCGGAAGCAGTTTATTGCCGTGATAAATGACGCCGTCCATGTCGCTGATGAAGGCCTTCCTGCTTTTTATTCTTTCAATGACATCACTTTTTTCCATAATTCTTTTCTATGCCGCAAAATTAACATTATAGAGTGAAAGAGTGACAAGAGAATGTTACGCTTTTATTTCGAGGCAGGATGAAACAATGTTTTTCGATATTGCAGTTTATTTATTAAAAGATTAGTTTTGAACCCTGACCTTCCTGTTGATGAAGGAGGTAATCCATTAATCACGATCACACCATAAAGTAACAACGATGACTACAGTTGAAGCAGCGGCCCCCATAAGCCGGAAGAATTATATCGTCGGTATGACGGTGATAGCTATATTCTTTTTCATCTTTGGGTTTGTCACATGGCTTAACGGCATCCTGATACCCTTTCTGCGTACGGCTTGTGAGCTGACCGATTTCCAGGCCTATTTCGTGACCACCGCCTTTTACATCTCATATTTTGTAATGTCGCTGCCCTCCTCGGCGTTGCTTAAGAAATCGGGCTTCAAGAACGGCATGTCGATAGGACTCTGGATCATGGCTGTCGGGGCGCTCATTTTCATTCCTGCCGCCCTGGCGCGCAACTATGCCATCTTCCTCCTCGGTCTGTTTGTACAGGGAACAGGGATGGCACTTCTGCAGACAGCCTCCAATCCTTATGTAACCATTATAGGTCCGCGTGAGAGTGCTGCAAAGCGCATAAGCATGATGGGCATTGCCAATAAGTTTGCCGGAGCCATAGCTCCGGTGATCCTCGGAGCCTACATTCTCAAGGACTCGCACATCCTCGATGCGCAGCTTGCAGCCGCCACCGATGCTTTGGCACGCGCTGAAATACTCGACCTCCTGGCAACCAGGGTCATCAATCCTTATATCATTATGGCGGTCATACTCGTGGCACTGGGGCTGCTGCTGCGTTTTGCGCACCTGCCAGAGGTGGATACCGATGCCGAGGAGCCATCTGTTGGTGTGACCAACGTCAACAAGACCAGCATATGGCATTTCCCGCATATGATCATAGGGGCCGTGGCTCTCTTCTTCTACGTCGGTGTGGAGGTGATCGCCGGAGACACAATCATAAGATACGGCCAGTCGCTTGACATCGCAATGTCATCGGCAAAATACTTTACATCACTCACGATGCTGGGGATGATATTGGGATATATCATGGGTATCATCCTGATACCAAAAGCACTGTCACAGGTTAATGCCCTGAGGATATCAGCCATTCTGGGGATCATCTTTTCATTGGGAGCAGTATTCACTCCGGCAGCCTCACAGATAACCATGCCATTCAGGGATCTTGTCACCTTTGAAGCAGTCACGCTGACAATACCGGTTACCGTCCTCTTCGTGGCGCTTCTGGGACTGGCCAATGCGCTTATCTGGCCCTCAATGTGGCCCCTGGCTCTAAACGGCGTGGGGCGGTTCACCAAGACCGCCTCAGCACTGCTGGTAATGTCGGTCGTAGGCGGTGCCATCATACCCCTCATCTATGGCAAAATGGCTGACATCTTCAACACTCAGGCCGCATACTGGGTGTGCCTGCCGTCATACCTTATACTGCTCTACTACTCTATCCACGGGTACAGACTGAAAGGCAGATAACCTCTCGGGCAATGAGAAATGACCTTCAGGAGATATTCAGCCACTTCGGCGCAGAGGGCACTTTTCTCACCGGAGAGAGCTTCGGCCGGGGCCACATTCATGACACCTACCGCATAATAACGGAGGAAAAGGATTGTGATGACTATATCCTGCAGCGTATCAACGACAATGTGTTCAGGGATGTGCCAAGGCTTCAGGAGAATATCGAAAGGGTCACCGGCCATCTCCGCAGGAAAATCGCCCTGATCCCCGGCAGCGACCCCAAAAGGGAATGCATGACACTGATACCTGTGGAAGCCACCGGCAAATCATATTGCATGGATGAGGAGGGCAAATTCTGGAGGATGTTCATCTTCATCTCCGACCACCGCTCCTATGAGAGGGTAGACTCATACCACAGGGCCTCCGAGGGAGGCAGGGCTATCGGTCGGTTCCAGGCCATGCTCGCCGACCTCCCGGGCGAGCCGCTGCATGAAACCATACCCGATTTTCACAACATTGAAAAACGCCTGGAGAGCTTTCACAAGGTCATTGATGAAGACCCCGCCGGAAGGGTCTCGCAGGTCCGTGCAGAGATAGAGGCCATAACCTCACGGGAGGAGGAGATGAAGGTCATCATCAGACTGGGCCGAGAAGGGAGGATTCCCGTAAGAATCACCCACAACGACACCAAATTCAACAATATACTCTTTGATGCCAACGACAGGGCACTTTGTCTCATCGACCTCGACACAGTCATGCCGGGTTATGTACATTATGACTTCGGCGACGCTATACGCACAGCTGCCAACAGGGCCGATGAAGACAGCCTGGACCTTGGGGCGGTATCAATGAACACCGACATCTTCAGGGCTTACGCTGAGGGTTACCTCGCTGAGGCAATGGGCACCCTCAATACGACTGAGATTGAATATATCCCCTTCGCACCAAAACTCCTCACCTATATCATGGCCACCAGGTTCCTGACAGACTACATCGCTGGAGACATATATTACAAGATCAGCCACCCTGAACATAACCTCCGCAGAAACAGGGCACAGATTGCCCTGCTAAAGGATATGGAGGCAAAGTATGACCAAATGATACAGATAATCAACAGCTTCAATAAATAAAACTTGCATGGGCATAAGCTCACAAGAGAACAGGATATTAATTTTTCAACCAGGTTCCATCCGACCAATAAAATAAACATACCATAAAAAATGAAAAAGTCACTCATCCTATCACTCATCGGGCTTCTCACTTTGTCCGCAACCTATGGGCAGCATACCTCTGCCGTCGTAGACAGCTCACAGTACTCAGCATACTGGTGGCACAGCAAGGACATGTACGATCATCTCCCTGACAGCAAAAATGAGGTTGTTTTTCTGGGCAACAGCATAACTGACGGTGCAGAGTGGTTTGAACTGCTGGGAAACAAAAAGTGCCGCAACAGGGGCATCAGCGCCGACGTGACGGAAGGAGTGCTTCTGCGCCTCGATGCAGTCACCAAGCTGCAGCCGGCAAAGATCTTTATCATGATAGGCGTCAATGATCTGTCACGCAATATGACCGTGGATGAGATAACCGCCAACTACCGGACCATCCTGGAGCGAATACGGAAGGAGAGCCCCCGCACGAAGGTATATGTTGAGAGTGTACTTCCGGTTAACCCTGCCACCGGCATGGCACGCAACCATACGGACAAGACCGAGTTGATAATGGAGCTCAACGGCAGGCTGAAGTCTCTTGCATCTGAATTCGGGCATACCTATATCGACCTCTTCAGCGTCATGGCTGACAGCAACAATTACCTGCCCCGAAAATGCAGCATCGACGGCCTTCATCTCTCATATGAGGGATACCGTATCTGGGCGGAGACTATCAGGGAATTTGTCAGATAATATTGTTCTAACGGCAAATACCTGATTGATAGTCGTTTAGTTCTGTCGACCCATTTTCATTCGAAAAATAGGTTTGCATATTATATGCAAATTAATGACTTTTGTCATGCGGCTGTTACAGGCGTGCGGCAGTTTACCATACTCTCACCAAAATGGAGATAAACGGAAAGTATTTCAGATCATACCTTGAGCGGGAGGAGGCTTACAGGAAGCAATACAGTGCGGAACGCATCAAGAGGCAGCATTCCAAGGGGAAGCTGACGGCCCATGAGCGGATAGCTCTCCTGTTCGATTCCGGCACCTTTGAAGAGATTGACGCCTATGTAACACCCTCTGACCAGGGTGTTGAATTCGGAAAGATTGAGATGGCCTACGGCGACGGTGTGGTCACCGGTCACGGCAAGATCGACGGCAGGCTGGTGTTTGCCTTCGCCCAGGATTTTACCATCATGGGCGGCTCACTCGGCATCGTTCATGCCCGCAAAATCGCCAAGGTACAGGAGATGGCTCTTAAGATGGGTGCCCCGTTCATTGGCATCAATGACTCAGGAGGCGCAAGAATACAGGAGGGCATCGCCAGCCTCAACGGATATGCTGCAATATTCAACAACATTATACAGTCGTCGGGTATCATCCCTCAGCTGTCGGTGATAATGGGCCCGGCTGCCGGCGGTGCCGTCTACGCTCCTGCCCTGACCGACTGGGTCTTCATGACCAGCAATACGAGCTACATGTTCGTAACAGGACCGAACGTGGTTAAGGAGGTGCTCAATGAGGAGATAAGCAGTGAGGAACTGGGCGGCGCCGAGGTTCACGCACGCCGGAGCGGCGTGGCAAACATGATCTATGACGACGAGGAGAACACCATCATTGCAGTAAGAAAATTCCTCTCCTATCTGCCCTCCAACAATCTTGAGAACCCGCCAGCCGCAGAATATAAAGGTGATACTCCCGATATAAATCCCAGGCTGCGTGATGTTGTTCCGGATGACCCCAACAAGGCTTATGACGTGCGTGACGTTATCAACCTTATAGTGGACCGCAACAGCTTCTTCGAAACCTCCGAGCTCTTTGCACCCAATATCATTACGGGGTTCGGTCGGATGGAGGGAAAAACAGTCGGCATCGTGGCAAATCAGCCCAAGGTTCTGGCCGGTGTGCTCGACATTGACTCATCGACCAAGGCTGCACGCTTCATACGATTCTGCGACGCATTCAACATACCTATTCTGACGCTCGAGGATGTGCCGGGATTCCTTCCGGGCAAGGACCAGGAACATTCAGGCATAATCAGGCACGGCGCCAAACTGCTGTTTGCCTATGCCGAAGCAACAGTGCCGCGCATAACCGTTATCCTGCGCAAGGCCTACGGCGGTGCATATATAGTAATGAACAGCCGCGGCATGGGCGGTGATTTCAACTACGCATGGCCCTCGGCAGAGATAGCCGTGATGGGTCCCGACGGCGCCGTGGCAATACTCTACCGGCGCGAGCTGGCAGCAGCAGCAGATCCTGTGGCACTGAAAAAGGAACTTCTGAAAAAGTACCGCGAAAAAGTGGCAAATCCCTTCATCGCAGACGAAAAGGGGTATATCGATGAGGTCATCGACCCGGCCACGACACGCCAGAAGGTGCTCTCAGCATTCGCGGCACTGGAAAACAAGAGCGTGAAGGTGCCGTCGAGGAAGCATGGGAATATGCCGCTCTAGGCAGTCGGCAGTCTGTAACTAACTGACTGAAGACTAAGGTCTGAGGTCTGAAGGTCTGAGGTCTGAAGGTCTGAGGTCTGAGGTCTGAAGGTCTGAGGTCTGAAGGTCTGAGGTCTGAGGT
>WOYX01000012.1:2941-12050 GCA_011620595.1 Bacteroidales bacterium | reverse complement strand
CCTGAAGCTTCCCTTTGTTTGACGGTTCATCCGAGCCTTCCTTCTTATGCTTCTTATTATGTGAACCATCCTTCTTGCCTTTAACTGTCCGGATTAAGTCCGCACTCAGAGTATCAAATTGCTTGTGTCCAATTCTTTTCCGTATCTCAACAAACAGTGAGGGATCAAATACCGGATCAACTTTGAACTCCTTCAACCCTACAAAATACCGCATATACAAGTTTTCCTGAATGGCCTGTATAACACCCCTGTCATCCGGCTTCTCCAAATGTTTGATTATCAATGCCCCAGGTACTGTGCGCGGAGAAACTCCGGGACGACCTAAATCACTGCTCATCAATGACATATATATACTGGCGAACTTATCCCGGGGTACAACCCGGGCCAGTTTAACCCGGTGGTTTTCGGTGGACAGGTTTGCCCGAAAGGGGGTCTTGAATTCTTCAATTGTCAACTGTTTCTCTGAAATATACCGTACCATAATGCAAGCTTTATGAAGGCAATCTATGTTTTTACCTGCATTTATGCACGCTCGCCTCCCTACTCCCTGACCACCACCGCAAAGCCCGGGCGGCGGGCGAGGACACCCTCGTCATACATTGCCTCGCAGACAACGGCAGGCATCGAGTAGCTGCCCCGGTATGCGGCGGTGAGGATGATGAAATACCTCCCGGTCTCACCCGGCTTGAGGCTGAAATAGGTATAAACCCTGTCGTCACGGAAGTCGCGGTAATCGTAACCGCTCTCCTTCACCGGCAGCGAGGCCTCGAAGAGACGGGTGTTCTGTATCTCCCACCCTGAAGGCACCATCTGCGTCAGCGCCAGGTTGCTTACCTGCCGGAAGGTGGTGTTGGTGACAGACACCGTCATCATGAAGCTGCTGCCCTGCGCCATCGACGAGACATCAACAGCATTCTGCTCCATATCGGTGTAGCTGACCTTCATCGACAGGTTCTTCTCTGTCACCGTAGCGTCGGTGGCAGCAGGAACACCCTCTTCGGTGAAGGTGACGAACAACGGGTTGTCGCTCTCATTCTCCACCACCAGCGTGTTGGACCCCGCAGGCATCAAAGTACGCATGACGGACCCCTCCGCAGAACTCAGCTTCTCCCTGTTGCCGTTGAATTCCAGCGACACCTTCACCGGCTTGTTGACGTCGCTGTTCATCTTCCTGCTGAAGTTCATCCAGGCGAAGAGACCCCATGCCGTCGTCTGGGTGCTGTACCAGCTGTCGCGACTCAGCGCCGCCGACACCTCCTTCAGCAGCTCCAGCGCCTCATCGGTGTTGCCGAGCATGGTGAGGGTGTAGAGTATGATCGACTGGTCCCTCAGGGTGCTGCCATAATAGTACTGTGAGTACTCGGCATCACTCTTCAGGTTCCTGACGTCGGTGAGACCCTGCGCCACCTCCGGCCTCCCGATGGTGGCATAGGCTGCTGCCAGGAACCAGCGTGCCATCGCCGGCAGGTCGGTGGTCTCGCGCATGCGGTTCATGGCCCCCCTGTCGGGCGAGCCGGCCAGCGCGAGGGTGAAGAGCCTGTATGCCTGATCGTTGGCAGTGTAACGGTACTGCGGCTGGTACCTCCACGAAGAGGCTGTGGAGTGCTGATAGGATGTCCACTTGCTCAGGAACCCTGCCGGCAGGGCATAGCCTGCCCTCTGCGCCTCGATGGCGAAGTGACCGGCATATGATGTCACCCAGTCGTCAGGATAGGGTCCTCCCGGCCAGAGCGTCAGCGCGCCTGTGGCAAGCTGACGCGTGGCTATGTTGCGCAGCGCCTCCTGCACGTTGTTGCGCACGGCGGCGGCGTCAGGGAGACCGGCACCGAGCAGGTCGGGAAGATAGACCTGCGGGAAGGCAGCTGATATTATCTGTTCCGTGCATCCGTGAGGAAAGGAGGTGAGGTATCCCAGGCGGCGGCTCAGGCTGACCGGCGGCAGTGAGAAGACCTCTACTGTAGCCGTGGAGGTGCCGGGCACGCCAAAGGGAACGAAACTCTTCGTAAACCGTCCTCCGGCAGGTATGCTATGCGTCTCTGCCCTGCGCTCAGGAGGGTTGGGATGACGCACCTGCAGCTGCAGGTTGTAGGTGGCGCTCTCGCCGCCGCCGGAAGCAGCAACCTTTATCTCAGCCTTGCCCTGCCTGTCGGCGGTGTTGAAGAAGAGCTCCAGGTCTTTGTCGCCCGGCTCCGTAAACCGCACCACGTCAGAAGCACGGGTGAAGGAGACCATCTCGTTGCCCGTGGCGGTGACCTGCACCTCGCCGATCTTGTTCTCCTGCGCAAAGACGGTCACCGGCAGCGCTACCTTGTCGCCGGGCGACAGCACCCGCGGCGCCGTGGCCAGTATCATCAGCGGATCAGAGACGGTCACGCTCTTTTCGGCAGCACCGAAGGTGTTACCCTTGCCGGCGGCGGTGACCATCACCCTAACCGATCCGGTGTACTGCGGCAGGGTGATCTTATGGCTTCCTGTCTTTCCCGGTGCCAGGGTGAAGGGCCCTATAAACCTTACCACCGGCTCGAACCGCCGTGCCCTGTTCTTGCTCTGGTCGATGGCAGCCTCACTGCCTCCTATGGCCAGCGCGCGGCCCAGCTTCCCGCCGAAGGCGCCGAAGACGATGTCATACAGATCCCAGGTCTTTACCCCCAGCGCATGCTTGACGAAGAACCACTTCCAGGGGTCAGGGGTACGGAACCCTGTCAGGTCCAGCAACCCCTCATCCACCACGGCAAGGGTGTAGGTCATCTCCTGCCTGTTCTTCTCTTCGACCTTTATCTCAACCTCCTGTTGCGACCTGATGCGGTCGGGCATGTTTATCACCGGCGTGAGTCGGGACGACGGGTTCTCCACCATCACCGGTATCACGCCGTAGAGCCGCACGGGAGCATCGTTGACCGTCTGCGAGTGCGGCTGCAGCATGGTGACACAGAGATAGGCGTTGGGCGCCATCGCGGCAGTGGCTTTCACCTTCACCTCGCTGTTGCCGGCCCGGGTGTTCACCTCGGTTATGTCGAGCACCCCTGTGCTGGTTTCTATGGTGATGATGGCGCGACCGTTCTCCGGCGACGGGAAGGTGAGGCTTATCTCATCGCCAACGGCATATTTGTCCCTGTCGGTATTGAGCTGCAGCAGGCTGGCGCCGTCGTTGCCGCCGGGTTTCATGCCGTAATCCCAGGGCCAGTCGACCAGCACTATCATGCCCGTGGAATGCCCTGACGGCAGTGTCGCCCTCACCAGGTAACGCCCCCACTGTTGTTTGTCGACGCTGAACGAGACCGTTCCCTCGCCGGCCGGAGATGTTGTGACGGTCTGACTGAAGATGTTGTTGGTGCTGCTGCGCGAGATGTATGATCCGAGGTACTCCTCATCCGACTCCCACCACCAGCGGTAGTCGAGCTTCCAGACGTTGACCTCCACCTGGCTGCGTACCGGCTTGCCGTTCTTGTCGACCGTCACCAGCCGCACCTCGTTGGGCCTGTCGGTAAAGAGGATGCGACCTGTGGCGCCCAGGGCGGGTATGTTCATCCCGACAAAAGAGGGGTACGGTGCATAGGGTATCACCGTCTGTGTGATGCTGGCGTCGCCGCCCTTCTCGAACACCCTGGCGGTGAAGATGGCGTTGAGCATGCCGGGAGCCGTCATCTCCCTGTCGGGGGTGAAGGTGACCGTCGCCTCGCCCGAGCTGTTGATGCTGCCGTCGAAGACCGTCTGGCTGTCGAACCAGAACTGCGAGGCGGGGTCGTCAAAGTTGTACTGCCCGTATTTGTCGAAGGATGTTTTCACAGGCCGAAGCAGCAGCTCTACGGTGCTCTTCATGTCGCGGGCGGTGGCACCGTTGAGCCAGGTGACCTTCATGTCGCCGCGGAGCGACCTGTTCTCCCCGCCGGCGATGTCATAGGGGAAGTCGAGCTTGATCTTCAGCCTGTTGGGCTTGACGGTCTCCACCTTGATGACCCTGGTGAAGGTGGCGGCGCCGATGCGCACCTGTGCCCGGTAGTTGCCTGTCTCGGCATCGTCGGAGGTGCGTGTGGTGAAGGTCAGGAACCCCTGCGGGTTCAGCAGAGCCACCTGGTCATCGATACGCTGTCCGCGGGTGTTGTACAGCTCGAAGTGAACAGGGTGCCCGGTGGGCAGCCCCTGACCCATGTCGCGTATGATCACCCCCACGAAGATGGAGTCACCCGGACGCCGTACGTCGCGCTCGGTGAAGAGGAAGGCCCTGATGCCGTCCTGCGGCGACTCGCCCGAGACATCGAACGAGCTCATGGAAAGAGCGGCACCGTCCTTGAGAGAGAGGTAGTTGCGGTTTTTGTCCTTGCGCGCTATCACTAAAAAAGGCTTCCTGGGGCAGGCCAGTGTGGCGATGCCCGCTCTGTCGGTGGTGACCGATCCTATGAGCTGCATCTGGAAGTCGTAGATATCGGCGGTGGCATACTCAACAGGGTCAGCAGTGCGCAGGTCCCTGACGAAGACCCTCAGGTTGTTGTCGCTGCCCTCCTTGGCGATGATGCCGAGGTCAGAGGCCAGGATATTGCTGACCAGCTTCTTGTAGGGACTGTAGTAGGCATCGTTGCAGGGGTTGCTGCTCTCGCGCCAGTCATAGGCATACTCGTAAAAGAGCCCCTCCTCAGAGAGAGAATAGTAATCATCCGATCCTTCCCACCGGCGGTCGAGATCCACCTGCTCAAGCATCTGCTCATAGACCGACTCCTTTCGTTCTCCGGAACAGGGGTAGAGCGAATAGGAGGGTCGCATCCCCAGCTCGATGCGGTAGAGAATCCCTGGTTCCGGCTCGATGTAGTCTGCCAGGTCAATGGTAAAGAGGTTGTAGCGGTTCGGATCGAAGCCTGCGCCGGTGGTGAGGTCGACACGGCCGCGGTAGACGGGTCTCCCGAACTGACGCACGCTGTGGTACTCCCCGGCCTCGCCCATACTGTTCTGCTGCAGGAAATAGGGCAGGTTGTTTTCGAATATCTTGATTATGGTTAGATCTACGGCACTGAGGTTGGCAGCCATGAACGGGAAGATCAGGTTGCCGGATGAGGGCATGATCACCCCCCTGCCGGCCGACCTGATGCCCGGCTCCACAGGCGTGAAGTTGATGCCCCTCGTGACTGCCTCGCCAAGTTTTTCCCCGCGGGAGTTGCGCAGGGAGCCGTCGACGGTGATCCTGACTTCACCTATCACATAGTCGCCCGGTATGACCAGCAGCCTGTTGCCGTCGGCGCTGAGGGAGAGAGGATGATACGGTTCCGAGGTGACCATCCCGTCGAGCTCGCCCGCTGCATCCAGCAGGTCGGAGAAGAATATCTCGATGCTCTTGCTCTCTCCGGCGTTAACCTTCATATCGGTAACCCTGAAGTCGCCCGCGGCAGGTATGGCCACGGGGAGTTCGCCCTTCGTCTTTATCCCGTAAGGGGTGCCGTTCCATGCCACCGTCAGCCGGCTCTCATCATCGCCGCGGCTTATGCTTTCGATCCTGAAACTGTGTATGTTGCCGCTGCCGTGCTCCCAGGTGATATTCTCATCGCGTTTGCCCGTGCGGGCGGTGAGGTATTTTTCGACTTCGGCATTGTCAATATGGTCAGAGGTGACGAGGGTGCCGGAGAGAGTGTATGTGCTCCCGTCAGGAGGGTTGACAGATATCGGGTCGAGGTTGACCGTGAAGTTCTTCTCCACGGTGCGGAATGCCAGGGGGAAGAAACGGAGGTGCTCTTCCACCTTTCCCAGCCTGCTGATGTCAAGTTTCCCCTGGTAGTAGGCGCCGGGTGCCAGAGGCCGCGATGGCTTGAATACCAGCGTGATATCGTCGGCCCACTCCGCCGTGCCCTTGATGTCGGGGGTGAACGAGAAGAGTCCCTGTGTGCGGCTGCGGTCGACGGTAGCCGCGAACCCGGGGGTGAAGACCACCTGCACCGTGGTCAGCGCCGGGACTGTTCCGGCAGTGTATGCCGAGATGAACTTGCTGAAGCCCTTGTCGATGACGGTGATGGCAGGGGCGACGTCGGTAGAGCTGTCACGCGAGACCCTGCCGCATGAGATGATGATCACGGCCACAACAGCCGCAACGAAGAGAAGACGACGGTTCATGATATAGGTTTTTCAGGTTATTCAGACAGCAGTGACCTCAGCCCTTATCCTGGCCACGTAATCGCGTATCTCATTCAGGGTGCCCACCGTGACGTTCATCTCCGTCCCCGACGTGGTGATAACCTGCCGCAGGGTGTCAACGGCGACATCCCCCGGCTGATAGTATATGTCAAAGGTATCAAACCAGCGATTGAGGTACTTCAGTTTCTTGGTGTAGAAGACAACCATGGGGTCGTCATAATAGTTTTTCATGAAGCTGAGCAGCGAGGTGAGCGAGTATTTCTGCTCGGCTATCTTTCCAACAACCTCAGGATCAGGATTCTCAGGGTCATAGGCCAGCTGTGTAGCGAGGTACATCGCCTCAATCCATCCTCCCATGAGCATCAGCCCGAGGGTGCCTTCGCTGCCCTCGCCGCGCAGGTGCGCATCGATCTTCGCATAGGCGTTGTTCATCAACGTGGTGAGTGAGTCGGCATTGCTCATATCGGCATTCAGGCCTCCAATGGCATCCGCCAGGAAGGTGTCAGGCATGTTGAGCCGTTCGCTGAGTGATTTTATGGCGCTTAAGTAGCTCACTGTCTGGCGGTTGATGCCGAAGAGCTTCATGTAACCCATGTCGACGCCGTAGACGCCCAGGTTCATGGCGGCCTTGTAACTGCTCATGTAGAGATCGCGGTTTTCGGGGGCAAGGACGATGGTGTCGCTGAAGGGGATGTCCAGCCGCTCGAAGATATTGGTCACCTCCACGGGCGTCAGCAGTCCGTAATATATCTCTCTGAGTTTTTCCGCCTCGTCGGGGGTCTCGGGATGGTATGTCGAAAAGACCGGAACCGGGATGCCGGAACTCTTCTCTGACTTTCTGCATGATGTGAAGGTGAAGGTCATCACGGAGAGTATAATGAGGGCAGGAAGCAGTTGTCTCATGGTTCCGGAAATTTTTCCCAAGTTAAGAAAAATGTTGTTTGGTTTGCTGCTGTCACAGGATGATAAAGCTGACGTGTTTTGTTGTCACAGGACGATGCGGCCGCCGAGTCCGGCCGAGATTTTCTTCTGCAGCGAGGTCATAGCCTTGTAGCGCTCCTGCAGCTCAGCTATCTTCTCATCGTCGTCTGCCGCCTCGGTCATTGCCCTGCGTATCTCCTTCTGCATCATCTTGATCTTGTCGCTTTTGAACTTGAGTACTGAGTCGAGGACGATCTCTTTGACCTTCATCTCCTCCGTCTCAACAAATGCCCCGCGCGAGCTCCATATCCTGCTCAGGGTGTACTGTTCTGTTAGCATGTCAACGGCGATGGAGCTGATGACGGGATCGGGATGGTGGACGAAGTGGCGTTCACCGGCGACGAGCCCCTGGGATACGTTGAAGGTTATCTCGGAAAAGATGGTGGCAAAGAGCGGATCCTCAAACGCCAGCTCATCTTCCGTTATCTGCGAGATGATATAGTCGGCCACGGTGGTGATGGTCTCTGTGCCTGTCTCCTGGTCGGTCTCGCGTGTCAGCACCTCGGAGCCGTAGCGTATCAGGAGGCGCAGCAGCTCTCTCTCTGAGTAGAATGATGTCTCCTCCCTGGCCTTCTGTTTCTGTACCGTAGCCTGCGGTGCCACCACGGCATCCTGCACCGGCCAGGCATTGCGGTCGCGGAACGTCTGCTGCCTGCGCAGCTTCAGCACCTCGTCGAGCACCACCTCCTCGGGCATGCCCAGCAGCCTGCTGCTCTCCTTGACATAGATGGTGCGGGCGATCTGGTCGGGGATGACGGCGATGGAGCGCACCACCTCGCGCACCAGGTTGGCACGGCGGACCGGATCGTTCTGCGCCTCATCGAGCAGCAGCCTGGTCTTGAAGCGTATGAAGTCGGTTTCGTTCTCCTTCAGGAAAGTTCTGAACTCCTCGTTGGACAGCTTTTTGGAGTATGAGTCGGGGTCCTCGCCCTCGGGAAGCATGACGATGCGGACGTTCATTCCCTCCTCAAGTACCATGTCGGTGCCTCGCAGTGAGGCCTTGACGCCTGCCGGGTCGCCGTCGTAGAGCATGGTGATGTTGGGAGTGAAGCGCTTGATGAGGCGTATCTGCTCCTGTGTCAGGGCGGTGCCGGAGGAGGCCACGACGTTCTCCACGCCAGATTCGTGCATGGCGAGCACATCGGTATATCCCTCCACCAGGTAACAGCGGTCCTCGCGGCTGATAGCCTGGCGCGCCTGGAAGATGCCGTAGACGATGCGGCTCTTGTGGTATATCTCTGTCTCGGGAGTGTTGACGTACTTCGCCGCCTTCGGGTCTTTTTTGATGATGCGGCCGCCGAAACCCAGCACCTGCCCCGAGAGCGAGTGGATGGGGAACATGATCCTTCCTGCGAAACGGTCGAAGAGGTAGCCCTCCCTGTCGATGGTGAGGCCGCTCATGACAAGGTATTCGCTCTTGTAGCCCGCGGCGATGGCCTTCTGAGTAAAATCGTCACGCTTCTCGTTGCAGTATCCCACCTCGAATTTCTTCAGGACGGCGTCGCCGAAGCCGCGCTCGCGGAAGTAGGAGAGCCCCAGTGCCATACCCTCATGGCCGTGGAAGAGGGTCTCGGTAAAAAGGCGGGCGGCGTACTGGGTGACGACCAGCATGCTCTCGCGCTCGTTCTGCTTGGCGATCTCCTCGGGGGTGACCTCCTTCTCCTCAATCTCAATGTGATATTTCTTCGCCAGCCAGCGGAGCGCCTCGGGGTATGACAGGTGCTCGTGCTCCATGATGAAGTTGACGGCGTTGCCGCCCTTGCCGCACCCGAAGCACTTGAAGATGCCCTTGGCGGGCGAGACGGTAAAGGAGGGGGTCTTCTCGTTGTGGAACGGACAGAGCCCCAGCATGTTGACCCCTCTGCGCTTGAGCGAGACAAACTCAGACACCACGTCTGTTATCTGCGCGGCGTCAAAGATTCGCTCTATGGTGGAGTGGTCGATCATGGCCCGGTAAAGTTACAGAAAAGTCTGAAGTCTGAAGGTCTGAGGTCTGAAGGTCTGAAGTCTGAAG
>WOYX01000012.1:0-2841 GCA_011620595.1 Bacteroidales bacterium | reverse complement strand
GACCTTCCGACCTTCCGACCTGAGACCTTATTTTGTAAAATGCTTTTTATAGAAAGCAGAAATCCAACCATAATGCTTAATCAAGAAAGCAATAATTGATTATATTTGCTTTATCTAAACAGCAAAGATGGACCAACTGTTTGAAAGATACTACAGATTGCTTGACAACATCTCTCTCGACTTCTTCAGGGGTTATGCAGGCACTATAAACTGGAAGGCCAGAATGATTGGAATAAGAGGCTCACGTGGTGTAGGTAAGACAACACTGTTACTGCAGTATATGAAGAGGAACTTTCCCCGTGATGGCTCTTCACTTTATGCAAGCCTTGACAATATCTGGTTTTCAGAGAACAGACTTACTGACCTGACAGACAGATTTGTAAAACAGGGAGGGCATTACCTTTTTCTGGATGAGGTGCATAAATATAATAGTTGGTCGCAGGAGCTGAAAAATATTTATGATGGTTATCCCGGGTTGAAAATAGTCTTTACGGGTTCATCACTTCTTGAAATCCGGAAATCCAGTGTTGACCTTAGTCGCAGAGCTATTGTTTATGATATGCGGGGACTTTCATTCAGGGAGTATCTTAATCTCACCCTCGGCCTGGAACTTCCGGCTGTCAGTCTTGAAGATATCATTTCCAGTCACACGGACCATGCACCGGAGATATTGAAGAAGGTTAAGCCTCTGAAGTATTTCAGTGCCTACCTTAAATCGGGCTATTATCCCTTCTTTCTTGAGGTCCCTGAACTGTATTTTCACAGGTTGGAAGAGATTATCAATCTGATTCTTGAAACAGAGTTGCCTCTTCTGAGACAGGTCGAGATAGAGAATGTCCCAAAACTGAAACTTCTGCTCAAAATCCTTGCTGAGTCGGCACCATTCATACCAAATATTGTCAAGCTGAGCGAAAGGTCAGGCCTTACCCGCAACACGGTCATTTCTTACCTTGGGTATCTGGAGGAGGCGCATCTGGAAAAGAACCTGTACAAGAATGCAAAAGGGATA
This sequence comes from Bacteroidales bacterium, assembly GCA_011620595.1. GTDB lineage: Bacteria > Bacteroidota > Bacteroidia > Bacteroidales > VadinHA17 > SR-FBR-E99. The sequence goes on along the minus strand of WOYX01000012.1, from coordinate 1,832 downwards.
ACCAGGTTACAAAAGCCTGACAAGATATATCTTGAAAACACCAACCTCATGCATGCCCTGTCCCCGGTCGGAATAAACACCGGGAATCTCCGGGAGACCTTTTTTGTTAATCAGCTTAGTGAAAATCATGTTGTTGAGTACGCTGAGGAGGGCGATTTTTTGGTTGACGGACGATTTGTCTTTGAAATAGGCGGCAGATCAAAAGGATTTGACCAGATTAAAGGAATCAGAAATAGCTTTGTTGCAGCAGATGGAATAGAATATGGGACCGGAAACAGGATTCCTCTATGGTTGTTTGGTTTTTTATACTGATTAACTTTTTTTTTGCCAGCCAGCGGGGTCCGATGCCGACCCTTCATTGCTCACCACCCTTACCGGGGTCAACAATATCAAGCAGCTTTTTTGTGTAATCGACCAAGAAAAGTGGAATGTTCAATATCCCTCCGTTGAAATTTAGGTTGCGGAGGGAAAACCGTATACTCACCGCAGGATTGTATTCCTTGCGATACCAGGACAAGCTCTTACTTCTGATATTCTCATCGGATTTTACTTCGACAGGAATAATATCATTGCCTGACTGAATAAGAAAATCGACTTCCGCTATGTTGTTTGATTTCCAGTAATTTGGCATACCTTCAAATTGATTAATCAGGCTAGCCAGAACAAAGTTTTCTGTAAGGGCACCTTTAAATTCAGTGAATAGCCTGTTCCCTTCAGATACAGCAACAGGGTCAAGTAAAGACAATCGTCGCAGTATCCCCACATCAGGCAAATAGATCTTAAAAGCTGTAAGATCATCATATGCAGGCAGCGGCAGTGAGGGAGCGGTGACACGGTTTATTTTCAGAGCCAATCCTGCATTCACAAGCCATAGAAGGGCATTCTCATAATCTCTTGCTCTTGCACCGGGTCTAACGGCATGATAAATAAACTTTTTGTTCTCCTTTGCCAATTGTGAGGGCAAGGATTTCCAGATATAGTTAATTTTTGGAATATCCTTATTTTCAACATGTTTAGAGAAATCAAGAAGATATGAATTAATGATTCCCTGCAGCACCTCCTGGGTGCCGGTAATGTCTTTATCGTCAAGCAACCTCACAACTGCCTCGGGCATCCCACCGCATATATAATACATCTTTAGTTTATCCCGCAGTGGATTGAAAAATATATCAGGAATAGGTTCTGCCTTGTCCAGCTGTTCAATAAAATTGAACAGCTCAGGTGATGAGGCTTTCAGAAACCCGGAAAAAGATACCGGATGCAGATCTAAGAAATCAACTTTCCCGACGGGGAATGATGCACCCCGGCTCATTGCAACACCAAGTAACGATCCGGCACAGGCGATAACGTAATCGGGACGCTCTTCGCAGAAATATTTCAGTGAGTTCAGGGCGTCATTGCACTCCTGAATCTCATCGAAAATAATAAGTGTTTTTTGAGGAACAATGGGTTTCCCCTGTACCAGAGCAAGATTATCGATGATCCTACCCGGATCTTTTGTAGTACTGAATAACTGCGCCAGCTCGTTTTGTTTTTCAAAGTTGAAATAAGCTGTGTCATCAAAATAGATCGATCCGAAATGTTTCAGCAGCCATGTCTTGCCAACCTGTCTTACTCCCTGCAGAATTAAAGGTTTCCGGGAAGCTTTCTCTTTCCAGTCAGCCAGACGGGTTAAAATATGTCTTTCTAATCTCATATTTCACACAATTAATATTATTTATGTGAATCTAATCACAAAAATAGTATTAATTATTGGAATAAGGAATGGGATCAGCATTCATAATAAAATATTTTATGTGGTATCCGATCTTTACCCGTGAAATGTGTAATAT
>WOYX01000001.1 GCA_011620595.1 Bacteroidales bacterium | reverse complement strand
CAGGTGCATTGTTATTCAGAAAATTTCGATACCACTTTTGTGATGAATTATTACATGGATAACGACAGCGCATACGTTTGTTACACCGGCGATGAATTTGAAAAAATGTACGGCCACATTCTCGGTGAGGGCCACATGAGAGGTATGATGGAGGATATGCATAAGGGTGAAACCGAATGGATGCACCACATGAATGAGGAACATCATAATGGTGATGAACACTTTGGGGGGTTTGATTTGAAAAATCACAGTTTTTCATATACTTTCCAAATGAACAGGAGTGATGCCTCGGATGATTTACATTTTAAAGGTATTAGGAAGTAATTTTTAAGGTTACTTCGGTTAGGCACTACTTGCCAAAAATGCAAGATGGACTTTTCGGAGTAACCTCATAAATTCATGCAGTTTAAACTCAAAAACGAAAAAAGAGTTATAATATGAAATATGGCATTATTGCAGTTATGAGCACACTATTCATTTCACAAATCACTTTTGCCCAATCAGGGACAAACGGCAATGACAGAAATGAAGAAGGAAGGCCTGTTAAGGAATATAAACTTACCATTGAGCAAAATGAAATGACCCTTGGTGGTGTGTCAGCAAAAGCTATGACCATAAATGGAAGTATTCCCGGGCCGGTACTTGAGTTTAATGAAGGAGACCTTGCTATAATTAACGTGACCAATAAAATGGATGTTGAAACATCGGTGCATTGGCATGGGTTAATTCTTCCAAACTTTTTTGATGGTGTTCCATACCTGACCACACCTCCAATTAAACCCGGGGCTACGTTTCAATACAGAATACCTGTCAATCAATCGGGCACATATTGGTACCACTCCCATACCATGTTACAGGAACAAAAAGGGGTGTATGGTTCTATTATGATTCAACCCAAAGAGAAAACCCTGGAATACGACAAAGATTTGGTAGTGGTTTTATCTGACTGGACCAATGAAAAACCGATGAATGTGTTGCGAAACCTAAAGAGACGCAACGAGTGGTATCAAATTAAAAAAGGAACAGCTGTTCCTTTGAGCAGGGCTATTGCGCAAAGAGGTTTTGGGGCACAGCTTAAGATGTGGCGTGACCGGATGGAAGGGGCCGATATCGCAGATATTTATTATCCGGCCTTTTTAAGTAACGGAAAAAAACAGGCCGAATATCCGGATTTTAAACCAGGTGAAAAAGTCAGGCTGCGATTTATAAATGCTTCTGCTTCTACTTATTATTGGATGGATTTTGGCGAAGGCAATCCAACAGTGGTTGCAGGCGATGGAGTTGATGTCAAACCCGTACACAAAAACAGATTGCTCTTTGCCATTGCCGAAACCTATGATGTCATTGTAACCATCCCGGAAGGCAAACTCGAAATTATTGCCACGGCACAGGATGGCTCCGGCCACACGACCATTCATCTGGGCAGTGGGAAATTATTTGCCGCACAAGTAATTCACAGACCAGATAAAGTGGAAATGATGAAGCAAATGGCAAAAATGGATATGAAAATGGGGGCACCTGCTTTAATAGGAAATAAAAAGAAGAAAACGCCGGAATTCCTGGAAAAAAAATATGGCATGAAAATGCAGATGGATATGGAAAATGACCAGATGAGCAAAGAAGATAATATGCCGATGAATGATGACATGGATATGGGGCACATGAACCATAACACCATGCCTGAGAAAGATACAAGCAATGATTTTACTTACACTGAACGTATGACGTATTTTAACTACAATTTCCTTGAATCAAAAGAGAAAACAGCTTATAATCCGGATATACCGGTAAACGAAATGCTCCTAAACCTTACCGGCAATATGAACCGTTACGTGTGGAGTTTAAATGGCATCCCGCTTTCAGAGGCCGACAGAATAAAAATTAAAGGTGGTGAGATTACCCGGATCACATTGAATAACCTCACCATGATGCACCACCCGATGCACCTTCACGGTCATTATTTCAGGGTTATAAACGAAAAAGGTGAATATTCGCCTTTAAAGCATTCAGCAAATGTACCCCCAATGGAAAAATTAACTATTGAGTTTTCCAATGAAGAATACGGCGACTGGTTTTTCCATTGTCACATACTTTACCATATGATGGGTGGCATGGCCCGGGTAATTAGTTATGATACACCAAGGGATGAACGAATGGAAGATTTCCCCGTAAAGGAATTTATAGATGAAACAGACCATTATTTTTCCTGGGGTTTGGCTCAATTAGGTTCTAATTTCTCTGAATTAAGGGTTACAACCAGCAGTATTCGTAATGAATTTGATTTGCGTGTGGAAAGCGATTATAACCAAAATTCAGAAATAGAAATTAGCTATAACCGGTATTTGAATGACTGGATAAGAATTTATGCGGGTGTTAATTCGGAAAACGTAATCCCCGATTCCTACGATAAATTTAACACTGTCGGGTTAGTAGGTGTAAAGTATTTCACACCTTACATGTTCAATGTTGATGTGAGTATAGACAATCAGCTTCGTCCAAGAGTTCGCGTTAATAAAGAAATTCTTCTGTTTCCACGGTTTTTCCTGGAAGGAGAATACGAATATCGGGCAGACTTTGGCTGGGTCAATGATTTAGAAGACAACACAGGGTTTGAGGGTGAATATGAATGGCTAATCAGGGCTTCTTATATACTATCCCGCAATTTTTCCATCCAGGTTAATTATAATAACCTTTATGGTTGGGGTGGTGGCTTAAGTGTCAGGTTTTAATAAAAACCTAAGAGGCCAAACTGAAAATAAATAAAAAAAACAGGTGCACGTTTAAGCCTGTAATCAAACGTGAAAATATTAGTAATCATTAAAATTGTATTAGTATGAAAACAAAAATTTTTAGCTTAGTAAGTCTGTTCCTTCTGGGAACAAGTGCACTTTTTGCACAGGCAAAAACAGAAAAATTTGAGGTTAAAGGCAACTGCGGAATGTGTGAAACACGTATTGAAACAGCAGCCAAATCGGTTGAAGGAGTGACTGCAGCCGACTGGGTACAGGAAACCAAGATGCTGGTTGTCGCTTTTGATTCGACAAAAACCTCGGTACACAAAGTACAGATGGCCATTGCGGATGCAGGCCATGATACACCCATGCACAAAGCAAAAGATGAAGTTTATGAAAAACTTCCGGCTTGCTGCAAGTATGACCGTACCGAGCCTGAAAAGAAATGACCGGAGACCAGATAAGCAGATTTTCCATGGAGGAATATATTGTTTCTCCATGGAAAATATCTTCTCTGTAAAAGTGTTTCGCGGTATTGCCTGGGTATCTTGAGACCAACATCCATGATCGTATGAAAAGTCGCTTACAGACTAAAAAAACCGATGGAATCCGTCGCGGCTGTAAAAATTCAGGGGATAGGAATACGCATATCGAAGGGACTGACGCGTGACGACATTGTGGTAATTATTCCCAACTCCTACATAACTACAAATAAAGTGATCAACTGGAGCCATCAGTCGAAGAAGACACGCTTCCGGATCATCAGAGGAGTTGCTTACGGAAGTGATGTGGGCCTTGTTGTAAAAGTGCTGGAGGCAAGTGCGCTGGAACATCCGGAGATTGGCAACAAGGAACATATCGAGGCACGCTTTGTAGACTTCGGAAACTCATCACTTGACTTCCATCTGCTATTCTTCAGTGATAATGTATTCAGGATCGAGAAGATAAAGAGTGAGATCAGGAAGATCATAAACCGGAAGTTCATCGGGAACAACATTACCATACCTTTTCCGCAGGTCGATCTGCACGTCAGGGATGTGCCGGGAACTATCCATGGGTGAAGAAACGATCCAACATGTAATTTGTTATTTTGGGGCTTAAATTTGAACAACCAGTGTGGCGCGATACCTGCACAGGCAAGCTACGGTAAAACGTGGCAAATTTATGGGGTATAACCGGATTTATTGAATTTATGCTTCAGATTATAGATGATTCGCCGGAACAATTGCTGGCTGCACACAACGTGCCACTGACAAAGAGCGACAGGTCACTGCTGGTAGCCACCCGTGAGGCAGGAGTGCCGTCGGGAATGTCGGAATAAATATCCTATATGGTTACTCCGTCACTGATGACGTCAGTGGTGGAGAAACACTGCCACAGATTGCTGTATTCCAGCTGCGTATGTTCATCGATGATGTCATGAAACGACTGTTGGAGAGCTCTTCCCGTGAGTCCGGAAGCGCTGTAGTATCCTGGATATAGGCCACAAAGTCAGGAATATTACCCGGCTCCGGGGTGAGTGTGATGATGCCATGGATATAGACGTTGGTATCCACAGTCACAGTACCCTGTTCATGCATCATCCTGAGTTGTCCGATGGTGATATAGTCTACCTGTGGTTCAGAAGGGCGAGTTGTTCAATACCTGGTTCCCTCTCTTCATAAAAGGGATAGGATCACTTTACTACCGTGACGGTGTGAACCTGTTTGACCAGATAGTCATAACTCCGTCACTGCCGGGAATGACGCACGCAGCAAACAGGGAGGTGTCATCGGGCGACGGCGGATCCGGGATCCTGCGGCAGGATATGACCATGCTTGCCAGTGCCAGAATAAGCAGGCTTGGCAGCCTATGGAAGGGGAGAAAAAACATTACGTACAAAATTGCTGAAATTTTCCTTATTTACAATATTGACCAAAAACTCGCGGCTGATACAATGCAACGCGTTGCTGTGCTTATATACAGCGTTGCTGTGCTTATAAACAGATGTACATATTGTCAGGTTACTGTGGCAGTAGCAATATTTGCCATGCTGTTATTCAATCATTGAGAAATTTTATTGTAACGATTTGGTAATTGTCCTGTGATATAATCAAAATACGTTTGCCCATGAAAAAGATAAAACTATGATCTCATGAAAAAACTCTTTTTATTGTTCATTTTATCACACTTATTATCAGGTACATACCTTTTTGCAGAAGTTGATAAAATCGAGGATAACAAAGGTGCCATTGTTGGAAGAGTGGTTGATTCCGAGAATCTTCCTCTTCCAGGTGCCGCAGTGGTTATTTTGTCGTTAAACAAAGGAACAATCGCCGATAATAATGGTGCTTATCGCCTGATCGGGTTAAACCCTGGTGAATACATTGTAACCGTTTCATATGTTGGTTTTAAACCCATAGAAAAGAGTGTTACCATTGAAGAAGCCACAACACAAACGCTTAACTTTCAGCTATCCGATAATGAAATAATAGGAGAAGTAGTGGTAATGGGAAGCGCCGGTGGAGTATTAAAAGCTCTTAATATGCAGCTAAACTCGCCGAGTATTATGAATGTAATTTCATCGGATCAGGTAGGAAGTTTTCCCGATCCCAATATTGGTGATGCCTTAAAGCGTATTCCTGGTATCCATGTCCAGTACGACCAGGGTGAGGCCAAATTAATAAGTATTCGTGGTACCGATCCTTCAAAAAGCACCATTTCAATCAACGGCACCGCCATATCCGGCACTGGGGATAACCGTTCGGTTGGCGTTGATGCAATCCCGGCAGATATGGTACAAGTCATTGAAGTGAGCAAGGCAATTACCCCCGATATGGATGGTGATGTCATTGGTGGTGCTGTAAATCTGGTGACTCGAAAAGCTCCTTATTCAAAACGTCTTTCTGTTTCTGGTGCAGGAGGTTACAACTTTTTAACAAGAGATCCGCAGATAAATGGGAGTATCATTTTTGGAGACAGGTATTTTAATGATAAGTTGGGAATTATCGGCTCTGCATCGGCTTATGACCAGAAACTGGGTTCAAATAATCACAACTCATCCTGGGAACCGACTATGGTTGGTAGCACGGAATATTTTGTCCCAAAATATCTGAATATTGAACAAACACTAATGGAACGCCTTCGTCAGAGTTACACGCTTGGAATTGATTTCAATTTCAATGAAAACCATTCGATAGCATTCACGGGTATTTTCAACGATTATAAAGACTGGCGTAAAACCTACTCACTGCGTATCGACGATATTGGAGGAGGCTATAAAGGAAACTGGTTAATGACCGATGACTACAGCGACATTAAAAGTTTTGAGCAGGTTTTTGATGATATAGAAGATTTCCAGGATGAAATTGACGGAGATATTGATGCTGATGGCGACGGTGTTAATGATGTAACCGGCAAACCATATATTGTTTTAGATGAAGATAACAATGGGATTGACGATAATTCGGGTACTATGTATGTAGATTATGATCCGGAACATCCCACATTCCATCCCGAACTTGAACGCCATGTTTATGCCGGTGCAAACCAAAAGGGTGGTGATTTAGTGCATAAAAAAATCCTTAACTATGGTTTTGAAGGCGAACATAACCTGGGCCTTTTAAAGGCCAATTGGAAATTCGCCTACATCTCAACCATAGAAGACGAACCAGATTCACGCGATTTCGAGCTGCAGAGCTACAATGAAAAAACAGTAGTCATGGACTTCACTAATCCCCGTTTTATAGGTCTTGATAAAGGGTTTGGGATTGATAATGTTGTGGAACAAATTGCAGGTAGAACTTCAGCAGATATCGATGAAAACCGGGTAGATACCTGGGAACTGGACGGTTTTAAGGGTCGTGAAAGACGTTCGAATGTAGATCAGTTTCTTTACCAGGCTGATTTTGAGCTTCCTTTAATTCAGGGTAAATATGAAAATAAACTGAAATTTGGAGTGAAAGCCAAAACTATGGATAAGAGCCGTAAAATTCCCGGCCGTGTCAAATGGAAACCTCTCGACAACGATCCGGAATCTCCCGGTGTATATAACTGGAAATGGATGTGGAGTGATTTTGCCCAAAACATGCAATATGTAAGTTCTGCTTTCAGCAATTCATACTATACAGTTGGACAGTCGGTTACAGCCAATTGGGTTGGACAGCAGAATACAAGCTTTGATGGACCAACCGACAGATGGAAAATAGTCACGCTTTACAATTCTGAAATTGCTGATGGCTATACAGCTTCTGAAGATATTTACAGTGGTTATGTTATGTCTACACAGAAATTAGGCGATAAGATGAGCCTGCTCGCCGGGTTACGGGTTGAACAAACCAGAATAGATTACCATGGTTTTGAATATTTTGAACGTGCTGAAACCTTTGACGAGGTAAGCGCCAGTCAGGATTATGTTTCACTTTTGCCAGGTGTTCACCTGAAATATATGCCCACCTCAAAAAGTGTATTTCGCATGGCTTACACTAAAACCATCAGCCGCCCGAATTATCGTGATATTGTACCGTACACCAAATGTGATATCAGTGACTTAGAGATATTTTTTGGGAATCCTGATATTAAACCAACTGCGGCCCACAATTTCGACCTGTTGGGCGAATATTACCTTGGATCGACAGGTCTGCTTTCAGCAGGTATTTTTGTGAAAAATATCCGTGATTATGAAGTACGGATAATTGAGGTTTTGCCATGGGAAGAGGTTTCACCGTATTTAATAACCCCCGATGAAATTAATGCCCGCACCGATATTACAGAAGATCAGAAAGCCAATTACATAAACCGGTATAATAAGGCTGAAGGAAAAGAATTTGAGAGTTTTACACCAGGCAACGGAGGGAATGCAAACCTTTATGGGGTGGAAGTAGCTTTTCAGAAAAGACTCGATTTTCTTCCGGGAGTGTTGAGCAATTTTAGTGTTTATGCCAACTATACACACAACTGGGTCGATAATAAAGACAATGAATACGAACTTTCAGGAACAGCCGAAGACATTCTCAATGCTTCGCTGGCTTACGATAGCAAACGTTTCAGCGCCCGCATTTCCTATAATTATACTGCCGACTTTTTAACCGGTAACGGCCAAACAGAACAATATGATGTTTTCTATGATAAGGTTTCGTACCTCGATGCCAACATTGATATCTTTATCACCCGGAAACTTGTACTTTTTGCCTCGGCCAATAACCTGCTGAACGAAGTCCAACGTACCTATCAGTGGAAACCTGATTACACTTATTCGTCGCTGGAAAACGGTATCAGATTGCAGGCCGGACTAAAATTGAATATCTATTAAAATTCACAATGATGAAAAATATATTTCTTTTTCTTATTGCTGTTCTTGTTTCTTGCAATCCGCAAGTTGAACAAAATAGTGTGAAACAAAGTGAGAATGAATATTCCAATTTTGAACCAACTCTCTTCCCGGACAGAATAATGCTGAGCATCCCCGGCGATCCGGCTACTAGTCGTGCTGTTTCGTGGCGTACACTCTTCACCATAACAGAGAGTGTTGCCCAAATTACACCAGTTGTCGCTTCCCCCGGACTTGAAAAGGATGCAATTACAAAAAAAGGCACCAGCACTCCATGGGAGGAGGGTAGTCAGGTTTCAATGGGGCACAAAGTTGTTTTTGAAAACCTTAAGCCCGCAACAAAATATGCATACCGTGTGGGCGACGGCGAAAGGTGGAGTGAATGGCTTCAATTTAAAACCTCCTCCGCCGAAGACGGACCTTTTACCTTTCTTTACTTTGGTGATGTACAGAACGACATAAAATCGCTCGGTTCACGCACTGTTCGTCAGGCATACACACATTTTCCCGAAGCTGACTTTATGCTTTTTGCCGGCGACCTTGTGAGCCGAAGTACCGAGGAATACTGGCGTGAATTCTTTTACGCAGGTGGCTGGATTTTTGGAATGATGCCCAGTGTCGTTACACCGGGAAACCACGAATACGACAAACCGGAAAATCAACCGCGCACTTTCTCGAAGCACTGGAATCAGATCTACAGTGCACCTGCAAATTCGCCTTCAGAAGAGTATTACAATCGAAATTACTATCTGGATTATCAGGGAGTTAGGTTTATATCTTTTGATTCTCCGGCACTTGGTGAAAATGAGGAAGACAGCGTCCTTGTGATCACCTGGCTCGATAAAACCCTTGCTGAAAACCCTAACAGGTGGACGGTGCTTTTCACTCACTATCCTGTCTATTCGTGTTCACAGGGACGAAACAACGAAAAATACAGGAATACAATAAAGCCGTTGCTTGAAAAATACGGCGTAGATCTGGTACTTGCAGGACATGACCATACCTATTGCCGAGGTTTTAATCCTGAGGGAATAGAAGTCCGGGGAAAGAATATGCCGTTGTATGTGGTTTCGGTAGCCGGTCCCAAAATGTATGGGCTGAACACCAGTTTCTGGAGCGAACGCATGGCTTCGTTGACACAACTCTACCAGTATGTTTCGGTAAGCAGGGAAAAACTGGAATTCAAAGCATTTACTGTTGCCGGCGAACTCTACGACCATTTTGTAATCAGCAAAACTGATAATGGGATGAATACTTTTCTTGAAAGCCCTGAAGTGGCTGCCATTGTCCAAAGGACCGAGATACCGGAAAGCGCTTTGGAAAATTATTCAGAAGATGAATTAGAACAATATCAGAAGAAATTCAACAAGTAGTGGGTTAGTGAGATAGATAAATCAGAAGAGGTATCCCTGAAGACTGTAATTTGGTTTTCAGGGTTACTTTGTTTTTAAATTTTCCAATACAGAACCAGAAACTGAATTATCGGTTTTACCAATGAATACGGCAGAGATGTCAACCGGATAAAATTTCCAGACCCCTCTATAATTAAAAGGCCATAAATATGAAAATTCGTTCAATAATACTTGTGATCTTCTTATTCACAATTGCATCCTTTATTCATTCGTGTAACCGGCAAGGCAAAGAGTCCCACAAAGCAGGTGAACAAATACCAAATGTCGTGGAGGCAAGTGTTGAAACCGAATCCACAATGCATGGCAAAAACGTTGATTCATCTGATGACCCTGCTATTTGGATAAATCGTAAAAATCCTGCTAACTCTTTTATAATCGGTACCGATAAAAAAGGAGGGCTGGCAATATATGACCTGGCAGGTCAACTATTGAATTACTACCCGACCGGCGATATGAACAATTGCGATTTGCGCTACGGTTTTGCACTTAATGATACAACCATCGACATACTGGCAGCCAGCAACCGCACCTGTCAATATACATGCAATAAACGTTACCTGGTCGTTTAATGCCTGTATGGTAATTCTTATTTCATCAACTTCAACAGCTTGTGATTAAAAAAAATCAGCATCGGAAGCCTCTTTTTAATCGCCCGGAGAATAAATACCGAGATGCATACATGATCATAATCAAGGTGGCATGCGGATAAAAAATCTATCTTTGCACGCAGGAAATTCATCGCTAATAATTTAAACCCAACAACGTGAAAAAACTAATCGTTATCATGATGTTAGCATCAATCGCGGCTGTATCGTGCAACACCGCGCAGCAGGATCAGGGAAACCCCTTCTTTGCTGAATGGCAGACGCCATTCGGCGTACCTCCCTTTGATCTGATAGAGAATGACCACTACATGCCTGCCATCGACTCAGGCATTACGGCTGCCCGTATGGAGATCGACGCAATAGTGTCGTCATCGGAACCAGCCACTTTTGCGAATGCCGTTGCAGCTTATGACAGGGCCGGACAGCTCCTCAACAAGGTGGCATACGTCTTCTACTCGCAGACCAGCGCCAATACCAACGACACGCTGGAGCAGCTTCAGATGGAGGTGGCTCCCAAGATATCAGCCTTCAATGATGAGGTGCTTCTCAATGCAGGGCTATTCGCCCGGGTCAAGGCAGTATACGAAAACAGGGAGGCTGAGCAGCTTAACCCAGAGGAGCTCTTCCTGCTTGATAACCTCTACAAGAGCTTTGTACGCAACGGTGCACTGCTCGACTCCGCCAACCAGGAGACATTGAAAAAACTGAACCAGGAGATCTCCGTGCTAACGGTCCGGTTCAGCCAGAACGTTCTTGGAGAGACCAACGATTTCAAACTGGTGATCGATAATGAGGCTGACCTCGCCGGTCTACCCGACGGGGTGATTGCCAATGCTGCTGAGATGGCAAAGGCCGAGGATATGGATGGCAAGTGGGTCTTCACCACTCAGAAGCCGAGCATGCTGCCCTTCCTGCAGTATGCCGATAACCGCGACCTGCGTAAGAAGCTTTATGACGCCTACCTCAACCGTGGCAACAACGGCAACGACAGGGATAACAACAAGATACTGGCTGATCTGGTGAGACTGAGGGCTGAGAGGGCGAAGCTGCTGGGCTATGAGACCCATGCCGACCTGGTCCTTGAAACAAGGATGGCCAAGACCCCGGAGAACGTTCTCAACCTTCTCACCGACCTGCTCGGCAGGGCACTGCCTGTGGCAAAGCGTGAGCGTGAGGAGATGCAGCAGATAATAGATGCCGAGGGTGGTAACTTCAAGCTGGCAGCGCACGACTGGTGGTATTATGCCGAGAAGCTGCGTAAGGCAAAGTATGACCTTGACGAGACAGAGCTGAAACCTTACTTTACTCTTGACAATGCCCGTGACGGAGCCTTTGCCGTGGCCAACAGGCTTTACGGCATCACCTTCACCCGCATCAATGATATACCGCTGCCGCACCCCGATGCACAGGCTTTCGTGGTTAAAGAGGCCGACGGCAGCCACGTTGGAGTGCTCTATATGGACTTCTTTCCACGTGAGAGCAAGCGCCAGGGTGCATGGTGCGGCGGATACCGTGACCACCGGGTGATCGACGGCAAGGAGATAACACCCGTTGTGACCATCGTTGGCAACTTCACCCCGCCGGCAGAGGGTAAGCCGGCCCTGCTGAGCATGGATGACGTGCACACCCTCTTCCATGAGTTCGGTCACGGACTGCAGGCACTCTTCTCAAACAACGTCTACGGAAACACCACCGTTGCATGGGATATCGTGGAGCTTCCCTCACAGATAATGGAGCATTGGGCAACACAGCCTGAGGTGCTCAGTATGTACGCAAAACACTATGAGACCGGCGAGGTGATACCGCAGGAGCTGATTGACAAGATCAGGAACAGCAGCTACTTCAACACCGGCTTCGACAATGTGGAGATCATGGCGGCATCACTGCTTGACATGGCATACTACTCACTGGAGGCCCCGGTTGAGGTTGACGTGCAAAAGTTTGAGAAGGAAACCATGCAGAAGATAGGACTCATACCCGAGATCGAGCCGAGATACAGGAGCACCTATTTCCTCCATATAATCGACGGTTACGATGCCGGCTACTATGTCTACACCTGGGCTGCGGTGCTTGACCATGATGCATTCGAAGCCTTCAGGGAGAAGGGTATCTTCGACCAGGCTACAGCCACATCATTCAGGAAGAATGTCCTTGAACCGATGGGCACCATGGATGCTGAACAGATGTACCTCAACTTCCGCGGTCGCGAACCGGACATCGAACCTCTCCTCAGAAACAGGGGCCTGATCTGAGACTTCAGACCGAACCGGTAAAGGGACCAGAATTGAAGCAGGGCCCGAACCTGAACAGGGCACAGAACTGAAAACAGGGCGCTGATCTGAGAACAGGAGATCACAGGTAAGACTGTCATCCGTGATGGGTGACAGCCTCTTTTTTTGAACATGTGCCTCTATATATTATCTCGTTTTGGTTGTGTGAGTTAAAAAGAGGATTGTGCCGGTGTCATCATAGCCGCTGAGAATTGACTCACCGTTATGCTTAAGACCTTGGTGCCTGAAGCCCGTCATGACCAGCGCCGCCGTGGAGGAGCGGATGTTTATGAGTTTTTTTGCCGAGTCGCCCTTTTGGTTGAGATGGCAGTGAAAAAGACGGGGGCTGTGCCGAACTTGTTTTTTGCAGGCTTTGCTTCCATATATGACCTACTGAGCGATGTATGAATCAGATACTATGGTAAAGATGGTAAAAAAAATCTCAATAGGTTATTTGATATCTTTGCCATATTATAAAAAAATGGAAGAGAAAAAGGTCATAGCGGGTATGGACCCTGATATGCTGGCCATACATCTCGCCACTGCGGGAATAGACGAGAGATATGCCAGGCGACTGCTTTATTGGGTTTACAGGAGGGGTATCCGGTCGTTCAGCGAGCCTGACGATATACCGGTGAGGGTTAAGTCCGCATTGGAAGAGCGGTTTATCACCGGAGTAAACCCTCCCGTCTCTTCTGTCAGATCGTCTGACGGTTCGGTGAAATATCTTTTCGGCACTGCCGGGGGCCTGTCTCATGAGACTGTCTGGCTGCCGGAAGGCAGGAGGATGACGGTGTGCGTCTCGGTACAGTCGGGCTGCCGCATGGGCTGCCGCTTCTGTGCCACTGGCAGGGACGGTTGGAGGGGCAATCTCACGGCAGGTGAGATCGTCAATCAGGTAGTGGGCATAACCGATCCCTTCACTCACATAGTTCTTATGGGCATGGGAGAGCCGGGTGACAACATCGGTGAGGTGATCAGGGCTTGCAGAGTTTTTACGGCAGAGTGGGGACTGGCCGCGGGGAGGAGCAAGGTCACCGTCTCGACCGTGGGGGTGACGCCCGCGGTGAGGAGGCTGCTGGATGAGACGGAGGTCAATATCACCCTCAGCCTCCATTCGCCCTTCGCGGACGAGCGGGCGGAGGTCATTCCTGCAGAGCGGAGATGGCCTTTCACGGAGTCACTGGAGCTGATGCAGGAGTATGACAACAGCCGTCGTCGGCGCTTTACTGTTGCCTATGTGATGATAAAGGGTAAAAATGATAGCGGGAGGCACCTGGAAGAGTTAAGGAGGCTTCTGCACGGCACCGGCATAAGAGTCAACCTCCTGCCGTACCATCCCCTTCCGGGAGACAGTGAAAAGAGTGCCGATGAGAAGACCATGATGCAGTTCAGGCACCAGCTAGTGACATCAGGAGTAGGGGCTTCGGTGCGAAGGTCGCGCGGAGCCGATATAGCCGCGGCATGCGGGATGCTGGCATCGGGTGGCACTACGCGTAAGAGGAAAGGATGAGGGTTCATCCGGGCGATAATGCCATCGGTATAGTAAGAGCAGACAGGACTGACTCAGGAGCTATTTCCCGGGATTGATCAGCTGGAGCATGTATTCCGTCACAAACCGTTCCCGTGTCCGCACCCACTCACGCTTCGTGGCACAGAGTTCAAAGCCGTGACGCCTGAACAGGTTCATGCTGTCACTGTTGCCTTCAAGGATGTTGCACCAGAGCTGATGCAATCCGATAGTTTCAAAAGCATATGCAATTATGCATCCCAGTGCTGCTGAAGCATATCCTTTCCTGCGTTCTGCGGGATCGGCGATCAGTATGCCCACACCGGCACGCATATGATAATGATCAAAGTCGAACAGGTCAATGGTCCCCACGGTAAGGGCGTCAGCCGTCCGGTCAATCATAAGTCGCAGCTGGCTTGTCTCATAGAGGCTTTTGTGGGAGCTGGCGATATACCTCTTCAGGGTGTACCTTGAGTAGGGAACAAGAGTATTGCTCTGCTTCCAGTCGGATTCCTCATTCTCCCATTTATAAAGCAGTTCCAGGTCTTCCGGTTCAACAGCCCTCAGTCTGACGCCATCACCTTCCAGAATCATTCCTGTAGACTTTCTTGACGAATATGTCAGTGGGATATCCCAGCCTGAGCAGTCTTGTCAGCTCATCGTAGGCTGCACGTTTGGTATTGAAGCGTCCGGTTGTATAACGGTAGAAACGGTCCTCACTGTTGTAAAAGACCGATATATCGGCATACTCAAAATAGGCCGGGTCAACCGGGTTATAGAGTGCCATCACCTGTACGGTATAGTAAAGTACCTCAGGTTCTATCTCATCATCGCTGTCAGAGACATCTCTCAGCAGCAGGTCGGTTATCAGTGATGCAGAGTCGACCTGGGAGATATATGGCAGATCATCGGGGTCGAAGCTGATGGTAACAGTGTCCGCTTTCTCTTCCACGGGAGGATTGAACATAAAGAGGGCTATCTCCTTCTTCTTGTAGCCGGTCATAATGGAGTGGAGTCCGAAGGCTCCGTCATCAAAGGGCTGGAAGCCGGTATCATCATCGGTTGTGCTGACCGGGTATCCCAGGTTGACGGGTTTACCCCACTCACCGGCCGACATTGCAGACAGGAAGATGTCATATCCTCCAATGGAGCCGTGCCCTTCAGAGCTGAAGGTGAGTGTCAGCCCGTCTTTGGAGATGAACGGTGTCTCCTCGTTATAGGGAGTATTGACACTGCTGCCCAGGTTTACAGGTATGCCCCACTCGCCGGTGGCATCCTTCTCCGACATCCAGAGGTCTAGTTCACCGAGGCTGCCCTCACGGTTTGAGGTGAACCACAGTTTGTTTCCATCGGCAGAGACGGTGGCATGTGATTCGTAAAATCTGGTGTTGATGTTCCGGTTGAGCTTTGTGACGGGAGACCAGCGGCCGTTGCTGAAGGTCGTGACATATATATTGCCGTCATAGTTATCGTTCTTGAAGAGGTAGAGCTCCGTGCCGTCGCCGTTGAGTGAGGTGGTATGACAGTCAGTTCCCATTGATGCTTCAAGGGTAATATCCTTCGGTGTGCCCCAGCTGCTGCCCTCCCTGCGTGTCACATAGACCACGCTCTCGAGCCCGCGTCTCTCGGTATAAGCCATCACGTTGCCGTCGAAGCTGATAACCGGACGCTCATTGACAGAGCCCTGGTTAATGTACTCCTTGAGGGGTTGTATCAGCACCCTGACAGGGTTGTTCATCTGTGCGGTGGCAAGATTGCAGGCCTGTATCTGCTGGTTGATAAACTCCTGGTTCTCCATATCACCCGTCTCGGAGACCAGCTGTTTGAAGAAACGGTAAGTATTCAGGGCGCTGTCAAGCCTGTTGGTGATGCGGTAGGCATTTCCAAGGGAGAAGTAAGCGTCAAGTGGAGCCTGCGTCTCCTTCAGCTTTCCTGTCCTGGAGTTGTAACTGGTGTTTCTGACGGCATCTTCCAGGAAGGGTATGGCCTTGGGTTTCTCATCGAAGATGTTGAGATAGCAGTTGCCGATCTTGTATTTTATGTTGGCGTTTCCGGGGTTTACTTCATTGAGTATGAGATAGAGCGGGTTGGCCAGTTCAAACTCGCCGAAGAGGTAGTGCGATTCCGCCTCAAGCCAGATCTCCTTTATCTCACTCTTTTTCTGTGCACTCAGCGGCGCCAGAACCAACAGTAACGTTAAAAATGCAATTCCCCTTTTTCCCATGTCAAGATTTGATTATAAAATTAACTCTTCCGGAGCATAATGGCATTTTTTCCCGGTATTATTTAAGCCTGACGAGGTAAATATCAGCCTTGCCGGCTCCCGGTTCCTTTCCGGTCATCGACATGTAGCCTGCCCTGCCTTTGTCAGTGGGGCAGAAGAAGATGTTGTCGTCGGGAGTATTGAGCGGATATCCCAGGTTGACAGGTTTGCTCCACAGGCCGTTATACTGAAGGTCACTGCGGAAGATGTCATAGCCTCCCATGTTGTAGTGACCCTGTGATGCAAAGAAGAGGATCTTGCCCTCATTGATGAGGAAAGGCCTGTCATCATTGAAGGGAGTGTTGACCTCCGGTCCCATATTTACCGGTGTGCCCCATTCACCGTTACTGTCAAGTTTTGAGACATACAGGTCAAGTCCGCCGAAGCCGCCCGGCCTGTCACTCGAGAATATCAGTGTGGAGCCGTCCTCGGTGATGTAGCCGTGAGCCTCCCAGTATTTGGTGTTGATATCCTTTTTGAGTTTCTGTGCCGGTTCCCACCTTGCACCGTCGTACCTGCTCATCCATATGTCGCTGTTGATGTTGTCATCCTTTGAGAGGAGCATCATAGTGCCATCGGAAGAGAGACATGAGACGTAGTGATCTCCGTCAGACTGAAGCTCCGGAGTGATGTTCACGGGAGAAGTCCACTCGTTCCTGACTTTCCGTGAAAACATAATCGCATCGTAGAACTTCATGGCGGTCATGAATGCCATCGACTCACCGTCGGCAGATATGACGGGAAAGAAGTTGTCATTGCTGTCGTTAATCATGTTGTCAACGGGTTCCAGGGTGAACCGCACCGGTGTGGCCATGATGGCGGGAGCGTTGGCACAGGTGGCAATCTGCTGGTCAACGAACATCATATTTTCAATGTCACCGGGAAGGAGTGTCTCACGGTACCTGAGATATGCATCCCTGGCCTTCTCAAACATATAGTTAATCTTGTAGGCATCTCCCAGGAAGAAGATGGCTTCATACGGCGCATAAGTCTGTCGCAGAGATCCCTCACGGTATTTGGCATGTACCTTCTGGGATGCATTCTCAAGATACTCGATCGCCAGGTGCTTGCTTCCCTCCATGTTGAGATAGCAGAGGCCGATGCGGAATGCAATGTTTGCGTTATCGGGCATGGCTGCATATATACCCTGATAGTAGGGCAGTGCATCGGAGTAGTCTCCTCTCATCAGAAAGTATTCAGCTTCGTAGAAGGCTTCCTGCAACCGGATGTTGTCCTGTGCTCCGGCATAACAGGCAGCCGAAAGAATCAACACAAAAAGTAAAACTCTCTTGCTTTTCATTCGGTTATTTTATTTAATTTGTCGAATGGAACTTACATGAAATTAGTTAATCCCTCCCTTTGGTGAGTTTCTGCTCATGTAAGTTTCATTGCGCTATTGATCATTGTCATTTTTCTTCTTTTTCCGTCTTATAAGGATAAGGAACAGTATAAAAAGTGCAGTTATCGGCAGCAGCCACCAGAGACAACACCTTCTCTTTTCCCCGTCGTCATCATTGCTGACGGGCAGGGCTTCCTGTTCACCCCAGGTAAGGGTATCACCTGTGGAAACATCTTGTGTGGCGATCTCATCCTCCTGTCCCTGTTCCGTTTTCTCAGAGGCGGGGTACACGGGTATCTCATGATAGAGGGGCACCTCTCTTCTTTCCGGAGCGTCACTGCGGTTCACGGTTACGGCTGCGCCGGCCTCATTGCCGAAGCGGTCAGTGAGCCGTAAAGTGACGTCGCTCCGGCCCTCCTCCGGCACGAAAGAGTAGGTAAAGACGGAGTCAGCCAGCTGTTGACGTTCGGATGTCAGAACGGAATCGGGAGAGAGCACCTCTATATCAAGCAGGGCCCTCTCCCCGGACATGACGCTTATCTCCACGGGCTCTTCACCCGTGACATTGATGAGGGTGTCACCCGGGAGCAGAAGCTGCGCTGAAAAGTCGGTCTCGTCGAGGATGACAGGCTCAAGTCTTATGGTGTCACCGGGGTGTCCCGGGGGTATCACATATTCCATGGTGACGGGCATGGCGTCATCGGACTCATAGGTAAAACGGTACGACCCGTGCGGGAGCCTGAACGACCACAGTCCCGTTAGTGGGTTGGTGAGAGTGCTTATCACTTTCTGCAGGTCAGTGGTGTTTACGGCAGTGACCTTCACCGGCTGCGGAAACTCATCCAGCAGGTTCCTGACGCCTGCTCTTCCCATGATTATGAAGATGCGCGGATTGAGTTCCGAGTATATGTCGCAGCTTATAATATCCCCAAGACCCTCGCTTTCCTCAATGAATCGTGAGAGATACCCCCTGTTGCCCTCCCTTGCCGGTGAGAAGAAGAGATCATCATCGGTAGTGTTGACCGGGTAGCCGACATTGACAGGTTTACCCCAGTTGCCGTTTTCATCAAGGTCGGAGCGGAAGATGTCAAAGCCCCCCATATTATAGTGGCCCCGTGAGCTGAAAAAGAGGGTGCGGTCATTGTTGGCGAGGAACGGGGTCTCTTCATTATAAGGAGTGTTGATGACACCCCCGATGTTCACCGCCGTACCCCAGTCGCCCGTGCTGTCACGCTCAGCCATGAATATGTCAAGTCCGCCGAGGCTCTCCCTGCGGTTGCTGGTGAAGAAAATCCTCCGGCCGTCTTGTGACATGGCGGCATGCGACTCCCAGTATTTTGTGTTGATATTGCCGTTCAGCTTCCTGACGGTGCTCCAGGTGTCGCCACTCAGTGTGCTCTCGTAGATGTTCCCGTCATAGGTGTCAGTCCTGTAGAGCAGAAGCGTTTTACCGTCATGCGAGACGAATGAGGTATAGTAATCCTGGTCGATGCCCAGCTGAGGTGTGAGGTTGACCGGCTCAGACCAGTTGCCGTTCACCTTCACCGTCCAGAAGATAGCGTCGTAGAATGGCAGTTCGCGGGTGAAGAGGAGGGTCTTCTCATCAGATGATATAACGGGATTGATTTCAGAAAACCGGCTGTTGACTGTGCTGCCAAGGTTCTTCGCCACTACATAGGCAGGTCTACGCATCATCTTTTCGGCGTTGTGGCAGGTCTCTATCTGGAACCTGACAAGGGAGGTGTCATACATCTCCGTATCCACATCCCTGAGGAAGAGCTCATAGGTCTCAACCGCCCTGTCAAAGTCATTGCTGATTCTATAGGCATTTGCCAGGAAGTATAGGACATCATAGGGGGCTCCCGTCTCACGCAGCTTGCCGCGGCGGTATTCCGGGTCAATATTCCGTGATGCGGCCTCAAGGAAGGGAATAGCCTTCTCCTTTTGCCCGGGGGTGTTGAGATAGCACTGGCCGATCCTGAAACAGAGATTGTAATTCTCAGGGTAGATCTGCAGGAGGCTCAGATACTTCGGCAGGGCTTCGGCATAATCCTCAAACAGTATATCTCCTTCGGCGGAGACAAACAATTCGCGAAGATCTCCCCTTGACTGGCCTGCCATGGAGACCGCATACATTATAAATACAAGGAAGAGGAGATGTTTAGCCCTTCTCATTCAGATAATTGGTTTTCTTAAAGAGACTAATATAATTGAAATATTGAAACAGCCGTGAGCCAATATATTCCTTTTTAACAACAGAGGTCACTTTTTAATCAACCGTGTCGTGAGCAGCAGCACTATTTTCGATTTTTCAATCAGTGTCACGGCAGCTTTGACAGGCAGGTGCCATCCGCGGCCGAGGTGTTTGACGGCAAAGATTTTCATGGCTCCGCAGAAGTGTCTTATCCTGCTCTCGCTGTCAGCGAAGGGGCTTCTGCCCTTGTAATGGACAATATGTACATCAGGCAGGTAGTAGTTGAACCACCCCGCCTTCCTGATGCGCCAGCTCAAATCGATATCTTCACCGTACATAAAGAAGGAAGTGTCAAAGAGTCCGGCATCATCAAGAGCCTTTCTGCGCAGAAGCATAAAGGCGCCGGTTAGGATATCGGCCCTGCATGTCTCTTTTTCCGGGAGGTGGCCGAGGTAGTATGCGTTGAAGAGCGGAGAACGCGGGAAGAGTCTGCCAAGACCGCTGAGCCTGAAGAGAGATGTCATCGGTGAGGGAAATCCTCTTTTGGACTCCGGAAGGAACTTTCCGTTGCCGTCTGTCATCCTGGCCCCGGCGGCACCGGCATCGGGGTGGCCATGCATGAATGCCAGGGCATGGGTCAGAGCGTCAGGGGCAACCACGGTATCGGGATTGAGTATCAGTACAAAATCGCCGGAGGAGACCCTTATGCCCCTGTTGCATGCCGCCGCATATCCTTCGTTGGTGACGGAAACGATAAGTCTGACGTAGCTGAATTCATCCCTCACCATCTCTGCCGACCCGTCGGAAGAGGCGTTATCAACAACGGTTATCTCGTAAGGAATGCCCTCTGCTGCCCTGACCAGTGACAACAGAGCCTGCTTCAGGTAATCACGGACATTGTAGGAGACGATAACTGCCGAGAGCTCCATCGGTTTCAGGCCCGGTCCATCTCCTCCCTTATGGTTGCGGCCAGCCTGCGGACCCCCTCGCAGGTGTCATTTTTATCTGCGAAGGAAAAGTTTATTCTCATTGTATTATGCCCTTCGCTGTTACAATAGAATGCCGAGCCGCTGACAAAGGCAACTTTTTTCATGATGGCCTTTTCGAGCAGCATCGTAGCATCAATTGACGGAGGCAGTGTAACAAAGAGGAACATTCCGCCCGAGGGCTCGGTCCATGTCACACCCTCCGGCATGAACTCCCGGAAGCAGCTGATCATATAATCACGTCGCTGTCGGTAGAGTTCAACCGTCTTCTTCAGGTTAACGTCGAGGAGTCCCTTTTCAATATACCGTGCTGCAATCTTTTGTATCAGCGGTGGAGAGCAGAGGTCGGCAGACTGTTTGGCAGTAACGATCTTATCAATGATCTGCGGGTGACCGGTGACCCATGCCAGTCTGAATCCCGGGGCGAGGATCTTTGAGAAGGTAAAGAGGGTTATCACCCTGCCGGATCTGTCGAGTGATGCCATGAGTGGCTCGGGAGTGCCTTCAAAGCGTACCTCGCGGTAGGGGCTGTCTTCCACGATCAACAGGTCATGTCTCTCTGCCACCGATATTATATCAAGGCGCCGTGAACGGGGCAGAGTCACACCGGCGGGATTCTGGAAATCGGGGATTATGTAAATGAACTTGATTATTCTGCCTTCCTTTTTAAGGTTTATGATGGTCTCTTCCAACAGCCCGGGGTGCATGCCCTCACTGTCAAGAGGAATGCCTTTAAGGATTGCACCGTAGTTTGAGAAGGCATTGAGTCCCCCGAGGTAGGAGGGGAGTCCGCAGATGACCACATCCCCCTTGTCAATGAAAAGCTTGCCGCAGAGGTCGAGGGCCTGTTGCGAGCCGGTGGTAATGACGATATTTTCGGGGGAGATGTCCAGCCCGTCATTCAGGTGCCGTTTGGCGAGGAGGGTGCGCAGCTTTATGTCACCCTCGGTGGTGCCGTACTGAAGGGCAGCCTTGCCGTCTTCCTCAAGCACCTCACAGGCTATCTGCCTTATGTCATCTATCGGGAATGAGTCGGGAGAGGGAAGACCCCCGGCAAACGATATCATCTCAGGCTGCTGCGTGAGCTTGAGGATTTCACGGATGGATGACTTCTTCATCATTTGCGATGAACCCGAAAAAAATCTGTCGAAGGTCATGGGCGCCGGGTATTGATTTTTATCAAATTAAGCAAGATTTTCAGAATAAAAAAAATGACATCTGGAAATTTTAATGGATTCCGTCTGCCGGCGGGTCACTGGCGTCCCTGCTGTGTGGAGAAAGGCTGGCGATTGATGATGGACTGGCCCAGGGTGATCTCATCGGTATATTCCAGTATATCGCCGATAGCCACTCCGCGGGCCAGGGTGGTAAGACGGAGATCGCAGCCCGATAGGCGTTTGCTGATATAGAAGTTGGTAGTGTCACCCTCCATGGTGGTGCTGAGGGCGAGGATGACCTCCTGCACTCCGCCTTCGCGCACCCTCTCCTCCAGACTGTTGATGGTGAGATCTGACGGACCGATGCCGTCGACCGGTGAGATGATTCCTCCAAGCACATGGTACAACCCCCGGTACTGTCTGGTGTTCTCAACAGCCATGACATCCTGCACGCTTTCGACCACGCAGATTACCGATCTGTCCCTTGAGCCTGAGCTGCAGATACTGCATACCGGCGTATCACTGATGCCGTGACACACACTGCAGTAACATACTTCATCGCGCAGCTTCATCACCGTCTCTCCGAAACGGCGCACCTCTCCGCTGTCGCGGCGAAGCAGATGCATGACAAGCCTGAAGGCTGTCTTGCGGCCTATGCCCGGAAGAGATGCGAACTCATTCACAGCCTCTTCCAGCAGTTTTGAGGGGAAGTTCGCTGACATATATAGGCTTTGTGGCAAAAATAAATCAAATTAATCCCCCAAACCTGTCAGGTTGATAACTTTTATCTCCGAACTTTTTATTATTCTTGCAGACACTCTTTTCAACAATGACACCAACGCTTATATTTTTCATCTTTCTGGCCTACACCGTGATGCTCTTCGCCGTGACCTTCTTCACCGCGCGCAAGGCCAATCACCAGTCTTTCTATAATGGAAACAAGGCCTCTCCATGGTTTGTGGTTGCCTACGGCATGATCGGGGCATCCCTTTCGGGCGTGACATTCATGTCGGTGCCCGGATGGGTGGGGGAGACTCAGTTTTCATACATGATGGTGGTCTTCGGCTACTTCTTCGGTTATATTGTGATTGCCCTGGTGTTGCTGCCGCTCTATTACCGGCTTAAGCTGACGTCAATATATGGTTACCTTGAACAGCGGTTCGGGTTCTGGTCCTACAAGACCGGAGCCGGATTCTTCATCATATCCAGGGTGCTGGGTGCCTCCCTGCGCATGTTCCTTGTAATAAATGTGCTGCAGATATTTGTGTTTGACGCATGGAATATTCCCTTCTGGGTCAATGTGCTGATATTTATAGCACTCATCATTGCCTACACGCTCAAGGGGGGTATCCGGACGATCATCTGGACCGATACCCTGCAGACAACCTTTATGCTGCTTGCTGTGGTGCTCTCTGTCTACTACATCAGCAAAGATCTCGGGACTCCGATAAAGAGCCTTATGGGAGACCTGTTTGAGAGCGACCTTTCCAGGGTGGTCATAACTGACTGGAATCATCCGCGCCATTTTATAAAGCAGTTCTTCAGTGGCATGTTCATAACCATTACCATGACGGGGCTTGACCAGGAGATGATGCAAAAGAACCTCAGCATCAGCCGTCTCAAGGACGCGCAGAAGAATATGTTCACCTTCAGCTCCATAAACATGGTTGTGGTATTTATGTTCCTGGTACTGGGTGCCTTCCTGGTGTTCTATGCCGCAGAGAAGGGTGTGACTGTTGCCATGACCGACGATCTCTTCCCGACGATAGCATTCAGATACCTGGGGCCGGCAGCGGGGGTGGTCTTCCTGCTAGGGCTCATATCAGCGGCTTTTCCGAGTGCCGACGGAGCTCTTACCTCGCTGACCACATCCTTCAGCATAGACTTCCTGGGGCTGGAGAAGAACACGGTGATGAATGACCGCAGGAAGACGAGGATAAGATATTCAGTTCATATCGCCTTCGCCCTGGTGTTCTTTATCTGCATCCTGATCTTCAAGCAGATGAACAACAGGGCAATAATTGACAAGCTCTTTACCATTGCCGGCTATACCTACGGGCCGCTGCTAGGCCTCTATACTTTCGGCCTATTCACTAAACTGCATGTCAATGACAGGGTTACGCCCTGGATAGCCATCATTTCCCCGATCATCTGCTATGTTCTCAATATCTTCTCGGAAGAGCTGTTCAACGGTTACCAGTTCGGATTTGAGATGCTTCTGGTAAACGGGTTCCTGACCTTTATGGGACTGCTGATCTTCAGTCACAGGAAGAAATTACCGTCCTCCACCGAAGCCTGACGGTGTTCCCGGGGGAGCCGTGACCGGTTCACCCTCGTCTTCATATTCCGGGTCTTCAGTTTTAGGCATTATTATGACCTTTTTCCTTTTGTAGGGGATGGAGAATGAAACATAATATTCAGCAGCCGTTGCCATGCCTTTAGTGGCGGGTCCGTAGCCCGGCATCCATACA
The DNA here is from genome assembly GCA_011620595.1 of Bacteroidales bacterium. Classification (GTDB taxonomy): domain Bacteria; phylum Bacteroidota; class Bacteroidia; order Bacteroidales; family VadinHA17; genus SR-FBR-E99. The sequence goes on along the minus strand of WOYX01000001.1, from coordinate 30,992 downwards.
GGTTTGAGATCCTTGCCAGCTCCTGCGCTGATCAGCAGCCTCATGTAAAGGTTCCACCCGATGGTGACTCCCCGGAAGAGCTCTGTCCGGAAGCCCGGGGTGATCTCAATGTAATGGCCGGCGTGGCGTGAAAGAGGAATCGACGACACCCCTTCTCCCCAGGCATTTGTATACCTGATGACGGGAGCCTCCTCAGCATAGAGGCTGAGACCGTAACGGAGACCGATGCCCGCATAGTACTTCCCCTTCGATACGTTGGCCTTCAGGAAGTTGTATTCAGCACCCGTGACTATGCTCAGACCGCGGCTGCTGAAATCATAAATGTGCCGTTCTGTATGAAATGAGGAGTAACGCAACCCGGCATTGAGGGTAACCGCTTCGGTGATATCAACAGAGGTGAGGAGACCGTAACTGACAAGATCCTTGTTCACGAACTTAAGCATTGGTCCCGAAATATCGAAACCGGCCCTGAGATGCAGCGGCACCATCACCGTATCCTGCGCCACGGCCCTGCTGCCTGCCAGGAAGAGGAGGAGGCTAAAAAAAGAGATGCAGGTTCTTTTTGCCATCAAGATCCACTTTGCTGTTCTCAATTATCAGAGTATCAATAATATTGTGAGTGGTTGCCACGCCTGTTATATTGCTTGTAAAGGTATATCCGCACTCCGGGGAGACAAGGTGAGGCAGGTGGGTATAGTATATCACAGCCGTATCATGAATGCCGTTGACCGTAATGTAAAACATGGAGAGGTTACTGGCCGGGTCAAGAGGCAGAGAGAAGGATGTTACCGACCTGGCATCAACAAACTCAACGGTGTCAGTTGCAGAGACGCCGCGTACCCTCAGGGAGTCAGCCCTGACGCTCTCCCCGGTACCACTGGCAAGCAGAACAGTGTTCATCATAGGGTCAGTCTCCTCATAACAGGGCTGCACTGAACAGGAGCTGATGACAAAAGCCATCACTGCAGCAATGCCGCAGGCAGATATCTGGCGAACAGCTCTCATTACGGTTGTCAAAGGTATAAAATTCAGCTCTCCTACAGTACTTTTCTGACCATCTCCAAGGCTTTTGCGATGGCAGCTTCGAGTCCTTCCGGCCGCTTGCCTCCCGCGGTGGCCATAAATGGCTGTCCGCCGCCGCCGCCGCTTATCTCCGGTGCGACGGCCCTGATAATATCAACGGCGTTCACTCCTGACGATGCAGCAGCCTCTTCTCCCAGTCCCACCAGCAGGGAGGCCTTGCCTTCGTCGGCAGAGCCGATGATTATGATACTGCTGCCGTCAGACTGCCTGATCTGGTGAGCGATGCTTCTCAACGTCTCGGCCGGGGTGGCGGCAAGCAGCCCGGAATAGATTTTGCAGTTGCCGGCATTCACTGCACCGGCAGCCAGTTTTTTCACCGCATCAGCTGCCGCGCAGTGCTGCATCCTCTCAACCGTCTGCCGCAGGGAGCTGTTTTCAGCCATCAGCTTTGAGATGTTGGCCGCCGGGTCTCCGGTGCTCCTCAGCATTGCGGTTATCTCATTCAGTTTGTTTAGCTTACCGTTGAGGTACGCCAGGGCACCCTTGCCGGTAACGGCCTCTATGCGCCGCACCCCTGCGGCTACGGCACCCTCGGATATTATCTTGAAAAGGCCTATGGATCCTGTGTCAGCTACGTGCGTGCCGCCGCACAGCTCAACAGAGTCACCGAAGGAGACCACCCTGACCTTCTCGCCGTACTTCTCCCCGAAGAGGGCTATGGCTCCCATGGCCAGGGCCTCATCAAAAGGCGTATCATCATGCACCACGGAGGGGATGTTATTCATTATCATCTCATTGACCTTCTCCTCCACAGCGGCTACCTCTTCCTGTGTCATCTGCCTGAAGTGGCTGAAGTCGAATCTCAGTCTCTCCGGCGTCACCAGCGACCCCTTCTGTTCAACGTGGCTGCCGAGTACCTCCCGCAGAGCGTGGTGCATAAGGTGGGTGGCAGTATGATTACGGGCAGTATCGCGTCTTGCCCTGCTGTCTACAACGGCGCGGAAGCCGGCTGACGGGTTTTTCGGTAGCTGCCTGGCGATATGTAATATAAGGTTGTTTTCCCTGACAGTGTCAGTGATCATGATCTTCTCATCCTGCGAGGCGATATAGCCCTTGTCGCCTGTCTGGCCGCCTGACTCGGCGTAGAAGGGTGTGCGGTCGAATACCAGCTGGACGGTCTCCTTACCCCGTGAGCTTACCCTGCGGTACCGGACGATACGGACATTGTCTTCAGTGCGGTCATACCCTGTAAAAAGGGTACTATCCGCATCTTCCAGCACCACCCAGTCTTCTGCCGATACGGCAGCATCATCCCTGGACCTGTTCTTCTGGGTATTGAGCTCAGCCCTGAAGGACTCCTCATCAAGTGTCATTCCGTTCTCCCTGAGGATCAACTGAGTGAGGTCCACCGGGAAGCCGTAGGTGTCAAACAGTTCAAACGCATCGCTGCCAGGGAATAGGGTTTCCCCGTTCTGTTTCAGCGCCTCCACCCTCCGTTCGATCATCCTCAGTCCCTTGCCTAATGTTCTGAGGAATGCCTGCTCCTCTTCGCGAATGACCCTGGTGATTATCCCTTGCTGTGTAGCCAGCTCGGGGTAGTGGCCGCCCATCGTCTCCGTCAGGGTGGGCAGGAGGCTATACATGAAGGGCTCTCTCATGCCGAGTGAGGTGTAACCGTATCTTACGGCGCGCCGCAATATCCTTCTGATGACATAGCCGGCCCTGTTGTTTGACGGAAGCTGCCCGTCGGCAATGGAAAATGCCACCGTGCGGAGGTGATCGGCGATGACCCTGTGGGCCGTATCCCATTCATTATTCTCGCCGTACGGTTTGCCGGTTACCCTGGCGGAGGCTGCTATGAGAGGCTGGAAGATGTCAGTGTCATAATTTGACTTTTTGTTCTGTATGACCATGCACAGACGTTCAAAACCCATGCCTGTGTCAACGTGTTTTGCCGGAAGCAGCTCCAGCTCGCCGCCTGCCCTGCGGTTATATTGAATGAAGACCAGGTTCCATATCTCAATTACCAGCGGATGGCCCGTGTTCACCATCAGATGACCCGGTTTTTCCGCCCGCTCGCTGTCGCTTCTCAGATCTACATGTATCTCCGAACAGGGACCGCACGGTCCGGTGTCACCCATCTCCCAGAAGTTGTCTTTTTTGGATCCGTCTATAATATGGTTTTCGGCCCCCCTGAAACATCTCTTCCAGTAACCGGCTGCCTCATCGTCCCTCGGTACATCCTGCTCAGAATCACCTTCAAAGACTGTGGCATAGATCCTTTCCACCGGAATACCCAGCACAGCCGTGAGGAACTCCCAGGCCCATTCAATGGCCTCCTTTTTGAAGTAGTCACCGAACGACCAGTTGCCGAGCATCTCAAACATGGTATGGTGGTAGGTATCAAGGCCTACCTCCTCAAGATCATTGTGCTTGCCGGAGACCCGCAGACACTTCTGTGAATTGGCGACCCGCCTGTAAACGGCAGGCTGGTTGCCCAGGAAGATATCCTTGAACTGGTTCATGCCTGCATTGGTGAACATCAGCGTAGGGTCATTCTTGATGACCATCGGGGCCGATGGCACTATCATGTGCTCTTTTGAACGGAAAAAACTGAGGAACTGCTCCCTGATCTCGTTTGCCTTCATCCTGACTCCGCAACCTGTGCGATTTTTCTTATTTTTACGGGCTTGTAAAATTAATTTATTTATTTTACGTTTGTCAGGTAGCAACCCAATTTAGTGGCAAACCGTTGAACTGCTGATGCCGAGAAGGAAGAACTACGTTTTTGATGCAGCCAATCTGCAGTACCTGCAACACCGGCGGCGATTGAGTGAGAAGCTCATTCGCTTCATGGTCTGGTTTGGCGTATCTGTTGCACTGACAGTCATTTATGCATTTATTTTTCACCGGATAGCAGGTGACCCCAAGGAGGAGCTTCTTACCCAGAAGATAGAAGAGCTAAAGCTCAGCTACTCCCTGCTGGAAAGAAAAATCGATTACTCTTCCGCAGTCATTGCCGACCTTCGTGCCAGTGACAACAGTTCTTACAGAGCTATTCTCGACCTTGAAATGATTCCGGAAGATATTTCCGAAGGGGGCTCCGGCGGTACGTTCAAGTTCGGAGACCTAAGTGGTTATATGAACACGGACATGATGATGTCAGTAAGGTCAAAATTTGAAGATCTCAAGACCCAGACCAATATCCAGTACAACTCACTGACAGAGCTGACAGAGAGAGCTGACGAATGGAAGAAGATGTGGGCACATCTGCCGTACATCAGGCCGGTGGAGGTCAACATCAGGCTGGGCGACGGCCTTAAGTTCCGGGAGAAGCATCCGGTGCTGGGGTCGCCCAGGTGGCACTTCGGGCAGGACTTCCGTTGTCCGGTAGGCACGGAGGTGCATGCCACGGGTGACGGCACGGTATATTATGCCGGTAATGACAATGACGGGTTCGGAATTAAGGTGGTGATAGACCACGGTTATGGCTACCGTACCATCTACGGCCACCTGAGTGAATGCCGGGTCAAAAGGGGCGACAAGGTATCCCGCGGTGACCGGATAGCCATCTCCGGTAACACGGGAGTATCCTCCGGACCCCACCTGCACTACCAGATAGACCTCTTCGGGGAACATGTGAACCCTCTGTGGTATTTTGAAGACAGCCTGACGGAAGAGGAGTATTACAGGATGCTGGATTTTCTGTCAAGACCATAAGAAAAAAGAGTGAATAGATGCTTTTTCCGTTAAAACGGACTGTTTGCATTTTCCCTAATATTTATTATGTTTGCAGGGCATTCAGGTTGCTACCGTAGCAAATGCCAAAGACAAAGTATAAGTTCAATCATGAGACTCTCAGCTTTGACAGGATAAGGCTGGGACTAAAAGAGACCTTTCTGAGGCTCTTCGGCTATTTTATAGCATCACTGTTCCTGGCAGGCATATACGGCTTCATCTTTGCCTTTGTCTTTGATTCCCCGCAGGAGAAGGCCCTCAAGAGGGAGATTGAACAGCTGACTCTCCAGTATGAGTTGATGAACAGGGAGATGGAGAATGTTGAGAAGGTGCTCAGTCATCTGGAGGAGACGGATGACAATCTCTACAGGACCATCTTTGAGGCAGAGCCTGTTCCCGCATCCTACAGGCAGGGTGGCATGGGAGGCTCCAACCGCTATGTTGAGCTTGAAGGATTCTCAAACTCCGAGCTTATCATTGAGACAGCCAAGCGGCTTGACAATATCAGGAAGAAGATATATATCCAGTCACAGTCGTTTGATGAGCTGATAGCCTATGCCAGGGAGAAGGAGGAGATGCTCACCAGCATACCTGCAATTCAGCCTCTCTCCAACAGTGACCTGAAGCGCACTGCCTCAGGTTTCGGACCCAGGATTCACCCCATCTACAAGATTGTGAAGTTCCATTCAGGCATGGACTTTACGGCACCTACAGGTACCGAGGTCTATGCCACGGGCAATGGCACTGTCGATGCCGTGAAATCGACCCGGCGCGGTTACGGCAATCACATTGTCATCAATCACGGATTTGGGTACCAGACTGTCTATGCCCATCTCAACAGTTTCAATGTGAGGGCAGGACAGAAGGTAAGGCGCGGTGATGTTATTGGTTTTGTCGGTAATACAGGTCTCTCCGTTGCACCTCACCTCCACTACGAGGTCAAGCTTAACGGCCGCCACGTTGACCCGGCTCTCTATTATTTCAATGATCTTACCCCTGATGAATATGACCGTATGCTCGAGATCTCGAGCAAGAGCGGACAGACCTTCGACTGATTTATCTGCGTGTGATGCCTTACAGGGAAAAGAAAACAGAAAAGCTTTTTTATCAGATAGGAGAGGTTTCAGAAATGTTTTCCGAACCTGTCTCCACTATCCGCTTCTGGGAGAAGGAGTTTGATATCCTCCGTCCGAAGAAGAACAACAAGGGCAACAGGCTCTTCATGCAGGAGGATATTAAGAATCTGCGGTTAATTCATCACCTGCTGAGGGAGAGGGGAATGACCATCGAAGGTGCAAAACGGTACCTGAAGCATAACCGGGAGGAGACCGAATACCGTCTTGAGATAGCCGACAGCCTAAGGAATATCAGGGATATGCTCGTCAGCATCAGGGATGAAATAAAATGAGCTCATGGCGGTCACCCTCGGAGATTTTGTGCAATGGTTTGAGGAGCTGATCCCTCCTGCCTTTCAGGAAAGCTATGACAACAGCGGGCTGCAGGTGGGAGATCTCTCTGCAGAGATCTCATCCGTTCTGCTCACCGTTGATGTTACTCCCGCGGTGATGGAAGAGGCGGCAGCAGCAGGCTGTACCCTGGTAGTCTCGCACCATCCGCTCATCTTCAAACCGCTAAGACACCTTGTCTATGGCAGTGATGCTCAGCGGTCCGTTGCCGTGGCCATTCGTAAGGATATCGCTGTTTACTCAGCGCACACCAGTCTTGATAACAGTGTCGGAGGGGTAAGTCACATCCTGGCAGAGAAGATCGGGCTGCAGGATATAAGGGTGCTGGCTCCCCTGGAGGGGAGACTCTCCAAAATCGTGACCTTCGTTCCTCACGAGCATGCCGGGACGGTGAGGGATGCGCTCTTTGCCGCCGGTGCCGGCGTGACGGGCAACTACGATCGTTGCAGCTTCAACGTTACGGGGGAGGGCACCTTCCGTGCCGGCCAGGGGGCAGAGCCCTTTACCGGTGAGGTGGGCAGAGATCATACGGAGCCGGAGGTGAGGATAGAGGTGGTGGTGCCGTCATATCTGGTTCACAAATGCGTCATGGCGCTACTTGATGCTCATCCTTACGAAGAGGTAGCCTATGACATCATAGCCCTGCAGAACGGGTTCAACGGCGCCGGCGCCATTGGTCGACTGCCTGCTCCGCTGCCGGGAGAGAAGCTTCTGGAACAGCTGAAGAAGCTGACAGGCATACCGGCAATACGCTACAGCGGCAATTTGCAGCGGACAGTGTCAACCGTGGCCCTCTGCGGAGGGTCAGGCTCTGAATACATTAGTGCTGCTGCCCGCGCCGGCGCCGACGTTTTCCTCACCGCAGACATCAGGTATCATGCCTTCGCCGGGGCCCCGCACTCAATGCTCGTTGCAGATATCGGACACTATGAGAGTGAAAAATTTTCTCTTGAGCTGCTTCACAACCTGATTCAAAAAAAATTTCCTAACTTTGCACTCCGCTTTTCAGAGACAAAAACGAATCCGATAAATTTCTACCGGTAATATGAGACCCGCTTATGTATCAAACACCAGAATTCAATAACAATGCCGGCATGCGGGGCTTGTCATACCTTTAAAAACAATATCAGACTATGATAAAACAAAACAAAACAGCAGAGTCCGAACTGACCATAGAGGAAAAACTGAGAGCTCTCTATTCCCTGCAGCTTGTTGATTCAGAGATAGACAAGATACGAACGCTGAGGGGCGAGCTGCCTTTGGAGGTGCAGGACCTTGAAGATGAGGTGGAAGGCCTTGAGACCAGGATAGGCAATCTCAGGAACGAGATCGCCGAGCTGGAGAAGGCTTCGGCGGGGAAAAATACGGAGATCACCAATTCGCAGGCTCTGATAAAGAAATACGAGGAGCAGCAGAACAATGTCCGCAACAACCGCGAATATGACTCCCTCTCCAAGGAGATAGAGTTTCAGACGCTGGAGATAGAGCTATGCAACAAGAAGATACGTGAGTTTGCAGCTCAGATTGAAGATAAGAAGGCAGTTTTGGAAGAGGCTCAGACAGCGCTCGACGAGAGAAAGCGCGACCTGGAGGGGAAGAGGTCAGAGCTTGATGATATTACCCGTGACACGCAGAAGGAGGAAGAGCAGTTGGAGGAGAAATCCGCGGAGCTGCAGACCAGGATTGAGGAGAGGCTTCTGACGGCCTACAAGCGCATACGCGTCAATGCCCGCAACGGGCTGGCAGTCGTCTCCGTGCAGAGAGATGCCTGCGGTGGCTGTTTCAACCAGATACCCCCGCAGCGTCAGCTTGACATCAAATCGAGGAAGAAGATCATCGTCTGCGAGTATTGCGGACGCATTCTTGTTGACGACGAGATTGTAGGCGAACAGCGATAGACAATATACAATATACTTTTTGATGACTTAAGCAGAGACGTTTTAGCAGGCGTCTCTGCGCGTTTTATTATCTTTCCTGTTTAAAATGCGGCCGTGGCCGTGGGTTGTTTTTATCCTTGCTGAGGTCAGCAGTTTTGTGTAAGTTTGTTTGGAATAATGCAATATCATGGACAATTTCACTAAAGAGGTAACCGGGGGCATTCCCTCATCACTGCCGGAGCTGCAGCCCTATGATCCGGCTGTCAATCATGCGCCGCGGCGGCGTGACATACTCACCACAGACGAGAAGAGGCTTGCCCTGCGCAATGCCCTGCGGTATTTCCCCCGGCAGCTGCATGGTGTGCTGGCACCGGAATTTGCTGCTGAGCTTCGTGATTACGGACGCATCTATATGTATCGCTACCGACCTGCGTATGAGATGAAGGCCAGGCCCCTCCAGGAGTACCCGCACAGGTCGGTTCACGCCGCGGCGATCATGCTGATGATAACCAATAACCTCGATCCGCGGGTGGCACAGCACCCCCACGAGCTGATAACCTACGGTGGCAACGGTGCCGTTTTTCAGAACTGGGCACAGTACAGGCTCACCATGAAGTACCTTTCAGAGATGACTGACAGCCAGACACTGGTGATCTATTCAGGTCATCCGCTGGGGCTGTTTCCTTCGCATCCCGATGCACCAAGGGTTGTGGTCACCAACGGGATGGTCATACCCAACTACTCATCACAGGATCACTGGGAGAGGTTCAATGCCCTGGGTGTGTCGCAGTATGGCCAGATGACCGCGGGCTCATACATGTACATAGGACCGCAGGGGATAGTCCACGGAACAACCATCACACTGCTCAACGCCGTCCGCCGGCTGAAGCCTGCCGATGACAGCACCCGGCGTAGCAGGCTGTTCATCTCATCAGGACTGGGAGGCATGTCGGGGGCACAGCCCAAGGCCGGTAACATAGCAGGTGTAGTCTCGGTCATTGCCGAGGTGAACCGCAAGGCCATAGAGAAACGCTATGCCCAGGGTTGGGTTGATGAGGTACATGATGACCTTTCCCTCCTGGCAGAACGCGCACGAGCTGCCTGCCGGTCGGGTGAGGTGGTCTCCCTGGCATATCACGGCAACATTGTTGAGCTGTGGGAGAAGTTCGCAGAGGAGGGCCTGTGGGCTGACATCGGGTCTGACCAGACCTCACTGCACAATCCGTGGTCTGGAGGATATTATCCTGCAGGACTGACCTTTGATGAGTCCAACCGGATGATGGCGGAGGACCCCGACAGGTTCCGCAGCCTGGTACAGGCCTCGCTGCGCAGACAGGTTGATGCCATCAACAGGCATGCCTCAAACGGAACCTATTTCTTCGATTACGGTAATGCCTTTCTGCTTGAGTCATCGCGTGCCGGTGCCGACATAACCGACGGCAGGGGAGGCTTCCGCTACCCTTCATATGTTGAGGATATCATGGGTCCCATATGTTTCGACTACGGCTTCGGGCCCTTCAGGTGGGTCTGCTGCTCGGGCGATCCTGCCGACCTTGCAAAAACGGATGCCATAGCTGCCGCAACGCTGGAGAGGCTTGTCAATGATTCTCCCGATGATATCAGGCAGCAGATGTCTGACAATATTCACTGGATTCGTGAGGCCGGGCACAACAGGCTGGTGGTGGGCTCACAGGCTCGCATTCTCTATGCCGATGCCCGCGGCAGGACACGGATTGCCGAGGCGTTCAACGAAGCGGTTGCTGCCGGCGACGTCAGCGCTCCCATAGTCATCGGACGCGATCATCATGACGTGTCGGGCACTGACTCACCCTTCAGGGAGACGGCCAACATCTATGACGGGTCACGCTTCACCGCTGACATGGCGGTGCAGAATGTGATCGGCGACTCCTTCCGCGGTGCCACCTGGGTCTCACTCCATAACGGAGGCGGTGTGGGTTGGGGAGAGGTGATAAACGGGGGCTTCGGAATGGTGCTCGACGGCACCCCGGAAGCATCACGCCGCCTGAGGAGCATGCTCATGTGGGATGTAACCAACGGGTTGGCACGCCGCAGCTGGGCCAGAAACAGCGGAGCCGTGGCGGCAATAACCAGGGAGATGGAACGGACACCGGAACTGGTGGTGACCATGCCTACGCTGGCGGATGATGATCTCATTGATGAGATAATCAGGCAATGGGCAGTAGTGAAAAGAATTAAGAATTAAGAATTAAGAGCAGAATATCAGGTGCTTGGTCCGTCGGACCTTTAGTCTTTACAGACTTTCGACTTTACGGACTTTCGACTTTAAGACTTATATATTATCTGGGATAAGGTCGGTGAGCAGGCAGACAGCCATTGCCACTATTCCCTCACCGCGGCCGGTGAAGCCCATCTTCTCGGTAGTGGTTGCCTTGACTGTGACAGCATCGGGTGAGATACCGGCTACGGAGGCTATCGTGGTGCGCATGGCGGTGATATATGGAGCCAGCTTTGGCACCTCCAGGCATACCGTGCAGTCAATGTTGGCAATCCTGTAACCCTTACCGGTGACCATCTGCACCGTCCGCTTGAGCAGTATCTTGCTGTCGATGCCCCTGAACTCTTCGGAGGTGTCAGGGAAGTGGGTGCCGATGTCATTAAGTCCTGCAGCACCAAGCAATGCATCACATAGGGCATGTAAAATGACGTCGCCGTCAGAATGGGCCACGCACCCTTTCGGGGAGCTGATGCGGACGCCACCGAGCCAAAGCTCACAGCCCTCCTCAAGACGGTGGAAGTCAATGCCCTGTCCTATCCGCTGATGCAGTGTCATCAGTTTACTTCTGGCTCAGGTTGCGCAGTGAGGCAAACTCAAAACCGAGGGAGAACCTGAGGGTGCGGGCCAGCGGGTTATTCTGTGTGAAGGGCATCAGGTACGAGAAGTCGAGTGAGAAGACACTGAGCCTGAAGCCGGCGCCGACAGTAAAATACTTCTTGTTGCCCTTCATCTGCGACTCGTTGAAATAACCGGCCCTGATGGCAAACTGCTGGTTGTACCAGTACTCCACGCCCACCGACTGGGTAAACTCCTTCATCTCCTCACTGAACCCTCCGGGGGCATCGTAGAACGACTGGAATATGGCTACCGGGACTGAGACATTGGGGTCTTTTCCTGCAATGATCTCACCGCTCTCGGGATCATATGTGGGAGGAGTAGGAACAAGCAGTTTGTTAAGATCGAAAGAGACGGATATAATATTGTATTTGTCAAGATCAACGGAAAAGGTTGTCCCGAGCCTCATGTTAACAGGGATAAAGTCGGGATCTACATCGGAGGTGTAACTCATCTTGGAACCGATGTTGGATAGGTTAAGGCCTGCCGATATCCTGCCGGTTTTGGATCCGAGCTTAAGATCATCGGTGTAGTATGCCGATGCATCGGCAGCAAAGGCGGTGCCTGCCTTTGTCTCGGTACCGCCGACCAGCATACCGCCAGTTATGTTTGAATAGATGAACCTGAGTGCCACACCACCTGACCAGTGCTGTGAGAAGAGCCGCGAATAGGCGAGGTCAACGGAAAATTCATTCGGATTGAAAGTGTTCTGGTACTCACCGTAGTTATCGGTGAACTGTATCTCCCCCAGGGATGAATACATCAGGCTTCCGGCAAGCACCTGTCTGCTGTCGAACCTGTAATATCCGGTCAGGTAAGCCAGGTTTATGTCAGGCACCAGTGCCCTGAGCCAGGGTGAGTATGACATTCCAAATCCTCCGTTGCCATCAATAAAGGCATATTTGGCGGGGTTCCAGTGCATGCTGAAGATATCCGGAGAGGTAGCCACTCCGGCATCGCCGAGTGCTCCGGCACGTGAATCGGGCGCAATGGAAAGAAACGGGACTGCCGTCTGGATGACATTATAGGGATCATCCTCCTGTGCCGCCACGGGTATATTCAATGCAAACAAAATAAGTAGTGTGCTTATTGTCAGCGCCTTGCTTTTCATTATATGTGGGTTTCAAGATTTCGTGCAAATATAAAACAAAAAAAACAGTGAGTTATTGTGTTGTATTACAAAATGATGATGCGTCCTGTGGCACTGCTTTTTTCGCCTTTGGAAGTAACTGCCTCTACCCTCCACAGGTATAACCCTCGGGCAAGTCTGCTGCCTTTCGCGTCACAGCCGTCCCAGGGTATGTCAGGCAGTGCATAGCCGGCAGTAAATATCTTTTCTTTCAGGACACGTACGCTGCTGCCATTGCTGTTGAATATTGTGATCGTCACATCCATTTCTGTCCCGGGCCTGTTGTGTCCGGCGGTGAAATTGACGTCTGCCGCAGCAGGGTTGGGGAAGGCAAACAGGTCGGTGAGCCTGAAGAGGCCGTCAGTCTCAACCACAAATTCAAGGGTGGCCACAGTGGGATTATTCAGGTTGTCCCATGCCCGCAGCGACAGAGTGTGCTTCCCCCTGTCGGTGATGATCATCGGGTAGGAGAGGCTGCCGGCATTATGTGTTCCGACGTCTGAGCGGTACAGGCTGTTGAGCACCACTGCATTCGACATATCATCATCCAGCCAGACTATGATGTCATGCCCTAGGCCGGTGCCGGTGGCGTTGATCCCCGATTCATCGGATAGCAGCGCCAGCAGCGTGGGAGAGGTGTCAGTAATACCCCCGTCGCTGAAGAGGGTGTCATTCATAAAGAGCCTGACAGCCGGACCATCGGTATCATTGCTGTTGATTCCGGAGAAGCCTCCCACGGTGATCTCATTGAAGCTGCCGTTGATGTCACTGTTTTCGTCACAGGCATAATAGATGATGCTCCCCTTGCCATATGAGTAATTTATATCGAGAGGAACCATGAACGAGAAGCTGAACCTGCCCTCAGTGACAGTGGCCGTACCCCTGAAAAGAATATTGCCGGTAACGGGGTAGGTCATGGGTGTGCCGCCGTCATTGGCCAGTGTTGTGACATAGCTGCTCTTGTCGAGAACGGTTGGCCATACGGTGCCGTTAAAGCCTTTCAGCAGATTACCTTCATTATCTTCCATGTGGCCGCTCACGGTAACACACGAGAGCGCCTTCAGTGTGTCTGTGGGGTATTCAACGGAGATGCTGTTGATGCTGTCGGTGACCACCCTGCCCTGCATCGGCCAGGCAAGCCTCAGGGCGGGGTCGCCGAGAAGCAGGAAGTTGCGTTTGTTCATCCCGGTTCCGGCGTTGACCTTGGCCAGCCTGATGATGTCGCCAAGCCTCATGGAACGGCCGTCAGGAGCTGTTTCAAAGGCAAAGTCGTAGATGTTGCGGTTCAGGATGTAGTTGGGAGCCGAATATACCACCCGTGTAGTGCTCATAAGCGCTATCCCTCCCCCATGGGGATTGAGCAGCACCATCTCTCCGGCTGAGGTCTTTGCCGAAACGAGCCCCGTAGCCTGGCTGATATCTACATCGTCAAACCTTGAGAACTCACAGGTGGCAGTGATGAAGAGCGGCAGCATGCCGAAGTTCTCCCATGAGTTGATGTTGTCTGTCCTTATGACCCTCTCATGTGCCAGTCCTGTCTCATTACCATGACCCACATAGTTCATTATCAGACAGCCTGATGCCATGCGGTCGTCGACAGCCCTGACCGCATCGGGGTAGGAGCTTCCCGTCACCGTCGTTATCTGCCTGTAGGAGTCAAGATAAATCTTCTCGGTCATGAGCGAAGGTGCTGCTGCAGCAGCCGTGGAGGCCAGTCCTTCGGCATCATTCATATGCAGATTGGAGTCTTCATCATCAGCCACGAGACATAGCACGTTACGCCAGGAGCCCATTGCGGCGCTGCTCATGTAAGAGGCTATCTTTCTCACCATCACCCCCGCCGAGGCGGTGTCGGAGGCAGGCAGCCTCCCTATGCCGATGTCAAGGAGACCTTCAGCTTCACCATCACCGTCGTCAAGAAGCCCGTAGAAATCGTCAGAAGTGAAGGAGAGCACTCCTGTATGGGAGTTGACCGACTGCCATGTTGGTATGAAGGCAGTGTTGCCGGGCGGAGCTGTCCTGTTGTCGTATGACCCGTCACCGAAGAGCAGCAGGTATCTTAGGGGTGATGGCGTTCCTGCACCCCTGTCACGGATCATCCTCACGAAATTCCTAATTGCGGCTGCATCGGGTATTCCTCCTGAAAACTCATTGTAAATCTGCCCGGGAGTGACAATGATTGAAGTTGTTCCGTCATCAGCCATATGCAGTTCTGCCAGTTTTATTGCATAAGACTCAAACAGGGGGTGGGTAACGATGATCATGTTGGCAGGGGCAAGCGAATGAAGGTTCTGGTTCGGCACCGCAACTGCCTCAGTGACCGGCTGCTTCAGGCTTCCGGCTTCAAAGGCCACGAATTTTCGCAGGGTGTCGGTGGCAGCGGTGAAGAGTGTGCTGCCTGATGCCTGTGAGGTCTGCATGATCCTGGGGGCGAAGGGGTCTGTGACATCCCACACTTTCAGGGAGGAGGATCCTCCGACCGTGAAGCGGGTGATCGCGCCTGGCGCCACCGTTCGGGTGTCAGTGATGAAGAGTTGTCTTGCGCGGTATTGCAGTCCGGCCCTGGCCTGGAAGTCGACGTAATCTATGTAACCTGTTGCTGCCAGGTTGCCGCCGGAGGACCATGTCAGGCTGAATGACGGGGCCGGTGAGTCGGGCAGGCATGAGTCGGCCACGGTGGCTACTGATGCAAAGATGCCGTTCAGATCGGTCATATTGACCGCGGTGACGGCAATCATATTCAGCTCCTGAGACTCTTGTCTCAGGGAGAAGGCGCTGCCGCTGTCTGACCGTCCCAAAACCCTGACGCTGTACCTGACTCTTTCGCCCGGCAAAAGGTCTGTGAACTCCGGTCCGACATCATTCTCCGCTCCCTGCACTACCTGTTGGTACCACTCTCTCCCTGACCTGATGAGGTTCACCGCCTCGATCTCATGGCGATAGGTTACATCCGTAGCCTGTGAGGACCTGTTTACGGGCTCTGTGGGAGTCGTTTCGGTAACAGCCCGAAGCATGCCTCCCGGTTGTGAGGTCATGAAATACCAGGCAGTGTCAGAGTAGAAGTGCCTCACAAACCTGTAGGTCTTCTCCGATCTGTCAAAGACCCACCGGTGTGTTCCTTCGGCATAAAAAAGCAGGTAATCACCTTCGTTAAAGATGCCGTCAATGCCTGTCTCAACATGGACTGCTATCTTTCTCAGGTCGTCGGGTGCTGTGCCGTCGTTGTAAAATGAGAGCTGGCCCCTGTTGTTGCCGTAGAGGACAACGTTACCCGGGTTGGTGATACCCATGGCCCGTATGCGTGAGTAGTCGAGCCTGTAAACCCCTGCCTCGGTGACCCCGATCTTAATCCATTGGCCCGTGCCAAGCACTGACGCCGATGCATAGCCGTCCGCTGCCGCATGATGAACTCCGGGCAGCAGAATTGAGGTCAGCAGGATAAGGCTTTTCAATCTCATTGGTGCAAAGATAGTGAAGTAGGTTATCTTTGCTCCCGGAATGATGCAAGCCGGCGGTAAAATATTGATGACACCGGCCCGTTGATAATTGCGGAACAGGACCATGAGGATCAGATACAGGACTATTTTGGTGTTTATTCTCCTCTGCCCGGCGGCAGTGCACGGTCAGGATACATGGTACGGATCGGTATCAGGCATGCATTTCATGTATAATCCTGCCTATGCCGGTGCCACAGGCAGCAGCGTCATTAATCTGTCGGCCTTCTCCTTTCTTCCCGCCGGGGGTTTCGGACTCCGTTCCGCCTATGCCTCGGCAGACTTCTACATACCTTTGCTTCACGGCGGTGCCGGTATCTGGATGAGTGATGACATGACGGGAGAGGTGATGAATGACTACAGGGCAGGGGCCTCCTATGCGTACCATCTGCGTGCCGGCAGGGACCTCTTTTTCAATGCCGGCCTTACCGCTTCACTGATATGGCGCGGTATCAGCAGCGGATCCATAATACTGCCGGAAGATATCGATCCCTTCAGGGGCATCACCGGCGGCTCTTCAGACTATACAGGGCCGGGTAACATTGCCCGCTTTGACCTTGGCGTCGGAGTATCATTCGCCACCGCACCGTGGTACGGCGGAGTGTCGGTCATGCATCTTACCCAGCCTCAGCTGGGTGATGATCAGCAGGCTCACAACAGGCTCAGGCGGCTGATTAATGTAACGGCAGGAAGCTCTTTCAATCCCGGTAGCAGCAAGCTAACTGTCGGGCCATATGTCACTCTGTCGGTTCAGGGCAGTGACCTTACCGTTCATGCCGGTGCTGAGGCCGGATACGGTGACCTTCTTTTCGGCCTGTCTGCCTGGCACTCATTCAGTGTTGAAGGAAAAGAGTATTACGGGGGCTTTACCACTGTTCAACCGGCTGCGGGATGGAGCACCGGCTCTGTAAGGATCATATTATCATACAGTTATGCTATTGCCGGAAATAATTTTACTTTCGGGGGCACGGCCATAGTCCGGGCAGGGCTCTCACTGGCTTTCAATAATGTTGAAAAAAGAAGGGTAATACATATAATAAAGTTACCTCTTTTGTAGTTATTTTGATGCAGCGTGTAATGCAACAGATTAAAATTCTAATGTTGAAAATTAAATAAGTTAACCTTTTAGCGCTATGTATAGACTCAGAGCTTTACCGGTTTTTTTGGTTGTTGCACTCTTTCTCTTTTCCTGCAAGGGAGGGAAACAGGATAATGTATCTCCTACCACCGGATGGAGTTACCGTGATCCCAGGTCGAGTGATGTTAATGATCTCGGCTATCCTATCGGGGAAGCATCGGAGCAGATCACCGGCCCCAACCTCGTTCTCATTGAAGGCGGTACCTTCACCATGGGGCGTGTGGAGCAGGATGTGATGTTCGACTGGAACAACAACCCCCGCAGGGTGACCGTGTCATCCTTCTATATGGATGAGACAGAGGTTACCAACCTCGATTACCGCGAGTATCTCTACTGGCTGAGGCGTGTTTACAGCGATTATCCCGAGGTGCACCGCCGTGCCCTTCCCGATACGCTGGTATGGAGAAGCCCGCTGGCTTTCAATGAGCCTTATGTTCAGTATTATTTCAGGCACCCCTCGTACAATACCTACCCGGTTGTCGGCGTAAGCTGGCTTCAGGCCAACGACTACTGCGTATGGCGTACCGACAGGGTCAATGAGCAGATACTCCTTGACAGCAAGTGGCAGGATGCCAATGTTGAGCAGTCCGGTGCCAACAACTTCAACACCGAATCATATCTTGCCGGGCAGTATGAAGGTGTGCCGGGACAGAGGGTTGATGAGCTTCACCCGCGCGTGCGGCAGGAGGATGGTATCCTTCTTCCCCGTTACCGTCTGCCGACGGAGGCCGAGTGGGAGTTCGCAGCCTACGGCCTCAGGGGCAACACCTTTGAGGAGAGGATATACGAGAGAGCCATTTACCCGTGGGACGGGCACAACGTGCGCAACGCCACACCCAAGCACAGGGGTGAGTTCATGGCCAACTTCGTCCGTGGCCGCGGTGACATGATGGGTGTGGCCGGTAACCTCAACGATGGCGGTAGCATAACCGTGGATGTGAGGTCCTACTGGCCCAATGATTACGGCCTCTATTGCATGGCCGGCAACGTGAATGAGTGGGTGCAGGATGTTTACCGTCCGCTCTCCTCTGAGGATGTGGATATGTTCAACCCGTTCAGGGGTAACGTCTTCACCGACCTGCGTCGTGATGCCAATGGCATGGTGGTGGAGAAGGACAGGCTGGGACGGCTGCAGATAGACACTGTCAAGCCCGAGGATGTGGCCGACAGGTATAACTACCAGAAGTCGGATTACAGGAACTACCTTGACGGTGACGTAATCTCGAGCATCTCCTCCAGCCTCGAATGGTCAGGCAACGCCGACCTTCCCCAGACTGAAAGAATGTATTCTCAGAACGAGACCGACAATGACTATGTGACCCTTATCAATGACAGGGCCAGGGTCATCAAGGGCGGATCATGGAAAGACAGGGCCTACTGGCTCAATCCTTCCACCCGCCGTTATCTTGACCAGGAGGCATCACGCGATGACCTGGGTTTCAGGTGCGCGATGATCCGGGTGGGGAGTCCCTCAGGACTGTAATTATAAGGACCTTCGGAAAATATCAGGCCTCATTATCAAAAGTAGTGAGGCCTCTTTTTAGAGTTTATGGAACCTGACCGCTTGTATGAGCTTTACCGCAGCAGTGTGGGTGTAACCACAGACTCGAGAACGCTGCGTAAGGGAGAGATCTTTTTTGCCCTGCGAGGCCCAACCCATGATGGCAACAGGCATGCGCCCGCAGCACTGGAGGCCGGAGCCATAGCCGCCGTGGTGGATGATCCTTCACTGACAGGTGAGGGTTATATTGTTGTTAACGATGTCCTCGAGACGCTCGACGTGCTTGCCAGACGTCACCGCCGCAGTCTCGACGTGCCGGTAATAGCAATTACCGGCAGCAACGGCAAGACCACCACCCGCGAACTTATCACCGCCGTTCTCGCCAGGAAGGGAAGGGTGCACAGCACGACTGGCAACCTCAATAATCATATAGGTGTCCCCCTTACACTGCTCGGTGCTCCTGAAGACATAGCATTCCTGGTGGTGGAGATGGGAGCCAGCCACAAGGGTGAGATTGCGGCACTTTGCGAGACGGCCATGCCAACACACGGCATCATCACCAACATAGGTACAGCGCATATTGAAGGATTCGGTTCCCTGGAGGATGTTAAGGCAGCTAAATCGGAGCTTTACAGGTGGCTGGGAAAGAGTGGCGGCACAGCCATATACAATGATCAGAGCACAGTACTCAGCGACCTCGTTGCACTGGCCGGGAGATCAGTGCCATACTCTTCGCCTGCAGGAAGGAGCCTCAGGGCAGACCCTGCAGGGGGTGAGGGCCTCACTCTCCGGGTCACGGCGTCAGTAGACGAAAGCAGTTATGAGTTCGAAACCGGGTTGTTCGGATCATACAACATTGACAACGTGCGGGCGGCGATGGCCACAGGGCTTCTGTTTGATGTCCCTGCAAAAGAGATTGTTGATGCCATAGCTTCATACCGGCCGGCAAACAACCGTTCGCAGGTAGTTGATACGGGAAGGAATATCATTATCTGCGACGCATACAATGCCAACCCTTCAAGTATGGAGAAAGCCATAGCCTCATTCGCTGCCCTGAGGTCGGAGAAGAAGATGGTCATCCTGGGCGACATGCTCGAACTGGGGTCTGAGAGTGAGACGGGCCATGCGTCAGTGGTGAGGCATCTCAGCAGCCTCGGCAATGCCGAGATTTTGCTGGCAGGGCCTCAATTCCGGCAGGCGGCTGCAGGCACGCGGGCAGCACTCTTCGGCACATCGGAGGAGGTGGCGGAATGGCTCCGGCAGAAGCGGCCGGAGGGATATAGTGTCCTGGTGAAGGGATCCCGCGGAATGATGATGGAGAAGGTTTTTCCTTTACTCTGACCTGCCTCGGAGGTGAATGGATACTATCTCCGGCCTGGTGCCCAGCCGCATGCGGGGCCCCCAGATACCAAATCCTGATGATACTATCACATGGGTGTCACCGAACTTCTTCCACCCGTAACTCAGCTCAAACATTCTTTTTGTTATGAGATTTAGCGGCCACATCTGGCCATTGTGGGTGTGCCCGGAAAGCTGGAGGTCTACAATGGTGCCTTCGAGATCGGAGAGACCGTAAGGCTGATGATCCAGCATGATAACCGGCAGGGAAGAGTCGGTGTCGGCGAGCAGAGAGTCGAGCGAGGCACGTCCATTCCCTGATCCCTGCATGACGGTCCTGTCAGTCCGTCCCACAATCTGAACGCCATTTTCAAGTCTTACAGTCTCATCGGTAAGAACCCGGATGCCTTTGCTTTCAATATATGGCAGTGACTTCTTCAGGTCACTCATGAACTCGTGGTTTCCGGTGATGGCATAAGTGCCATAGCGCAGCTGCGGCAGCGAGAGGTGCGAAAGGAGGTCGTCGCGGAGCACGGGACCGATGCTTCCGTCAATCAGGTCGCCGAGGAAAAGCACCATCTCCGGCTTCTCTTCAGCGATCATGGCGGAGAGATGTCTCATGCTCCTCTTTCGTATGATGCTTCCCAGGTGGATGTCAGATACTGCCACAATGTGCATCTGGTCGCTTCCGTCCCTGAAATGTTTGTCGACAGTGATGTCATAACGCTTTATGACCGGAGTGACGGCATTGATAAAACCGATGATGATCAGGAGTGCGGTGACGGAGGTGACGCCAATAAAAAGCCATAATCTGAGTTTCGGAAGTGCAGCATCAGGAACAAGATGGAACGGCTTCTGCAGCAGCAGCAGAATATCAGCCGTCAGCCAGAGGAAAAATCCGTAAAGCATGAAGGCCAACCAGAAGCCGCCGATAACGTTGAGAATATCGGAAAAGAGGTTGGTATAACTGTGTTCGAGAATCTTTCCTGCCACAAAGGCTGAGGCCAGCAGAAGGAAGATCACTGTATATGCCCTGACAGGGAGTCCGGCTCCTGAGAGCGCCCTGCGGCCCTTGAGATAAAGATAGAGGTTGGCCAGAAAATAGACGGTAAGCGCCACCGTCAGGAAAATTGCCATCTGCTGTTTTTTGTTTAGTTCCACTTCAGTTCACGGAACTTTTTTCTTCCGCGTATATAATACTCAAAAAGGAGGTATTTGTTCATCATGGTGTGTGGATTATGATACATGTCGGGGTGCGGATTCATTGCCCTATAGGTTTTGATGGCAGTTTTGAGCCTGCGGAAGTGCCTGTGTGCCCTTGGTATGGCAGCAGCAGCGGCACGTCCTTCACGGAAGAGAAGCACCACTGCTGCCACTCCGTCAAGCAACTGCCGAGCAAGGATGGTTCTCCTGAGATGCCGTGCAGGAAGGTTTTTTGCCAGCATTATGAGGCTGTTGCGGAAGTTGTAGTATATCTTCGACGGGGAACCGTAGCCGAGTGTGCCTCCCCCGACATGCCAGACGGTGGCATACGGCACATAACAGACTGTAAACCCTGCGTTCTGCATCCTCCAGCAGAGGTCTATCTCCTCCATATGCATAAAGAATGACTCATCAAAGCCGTCACACTGTCCGAAGGCCGAGGCCCTTACTGCCATACACGAACCGGAGGCCCAAAAAATCTCACGGGTATCATCATACTGCCCGCTGTCAACCTCAACACTACTGAAGATGCGTCCGCGGCAGAAGGGATAGCCAAGGTTGTCAATGTAGCCTCCGGCAGCACCGGCATACTCAAACGCCGCCGGCTCCGCGTAAGAGCGGATCTTCGGCTGGCAGGCCCCCACATTGGGATGCAGTTCCATGAATGTGGTAAGTTTCTCTGCCCATCCCGGTTCCACCTTCACATCCGAGTTCAGCAGGATATAGAACTCCGCCTCCGTCTCATGCAGTGCCCTGTTGTAGCCTCCGGCATAGCCGTAATTCCTGTCGAGCTGTATGATCTTTACATCGGGAAAGTTATCCCGTACCCATTCCACGGAACCGTCATCCGATGCATTGTCAGCGACAGTGACCGATATTTCCGTTGAGAGTGTGTTCTCCACAACGCCAGGGAGGAATCGGCTCAGAAACTCTTTTCCGTTCCAGTTAAGTATGACAACAGCTGTCTTAATCATTGTCTATCGGCCTTTTATATTTCCAGCGTCTGTGGGACCAGAGCCAGTATTCAGGTTGAGCCCTTATCATCTCCTCAAGCATAGAGGCATACACTGAGGTGATCCGGTCAGGCTCCTCCTCACGGGGATGCTCGGTTATAACGCTGTTGTGGAG
The DNA here is from genome assembly GCA_011620595.1 of Bacteroidales bacterium. GTDB lineage: Bacteria > Bacteroidota > Bacteroidia > Bacteroidales > VadinHA17 > SR-FBR-E99. The sequence goes on along the minus strand of WOYX01000001.1, from coordinate 9,085 downwards.
CTCATAATAACCTCTCCTGACCTTGATGATCTTCACAAACACCACTGCCATATCGTACTTCACCGCTACCTTCTCTGCGCCCCGGTAGAAGGCAGTCTGCTGGTTCAGAAAGGTGGTCCAAAAGTTATTGTCGCCGCGGGTAGGTGTCTGATCGGCTATGAAGCCCGACATGGTCAGAATATTTTCACTCCTGAATCGCAGCAGCTCTCTAATGATGTTATGCATGGGTGTGGCACTGGTGCCGTATTTTGTCCGGAGTTTCAGTATAAATCTATCAAAATATTTGTTTGTCAGGGGTTTATAAATGGTAATTATTTGATGGCGGGTGGAAAGCTGCACTGCAGAGAGCCACTCCCAGTTATTGTAATGGCTGCACAGGGCCACTATGTCCCTTCCCTGTTCATAGAGACGGTCAAACTCTCCTGTATCTTTCACTACGAAGCGGCGTGAAATCTGCCCGGGACTCATGTGTATAGCCTTGACCGTCTCCAATAGGAGATCTGTAAAATGGCTGTAAAAACGGCGCGCAATCTTTCTCCTCTCTTCAGGTCTTTTCTCCGGGAAGGCATTCTTCAGGTTCATTTCCACAACATTCCGTCTGTAGCGTATCACGTGCCATATCAGCGGCTGGAGAAGATCCGAGATGATATAGAGTACTCTGAAGGGGAGCAGGGCAAGCAGCCAGATGGCAGCATAAAAAAGCCGGAAGCCGATTCTTTCCATCACTCTTCCGTTCCGGTCAGTTCTCCGTTCATTGATGCATCATCACGGACGGCGGTTAGCTTCACTGTTCGTACCGTCCCGGGAAGGTTGCTGCGGTATGGGGTCACCACCCTGATGTAATTGCCTGTCAATCCTGCCACCATCCCGTCAGCGCTCTTCTTTTCGAACAGCACCTCTTGCAGGGTGCCGGATGCATTCTGCATGAAGAGCATGCGGCGGCTCTCCGACAATCTTATCAGTTGCCTGCTGCGTTGCTCTTTCACTGACCTGGCAACAAAGTCCGACATCGCCGCCGCCGGGGTGCCGGGTCTGGGCGAGAAGGCGAACACATGAAGGTATGAGAAAGGCAGCTCTTCCAGGAAATGGAGGGTTTCTTCGAAATCGGCCTCCGTCTCGCCGGGGAATCCCACTATCACATCAGCGCCTATGCCTGCACCGGGAATCTTCTTCCTGACGGCCATCACCCGGTCTCGGAACAGCTCTCTTCGGTAGCGCCTTCGCATCAGGCCGAGTATCCTGTCGCTGCCGCTCTGCAGGGGCATATGAATATGAGGCATTATCATCCGTTCTTCAGCCACGAGGTCAATTATTGCATCGGTGAGCAGATCGGGTTCTATGGATGAAAGCCGCAGCCGTTCAAGACCCTCAACCCCTGCCAGTGCCCTGAGCAACTGTTCCAGTGTCTCTCCGGTGCTCTTGCCGAAGTCGCCCACGTTGACACCGGTGAGCACTATTTCCCTGATGTCTGAGGCGACTATCTGCGAGGCCTCCTCAATAACCTGACGAATCCCGGGGTTGCGGCTCCTGCCTCTTGCCAGGGGCACGGTGCAGTAGGAACAGCGGTTGTCACATCCGTCCTGCACCTTCAGGAAGGTGCGGGTGCGGTCCCCGGCAGACCATGCTGCTCTGAACTGCTCGGTCCCGACCCTCTCGCAGGCGTGTATCTCGGGTGTGTCCCTACGTTCAAGCCTGTCAATATATGTGGCCACGTCAAACTTCTCTTCCGTACCGAGGATCAGGTCGACACCGGGTATGGCAGCTATCTCCTCACGTCTCAGCTGTGCCCAGCAGCCCACCACGGCCACAAAGGCATCGGGGTTGCTGTTTATTATCTTCCTGACAGCCTGCCGGCACTTGCGGTCAGCCGCATCGGTGACCGTACAGCCGTTAATGACATATACATCAGCTTTGCTCGCCGGAGAAACACGCTCATACCTTTCCCCGGAAAAAGAGCGGGCAATGGCTGAGGTCTCGGCAAAATTAAGCTTGCATCCCAGGGTCTGAAACGCTACTTTCCTCTTCAAAATTAAACGGTTACTGTTCCGGCTGCAAAAATAGCAAAAAAAATGCTCCGTAACAGCCTGCCCTGGGAGCAAATACGCCGCTCCACAGAAGCTTGCCGGAATATCAGACAGGCCGCTCTATAACAGCCTGCTCGCCAGTTCTGCCAGGAAACTTCTCTCTCCCTTGAGCAGGTGAACATGTGCAAATAGATCAAGTCCCTTCATCTTGTCCGAAAGATAGCTAAGGCCGTTCGACCCTGAGTCAAGGTAGGGGGAATCAATCTGTTCAATGTCACCGGTGAATATCATCTTGGTGCCTTCGCCAGCCCTGGTGATGATGGTCTTTACCTCGTGAGGGGTGAGATTCTGAGCCTCATCAACGATGAAGAATATGTTTGACAGGCTTCGTCCTCTGATGTAGGCCAGTGGCGTAATGACAAGCTTCTCGTCCTTGATCATGTCATTGATACGGATGAACTCAGGACTCTGGGCGCTGAAGCGGTGCTTGATGACAGTAAGGTTGTCGAACAGGGGCTGCATATAGGGATCCATCTTCTCCTTGACGTCGCCCGGAAGATACCCGAGGTCACGGTTGGCCAGCGGCACTATGGGCCTGGCAAGGAAAATCTGCTTGTAACGCTTGTGCTGGTGCAGCGCTGCCGCCAGTGCCAGCAGCGTCTTGCCCGTACCGGCCTTGCCGGTGAGTGAGACCAGCTGGATGTCAGGATCACAGAGGGCGTCGAGGGCGAAGGTCTGCTCGGCGTTGCGCGGTTCAATGCCGTAGGTGGTCTGCTTCAGCACCCTGACAAGCATCTTTGTGACCGGGTTGTAATGCGCCAGTGCACTGGAGTTGCTGTTACGCAGTATGAAGAAATGATGCCCCGGCTCAGTATCCTTTATCTTCAGTTCGGTGGCTGGCACACCCTCTGACTGCTCGTAGAGCTTGTTTATCAGATCATGATCGATGTTTTCAATGATCTTTATCCCTTTGTAGAGATCGTCAAGGTTCGCCACCTTGTCGTTCTGATAGTCCTCTGCCAGCACTCCCAGCGACTTCGCCTTCATCCGCAGGTTGATATCCTTGGTGATGAGCACCACAACCTTGTCCCTGTTTGCCTGGGTAACATAATCGGCTATAGCCAGTATGCGGTGATCAGGGGTGCGCTCGGGGAACGATTCCGAAACCCTTTCGGAAAACTGCTTGCCGGTTTCGATGTGTAGTGTTCCCAGCTTGTCACCAAGCGGAATGTTGCCGGTGAGAAGCATGTCTCCGGATATCTTGTCGAGCTCACGGGTGAACTCCCGTGCATGAAAATTGATCATGTCATTGCCCCGCTTGAACTTGTCAAGCTCCTCCAGCACCACGATGGGTATCACAACATCGTTTTCCTCAAAATTGTAGATGCATGTGTAGTCATGCAACAAAACATTTGTGTCAAGAATGAAAATCTTTTTCTGTTTTTTTCTTTTCGCCATAACAGGATAGTTTATAAAACGTCAGCATCTCCGGCGCCGATGCTGTCACAGGCCACAAAGATAGCCCACCCATGGCGGGCCTCAAGCCGCTTTTTGTAAATTTGCGAACAACCGTCACAAGGTTATCAACATGACATATCAGGAAACCGTCAATTATCTCTACAGCCTCCTTCCGGCATACCATCGCGTTGGTAAGCCGGCATACAAGGGGGATCTGAACAACACCCTGGAACTTGACAGGCTCCTGGGTCACCCTCACTCGAGGTACCGTACCGTGCACGTGGCAGGCACCAACGGAAAGGGGTCTGTCTCCCATATGATTGCCTCGGTGCTGCAGGCGGCCGGATGTCGGACAGGACTCTACACTTCGCCGCACCTTAAGGATTTTCGGGAGAGGATAAAGGTTGACGGACAGATGATGGGGGAGGAGGATGTCATCGCGTTTGTTGAGGAGCATGACGCTCTGATCCGGCGCGTGCAGCCTTCCTTCTTTGAGCTGACAGTTGCCATGGCCTTCGACTGGTTTGCACGCACGGAGGTTGATGTGGCGGTGGTAGAGGTGGGGATGGGAGGCAGGCTCGATTCGACCAATATCATCACTCCCGGGCTGTCAGTGATAACCAATATAGGTCATGATCACATGGAGTTCCTTGGAAAAACCCTCGCAGCTGTGGCTGGTGAAAAGGCGGGTATCATAAAGGAAGGGGTGCCCGTGGTCATTGGCGAGACACAGGATGAGACTGAAAGTGTTTTCCGCGGGAGGGCGGCGGCGATGAACGCGCCCGTCACCTTTGCCGATTCGGTTTTCAGGTGCAGCCTGGGCAGGTTTTCCGCCTCGCGGGCAACGCGGAGCTTCAGGCTGACAGACATGCGGAACGGCTCCGTCGTGGGCGGCTCCACACCGCTGGGCGGGGAGGCACAGCAGAAGAACATTCAGACCGTGGCTGCTGCTGTGGAGCTGCTCTCCGGGTCATTCGGGCTGGAAAGAGAACATTTTCTGGCAGGGATGGCAGATGTGGTTGCTTCAACAGGATTGCTCGGCCGGTGGCAGGTTCTGTCGCGCAAGCCATTAACCATTTGTGACACAGGCCATAACAGGGAGGGTCTGGAGTATGTGATGCGGCAGATAGAGTCTACGCCCAGGAATAACCTGCACATGGTCATCGGGTTTGTCAGCGACAAGGATCTCTCATCCGTTTTGCCCCTCTTTCCCCGTGATGCCGAATATTATTTTACCAGGGCCTCCGTACCGCGGGCACTGGATGAGAAGCTGCTCATGGCCGAGGCAGTGAATTACGGGCTTACCGGAGACAGCTACCCTTCAGTTGCCGAGGCTCTTGACGCGGCGCGGGCCGCCGCCGGTAGTGACGATATGATCTTCATCGGAGGGTCAACCTTCGTGGTGGCGGATGCTCTCTAAGAGACAGTCCTCAGTCGGCAGTCCTCAGGCTGCAGTCCTTAGTCGGCAGTCCTCAGTCGGCAGTCAGCAGGCGGCAGTCAGCAGGCGGCCACCTTCGCCACCTCCTTCGCTTAAGCTATGGAGCCCGAAGAAGGCTTCGGCGGCTGGAAGCAGTCGGCCACCTTCGCCACCTCCTTCGCTTAAGCTATGGAGCCCGAAGAAGCCTTCGGCGACTAAAAGCAGGAGGCAGTAGAGGAATTTTCGATTTCAGATTTTCGATTGTCGATTTAATAAAAATTCGCAAATCGCAAATCGCAAATCCCTCAGACATTACGGACTTTCGACTTTGAGACTTATATTGCCTCAATAGTTGACGGTGGCTTGGTAGCTATATTATAGGTAACGGATACCACGCCTGGCACCTCGCGCAGTATCTCGGCTGCGAGAGCCTCCAGCACCTCGAAGGCCAGTCTTGTGGGGGTGGCAGTGCGGGCATCCAGGCTGTCCCAGCAGCGCACCTCTATCTGTCGCCCGAAGTCGCGTTTACCGTCGCGCATGCCGGTGACCCTGTCGTCATGGAGGATGGCCATATATTGAAATGCGCCGCTGCCGGCAAGCCTCTTCTCAACTATTGCTGTGGCACGCCGCACGGTGTCAAGCTTTGCCTGCGTCACCTCACCTATGATGCGTGCCGCCAGGGCCGGTCCGGGGAAGGGTATCCTGTTGAACATCTCCTCAGGCAGCCCCAGGGCCTTGCCGGTCATCCTCACCCCGTCCTTTCTCAGCTGAATGAGAGGTTCCAGGATCTGGTAGCCGAAGGTTGACTGCGGATCAATACCGATCTGGGCGAAGACGTTGTGCTGCCTTTTTATGCCGGCGACGGTCTCATCAACATCGGTGAGGATCGTCCCCTGGAGAAGATATCTTACCCCACTCTCCCTGACGATACGTCCGAACACATTCCTGTAAAATGTCTGGGTAATTGCTTCACGCTTTTCCTCGGGGTCGGTAATACCGCGCAGAGCATCAAGGAACTCCTTGCTGGCATCGACAATCTCCACGGTGATGCCAAGACTCTTGAATACAGCGACGACAGCCTCGGGCTCACCCTCGCGCATCAGTCCGTTCTGAATGAAGACGGTCCTTAGTCTGCTTCCAAGCGCCCTGTGTCCGAGCATGGTCACCACTGATGAGTCAACCCCGCCGGAGAGAGCGTTGATGGCCGTGCCGCTGCCGACAGCTGCCCTTATCTCATTCACCTTCTCAGTGATGAATGTGTCGGTGTTCAGATCCTGTGCCTTGATTTCATTGATCATACTTCCTGACTATTATTGGTTATAACAAACTTACATAAAACCAACTGATTTTGTACAGGAAAATAAAAATCACCGCCACTGCCCGGATTGACAGAGAAAATCTAATTGAAGGCAGGCATTTGTTCTGTAATCCATCAGGCTTTTGACCTGACGTGATCAGTATCTAAAGCTTTTTTCATACCTTAATCGCAAAATTAAGAACCGATGAAACTAATTCTTTTCCTGCTGTGCTTTCTGGTTATATCGGACGTTACACTTAATGGCCAGGAAGGAAAGAAAATCACCATTCTTCATACCAACGACTTCCACTCTCATTTTCTGGGATACGCCCCGGAGACGGCCTACACGCCGTTCGAGACTGACGGTGACCCGACAGTAGGGGGATTTGCAAGGATTGCAGGAATTATCGCAGACACCAGGTCGGAAAATCCCGGCACTATCCTGGTGCTCGACGGAGGTGATTGCCACATGGGAACACTTTTCCAGGCTCTGGAGCCGGAGACGGGTTTTCAGCTGCATCTCATGAAAAAAGCAGGCTATGATGTAATCGCCGTCGGAAACCATGATTTCGATTTCGGCCCCTCCAGGTTTGTGGATATGATAGAAAAAGCCACGGAGAAGGGAGGAACACCGGTTCTGCTGTCGGGCAACTCCATCACTGACCCTGATGATCCGGCTGATGATGATTTTGAGGCGGCACTCTCCGCGGGACATATAAAGAGATACCATATTCTGGAAAAGGATGGTATTAAAATAGGCCTCTTCTCACTGCTGGGAGAGGATGCTGATGAGTCGGCCCCCTATGCCTTGCCGATTACTTTCGGGAAAAACGCAAAGGCAGCAAAGCGACTGGTAAAGACCATGGAGAAGGAGGGGTGCGATATGATCATATGCCTGTCGCACAGTGGTGTGTCAAGGAACAAAAAGGGAGATTGGGCAGGAGAGGATGTTGCGCTGGCAAAGAAAGTAAAAGGTATTGACCTGATAATTTCAGGGCATACCCACGTTCTCCTGGAAGAGCCTCTCATTGCCGGCGGTGTTCCGATAGTCTCAGTGGGTGACAACGGAAGATACGTGGGTAAGATTGAAATGCTGTACGGGCCAGGCGGAACCAGTCTTGACAGATATACGCTCATGAAGGTGGATGACAAAATCGGTGCTGATGTTTCGATCCATAATGCCATTGAAGCGCAGCTTGAAAAGGTCAACAGTGAGATTCTAAAACCCATCGGACTGGAATACAAAGAGCCAGTGGCCATGGCTGACTACCCATTGACAGTGGAAGAACACGGCGATATGGCGGGAAGCAATCTCGGAGCTCTCGTTGCCGATGCGCTTTACCATTATGTAAACAGCGAAGGTCCTGGTACCGATATAGCCATGATGGCCCTCGGCGTGATACGTGATCCGATTCTGCAGGGAACACAAAGCGTGGCTGACCTGTTCAGAACAATGTCCCTGGGATCGGGCATGGACAAAACCCCGGGATACGGCCTTTCGAAACTGTGGGTTACGGGAAAGGAGATTAAGAATGTTGCCGAAATACTTATCTTTCTTTCGAAATCGACCCCGTCAAATTTCTGTTATTACTCCCACCTTCGCATTGAGTATGATCCGAATGGAAGGATCTTTAACAAGGTCAGGAAGATTGAAATGGCAGACAGTGATGGCAATTTCTCCGAACTGGATACCTCTAAAGATAACGACAAGCTATATTCAATTGTAGCTAATTCCTATATGGTTGACAATCTTGGGCTGATCAAGAAGAAAACCTTTGGCCTCATAAAAGTCGAGCCCAAAGATGCCAGTGGAAATCGCATGACAGACCTGTCAGTTGCCATTGCCGACTTTGATGTCGGGGTCCCGGGTATACAGGAGGGCAAGGAGTGGCTGGCGCTGCTCAGCTATCTCCGCCATTTTGAAAGCCCGGAAGGAGAAGAGATTCCTGTCATCCCGGAATATTACCGTAACCCTGACAGGTCCCTTGTAACAGTAAGCGGCAAAAGGTGATAAAGGCAAGACATATTCCCTTTTTCGTCCGGTTCTTCAGCTTCTATTCACGCAACGGACTGAACCGCCTGTTTCACAGTGTGGACATTGACTGCACCGCTGAGACGTCAGGCAGGCCGGTGCTCCTTATCGGCAACCACTTCAGCTGGTGGGACGGGTTTATTGCCTACCGGCTCAATGATCTGCGGCTTCATAAGAAGTTCCACATCATGATGCTGGAGGAGCAGCTATCTTCCAGGCTCTTTCTGAACAAGGCCGGGGCTTTCTCTATAAAGAGGGGATCACGGTCGGTGGTGGAGTCGCTCCACTATGCCTCCTCGCTGTTGCACGAGAAAGAGAATATGGTCGTCGTTTACCCTCAGGGGACCATTGCCTCAATACACCAGAGGCCTGTAAGGTATGAGAAGGGGGTGGAACGCATCATCGCAGGGGCATCAGATAAACTGATGATCCTCTTTTATGTGGCATTGCCCGACTGGTACTCTGAGAAAAAGCCTATACTGACGATGAGGGTCATTGAATATACAGCAAGGGAGAGATCAGCATCAGACCTGGAGGAGAGTTACAATATTTTTCTTAACGAGTGTATTACCAGGCAGATACCTTCATGATTCTGACGATATCAGCTCTTCTGGTCCTATTTCTTACCTTTCTGAGGTTCTTAGTTTCCTTTCTGAATATGGTGAGCAGGCCCTACCTGCCGGAGGTTGCCAGCCAGCAGGGCGATCTGCCTTCACTGTCAGTCCTGATACCTGTGAGGAATGAGGAGAAGAACATCGACAGACTTTTAGGCTCGCTGGCATCTCTTACATACCATAATGCAGAGATACTGGTGTATGATGACGGGTCGACAGACGGATCGGCACAGCTGATCAGGG
>WOYX01000014.1 GCA_011620595.1 Bacteroidales bacterium | reverse complement strand
CTTCAGACTTTCTCTGCCCTCCGAAGCCTTGGCGGAGGTGGGAGACTTCAGACTTTCGACTTTAGAGACTTTCCGACTTCTACAGCCTGATCATCTGCTCCGGCAGGTTGACACCCTCAAGATGGAGCATGAGCGGGGTGTTGCGGTCATTGGACTCAAGCAAGTTCACATCTACAGTGATACTCTTTTTTTCTCCCGGCAGCAGAACAATATAATTGTCGTCGAAAAAGACGGGTGTCACCATCATTCCGTCAATGGCCCGGACAACCTTCATTCTTACGAAGAAGGCTGCCACATCGCCGCTGTTTGCTATGTCAACGGTGAACTTGCCCTGGTTGCTCTTCATCATCTGCCCGACAATCTTTGCCGTGCCAAGAGCCATCAGCTCCTTCTGGTCGCCGTCGCGGGGAAGCCAGTAGGTATTCTCATCCATGATAAGGCCGGTGGAGACATAAGTTATGCGCAGCCGCAGAAAATAAACCTTAGCCGGCTTGCCCCCGAGATCCACATCCCACACCTTTATGTGGCTGTTGGGAGGAAGAGCGGTTTCCTGAGATGCTTTCCAGAGCTCACTGCCGTTCTCATCAGTGAGGAGGGCATCGAGCCTCATACCCTTGCGCTCCCTGGGCGTGGCATTGACGACATAGACGGCCGAGTCTGCCGGATTGAACTGCAGATGTACCGGCGCTGCCCCGTGCCTGAAACCGTAGAAGCCTGCATTCTGATCAAGGTACCAGTCGTACATCTGCCCCTTGAGTGCCGGCCAGGGATTCTGGCTCTTCCATAGCAGAAAGCCGGTGTACCAGTCCCACATGTGCGAGGTATATCCTTCAACCATCGAACGGTACTGTTCATAGTTGACAAGCTGCGCCTTCGTCACGAAGTCCTTCAGGTCACTCACCTCCCCCATTCTATCAATCATGTCTCCGTAGCCCATGTATTTATGATAGCGCCATACCTCATTCACCTCCCTGTCTGAGGGCACAATCAGGTCACTTTCCTTCATCATCTTCTCAAGTGACTCCATATTTGGCAGACCCACTGAACCTATCTCAGGATTGAACGGATGCCACTTTTCCTTGAAGAACCAGAGGGGTTCCCTGACATTATATGGACCGTCGCCTGTACCTCCGATGGTGTTCCTGAGGATATCTGAAGAGGTTGACTCATCGAAGTAGAGCCTTGTGCCATCGAGGGCGGCCAGCGTCTTTCTTATCCGGGCGTCCAGCTCCGGCGGCGGCGGAAACTCGTTGCCGCCGCAGTACATGTAGAGCGAAGGGTGATTGCGGAGCATTTTTACCTGGTCGGCCAGCGAATTGATAAACAGAGAATGGTTGTCAGGATACTCGCGGCGGCGTGCCTGTGTCTCAGCCTTTCGGAGGGTGTCAGGCCACCTGCCGTTGCAGTCGCCGGTGATCCACAGATCCTGCCATACCAGTATACCGTACTTGTCGCATGCCTCATAAAACTCCGGCCTCTCCATGATGGAGCCTCCCCACACCCTGATCATGTTCATGTTCATCTCGGCATGCATCTTCACCTCGGCATCGTATCTTGAGCGGCTCAGGCGCAGCATACCGTCTGAGGCTATCCAGTTGGCACCGCGGATGAATACCTTCTGGCCGTTGATAGTAAAGACACACGAGCCTGTCTTCTCATCGAACCAGCTCCCTGTTTCCCTGAATCCAAACATCATATCTTCCCTGTCCAGCGTTGTGCCTTCCTTGTCGTGAAATGTTATTACCGCCGGATAGAGTGACGGCTGACCCATTCCGTTGGGCCACCATATCCTGGGGTCAGTCTGTTTCATCTCTGAAAAGGCAATTGTAACTGTTGTCCCCGGCTCTATCTTTATCTTTTTCTTTTCAATGGAACCCATGTAGGCTATGGCAGCCTCACCCTCAACCAACCTGTCGGTAACATTCTCAAAATCAGCAGAGAAGGTCACGAAGGCCGGGTCCTGCAACTCACCGGGAAGACGGGCGCCGGGCACACGTGTCCTGGCAAATCCGTTCTGTATATCAACATCGCCCGTGACCTCAATAGTGACCTCATCCCAGATACCGGTATTGCGGTCCCTGACTGGCTGTATCCAGTCCCATCCTGCCGTGAACTGCATGGTCACATCGCGCCCTATCATGCCGTCGCCGCCCTGGCCGCCGTTGGGGTTACCCGGATGGAGGGGCGGCTCAACCTTCACCGCAAGGCGGTTGTAATCCCTCCTGTTCAACAGTGACGTGACATTGTACTTCTGGCGCAGAAACATACCCTCATGGGTGTCATCACTGATCCTTTTACCATTGAAATATATCTCTGCCCTGTAATTGATGCCCCTGAAGTTGATCCAGACCTGCTTAGTGGAGTCTAGCGTCTCGGCGGAGAAACGGGTGAAAAACCAGTAGGTATAATAATCACGCCCCTCATTGTATACATCAGGGATACTTTCGTTGTTCATACCAAACCAGGGTTCAGGCGCGCGACCGTTGTTCACCAGGGTCGTCAGAACCGTACCGGGAACAGTGGCGCTGATCCATCCGGACAGGTCAGGATCAGACATTGTCAGATGGCATCCGTCAACATTTACCTCCGAGGCCTTCTTCGCCCTCCAGCCTGCAGTAAGGGGCGTCACCTGAGCTGAAACAGCCAGAGTAACAGTTAATAATAAGCTTGCAGCAAATATCCTTTTCATCCTTGTATTATTTGTTTTTAAAGGCCGGATGGAACATCCATGATATAATTCTCCGCCTGTGTGCTAAACGGAATTATCATCGATGTTTCATCTTCATCTCCTGTTGTAAACAGGAATGGCAAGATATTAAAATTATCGGTACATGAGGTCCGGTGCAGGATCGAAATGGATTACCCTGAACTTATGACATCTTAACAAAAAAACAGCGCCGACACTTTGTTTTTTACTGAAGAATTTAAACATTGCAGATTCTATTTTTATGTCCATGTACCAGCCCGGCAACCGGGAGCGTGAGAGGCTCTTTGCACTGATACTTACCCAGCACCGACGCTGGGGGACGATTCTTGTGCCCTATATGCTTGAAAAACAGAATGGTAAAGATTACTACCTGCCAGTTGAAGCCCTTGCTCCATTTCCTGACGGAACAACTCTCTCAGGACTTGACAATGAGGAGAGGGAGATTGTAAGGCTGGTAAATGAATATTCTGACAGGCATCTCTACAGGCTATTCTCAAAGCATAAAAACGTAAAGGAGTTTCTCGGGATGGTAACCGACAGGGAGTTTGAAAGGCTTATCAAGCCCTACATTGAGACCCGTATCCATCATTGTCTTCATATAGCACTCAATGAGGAGATTCCTGTATACCTTCAGAAGCTCGGAATTACCACGCTGCATCCCGAAGACAGGCTTACTATTGCCCCTGAGGAAGCTATGCCGGTATTCAGGTTTGACCGCAACATCGGGGGCAGCAGTTACTCCCTGACGGTTGAACACAACGGCAGGCCGATTGACCTGCGAAAGTCATCAACGGAGATACTCTCAAACAGGCCCTGTGTTATAAGATCAGACCAGACCCTCTATTTTCTCTCTGACATTGAGGGCACCAAACTGAAGCCCTTTCTTGAGAGGGACGAGATCAGTATACCGGGTACCGCGGAGGAGAAATATTTCAGCACTTTTGTGCTTTCGGTCATCAACAGATATAAAGTCACCGGCAGCGGATTCACGCTTGAAGAGAAAACTCCTGCAAGGCAGGCATTCATCACACTTGAGATAACCGTAGGCGGCCATCCTGCCGTCATCCTTACCTTCCGTTATGATGACCGGACCATCTTCTCGTCCGATGAGATGACGCATTTCACTACCTTCAGAAATGAACAGGGAGAATTTATCTTCAGCAGAAAGGATCGCGACCTCAATTGGGAAAAGAATTGCATCGGTGCGCTGCATGATGCCGGGCTTTTCACCGAAGACGGGATCAATTTCATGACTCCGGGTGCCACGCGCGGGAGTAACAACTCTCTCTACGACCTGATTGAAGCGATAGCTTACAACCGGCCACGGCTGGAAGAGGCAGGACTGACTATCCGCACCGGGAGCCTCGACCGCAATTATTCCCTCGAACCTGTCGTGCTGAATCTGAACCATGAACTGATTAATGACTGGTTTGATGTGAGGGCTATGGTGCAGATAGGTTCCTTTATCATCCCGTTTACCAGGCTGCGGCGCAACATTCTTGACGGAGCACGTGAGTACACACTGCCTGACGGCACCGTCGCCATCCTTCCGGAAGAGTGGTTCACCCGCTACAGAGGCCTTTTTGAGATGGGTCGTGACCGCGAGGAGAGCATCATGCTCCACAAACAGCACTTTGCCCTGGTTAGCGACATCATCTCCGGTGACGACTGCGATTCCTGTATCAGCCTCGAAAAACTCTGTTTTCCCGACCAGATCCCGCAGCTGACTCCGCCGGCAGCAATCACCACCGAGTTGCGGCCTTACCAGGCTGAGGGATTGAGCTGGCTCCACTTCCTGCAGACCCAGAACCTGGGAGGCTGCCTGGCCGACGATATGGGTCTGGGCAAGACCCTGCAGGCACTGGCACTGCTGGCATGGAACAAGGAAAACCGGCGGCGCCCTGAAGCGGAAGAGAATCCGTCACAATTGATTCCGGACAGTAAGGGCAGCGGCAGAACCCCGGTACAGATGAACCTGTTCAGCGACAGAGAGAGTTCCGACACATCGCTGGTCATCGTTCCGGCATCACTCTGTCACAACTGGTACAACGAAATAAAAAAGTTTTGTCCGTCACTTACCGCGGTGATCCATCACGGCACCGGCAGGCACAAATCAGCCGCGCACTTGTATGGTTATGACATAATTATCTCAAGCTACCACACGGTACGGCAGGACATTGAGATCCTTTCCGCGATAAACTTCTTCTACGTAATCCTTGACGAGAGCCAGCACATTAAAAACCCCACCTCCAACATCTACAGGTCGGTCATGCGCCTACGGTCAAGCCACAGGCTGGTCCTCAGCGGTACGCCCATTGAAAACTCTCTGACAGACCTCTGGACACAGCTCAGCTTTGTCAATCCAGGCCTGCTCGGCTCACTAACCTTCTTCAGGAGAGAGTTTGCCATACCCATCGAAAAGAATTTTGAAGAGGAGAAGGAGACCAGGCTCAGGAAGATCATCCAGCCCTTCATCATGCGACGAACCAAGGAGATGGTCGTTACCGAGCTGCCGCCTGTGACCGAGCAGGTTATCCACTGTGACATGTCAGATGAGCAGGCTTCCATCTATGAGAGAGAGAAATCTGCCGTACGTAACAGCATACTTGAGAATATAGAGTCCGTGGGCATGGAAAAATCTGCCATCATAGTGCTCCAGGGACTGATGCGACTCAGGCAGATAGCCATCCATCCGATCCTGACCGATGATTCATACAGCGGGGGATCAGGAAAGTATGACACCATAATTCACAATATTGAAAGTGTTGTTGCAGAGGGACATAAGATACTCGTCTTCTCCTCTTTCGTCAAGCACCTCGAGTTGTTCCCTGACTGGCTCAACGCAAACGGTATCGGGTTTGCGATGCTGACAGGATCGACACGCAACAGGGAGGGTGTTATTGAAAGCTTCAGGAATGATGACAGCATCAGGGTCTTTCTGATTTCCCTCAAGGCCGGTGGCGTGGGACTCAACCTGACTGAGGCAGATTATGTCTTCATCCTTGACCCCTGGTGGAACCCTGCGTCGGAGATACAGGCACTGAGCAGGGCACACAGGATAGGCCAGAAAAAAAGGGTATTTGTATCAAGATACATCTCGGAACAGACGATAGAGGAAAAGATAATCAGACTTCAGGAGAGAAAGTCAAAGCTGGCCGGCACCTTTGCCGGTATGCACAATCCGTTCGAGGAGCTCGGCGTAAAGGAGATGCTTGAGATATTGAACTGAATTATTATTAGTTTTACGCGAATTTTCCGGACAATCCGTTACAAGAACCTCTGTAATGAAAAACTATCAGAACCATCCTTTGGCCGGGGCCACTGATCTCGACAGTGCATTCAACAAAATGTGGTCTTTTTACAAGAATTACTTCATGGGTATGTACATCATCTCCGTGGCCGGCTCCCTGCTATCCCTGATTCTCATGGCAGACATTGATATGGCCTCCCTTCAGGAGGTCTCCACCGATCCACAGCTGGTACTTGAAAAGATGAAGTCGATGGCCGGACCGTATGCTCTCACAATGCTTGTGACACTGCTTCTTATGGTTTTCCTTCATACCTGGATTCTGGACAGGCCTGCGGATGAGCCGGGATTCGCCTCAATGCTGCTGAAGAAGATGCTGATGGCGCTGCTGCCTTACCTTGCTGCCATGATCATATTTATGGTTCTGACGGTCATCCTGACATCAATAGGAATAGTTCTGTTCGTACTGCCCGGCCTTTTTGCCCTGGCATACATGGCCACGGTGATGATCTTTGCCATGCCGGTCACCCTTGTGGAGAGCAGTAATCCAATTGAGATTATTACCCGCTCCTTTAAACTGATGCACAGGAACCTCTGGCCAAACATGGGGTGGTTTGTTATTCTGGCCCTGGTAATGGTTGTTACGGCAATGCTCCTCAGCACACTGACAATGCTCCCGTTTACCGGCTCCTTCATTCGTTCAATCACCAACCCTGAGGAAGCTTCGGCTATGCTGGAGATGAGCAGAAATCCCATTTATATCGGGTTGAGCGCCCTTACCGGTGCCCTGGTGAGGCCTTTGATGCCCATTCTCGCCTTCCTGCTTTATTTCAGGAACCGGGGTGAAGAGGTGGCTGAAACAGAGATAACCACTGACACCCATGCAACTGTAAGAGTGGAAGACCTCTATCCGCAAATGCCTGAAAATGACTGATCAGAGATTTGTTAACCTCATTCATAATACCGGTTTCCACAGACGGCCGGGTTCTGCTTATTGATTAACCACACTGCCTCTGCTGCTCAGGCTCAGTTCTTATCGCCAAACCTCCGGGACATTTTTTTGGAGATCTTCGCATCAGGATACTGTGCCGAGAATGACTCCCAGTACTCCTTAACATTCTGTTTTACCTCTTTTCTGAGGATGAGTATTCCGATCAGGTTGGGCACGGCCATCAGCACTATGGCTATGTAGGAGAGCGACCATATGATTGTGGTATCGGTAAAGGAGGCTATGAAAAACCCTGCTACAAATATGACACGGTAATAGATGACATACTTGCTGCCGAAAAGGTAGGTCGTTGCCCTGTCACCGTAGTATGACCATGATATGGCGGTGGAAAAGGCGAAAAGCAGCAGTGAGAAGGTAACGATATATGATCCGAAGCCCTTCAGTATACTCTGACTGAATGCAAAGGTTGTCAGCGGGGCGCTGTGTATAAGTGATTCTCCCCTCACGGTCAGGGAGGAGATGGAGGGGAGCTTGCCTGCAATAACTTCCAGCTCACCGGAATAAGGCTCCTTGCCCGAGAAAAACTCCATATTCTCTGCCAGGGACCTGGCATGGATTACAGAGATGCCCGTGGTTATCAGCCTGCCCTCCTCTATTACCAAAGTGCCGTTGTAAAGGTCGAGAAACTGATCTCCCCTGAGATGTTTGCCCAGCTTCCTGACGTCTTCACTGTTCCCATCATCATAGGTGCCGGCCAGTATCTCTATGTCGGTAGTCTGAAACTGGTTCTCGGTCTTCGTGTTCCATGCTCCCGATGCCAGTACCACCAGCCCGGTGAGGGTGCAGATACAGATAGTATCTATGAATGGTTCAAGCAGTGCTACCATTCCCTCGGAGACAGGCTCCGGGGCACGCGCCGCCGAGTGAGCTATAGGCGCTGATCCCTGTCCCGACTCATTTGAGAAGAGACCCCTGTTCACCCCCCTGTTCATGGCGAAGGCAAAGCTGGCACCCAGGAAGCCTCCCGCAGCTGCCGATCCGGTGAAGGCGTCGGCAAAGATCGAAACAAATGACGGTATGATGTTTCCGGGATGGGAGAAGATCACCAGCAAGGCGCCGGCGACATAGAGCATGGCCATGAAGGGTACAAGTATGGAGGTAACTTTAGCGATCCTCTTGATTCCTCCGATGATTACCAGGGCGAGAAAGAAAGCCAGCACTGCCCCGGTGATAATATGCTTGATGCCAAAGGAGGTAAAGACCGAATTGGAGATGCTGTTTATCTGCGGCAGGCTGCCCGTGCCAAATGAGCTGAGGATGGTGGCCCCGGCAAAGAAGGCACCCATTACAGCCCCGGTTTTGATAACCTTTCCGCCGCGTGTCTTGAAATTGAGACGCTTTTTCATGTAGTACATTGGACCTCCGGAGATCGTTCCGTCGGGCAGTATATCCCTGTACTTGTGTGAGATAGACACCTCCACCATCTTTGTGCACATCCCGATGGCTGCCGTGACCAGCATCCAGAAGAGAGCTGCCGGTCCGCCGAGGTGCAGGGCAAGGGCCACGCCGGCGATGTTGCCTGTACCCACCGTGCCTGACAGCGCCGTCGCGAGCGATTGAAAATGAGAAGTGTCTCCGATGTCACGAGAGTGATCATACGTGCCTTTGGTTATCCTGATGGCGTGACGGAAATATCTTATCTGCGGAAAACCCAGGTAAATGGTGAAGAAGAGGCCAGTGCCTATCAGCAAAATCATGAACCACCAATGCCCTCCGAGATACCCGTCAAGCCTTACAAGAAAATCATTTAAGCCGTGCATTATGAAATAATTAGCGGTTAGAATTTGAGCAATCCGAGTCCGTTGAGAAACACCAGGGCAATAGCTACAGGGGCGATGAACCTGATGATGAACCGGTAAAGTGAATAGTACCTCACCCGCAGAGTGCCGCCGTTGGAGAGCTCATCCTTTACAGACTGACCGGGGAAGAACCAGCCAAGAAATGCCACGATAAGCAGACCTCCGAGAGGCAACAGTATGTTTGCCGTGGTAAAGTTAAACAGATCGAAGATATTCAGGTTAAAGAGCTTGACATCCCTCATCACTCCCCATGACAATGAGGCAGATATCCCAAGGATGAACATCGATGCAGTTGCAATTATTATGGCAGTGCGCCTGCTCATGTTAAGCTGCTCCGAGAAATAGGCCACTATCACCTCCATCACTGAGATTGTTGACGTCAGTGCAGCAATGGCCAGAAGGAAGAAGAATGTAAAGGCGAAGATCATCCCCCCGCTAACCTGTTGAAAGATGCCAGGCAGGACAATGAATGTGAGCGCCTCACCTGACGCCGGGGATATTCCGAATGCGAATACAGCCGGGAATATTGCCAGTCCGGCGAGGACGGCAATGAAGAGGTCTAACATGGAAACCTGGACTGCAGTACTTGCCAGCTTGTTATCTGCGGGGATATAGGAGCCATATGTGATCAGGGTACCCATGCCAATACTGAGCGAGAAGAAGGCCTGGCCCAGCGCCATCAGAACGGTTGTGCCGGTAATCTTTGAAAAGTCAGGCCTGAAGAGAAACTCCACACCCTTGCCTGCCCCGGGAAGTGTCAGTGATTTGATGCACATAAGTACAAGCAGTATGAAGAGCAGGGGCATCAGCACCTTGGTCGACTTCTCGATGCCTTTCCGGACACCTCCCAGCACAATACCGGCTGTAGCCAGCAGAAAGATTGAGAACCACAATGCCGGCCGGAGAGATTCGCTTCTGAAAGAGTCAAACATAACCGACAGTTCGGCTGACGACTTACCCTGGATACCTCCTGCAAGGATCTGGTAAATATATTCCAGTGTCCATCCGGCCACGGCAGTATAGAAGGCCAGGATCATAAAGGCAGCCACTATGCCCATCGTCCCTACGAGGAACCAGGGCCGGCGCGAGGACAGCATACGGAATGCCCCTACAGGGTTGCGCCGGGTCCTCCTGCCGATCACCAACTCCGACATCATCACCGGAATGCCAATGGCAAAAATTATCACAAGGTATATTATCAGAAAGGCGCCGCCACCGTTCTCCCCAAGGATATAGGGGAACCTCCAGATGTTTCCCAGCCCGACGGCAGAACCGGCGGCTGCCATGATAACTCCCAACCTGCTGCCAAAGGAATCCCTTTTGGAAAAATCAAATCCGCTCATCTTCAATCCATATTAAAGTGCGATGCTTTTTAAAAGCCTAAAGGTGGCAAAAATCTTAAAAGCAGCAATACGTTGCTGTTAAAAAACAGCAATTCACTGACCTGTGCTGTCGAGCCTGGTATATAAACAGGCAGAGACGTAGCGGGCTACGTCTCTGCATCAGGGCTTAACAAACTATTGAGCTAGTATGATTCGCGTTCCGTGTAGTGAGTATGCAGAAGCTCATGGGCCTTGTGGCCGTTGGGTTTCTCAAGGAACTCCTGGTAGATTGCAGTTACCTCAGGGTTATCATGCGACTTTCTGAGATCCATATGCATATCCTCGGCATAGATGGCCTCCATACGCTTCTGCCTTATATCAGCATTGGTAGGTATGGGTTGGCCGCCACCGCCGAGACATCCTCCCGGGCAGGCCATGATCTCAATGAAGTGATATTGTGCCTTGCCCTGGCTGACCGCTTTGGCGATCTTGTTTGCGTTGACCAGTCCGTGTGCAATAGCCACCTTAAGTTCGACTCCCTCAAGGAACCTCCACTCTTCCATGGTTCCTTCTATCTTTATAGTAGCCTCCCTGACCCCTTCCATGCCACGTACCGGCATGATGTTGAGGTTCTTGAAAGGCACCGGCCTGCCGGTCACTATCTCGTAGGCAGTACGCAGTGCAGCTTCCATCACTCCGCCGGTGGCACCGAAGATAACCCCCGCACCCGTTGAGACACCCATGACAGAGTCATAATGGCCCTCCTCAAGGGTACGAAAATCAATACCTGCCTGCTTTATCATGACGGCGAGCTCACGGGTGGTGAGAACATAGTCGATGTCCTTGTACCCGCTGGATCTCATCTCCGGCCTGTCAGCCTCATATTTCTTGGCAGTACAGGGCATGATGGAGACAGAGACCACATTGGCAGGGTCGAGATTGCGCTTTTTGGCATAGAATGTCTTTGCCAGTGCCCCGAACATCTGCTGTGGCGATTTGCAGGTCGACAGATTCGGAAGCATATGCGGATACTTGTGCTCAATGAACTTGATCCATCCCGGTGAGCAGGAGGTGAACATCGGAAGGGCAAGAGTCTTGTCGCCTTCCACCAGCACCTTCTTCAGTCTGGTAAGGAGCTCTGTTCCTTCCTCAATGATGGTCAGGTCTGCCGTGAAATCGGTATCCAGCACCGAATCAAATCCCAGCTGCCGCAGGGCGGTAACCAGCTTGCCGGTAACCCTCTCACCAGGGTCATACCCGAGATCTTCACCAAGGGCAACACGGACTGCCGGAGCTGTCTGAACTACCACATGCTTGTCGTTATCATAGATGGCATCCCACACCTGGTCAATATAGGTCTTCTCCGTCAGGGCTCCTGTCGGGCAGCGGTTGACACACTGTCCGCAGTTGGTGCAGACGACGTGGCTCATGGGCCTGTCATGGAATGAGCTTATCTTCATCTCCGAACCCTTGTGGGAAACGGCTATGGCAGATACATGCTGAAGCTGGGCGCAGGTGCGCACGCAGCGCTGGCACCTGATGCACTTGCTGTCATCCTTGATGAAGGCCGGTGACGACCTGTCAATGACATAGTTATGGTCTTCCACCAGGTCCAGAAAGATGTGCTCGCCAAAAGAGTATTCGTTTGCCAGGGTCTGCAGTTCGCAGTTCTGGTTCTTGTAGCACTTGGTACAGTCTGCCCTGTGCTCTGACAGCAGCAGCTCAACAATATGCTTGCGGGCATTTCTGACCTTCAGGGAATTGGTCTGTATCTCCATACCCTCCGACACCGGTGTGGCACATGAGGCCACCAGCGTGCGGGCCCCCTTCTGCTCAACCACGCAGACACGGCAGTTACCTGCCACACATAGGTCCGGGTGATTACATAGTGTGGGTATGTTTATGCCAAGAGTTTTTGCAGCTGACAGGATAGTTGTACCCTCCGCCACTTTAACCTCATGCTCGTTTATCTTAAGTGTTACCATAATTATCAAATAGATAGGATTAGTAAATAATTTCTTCTCTGAAATTCTCAACGATCGACTTGAAGGCATTGCCTACCGACTGTCCGAGGCCGCACTTCGATGCCACCTTCATGGTATCCGCCAGCTTGACGAGCTCATTGAGGTATGTCGACTTAGCTTCTCCCTTCTTGACTTTTTCAATACCCTTGAACAGCTGCTGGCATCCAACGCGGCACGGGGTGCACTGGCCGCATGATTCCTCCGTAAAGAACTCAAGATAGTTGTGAAGTACGTTGTACATCGAGCGGGAGCTGTTGAAAAGCTTCATCGACCCGCCTGTGGGAACTCCTTCAAAGCCTATTATGGTATCGGCAAACTTCTTGCGTGGTACGCAGAAGCCCGATGCGCCTCCTACCTGAACCGCCTTGGTGTCTCCGTCACCGAATTCATTGACGAACTGCTGAACGGTCATCCCCAGCTCCAGCTCAAAAATGCCCGGAATGGGAGTATCTCCCGAGATGGAGAAAACCTTTGATCCTCGAGAGTCCTTGGTGCCAAGCTTGACATACTCAAGCGGCCCCTTCTCAATGATCATCATTGCAGTCACCAGCGTCTCAACATTATTGATTGAGGTGGGCTTGGAGAAGAGTCCTGATGTGGTCGGATAGGGCGGCTTGTTGCGAGGTTCACCCCTGCGGCCTTCTATTGATTCGAACAATGCGCTCTCCTCACCACAGATGTATGCGCCGCTGCCCATACGGTACTCGATGTTGAAGTCATAACCGATCTCGGCAATCATTTTGTGAAACTTATGAAGCTCAACAAAAAGCTGCGGCAACAGAAACCTGTACTCACCGCGGAGGTATATGAAACCTTTCCTTGCACCCATCGCCTTGCCGGCAATGGCCATCCCGGCATATACCTTGGGTGCCACCTTGTCAAGGATCTCACGGTCCTTGAAGGTACCGGGCTCTCCTTCGTCGGCGTTACAGACTATGTATTTATCCGGATCCTTCTCGGCAGCAGTGTATTTCCATTTCAATCCCGTGGGGAAACCAGCTCCGCCACGGCCTTTCAGACCCGATTCCAGAACCTGCTGAATAATCTCTTCACTTGTCATCTCGAAGGCTTTCTGCATAACCTTCCTGACATCTACGGTCTCAAATATGAGGTCTACTTTTGTCAGTCCTTTGTTTTTCATTTCGGTGCCTCCCTCTGTTTAGCGCATGTAACCTTTAATAACATCGATAACTGTCTCCGGAGTCAGATCAGTGTACGGCATGTCATTGATCAGAATCGCGGGAGCCTTGTGACACCATCCTATGCAGTTGGTCTCCAGCAATGTGAACATCTTGTCGGGCGTAGTCTCACCTACCCTGATCTTCAGCATATCCTCAATGGTGGCTATTATGTCATTCTTGCCCTTCATTGAGCAGGTAATGGTCTTGCAGACCCTGATGACATTCTTGCCACGCTCCTCCGTGTCCAGAAAGGTATAAAACGATGCTGTGCCGTAAACCTCTGCTGCAGAGATATCAAGTTCTGTTGCAACTGCCACCATGACATCGTCTGTCAGGTAGTTATGCTTCTTAACAATATCCTGAAGAATCGGCATGAGGCTCTCTCTCTTTCGGCCGTGTTTCTCTGCCAGATCCTTCACCAGGTTACCAGTTTGATACATATATTACGTTTTTAAGTGTGTTTGAAAAATCGGTTAGCTACTGATCTTAATTTCGGCTGTGAAACTAATAACAATAATCAACCAAAAACCTTACATAAATCATGTTTAAGAATATTTAAGGCTTCTGTAAAACTTATTGTCTCTGTAAATGGAGGAGGGTTGCAGTGCCTGTTCAGCCTGCGCGGAAGCTCTCCAGCTGAGAGGTGAGCCACCCGATCCATCTGTCGGTGCCCTCCCCACCGGTCGCTGAAGTTTTGATAATGGTGATGCCGGGATTCAGCGAGACTATATCAGATTCGAATGCGGCGACATTAAAATTGGTGTAGGGTATGAGGTCTGTCTTATTCAGGATAACCGCCCTGGCGCCTGTAAAGAGCATCGGATATTTTGCCGGCTTGTCATCACCTTCAGCCGTGCTGACAACAGCCAGCTTGAAGGTTTCGCCCAGGTCAAACTGCGAAGGACAGATCAGGTTGCCGACATTTTCCACGAAGAGGAGGTCGAGATTATCAAGAGCGAAATGTCCGAGGACCTTTGAGATGCTGTGCGAGTCGAGATGACACCCGCCCCCGGTGTTGATGCATACTATCGGGATGTTGTACTTCTGCAGGCGCCGGGCATCACGGTCGGTGGCAACATCACCCTCTATCACTCCTATCCTTGTCTTATCAGCCAAAGCTTCGCAGGTGCGCTCAAGCAATGTGGTCTTGCCTGCTCCGGGGGAACTGATGATGTTAACCATCATCACCTTTTTCTCCCTCAGGAGAGTACGAACCTCTTCAGCCTTATTCTGGTTCCTGTCCAGAATATCTTTCATGATCTTGATTTCCATCTCTATTCTCCTTCGATACTTTTAATGAACAACTCTTTGCCGTGTACTACATCTATGTCTAAGGAGCCGCATGCCATGCAGGCATGCAGATCATCATCAGGACTGTACCCGGTGCCGCACCTCCGGCACCGCATCTCGGCAGCTATAATTTCTATCTCCAGCCGCGCCGCCGAGGCGACACTGTCCATGGCAGCTATCCTGAAGGCTGCCTCAAGCAGATCAGGCACCACCTGCACGAACTGCCCGACGCTGATATTCACCCTCTCAACGACCCTGAGCCCTGCTTCGGCAGCATGGTATGACACCATTGCCGACAGCTCTTCTGCTATCTTAAGTTCGTGCATCTGCCTCCAGTCAGCATATTCTTGGCAACAGCAATCCTGACGGCATATCCAGGAACCGCCTTCCGCCGGTTAAACTATTAAGGACGACCCTTCCGCGGCGTTCAGCAGTTATTTCACCTATGACTGCCGATTCTCTCCCCAGGGGGTCGGAGCGCAGTATCTCAACTATCCTGTCAGCTGCCTCAGGGGCAGTAACGATTACCATCCTTCCCTCGCTGGCAAGGGTAAGCGGAGCGAAGCCCAGAATCTCACACAAACCCCTGACGGGTTCGGCTATCGGAACACTCTCTTCGTTGACTGTAATACCGCACCTGATCATGGAGGCAAGCTCGTTGAGCACCGCAGCCAGCCCGCCCCTGGTAAGATCGCGCATGAAATGAATCGCCTCCGGCTTCTCCAGTATCTTACCTGTCAACCTGTTGAGTGAGGCACAGTCGGAGATCAGCGGCTGGTCAAATGAGAGCTTTCTTCGCGATGCAAGTATGGCAACGGCATGGTCCCCCGGCGGCCCGCTGATAATCAGCCTGTCGCCTTCCTTCACCGATACACCGCTGCTGATATGCATATGCTCCCGGGGGATGATCCCTACTCCGGCAGTGTTGATGAATATCCTGTCGCACTGTCCCCTCTCCACCACCTTGGTGTCACCTGTTACTATCATTACGCCGGCAGCATCAGCCTCAGCAGCCATGGAGGCTACTATGGCGTCAAGCTCGCTGACTTCAAATCCCTCTTCAATGATGAATGCTGCCGAGAGAAACCTGGGTTCGGCACCTGATACGGCAAGATCGTTTACCGTACCGCACACCGCCAGTTTGCCGATGTCACCGCCAGGGAAGAAGAGCGGGTCGATTACAAACGAATCTGTGGTGAAGGCGATCATCCCCTCTCCTGCTGAGAGCAGCGCAGAGTCAGTCATCGGCCCCTCCATCCCGAACCGGGAGGCAAAATGGTTACGGATAAGATCCTGTGCCAGTCTTCCTCCGCTGCCTTGTCCCAGGGTTATCTTCTCACTCATCATGGCGGTATTTGAACCAGGAATTGCACGCACCCTCTTCCGATACCATGCAGGCCCCCTCCGGATGTTCAGGGGTGCATTGTGATGCATATAGAGCACATTCCGGAGGAGTCCTGACACCTCTCAGTATCTCTCCGCAAATACAGGCGCTGGCACGGATCGACTCAGGCAGGCTGACCGTAAAGGCAGCCCCGGCGTCAAAGCGCCGGTAGCGATCCCGCAGCCGGAGCCCCGACAAAGCTATATGCCCCAGGCCACGCCATTGCACGTCACAGGGCTCAAAGACTTCAGTCAGGTAAGCCTGTGCCCTCTGGTTTCCCTCGCGTGACACTGCTCTGGAATACTCTGTCTCTACCGACGGAGAAGAACTGTTAACCTGTCTGATAAGCATCAGCACTGACATGAGCAGATCAGCAGGTTCAAAGCCGGTTACCACGCAGGCGAGCCCGTACCTTTCCGGGATGAAGTCAAACGCTGATGCTCCCGTAATGACAGCCACATGACCCGGGCATATAAATCCGTCAATGCGGGTGCCGTCCTTCAGTATGGCCTCCATGGCCGGAGGCATCAGCTTGTGTGCGCTCAGAACATAGAAATTGTCTCTCCCCTCACTGTCAGCCTGCATGACCGTTACAGCAGTTCCCGGTGCCGTAGTCTCGAATCCGACTCCGGAAAAGACAATCTTCCTCCGCGGGTCAGACCGTGCCATCTGCAGAGCCTCATGCGCCGAAAGGACAACCCTCAGGTCAGCACCCTCAGCAACGGCGGCGGCAGGAGACAGAAGAGTACCCGGCACCCGCATGAGGTCACCGAAGAGGGCCACGGTGACATCCCTGAGTGATGCCAGGGCTATCAGCCTGTCTATGTAATCCGCAGAAGTGACACAGACCGGGCATCCCGGACCGGAAAGAAGCCTGACACGGTCAGGGAGCAGCGACGGTATTCCAAACCTGTGGATGGCAGAGGTGTGTCCTCCGCATACCTCCATAAAGGTGTAGTCGCGCGTGGCAGCCTCCGCAATCAGCCTTGCCAGGCTCTCCGTCTGACTCCTCTGCCTGAATTCATCAACAAACTTCATCGCCGTCACTCCCGTTGATTGCATCTTCCATCTCCTTCAGGAGACGCAGTGTCTCCATGGCTTCTTCCTCCTTCATCTTCTCTATGGCAAAACCTGCATGAAGAAGGACATAATCCCCGACCCTCACCCCTTCCACCATCTGCAGGCCTGCCTGGAATATGACTCCACCGACGGAGACCTGTCCCATGTCACCCTCAATGGAAATGATGCGTGCGGGAAGACTCAGACACATTTTTCCCTCCTTTCTGCAGCAACAAGCAGCTGCCCCAGTGAAACGCCACCATCGTTGGCAGGCACAAGGTGATTGGTATAAACCCTGAATTTGTTCATGCTTAAAAGATACAAAGATTTCTCAAGCAGATACCTGTTCTGAAAAACGCCTCCTGAAAGGACCACCCTTTTCAACCCGGTCTCCCTCCTGATCCTGATACACACATCCAGAATAATATGTGCCACGGTGTTGTGGAATCTGGCAGCAATGCCAGGGATATCAGGATGATCAATCTCATTCAGTATCTGTTCGAACATTGGCCCAAGGCTGACTGTCTCATTGAGGGAATAGGGATAATATTCATCTATATCTGAAGAGGCTGCCGATTCAAGGCGCATCGGGGCCTCTGAATCAAACGAACTCTCCGTGCAGAGCAGAAGGAGTGCCGAGACGGCATCGAAGATGCGGCCTGCGCCGCAGGTGAGAGGTGAGTTAATTCCGTTAACAAGCATCTGCCTCACCATCTCAAGCTTTCTACCGTCTACCAGCCTGAACAGCTTTAATGAGCTGAAGTCATAGTCGCTGCCGAAATAACGTAAGAGGCATGAGAGTGCCATGCGCCACGGCTCATCTGCAGCAATGTCGCCACCGGGCATCATGAAATAATCAAAGTGAGTGTATCTCTCAAAATCCGCGGGAGTAACAATCATGAACTCACTCCCCCATATATTTCCGTCAGTGCCGTAACCGGTGCCATCCATGATTACTCCTATCACCTTCCCGATAAGCCTGTGCTCAGCCATCACAGATGCCGCATGGGCATGATGGTGCTGAACCCTCAACAGAGGCACTCCCCGCTGTTCAGCCATCTCCTCCGCAAACCTTCCGGAGAGATAATCAGGGTGCATATCGCACGCAACATGAGACGGCGTGAACCTGAATAGTGAAGTGAACAGCCCCAGTGACCCGAGATAGAAGTCGTATGTGGGAAGATTCGTGAGATCACCTATATACTGACTCATAAATGCCTGCCGACCTCTTCCGATGCAGAAACTGTTCTTCTGTTCAGCCCCTGCCGCGAAAATGCCCTCGGCAGAGCGGGTCAGATCAACAGGCTCCGGAGCATAGCCCCTTGACCTCCTTATCAGACTGATATTTCCGTTGATAACTCTGACCACGGAATCATCAGCCCTGTTGTATATCTCTCTGTTGTAACTCACAATGCATCCTGTGACGGGCATAAGATC
Source organism: Bacteroidales bacterium (assembly GCA_011620595.1). Lineage (GTDB taxonomy): Bacteria > Bacteroidota > Bacteroidia > Bacteroidales > VadinHA17 > SR-FBR-E99. The sequence continues at coordinate 36,873 of WOYX01000014.1, read as the reverse complement.
ACTTTCAGCCTGCCTGTCAAGAGTAATTATGGGTTCATGGCTGAGGTTGCCACTGGTGAGCACCAGGGCAGGGGTTGTGATGAGCCGGAACAGCATGTAATGAACAGGCATGTGGGGCAGCATCGCTCCTGTTGTATTCAGTCCGCTGCTCACCGACGGTGCCAGGGGCCTCTTCTGCTGCAATATGACAACAGGCCTCCTCCACGACTCCAGCATCGCCTTCTCCCGGGCCTCAACATGGCAGTACTCATTGACGGAATGCATATCCCTGAACATCACTGCAAAGGGTTTACTGTCACGCTGCTTTCGCTGCCTGAGGCCTGCAACGGCTGCCTCGTTCAGTGCATCACACATGAGATTGTAGCCTCCTGTCGATTTAATGGCGACGCTGTCCCCTGAAGCCAGCCGGAGGGCTATCTCCTGCAAAATCTCTTTTAATGAGGTGATGACAAGATCACCTGCCTTCAGCGTATATACCGGCCCGCAACTGTTGCAGGCCACAGGCTGGGCATGAAACCTGCGGTCTGAAATGTCTCCGTACTCGGCAGCACACCGCTGACACATCTCAAAGTGAGCCATGGTTGTATTGATCCTGTCATACGGCAACGCTTTGATGATGGTAAAGCGGGGACCGCAATTGGTGCAATTGATGAAAGGATAACCTGTCCGTCCGGGATCGGTTTCCAGGTCATCAAGGCACTCCCGGCATACCGCTATGTCAGGACTGACCTCGGTGATGGCCTCATCTGCATCGAGGCTGGGCCTTATGCTGAAGCCTGAAAAACCTGATGTCATGGTTTTCCTGAGCTGTACTGACCTGACAACGGCCGCTGGAGGGGCAAGGTCCCGAATGTCCCGGGCGAACCTGTCAGCCCTGTCCCGGTCACACTCTATCACCACAGTGACACCCCCGGTCCGGTTCACCACCTCGCCCGTGAGATTGTGCTTCATGGCAAGCCTGCGGATGAAAGGACGAAATCCCACACCCTGCACCAACCCCGTGACCAATATCTCGTAACCCGTTTCTATGATAGCTACAAAAATAATGACTGCTCATCCTTCATACGTCGTACAGAGAGGATTACACTCTCTATCTCATCACTCAGGTTGACATTGTTGACAACCACGTATTGAGGCACCTTAAGCAACACGGGAGAGAAATTCACTATACCCCTTACCCCAAGGTTTACAAGGTCGTCGCATACCTCCTGTGCCGAAATCTCCGGTACGGCAATGATTGCCACGGTGACACCGAACCGCTCAGTGATCTCCTCAAGACGCTCCATGGGATAGACGTGAATGTCACTCCTGCTCTTATGCTTGTAGGGATCTATGTCAAAGGTGGCAACTATATTTATCCCACGCCCGGCAAACCTCTCATACCGCGAAAGAGCCTGACCGAGATTACCCATGCCCACCACCACTACATTGCTTTCCCTGTCGCGGCTGAAGATAACCTCAATCTCCCTGACAAGTGACTCAGTAAGATAACCGCCCCTCCTGTTACCCTTAATTCCATATTCTGAAAAATCCTTCCTCACCTGCTCGGGAGTTACCCCTGCCTTACCTGCAAGAGTATACGAATATACCCGGGTTACCCCCATTGCGCTTAGCCTCATCAGTAACCCATGATAGAGCAATATCCTCCTCAGACTGTTTCTGACACTGTATTTTGTGAATTGTTTCACAATAGATCGGCTTCATACAAATGTCTTATGCAAGTTAAACTAACTTTTTCAAACAGCATATAAAAAATATTTAATTGATTATGAGTATTTTATTGGCAATAAGCTCTATTCTGCCATTAATCAGGCAAAAAAAACTTGACTTGAGTTTATTGCACACCTAACTTTATTATGTGAATCTTCTCACATAAAATGTACTACACAGGTATAAGCAAAGAAGATTGGCATTGTTCACTGGAAAAACTGCTCAACACTTATGACATTTTTGTTCCGGTGAAAGATGAGTTCAGCCTCGACTATGAGCCGTTCAGGCCGGATCAGGCGGAAAAAATAGCATACAACACCCCCAAGCCTGCCACTCCGCTGAAGAATTTCTTTCTCCCTGTCAGGGAGAATGTGACTTCTGCAAGAGCTGGCAGCAAGCCCGTGATCATCATCGGAGTGCCCAACTGTGACATTGAAGCGCTGCTACTGCTTGACGAGATATACCTTGATGAGGTTTTTGCCGATCCCTGGTACCGGAGCAGGAGGAACAACACCATACTGGTGGCGTCAGACTGCTATACGGTGAATGATCACTGCCACTGCCTCTCCTATGGAGTAAAGCCCTGGTCCATGGCCCATGCTGATATGGCCATCCTCGCCGAGGGAGACCATCTCTTCCTGAGGGTAATGTCGGAGAAGGGAAAGGAGATTGCAGAGCAGCTCTCAGGGAAATACGATGTGGACGATGCTGCTGCTATCTCTTATGAGGAGAAGAGGCACAGTGAGACCGAAGAGCTTCTCACCGCCCTTAATGCAGGTCTCCCTGATTACATAACTACCGGTGAGATCATACAGAAGGCTGGTGATGAGGTCTGGAAAAAATATGCAGCAAAGTGCGTCTCCTGCGGTGCCTGTACGACAATCTGTCCCACATGCAGCTGCTTTCTGCTGATTGACAAGCCCGATTTTGAAAAGGTGAAGCAGATGGATGCCTGCCAGTACCCCGGGTTTGAAAGGGTAGCCGGAGGGGAGGATGCTCTCTTTGAACTTCACCGGCGCTTCAGAAACAGGTATATGTGCAAGTACGTCTGGAGACCTCGGAAATTCAACTCCCTGGCATGCACCGGCTGCGGCAGGTGCATCGAAGCATGCATCGGAAAGATCAACAAGAACGAACTGTTCATGGAACTCACCTGAAAACCGTTATGGACAGCCACACCTATAATATATATAAGCCCCTGCGGGCGACACTTGATGAGGTGATAGAAGAATCACCCCTCATCAGGACCTTCGTCCTCATCCCCGATGAAGAGTTCGTTTTCAAAACGGGCCAGTTCATCGAGCTCTCCGTTGACGGTGTGGGTGAGGCCCCCTTTACCCCTTCATCATCACCCCTGGTGACTGACAGGCTCGAGGTCACCGTGATGAATACAGGCTATGTGACCGGCATCATGCATGAGCTTAAGCCGGGAGCCGTAATGGGTATCAGGGGCCCTTACGGACGAGGTTATCCTGTCAGTGAATTTGAGGGAAAAGAGGTGCTGATCCTCGGCGGAGGTTGCGGCCTTGCTCCCATACGGTCGCTGCTCTTTACTCTCGAACACATGAAGGATGACCTCGAGAAGGTGATACTCTGCTATGGATCAAAAACGCCTGCCGACTGTATCTATAAGCCGCTGTTCAGCAGGCTTAACAGTATAGACAAGTTTGAAGCTTACCGCACGGTGGATATAACCGATGACGACTGGGACGGGCCGGTTGGAGTCGCAACCATACTGCTCGACGAAGTCAGGGTCACGGTAGACAACTCGGTGGCCGTGGTCTGCGGCCCCCCGATCATGATGAAATTCGGGACTATAAGGCTTCTGGAGATGGGTTACCGCGATGAGCAGATCTACCTCTCAATGGAAAAAAACATGTCGTGTGGCCTTGGCAAGTGCGGACACTGCATGATGGGTGAATTTTTCGTCTGCAAGGATGGCCCTGTCTTTACCTACAACGAAATAAAACATAATCCTGAAGTCTGGACATAACACGCAACAGGCATGATGGTGTTAATAGACATGATAAAACTGAGGGCTGCCATGACGGAGAACCCCTCTCTCATGCTGCCTGAGGCTCTCTGCTATAGCTCAGCCAACACCAATGGGCTCAAGACCATACGTGAGCTGGCCACCTTCCGGTTCACATGCCGCAGGTGCGAAGATGCCCCGTGTATTGCCGTATGCCCTGCCGATGCCCTGGAAAAGGATGATGAGGGAGTGATCATGCGCCATACAAACCTCTGCGTCTCATGCAAGTCATGCGTCACTATCTGTCCATTCGGCACAATGATGACCGATTTCTTCAGACATCACCGCAATAAGGATCTTCTGTATGATCTGTGTGATCATGAAGAGGCCCGTAAGTTTGTTGAAGCATGCCCGCCGGGAACGGCGATGCTCACTGACAGGAAGGAAAATCCTGAAGAGCATATCTACAAGCTCAATGAGAAGGTGCTCATCAGGGAATACAAATATGTAACTGAAAAAGAGTAACGAGCAGGACTATGGCGGTATATCTCTTCTATTTCCTTATCTTCCCGGGATTGCTCTTCATGGCGGTTGCGGGGGCATTACTCTCATGGTATGACAGGAAGATCACCGCCAGGGTTCAGTTCCGCAAAGGCCCCCCCCTGCTTCAGCCTTTCTATGACTTCTTTAAGCTGCTGCTTGTCAAGGAGACTATCCTCCCGCAGCACGGCTCCCGCTCCCTCTTTCTGCTTGCACCGCTGTTTGGAGTATTCGGGGCAGCGATGGCCGGCCTCTTTATCCTCCTTCCGCTCTTTGGCATAGAGACCGGATTCAGGGGCGACATAATCGTCATTTTCTACCTGCTTACCCTCCCCTCCTTCTCTTATATTCTCGGCTCCCTGGCCTCGGGAAATCCCCTGGCAGCAGTGGGGGCCTCACGCGAGATGAAGCTGATAATCAGTTATGAGCTCACCTTCATGCTCGTGGTAGCGGCAGTGATAATGAAGAGCGGGCAGCAGTTCGACATGAACAGCATCATTGAGACACAGCAGACTGGCAGACCGTTTATCGGAAGCATCTCCGGCGTGCTTCTCTTTGTTGCAGGTGTGTTCTGCATACAGGCCAAACTGGCACTGGTGCCGTTTGACATGTCCGAGGCCGAGACCGAGCTTGCCTCAGGCATTTATATAGAATATTCCGGTCCCCCCTATGCGATGATAAAACTGGCAAAGTACATCATGTTCTTCATATTGCCGGCTTTCCTCGTCGCCATACTCATGAACGGCATGAACCCGGGCATAAACATCGTCTGGTTCATCCTTAAGATCCTCGGAGTGGTGCTTCTTCTAACCCTTATAAGAAATACCAACCCGAGACTGAAGATAAAGCAGGCATCCGGCTTCTTTCTTATCTGGATGAACCTGCTTGTTGTCATTGCCATTGTGCTGATTGCATTCGGATTATAAAAACGCAGACCGTGGGCTTCAAGGATCATTGTTTCAGGAAATCACTCTGGGTCTTTCATTTCGGGGGAGCATCATGCAACAACTGTGATATCGAGATCCTTGACTGCCTGACCCCGAGGCATGACCTTGAACGCTTTGGCATTTTGCTGGTTGGAAGCATCAGGCACGCCGATGTGCTACTGGTCAACGGCTCTATCAACCGCCGCGACAGGGACCGGCTGCTGGAACTCTACAGGCAGGCACCCAAACCGATCCTCGTTGTGGCCATCGGCGCCTGCGGATGCACCGGAGGGATATTTGCCGAAGGCAACACCTTTGCCGGACCCGTCGACAAAATCATCCCGGTAGACGCATACATCCCGGGATGCCCCCCGAAGCCCGAGGCAATAATTTCAGGAATAGTAAAACTGGCAGGGAAAAAATAGCGATACAGGCATGGATACAGAGGCAGCCATTAATAAACTGACAGGTAAATTCAGCGATGAAATTGCCGGAGTGACCCTCCGGAAGGGTAAACGCGCAATCGTCACCATCAGGCCCACGTCCCTCATAACCCTGTCCGAATACCTCTTTAAAAGCGAAGGCTTCAGGTTTATCATTGCTTCAGCCATGCATACCAGGCTTGGCTTTGAGATTTACTACCACTTCAGCCTCGATGCTGACGGAATAATACTCAGCCTCCATGTCATTCTTGACAAAGAGAAACCACATATTGAATCTCTCTCCAACATGTTCAGTGCATCGAACTGGATAGAGAGAGAGATGCATGAACTCTTCGGCATTGACTTCCTCCACCATCCCAACCAGGAGAAACTGCTCTCCGAGGGCAACTGGGCTGAGGGTGTCTACCCATACCGAAAAGAGTTCAAATAACACCCTGACAACCATGAGCAGAAAAACACTCATACCGATAGGACCCTACCACCCGCTCCAGGAAGAGCCTGAACTCTTCAAGCTCTACTGCGACGGGGAGATAGTCAGGGACATCAAGTGGGAGACCGGCTACAACCACCGCGGCATAGAGAAACTGAGTGAATCAAAGAGCTACGACCAGGTCTTCTTCCTTGTTGAACGTATCTGCGGCATCTGCTCCACATCACACCCCTTTGCCTTCGCCAACGCCGTGGAAGAGATAGTCGGGGTCGAGATCACTGACAGAACCAGGTACATCAGGTCTGTCATCGGGGAGCTTGAACGAATCCACAGCCACCTGCTCTGGCTGGGTCTGGCAGGTCATTTCCTGGGATACAACACCCTCTTCATGTGGGCATGGAAATACCGTGAGCCCATACTTGACCTCTTCGAGATGATAACAGGCAACAGGAACAGCTATGCTATGTTCAAGGTCGGGGGCGTGCGACGCGACATTGAGAAAAGCAAGATACCGTCTATCAGGAGGGAGATGGGCATCATACGCAAGAAGCTTGACCTCCTCACCGGAGCGGTTATGGATGACCCTGTCATACATGCCAGAACCAAAGGCGTGGGGATCCTGACACGGCAGGACATAATCGATTACGCTGCCGTGGGGCCCACTGCCAGGGCATCAGGTGTTGACATCGATGTGCGCAGGGATGACCCCTATGCCGCATACCCGCTTGTCAACTGGAAGGTGATAACAGCCGAGGCCGGGGATGTCTTTGCCAAGATTGAGGTGAGGCTTCTTGAGATGTACGAGTCGGCCTCAATTATTGAACAGTGTCTCGATGCACTCGAAAAACTGGAAGAGGGCAATATTGCGCTGAAGATAAATGAGATACCCGCCGGGATAGGAACCGGGCGGGCTGAAGCGCCCAGGGGAGAGGTATTTCACTTCGTCGTATCCGACGGCTCCAACTCGCCGGCAAGGCATAAGATTCGGGCCCCGAGCTATGTCAACATAGCAACGTTTAAAAAATCATGCATCGGACAGACTATCGCCGATGCCACTATCTCTCTCGCGGCAGTTGATCCGTGCTACTGCTGCACCGAGAGAATGGCAGCAGCCTATGACAGCTCTTCAGGGGAGAAAATCCTCAATGCCAATGAGCTCATTGAGATTTCAATGAAGAGAACAAAAGAATTAAGGAAATCAGAAGCCGGCCATGAATGAGCCTCTTGTTACATTAGCTGAACCATCTGTATGCTGGATGCTCCAGATGCTGATAATGATACCTCTGGCTGCAGGGCTACTGCTTTTCCTGTTCCCTGAAAGGTTCCGGATGGCCAAAGGCATACTGGCTATGGCTGTGACCCTGTACGCGGGTTACCTCTCTCTCGGCCTTTACACCTCTGCCAAACAGATGATCATGCAGGGAGAAACAGTCAGACAGCGCTGCCTGACCTTCTTTGACTTCGACCTCCTGCAAAAGGCCGGTGAATACCTTACATTCACCATTGACGGCCTCAGTAAGCTGATCATCCTGTTTGTCAGCATCCTGGCCATACTGATACTGTTATATACAATTGTGTATAACAAGACCGCAAAGGTGCCCGGATACTACCAGTGGTTCCTTATCACCCTGGGCTGCACTTACGGTGCCGTGCTCTCTGATAACCTGATCCTCTTCATAATGTTCTGGGGCATCCTCAGCATCACTCTTTACAAGCTGATACCAGGGAGGGATGAGGAGAGCTCTGCTGCCGCCAAGAAGACCATGATACTTATCGGGGCATCAGACACCATCATGCTTCTGGGCATCGCTCTCCTCTGGAGACTCACTGACACCCTGAGCATCAACGGCATATCACTGGAGACCAATAACATTCTCACTGTCACGGCCTTCCTTGCCCTGCTTGTCGGCAGCTTCACCAAGGCCGGCGCCTTCCCGTTCCATTCATGGGTGCCTGATTACGCCACCAACGCCCCGGCATCCTCTTCAGCCCTGCTGCCCGCCTCACTTGACAAGCTCCTGGGTATTTACTTCCTGGCCAGGATCACAAGCGACCTGTTCATAATGACCCAGGGGATCAAACTTACAATGCTGATCATCGGTGTGATAACAATCATCACAGCTGTACTGATGGCATTGATGCAGCACGACTATAAACGGCTGCTTGGTTATCACGCCGTTTCGCAGGTGGGTTACATGATAGTCGGTTTTGGCATCGGGTCGCTTGTGGGAATAGCTGCGGGACTCTTCCATATGATTAACAACGCACTTTACAAGAGTGGCCTCTTCATGGCTGCCGGTGCAGTGGAGCAACAAACGGGAAAGAGTGACATCAGTGACCTGGGAGGACTCTCCGGGCCTATGCCCGTGACCTTCGTCGCCTCCCTGATCTTCGCCATGTCAATCTCAGGCATCCCTCCATTCAACGGCTTTGCCTCGAAGTGGATGATATACCAGGGAATAATTGATTTCGGAGCAGGTGAAGGGATAGCCTCAAGCCTCTGGATGGTGTGGCTCGGACTGGCAGTGCTTGGATCAGCACTGACGCTGGCCAGCTTCATAAAATTCATCGGTGGGATCTTCCTCGGAAGAAGAGAACCCTGGCTCGATAAAATCAGGGAGGTGCCCTTCCTGATGTGGGCCCCGATGGCAATACTGGCACTTCTGTGCGTCCTCTTCGGCGTCTTCGCCACAGAAGTCGTAATCCCACGGCTATTCACCCCCGTGGTAGGTGCTTTCACCTTCAGCGGACTATGGAGTTCATCCTTCGTCTCCCTGCTCGTCCTGATATCAATTATCCTTGGACTGCTCATCTACCTTGCTACCGGGAGGAAGAAATTCAGGACAGAAGAGAGCTTTATAGGCGGTGAAATGATGGAAAAGCTCGGAGCTTCATACCCTGCTCCCGAGTTCTACAAGACCTTTACCGAGTTCGGTCTTTTCTCAAAAATCTATAAAAAAGCCGAAGAGAAGGCCTTTGACATCTATGACCTCTCAAAAGTAGCTGTGCTCTGGCTCAGCGGAAGGTTGAGCAGTGCTCATACCGGCGTGCTTTCCCGATATGTCATCTGGGTATGCGCCGGACTGATAATCATGTTGCTGATAATTATCTGACACAAATAAACTATGGAACTGGCAATATCGGTAATAATAATTTTCATGATACTGGGTGCAATCTACGCTATCCATGCCAGCGATATTCTTTCAGCAGTGATAGCAGGGGGCATAGTGGGCTACAGCCTCGTAATCTGTTTCCTCCTCCTGAAGGCGCCTGACCTGGCAATAGTGCAGATAGTGGTGGAGACCATCACACTGATTATAATGGTGGCGGTGGTGCTTGACAGCTCGCGCACAGAGGCTTACGGCAAGTTTGACTCCCAGGCCTGGGTCACCGCAGCTACAGCTGTAGTGATACTGGCGATCCTGTTCTGGTTCCTGAAAGAGGCTTCAGCGCCCCTTGCCCCCTTCGGTGAGAATACAATGAGGATGGCTGATGCCTATGTAAACGGAGCCGTCGATAAAACCGGAAGTGTCAACCTTGTTACCGGCGTGCTCTTTGACTTCAGGGGATACGATACCCTCGGCGAGGCAACGGTGCTGGTCACCGCAGTGCTCGGTGTGCTGACGATTCTCAGGATAAGAGGCAGGAAATGAATGAATTAAGAATTAAGAATTAAGAATTGGAAGACGAGAGACGTGAGTTGAGAGTTGAGAGTTGAGAGTTGAAAATTAAGAATTAAGAATTGGAAGACGAGAGACGTGAGTTGAGAGTTGAGAATTAAGAATTAAGAATTGGAAGACGAGAGACGTGAGTTGAGAGTTGAGAATTAAGAATTGAGAATTGAGCTTTATGAAAGGAATGACAGTCATAGTAAAGAAGACGACGCAGCTGATAGCCGGGATTGTTTTTCTCTACGGCATCTATATCATACTGCACGGTCATCTTAGCCCCGGTGGCGGGTTCGCCGGAGGTGTTATCGTAGCAGGGTCGTTCATCCTTCTGATCCTGGCGTATGGAAGTGATTTTCTGAACCTGGTGAAGGAGGAGAGAGGGTCAACGACGTATGAAAACCTCGCCATTCTTGTCTTCCTTTTCCTTGCGCTTACAGGAATGGTTGCAGGTGCAGGGATCTTCTTCGCCAACTGGCTGCCCCATGGCACCCCCGGCGAGCTTGTCAGTGCAGGCTTCCTCCCGCTTTACAACATATTCGTAGGGATCGAGGTCGCCGCTTCAATACTTACAATCTTCCTGGCTCTGATAATCTTTAAAGAGGAGGTGCTGAAATGACAGTCTATTGGCTTTGCTTTATACTGTTCCTGGTCGGACTGTACGGAGTGATCACCAGGAGAAACCTGATCAAGATAGCGATATCGCTCTCCATCATGGAGTTCAGCTGCTTTCTCTTCCTGGCCCTGATCGGCTATACTGAGGGAGGAGTCGCCCCTATCGTTGATACCGCTGACCCGGTAAAGACATATGTTGACCCGTTGCCACAGGCAATGGTGCTGACGGCAATTGTGATCGGACTGGCCACGACGGCCATGCTGATGGCTGTTATCATCCGGATATACAGAAAATACGGGACCTTTGACATAAGAGAGATAAAAAACTTAAGAGGGTAAATGATGAATCCGCTGATACCGCTTTTCGTAGCAGTACCTCTTGCCGGTGCTTTCCTGACAATGATACTGAGCAGGTTCATTACAGCTATCCCCAGGTATATGGCGCTGGCCGTGCTGCTCTTCCTGACCTTCATCAGCTTCTGGTCACTGATCACGGGCGGGGATGGATCATCAGTGTATACCCTGGGAGGATGGGAGCCCGTGGAGGGTGTTCCCATAGGACTGTACCTTATCCATGACGGTTTCTCGGCACTGCTGCTCTGTCTCATAAGCCTCGTCGGTCTCATGTCAGTCACCTACTCGGTCTCCTACATGGCAAGGTACACCTCCGAAAACTACTTCTACTCCCTCTTCTGCCTGATGATAGCAGGTATGAACGGAGTGGTGCTCAGCGGAGACATCTTCAACATCTACGTATTCCTGGAGTTATCGGCAATCTCATCATATGCACTTGTTGCCTTCGGGGTTGAGAAGAATGAACTTGAGGCCACACTGAAATACCAGGTACTGGGGGTCGTCGCCTCATTAATGATACTCTTTGCCATAGGATTTATCTACTGGAGTGCAAGGACACTTAATATTGCAGATATCAGGACCGTCTTCAGTGCTGGTTACGACAACAGTTATTACCTGCTGATACAGATATTGCTTCTCACCGGTTTTGGTCTCAAGGCTGCCATGATACCATTCCACGCGTGGCTGCCCGATGCCCACTCATCGGCACCCTCTCCCATCTCGGCCATGCTCTCAGGGGTGCTTATAAAGGCGGTAGGCATCTATGTGATCATTCGCCTCTTCTTTAATATGTTCGAGGTTACAGAGGGCATGTCAATAGTTATCACCACCCTTGGCGCTCTCTCAATGGTTGTCGGAGTCTTCCTGGCTATCGGCCAGTGGGACATCAAGCGGCTGCTGGCATATCACAGCATCAGCCAGATGGGTTATGTCGTCATGTCGGTGGGAATAGGAATGATACTCATGGCCAGAGGCATCCGTAGCGAGGTAGCCGCCCTCGCCATCACCGGGGGCATCTTTCATATGCTTAACCATGCTGCCTTCAAGGGATTGCTCTTCCTCAACGCCGGGGCCATAGAGTATTCAGTCGGCACCCGTGACCTCAGGGAGATGGGCGGACTGGCAAAGGGCATGCCGGTAACCTCCGCCACTTCGCTGGCCGCCTCACTCTCAATATCCGGCATACCACCCTTCAACGGCTTCTTCAGCAAACTGATAATTATAGTAGCAGCAGTGATGGGCCGCTTTTATTTCCTGGCTCTCCTTGCGGTCGTAGTCAGTATCATTACACTGGCCTCTTTCATGAAGTTCCAGCGCTATGCCTTCCACAATGTTGAGCCGGGAAAGATCAGGAACGACATAAAAGAGGTGCCTGCGCCCATGTTGCTGAGCATGATCACCCTGGCTGTCATCTGCCTCCTGCTCAGCCTGCTGGCACTGCCCGGCCTCCGCGAGACGGTGCTCTCACCAGCAACGGACATTCTGATGGACCAATTCAAATATTCCTCACAGATAACAGGCATGTGATATGAGATACGTGACAGTTTTTATATTATCCATGATCTTCTGGCTCCTGATCACCTTCAGGTTCACGGTGTCGAATATTGTTGCAGGAGCTGCTGCCGCAGCACTAACGTCAGCCATCTTCGGCAGGTACTACTTCCATAATGTGGGTAAATTCCTCCAGCCAAAGCGCTGGTTCTGGTTCCTGGTCTACCTTGTAACATTCATCTGGGAATGTATTAAGGCCAACTTCGATGTAGCATACCGTGTGCTCCATCCGGCTATGCCTATCAGACCGGGAATAGTGAAGGTGAAGACCACCCTGCGGTCCGACTTCGCCCGGACATTGCTTGCCAATTCGATAACTATGACACCGGGGACGATCACCGTTGACATTATTGGCGATGAGATGTATATCCACTGGATCTTTATCCGGTCTGAAGACCCGGCGGTATATTCCAGGATGGTGACCGGGAGATTTGAAGAGTACATTAAAAAATTTGCGGAATGACCTCTTTCCTGAATATATTGCTGTATATACAGATTGCACTGTGCGCAGCCTGCCTCTACCGGATTGTCAGGGGGCCTACCATTCCCGACCGGATGGTAGGCATAGACATCTTCGGGATACTGGTGGTGGGAATCTGCGGAATCATATCGGTGCTGACAGACAAGGCCTTTATCCTCGATATCGGCATTGCCTGGGTAATATTGAGTTTTATTGGAACCCTTACGCTGGCAAAATACCTCAGCGGCAAAAAACTGAACGAGTGATATGGCAGCTTTAATCTTAATATCGGTAGGAGTCCTCTTTAATTTCTTCGGGTGTCTTGGCCTCCTGAGGCTGCCGGACATGTACAACAGGCTGCAGGCAGCGACAAAGTGCGTGACGCTGGGATGCTGCAGCATCCTCCTCGGTGTCATGTTTCACTTCGGTCTCGGCAGTGCCGGCTTCCGAGCCCTGGTGGCCATCCCGGTACTCTTCTTTACAGCCACCGTGGCAGCTCATGCCCTGGTCAGGGGCGCATACAATTTCGGAACGAAAATGGACAAAAGGAGTGTGAAAGATGATTATAGTGAGATAGTAAAATGAAACTTGCATGAGCTAAAGCTTACAAAAGGATTTGATTATTATTTTTCATGCAAGTTCCATTCGACCAATAAAATAAATTTTTCAGATACGAATGAACTACCCTAAACTGAGAGAGCTGAAAGAGGCAGTGACATCACTGGTCACACCGGCATATACCTCAAAATTTCCGGTCGGGGGCCATGTGCCCTTCAAGGATTTTCGGGGTAAGCCTGTTGTTGATGATGCCAACTGCGTGGGATGTGAGACATGTGCCAATGTATGCCCCCCGCTGGCGATCACCTTCACTGACGACAGGGAGAAGAAGATCCGCACCATCAGGCGTGATTACGGCAAATGCATCTTCTGCGGCCAGTGCCAGGAGCATTGCATCACCGGCAAGGGGGTGAAACTCTCCGACACCATCTACGATATGGCTACCTTCGACAGGTCGGCCGTCGTGGAGTACCAGGAAAAAGAACTGCTGGTGTGCGAGAACTGTGGCGCCATAATAACCACAGTCGAGCACCTCAGTTATATGCACCGCAAGCTCGGACCAAAAGCCTTTGCATCAATACTCAACCTCAACATACTGAACCGTAAGCTGAAACTGGCTGAGGGACAGGATCTCTCGGCAGAGATCGACGAGACACTTCAGAGAAAGGATATGTTCAATGTCATCTGCCCTAACTGCCTGCGGCAGGTAACCGTCAAGTATCTCTTCAGAGGTGCCTGAGAACCTGACAAACCTTCTTTCGGATAAAAACCGGAAAATCCTCTTCGTCGGCATAGGAAACATCCTGCGACAAGATGACGGGGCAGGTGTATATGTCAGCACACACATAAACGAATCGGAAAACATCAAAGTGCTGACACCGGAAGTCAGCATCGAGAACTATATCGGGAAAATCAACTCCATTGATCATGACACTCTCGTGCTGATCGACTGTGCAGACATTAAAAAGCTGCCCGGAACCTGGGAGCTGATATCTGTGGAACAGATAAGTGACCTTACCTTCAATACCCATAACATCTCACTTAGACGACTCTCTGAATTCTTTAAAAATGAGATGCTGATACTCGTAATTCAGCCGGAAACTGTTGCTTTCGGCGAAAATTTATCATATATTGTACATGAAGCTTGTAACAAAATTGTCGGACTGATTAACAAAAAGGAGGTATAAAATGGCAGTTGAATATTTATGCAAGGCCTGCAGAGGACACCTTAAGGTCAAATCATCAATAGTGCTCTCTGCCACCAAGATTAACAGTTCATCGAGAGGGCTTGTCTTCCTGAACCCCGAGCTGGGAAACTACACGAAAACGACCCACCCGTCGTTTGAACTTGAGAAGGGTTCCGAGTACCTGATAAACTGTCCTATCTGCCACTCCCAGCTCAACAGCATGAAGTATCCTCACCTGGTAAGGATCATCATGGTTGATGAGAACGGAAAGGAGTTTGACATCTATTTCTCGGGTATCGTCGGGGAAAACTGCACCTACAAGATCAGTGAGACCGGGGTGGAAAAGAGCGGTCCCGATGCAAATCTCTACGACAAATACTTCGATGTCCCCAGGGAGGACAGGAAGTATCTTTGATAGGGAGTAGGCAATAGGCAGTAGTCCAGTCAGCAGTTGACAGTTTGGGGCTCCGACAACGGAGGAGACTCAATCCCGACCACGAAGTGCGTCGGGACGGCAGTCAATATGCCGTAGAGCCTGCCGCGATAGCCGTATGGCATATCGGGGCATTCAAGTATTGTACGCAGGCCGTAGAGTCTGCCCCAACAGCCGGAAGACGCACCGGGGCATTAAGGTATTGTAGCATATGCCGTAGGCATTCAGGTATTGTAGACGGCAGGTTATCTATCCCCCACCCTTCATTGTGCCGCGGCGTATCTCTCATTTTGTAACCCATTCTTCTCGCTGTTTCCTATATTTTTGGTTAATTTTAACCGGCATAATGCATTAACCAATTACAGGACGGATGAAAACAAACATTGAACTCAGGTATGCCGCCCATCCTGAAGATGTGAAAAACTGGGGTACGGAGCAGCTCCGGAAAGAGCATCTTGTCGGCAACCTCTTTGAAGAGAATACCGTTAACATGGTCTATTCACTCTATGACCGCATGGTGGCGGGGGGGGCAATGCCGGCAGGTGAAGCCCTGAGGCTCGAACCGGTGGATGAGGTCAAGTCAGAATGGTTCCTTCACAGACGCGAGCTGGGCATCTTCAACGTAGGAGGCGACGGGAGGGTGGCAGCCGGAGACAAAACATACGCACTTGGCTACAAAGAGGCTCTCTACCTCGGCAGCGGCGACAGGGAGGTAATCTTTGAAAGCGCTGACCCCGCCAGGCCCGCTCTCTTCTACTTCAACTCCGCCCCGGCCCATCGCAACTACCCCGACAGAAAAGTGACAAAAGCGGATTGCATAACCGCAGAAATGGGTTCCATGGAGGCTGCCAACCACAGGGTGATAAACAAGATGATCGTCAGGGAGGTGCTTGAGACTTGCCAGTTGCAGATGGGAATGACTGAACTGATGACCGGCAGCGTATGGAACACCATGCCACCCCACACCCATGGCCGGCGTATGGAGGTATATTTCTACTTCGAGGTGCCTGAAGGAGGGTCCGTATGCCACTTTATGGGAGAACCAACCGAGACGCGACATATATGGATGAAGAACAACGAAGCTGTGATATCACCGCAATGGTCAATCCATGCCGCCACGGCAACCTCCAGCTACACCTTCATATGGGGGATGGCCGGGGAGAACCTCGATTACAGCGACCAGGACTTCTTCAAACAGACTGACCTGCGCTAGACCTCTGTTTCACCAAACAAAAGATTAAGCAATGAACAGCGACTTATTCAGGCTCGACGGCAAGGTGGCACTGGTCACCGGCGCATCCTACGGCATAGGCATGGCAATGGCAAAAGCTCTTGCCCAGGCAGGAGCCACCATAGTGTTCAACGACCGCAACCAGGAAAAAATTGTGACGGCACTTCATGAGTACAGAGCCTCCGGCATTAAAGCCAGGGGCTACCTCTTTGATGTGACCGACGAGAAGGCGGTCAGGAAACATATCGATAAGATAAGCTCCGAAGTGGGGGTGATAGATATCCTCGTCAACAACGCCGGCATCATCAAGAGGATCCCCGCCCTCGAGATGAATGCTGCAGAGTTCCGGGAGGTCATTGACATAGACCTTACGGGCCCCTTTATCATGTCAAGGGCCGTAGCTCCCGGAATGATAAAAAAGGGTGGCGGCAAGATCATCAACATATGTTCCATGATGAGCGAGCTCGGACGTGAGACCGTCTCCGCTTATGCCTCCGCGAAGGGCGGCTTGAAGATGCTGACACGCAACCTGGCCTGCGAATGGGCAGAGTTCAACATCCAGGTCAACGGCATCGGCCCGGGATATATCGCCACCCCGCAGACTGCACCGCTGCGCGAAGAGGGACACCCGTTCAACACCTTCATAATCGGACGTACACCCGCCGCCAGGTGGGGAAGGCCCCAGGATCTGGAGGGCCCGGCAGTGTTCCTTGCCTCCGGAGCCTCCGACTTCGTGAACGGACACATACTCTACGTCGACGGCGGCATACTCGCCTATCTTGGCAAGCAACCAAAATGAATAACACACCACGGAACGGAACCTGCATCAGCCAGAGATTAAAAATGAATCTGATCATTGATTGAATGCAACTGCTCGACCAATAACCCCCAATCAAATGAAAAAAACACTCCTTCTGCTAATCTCCGCCGTAATCTTAAGCGGATGTGCCGGCGACCATGCAAAAGTCAAAATCGAAAACCTCCTCCCCTTTGACAGGAGCGCGGAGACCGTTGAGATATCTCTTGCCTCAATCTCAGAGAAGCTGCCTGACGTCAACCCATCCGAACTGCTGGTTACTGACCGCAAGGGAAATGAGATCCCCTCACAGCTTATCTATGCCGGTAAAGCCAAACCCCTTTCGCTGATCTTTCAGTCAGACCTGAAGGCCGGCTCGTCGTCGGTATACTTCATCGAAAAAGGGACGCCTTCAGATTATGAGACCAAAGCCTACGGGCGTTTTGTACCCGAGAGAATGGACGACTACACCTGGGAGAATGACCGCATCGCCTTCCGCATATACGGTCCTGCCCTTATTGCCAAGGACGGTCCCAGCAACGGCCTCGACGTATGGGTCAAAAGGACTGACAGGATGGTGATAGACAGATGGTACTCCGAATACCTTGCCGGTAAGAACAGTTATCATGATGATAACGGTGAGGGGTGCGACTCCTACAAGGTGGGACGCACCCTGGGAGCCGGGGCGATGGCCCCCTTCGTTGACGATTCCCTCTGGCTGGGAATCAACTTCGAAACATGGGAGACACTTGACAATGGTCCGCTGCGCACATCCTTCAGACTGACCTATCCTCCGTTTGAGGTACGCGGAGTGATGATAACCGAAACCCGAACCTTCTCACTCGATGCCGGCAGCCAGATGAACCGGGTGACGGAAGAGTTCTCAGGGCTGGACAAGGTCTTTACCGTGGCCGCAGGCATAGCAAAAAGAGATGAAGGCTCAGCGCTGCTCTTTCCTCCTGAAAAGAATGCCATCGCCTATCGCCTCGACGGCGGAGAGGGGGGCGTAACATACGTCGGTACCCTGCTGACAACCTCCGCCACAGCCGTACAGGAAAACAGTGAACACCTGATGATCATCACCAGGTACATACCGGGCACACCGCTGGTATACTATACCGGTGCGGGCTGGAGCAAGTGGGGCTTCGAAACTGACGATGCATGGAAAGATTATGTTGACAAATTCTCCCAGAGGCTGAACAGCCCGCTCAAAGTATCATTGAAGTGACCGTCGGCATAAAGCATGACCACCGTTACACCTAATGAAACTTACATGAGCAGCATCTTACAAATGAGAATGATTCCCTTATCTCATGTAAGTTCCACAGGCTGGCGGAGATACAGGACCCGGAGACCGGAGGATGGTACCAGGTGCCCAACCGGCCGGGTGACCCCGGCAACTACATCGAGACATCATGCACCGCCACCGCCTGCCCCAGCTGCTCCGCATTGTTTTCAAAGGTGATATCCTCCGCGGTGAACCCGGATCCCGGAACCCAGACGGTGTAAGTCCTGAAGGTACCCATGTTGCGTATCCTGGCGTGGTCATTCCAGGTGATGACCGTCCTGTCTGCGCTCTCCCCCTTCATGTAAAGATTTGTAACCCACGAGGGAATAACTATCTTTTCACGGTAAGTGCCGTTTTTGATGTACATGTACGTGGTGTCTGACATATATGCCCTGATCGAAAAGACCGCCTCCTGTACCGAGGTGAATTCACCGGAACCGTCGGCAGCTACCGTGATATGCCTCGGTTCACTGAAAACAGCAACCGATTGCATTACGATTGTCAGCAGGATGGCAAACCTCTTCATGTATGCCGTCTTATTAGGGAATTCAGACCCCGATTTAGTTTTTTATTATTATTTTTCGAAATCGCTTAAACCTATTAACAGGGAAAAATATGAAAGAGACCGGTAAATACTCTTTTGGGATCGGAGACAGGTTCTCACACCAGGGGAAAGCGCAGCTGCAGGCCCTGATGAAGGCTTCAGCCGAGCTTGGGATCCACATTACACCTGTATGGAACAAGTCAAACAGGGAACACAATATCGTGCATTCCGAGCCCTCTGATACCCGTGCCGAGGCCGATGCCGCCGTTAAGGCACTCGGATACACAGGCTCCTGTTTTGTCGACGCTGACCATATTAACCTGACAACCGTCGGACGCTTCAACAAGGGGGTCGATTATGAGGGTGACCCTGTCCGCTTCGGCAAGGAGTTTGAAGAGGACATCCTCGTCATCAGGTATGCCGTGAAGATGTTTGGCCTGCCTGCTGACCTGAAACTCAGCGTCCACTCAGGCAGCGACAAGTTCTCCATCTACCCGGTCATGGGATCACTCATAAGAAAACATGACTGCGGGCTACATCTCAAGACCGCCGGCACCACCTGGCTGGAGGAGGTGATCGGCCTTGCCCTCTCCGGAGGCACTGGCCTCGATCTTGCAAAACTCATCTACCGCAAAGCCATCGAAAGACGGGAAGAGCTGTGCGCACCATATGCCACCGTCATCGACATCGATCCGGAAAAACTTCCCGATCCCGATGAGGTTGAAACATGGGACAGCCGCAAGTACGCAGATACCCTGAGACATGTGCCCGGCTGCCCCGACTACAACCCGAGCTTCCGCCAGCTCATACATGTGGGCTACAAGGTTGCATCCGAACTGGGAGAGCAATATACCGCTGCGCTGGAGGCAAACGCCGAGGTAATAGCCGGCTGCGTCACTGAAAACATATACGAGAGACATGTCATCCCGCTCTTCGGGGAATAGATACCGCCGCAGTCATTCATGGCACCGAAAACTTTGGGCATAATGCAACTTCAGTTGAATAGGTGGCAGCTGAATATAATCTATGTATCCGATTAAGAAACAAGACTGGCATGAGGAGAG
Organism: Bacteroidales bacterium; assembly: GCA_011620595.1. Taxonomy (GTDB): domain Bacteria; phylum Bacteroidota; class Bacteroidia; order Bacteroidales; family VadinHA17; genus SR-FBR-E99. The sequence goes on along the minus strand of WOYX01000014.1, from coordinate 17,103 downwards.
GATCAGATAAGTATTTTATCAAAAATCGCATGCAGGTTCCATCTTTTCAATGAAGTAAATTTTATACAGCATGAAAGAATTTATCAATGAAGATTTTCTTCTGCAGAATGATGTGGCAAGGGCACTCTACCATGATCATTCTTCCGGCATGCCGATAATCGACTATCACTGCCATCTCAGCCCCGAAGCCATCGCCAGCGACAGGCGGTTTGAAGACCTCGGCCAGCTCTGGCTCGAGGGCGACCACTACAAATGGAGGGCTATGAGGGCAAACGGTGTCGACGAAAAATTCATTACCGGTAAGGAGACCTCCTTCCGTGAGAAGTATGACCGCTGGGCAGAGACGGTGCCATTCACCATGCGCAATCCGCTCTATGTCTGGACACACCTCGAGCTGAAAAGGGTCTTCGGCGTGAGCCGTATACTCAACCCTGAGACTGCAGCGCAGATATGGAAAGAGTGTTCTGAGCTCCTCCGGCAACCGGAATATTCGGCTCGCGGACTGATGAAGAAATTCAACGTGGAGACCGTCTGCACAACCGACGACCCGGCAGACTCCCTCGAGTACCATAAAGCCATCAGGGAGGGCGGTTTCGGGATAAAAGTCCTGCCGGCGTGGCGGCCTGACAAAGCCATGGCGGTCGAAGACCCCGTGACATATAATGACTATATTTCAAGGCTCTCGGAGGTGTCAGACACTGACATCAAGAACTTCGCAACCCTTCTGGAGGCCCTGCGCAGGCGCCACGACTTCTTTGCCGGCGAAGGCTGCCGCCTGAGTGACCACGGCATTGAACAGTTCTATGCAGATGATTATACTGACAGTGAGATAGACACCATTCTCGGGAAAATCCTTTCAGGTAACCGCCTGAATCAGGCGGAGATTTCCAGGTTCAAATCTGCCATGCTCTATGAACTTGCCGTTATGGATGCGGAAAAGGGATGGACACAGCAGTTTCACTACGGTGCCATACGCAACAACAACAGCCGCATGTTTGCCAGGCTTGGTCCCGATACCGGCTATGACTCAATGGGCGACTTCACCGTGGCAAAAGATCTTGCCAGGCTGCTTGACCGGCTTGATGCGGGAGGAAAACTCACGAAGACGATTATCTACAATCTCAATCCCCGCGACAATGAACTGATTGCCTCCATGACCGGTAACTTCCAGGACGGCATTTTTCCCGGAAAGATCCAGTTCGGTGCCGGGTGGTGGTTCCTTGACCAGGAGACCGGCATGATCAACCAGATCAATGCCCTCTCCCTGATGGGACTGCTCAGCAGGTTCGTCGGCATGCTCACCGACTCGCGCAGTTTTATCTCCTATCCACGCCATGAGTACTTCCGCAGGATACTCTGCAACATGCTCGGAGAAGATGTCATCAAAGGCAAACTGCCCGAGTCAGAGCTTGATACAATAGGGAAAATGGTTGAAAACATTTCATACTACAACGCAAGAGACTTTTTCGGTTTCTGAAATCATCAATCGAAAAATAACCTATGGCCAGGTTCACTCTTATTCAGACAGTGCTCGCAATGGAGGAGACAGGGCTTGTGCCCCTCTTTTACCACAGCGATCCGGAAAAATGCAGGGAGGTCATCTCTGCATGCTATGCCGGCGTGACATGCGTGGGGATGGGATCAGAGCTGATAACCGACAGCCATGTGAAAGCGGCGGCATGGCATGAGATCACAGCGAAAGTCAGGGAGACACTTGAACTAATCGGAAACCTGCGTTCCTGAAGAAGACTGTCAGCGAGGGGTTCAATAACAAATAACTACACATCAAAGCAAAACCATGTCTTCACAAACCACTGAGGCGAAAATGACAAACTACAGGTGGGTTATCACCGGATTGTTGTTTTTCTCCGTTGCCATCAACTACATGGACCGGCAGGTACTGTCACTCACATGGAAGGACTTCATTGCACCCGAGTTTCACTGGACAAACAATGATTACGGCACAATCACAGGCCTCTTCTCGATCTTCTATGCCGTATGCCTCCTGGTGGCAGGCAGGTTTATCGACTGGATAGACACGAAGAAGGGATTCCTCTGGGCAATAGGCGTCTGGTCGGTTGGAGCTGTGCTCCATGCTTTCTGCGGCATAGCCACCTCAGGGATCACCGCCGGAAGATGGCTGGTGGGTTTCAATGAGGCCCGTGAGATAATAGGCACCGTGGATGACATCGGCCTGGTTACCAGCGTCAGCGTGACGCTCTTCATCTTCGCACGGTTCGTGCTGGCCCTGGGTGAGGCAGGCAACTTCCCGGCCGCCATAAAGACTACCGCTGAGTTTTTTCCGAAAAAAGACAGGGCTTTCTCAACCAGCATCTTCAACTCCGGAGCACAGGTGGGAGCCCTCGTGGCCCCCATTACCATCCCCGTGATTGCCGTAAAATGGGGTTGGGAGATGGCATTTCTGGCTATTGGTGCCATAGGTTTCATATGGATGGGATTCTGGGTCTTCATGTATAAGAAACCACATGTTCATCCTCACGTGAATAAGGCCGAACTGGATTATATCAACCAGGACACAATCGCGGAGACAATTGCCAACAACAATGTGGAAAAGAAGGAAAAGAAGATGCCATTCCTCCAGTGCTTCAAATACCGCCAGACCTGGGCATTCGCATTCGGGAAGTTCATGACTGACGGCGTATGGTGGTTCTATCTCTTCTGGACACCGGCATATCTCAGTGATGTATATGGACTTACCTCTGACACCTCAATGGCCAAACTGCTCATATTCGTTCTATATGCAATCGTCATGCTGTCGATCATCGGCGGCTGGCTCCCAAGGTACTTTGTTGACAAACTGGGTATGAATCCGTATGCCGGACGTATGCGCGCGATGCTGATCTTTGCCTTCTTCCCTCTTCTGGCACTGCTTGCACAACCGATGGGACATCTCTCCTACTGGTTCCCGGTAATTATCATTGGTATAGCGGGTGCCGCTCACCAGGCATGGTCAGCCAACCTTTTCTCCACCATCGGCGATATGTTCCCGAAATCAGCCATCGCAACCATAACAGGCATAGGTGGCATGGCCGGCGGCTTCGGTGCATTTCTTATCAATAAGGGCTCCGGAGTGCTGTTTGACTTCTCATCAGGAAGTACAACCCTGGCTGACGGTACGGTAAGTGTGATGACAAAGGAGCTGCTGGCAGGCGGCGCTCAGTATATCACTGAACCCATGAAGTTATTAGGGTTTGAAGGAATAAGTGCAGGCTATTTTATTATATTCTGCATCTGTGCTTTTGCTTACCTGATCGGATGGATTGTGATGAAACTGCTTGTGCCTGTTTATAAACCAATTGAAGTTGAATAGAAACGTACTGAATATGAATGATTTCAGCGATCTGAGAGGAAAGGTAGCCGCCGTCACCGGTGGCAGCGGTGTGATAGGACAGACACTGGTGAAAGGGCTCTGCAGTGCCGGGGTGACGGTAATAATACTTGACATCAACCCTGCAAGAGGTGCTGTCACAGCCGCTGAGATGGTCAAAAGACCCGACTGCAGCGTGGCAGTAGCCATAGGCGCCAGCGTCACCGACAGGGAGTCGCTGCTCAGGGCACGCGAGGAGATAAGGTCAGCTTTCGGCTCACTCGACATACTCATTAACTGCGCCGGAGGTAACAAAGCCTCGGCTACAACCGCCAGGGAGTTCATAACCCGTGACGACAAGGACCTTGGAGGAAGCTTCTTTGACCTTGATATTGAAGGATTTGACGGTGTCTTCGACCTGAACTTCAAGGGCACGGTGCTCCCCTCCATGATCCTCAGCGAGGATATGGTCAGAAAAGGCACCGGGGTGATCCTGAACATATCCTCCATGAACGCCTACCGGCCTCTGACAAAGATACCCGCCTACTCGGCCGCCAAGGCTGCCATCAACAACTTCACCCAGTGGCTGGCAGTGCACTTCGCTCCGGCAGGCGTAAGGGTCAACGCCATTGCGCCCGGCTTCCTGCTGACAAACCAGAACCGCTTTCTGCTTACCGACGAGCAGACGGGCGAGATGACACCCCGCGGGAGGAAGATCATCAATGCCACCCCCATGGGTCGCTACGCGGAGCCCGAAGAGCTGGTGGGAACCATGCTCTACCTGCTCTCGGAGACCTCATCGTTCGTCACCGGCGTGGTCATACCTGTCGACGGAGGATTCAGTGCCTACAGTGGGGTTTAATTGAACAAAATGGCCCTGAAGACATTATTTATGATGGAATCCCCGGGTCACTAACCCTTTCACGGGGCATGAGAATACACGCAGGATCAGACTGGCTTATGTTTTGAGAATGAACATCCTTGAAAAAATAACACCGGAGAAGGAATTTTTTATCGGCATCGACTCCGACGGATGTGTCTTTGACACCATGGAGGTCAAGCACAAGGAGTTCTTCATCCCCAATGTGGTCAAATACTTCGGGCTCTTCTCCATAGCAAAGTATGTGCGCCAGACATGGGAGTTCGTCAATCTCTATTCCGTCACCCGGGGCATCAACCGTTTTCCCGCGCTGGTGAAGGTGATGGAGCTGCTGGCTGTGAGACCGGAGATCAGAGAGATGGGCATCCCGTTGCCAGATATGGAACCGCTGAAGGAGTGGATAGCCGGCGAGACCAGGCTTGGCAACCCCGCCTTCGCGGAATATGTAAAAAAGAACCCTCACCCGGCCCTGAAACAGGTCCTGGCATGGACCCTGGCCCTCAACGAGGATATCTCGGCCTGGCTGCGCAATATCCCTCCCTTTCCATATGCCCGCAGATCAATAGAGAAACTGAGTACCGTGGCAGATGCTGTGGTGGTGTCACAGACACCACTGGAGGCACTGACCAGAGAGTGGAGAGAACACTCCATCGACAGGTATGTAAAGGCCATCGCAGGACAGGAGCTCGGCACCAAGACCGAACACATCACCATGGCCGCGGGAGGTAAATATCCTCCTCAAAGGATACTTATGATAGGCGATGCCCCCGGTGATCATAAGGCAGCCCTTGGTAACGGCGCCCTCTTCTTTCCCGTGATACCCGGACAGGAGAACCGATCCTGGAAACTGTTTCATGATGAGGCCCTCGGTAAATTCATTGAGGGTACCTACCGGGGCGATTACGAGGAGAAGCTGATAAGGGAGTTCCGGAAATCACTCCCGGAAACACCCCCATGGCAAAAAATGCAAATATTATGATATACTACGCAGCAGCAGGTCCCGAAAGGGAGCTGACAAAAGATGACGTCAGGGAGGCCCTGAAAAATGCACTCTCAGCCTTCATGACAAAAAAGAGGGTTTTGATAATTCCTCCTGACATTACCCGCATGCACTCAGGCGCCGGAATGATCACCGAACTGCTCTGGGAACAGCTGGGCAAGAAGGTAAAGGACATCCTTCCTGCCCTCGGCACCCATATGCCGATGGAGAAGAAGGAGCTGACGAAGATGTTCGGAACCGTCCCCCTGTCTCTCTTCAGGGAACACCGGTGGCGAACTGACATAGACGAACTGGGAAGGATACCCTCCTCATTCATTTCGGAAGTGACGGGCGGCAAGCTTGACTTTGACTACCCTGTGCAGGTCAACAGGCTTCTGACAGCAGGAGGCCATGACCTGATCATTTCTGTCGGACAGGTGGTGCCGCACGAGGTGACCGGCATGGCCAATTACAATAAAAACATCTTCGTGGGCTGCGGAGGCAGCGAAGCCATTAACAAGAGTCACTTCATCGGTGCCGTCCACGGCATCGAGAATATCCTCGGGACGGTTGACAACCCCGTCAGAGCTGTACTGAATGAGGCTTCCGCTATGGCTGCCAATATACTTCCCCTTCTGTATGTACTGACAGTGGTCTCCCCGGATCAGGAAGGATCACTGAAGATAAGAGGGCTCTACGTGGGTGATGATATTGAATGCTTCAGGCAGGCTGCAACCCTCTCGGCAATGGTCAATTTCACGACCCTGCCCGGGAGACTCCGCAAAGTGGTTGTATGGCTTGACCCCGAGGAGTACAAAAGTACATGGCTCGGCAACAAGAGCATCTACCGTACCCGCATGGCCATTGCCGACAACGGTGAGCTTCTGGTGCTGGCACCGGGAGTGAAGACGTTCGGAGAAGACCCGGCTATCGACAGGCTAATCAGGAGATACGGTTACCGCACTACACCGGAGATACTTACTCTCGTTGAGGAGAACGATGACCTGAATGAGAACCTGAGTGCTGCCGCACATCTGATCCACGGTTCAACGGAGAACAGGTTCAGGGTGACTTATGCTCCGGGCCATCTGACCCGCGATGAGACAGAGTCAGTCGGTTACAGCTACGGAGAGGTCAAGGCGCTCATTAACAGGTATAATCCTCTCGGCCTGCAAACCGGGTTACATGCTGCTGCCGACGGCGAAGAGTTTTATTTCATCTCCAACCCGGCCACCGGTCTCTGGAAAACGGTTGAGTAAGACCATGAAGATCGTTATCGACGAAAAGATACCCTTCACCAGGGGGGTATTTGAGCCCTGGGCAGATGTTGTCTACTCTCCCGGCAGGTCCATTGATGAAGCGATGGTTGCCGATGCCGATGCGCTCATCGTACGCACGCGCACCAGGTGCGACAGCCGGCTGCTGGAGAAAAGCAGGGTCAGGATCATTGCCTCGGCCACTATAGGCTTTGATCACCTCGACACGGTCTGGCTCGATCAGGCAGGAATAAAATGGGTCAATGCGCCGGGATGCAACTCGGGCTCGGTGATGCAGTATGTGACGGCGGCACTCCTGTTTCTGGCATCCAGGCACTCGCCTGACCTCCGTTCCATGACACTGGGGGTCGTGGGCGTTGGCCACGTTGGTTCAAAGGTGGTCGCCGCTGCCAGGGCCCTGGGCATGAGGGTGCTGCTAAATGACCCTCCCCGGGAGAGACGCGAGGGAACAGCAGCGTTCTCCCCGCTGGACCAGCTGCTGGAAGAGTCGGACATACTGACACTTCACGTGCCTCTGACAGTTGAGGGAGACGACAGAACGCGACACCTGATCAACGGCATAACCCTGGGAAGGCTCAGAAAGAATTGCATACTGATCAACACCTCACGCGGAGAGGTGGTGGACAACGCTGCGCTACGGAAAGCACTGGAGGATAAAATGCTTCGGGGTGCCGTCCTTGATGTCTGGGAGGGTGAGCCAGATGCCGACAGAGGACTGATAGCGCTGACCGATATAGCCACACCGCATATTGCCGGTTACTCCGTCGACGGTAAGGCCAATGCCACCGTCAACTCCGTGAGGGAGGTCTCGGCAGCCCTTGGTATTCCTCTGTCCGAATGGACTCCCGACTCACTGCCACTGCCGGCTGAACCGGTGATAGACCTTGCGCTCCACCCCGCTGTCACAGACCCTGTTGACCTTGCAGGAGTGGCTGTCAATCACACATACCGCATCAGGGACGATGACAGCCTCTTCCGCGGAAACCCGGAAAAATTCGAGTATCTTCGCGATAACTACGGAGTCAGAAGGGAATTCGGATCCTATACGGTCAGGAACGCTGACCCTGCAGCAGGGCGGATCCTTTCAGACCTTGGTTTCAAAATGATTGAAACTGCATGACCAGAAACTCACCGAAGGTTCAGAGCAGCATCGGTAATGCGATTTCTGATCAGCCGATAAGAAATATTTGATGCAAACGAATTAAACAACTCAATAGATCAAAATGAAAGCAGACATTGGATTGATAGGTCTCGCCGTGATGGGAGAGAACCTGGCGCTTAACATTGAAAGCAGGGGTTTCACTGTCGCCGTCTACAACCGGACAACGGAGAAGGTGACCAATTTTATGAACGGACGCGGGAAAGGGAAAAAGATCATCCCTGTCTACTCGCTTGAGGAACTGATATCCGGTCTCACCAGGCCACGCAAGGTAATGCTGATGGTCAAGGCAGGAAAACCGGTTGACGACCTCATAGAGATGATCATCCCGCTCCTCGACGAGGGAGATATCATCATTGAGGGGGGCAACTCGCACTTCCCCGACACCATCAGAAGGACAAAATATGTTGAGAGCAAGGGGCTTCTTTACATCGGCACCGGTGTCTCCGGCGGCGAAGAGGGTGCCCTGCTTGGGCCCTCGCTCATGCCCGGCGGATCGAAGGAGGCATGGCCTCATGTGAAGGATATTTTCCATGCCATAGCTGCCAGGGCCTCTGACGGTGCCCCCTGCGTCACCTGGATAGGCGACAACGGTGCCGGGCACTTTGTCAAGATGGCTCACAACGGAATCGAGTACGGCGACATGCAGCTCATCTGCGAAGCCTGGCACCTGATGCTGAACACCGGCTCCTTTACCTATGACGAGATGGCTGACATCTTTGATGAGTGGAACAGGGGAGAACTTGACTCCTACCTGATAGAGATCACCGGCGAGATACTGAGATTCAAGGACACCGACGGAGAACCTATCGTAACAAAGATACTTGACTCCGCCGGCCAGAAGGGAACAGGCAAGTGGACTGTTGTCAGCGCCCTGGACCACGGTGTACCGTTGAGCCTTATCGGGGAGTCGGTCTTCGCCAGGTTCATCTCCTCAATGAAAAAGGAGAGAGTGAAGGCTTCGCCCCTCTTCCGCAGTCCGGCTAAAGCTCCGGTGATAGACAGGAAACAGTATATTGAGGACATACGCAAGGCACTCTATGCTTCCAAGATCGTGTCCTATGCCCAGGGGTTTAACCTGCTGAGGAACGCTGCCGGGGAGTACGGCTGGGATCTCAACTACGGTGAGATAGCAATGATCTGGAGGGGAGGATGCATCATCCGGTCAGCCTTCCTGAACAAGATCTATGAAGCCTTCAAACGTGATCCGCAGCTCTCAAACCTGATCGTCGACAGTTATTTTGCCTCCATCATCGCGGAGAACAGCGAGAGCTGGAGGAGGGTCATCGCCGGGGCTGTCAGGGACGGGGTGCCGGTGCCTGCCATGAGCGCCGCCCTGTCATGGTTTGACAGCTACCGCTCCGCCTGGCTGCCGGCCAGCCTGCTGCAGGCACAGCGCGATTACTTCGGGGCACATACCTACCAGCGGACAGACAGGCCGGAGGAAGAGTCCTTCCACACCAACTGGACAGGCCGCGGGGGTGACACCGCCTCCTCAACATACAACGCCTGAATTTTACATGTTTTAACCTCAACCAAAAGAGACTGACAACCATGACCAAAAATGTAAACGAACGAGCAGCAGACAATATCCGCATCCTCTCTATGGCAATGGTCGAGAAGGCCAACTCGGGACACCCCGGCGGTGCCATGGGCGGTGCTGACTTCATCCATATTCTCTTTTCGGAGTTCCTCCGTTTTGACCCCGCCGACCCGGCATGGATAAACAGGGACCGCTTCTTCCTTGACCCCGGACACATGTCGCCCATGCTCTATTCGGTGCTGACACTGACGAAATTGTTTACCGTGGAAGAGCTGATGCAGTTCCGGCAGTGGGGAAGCGTGACCCCCGGCCACCCCGAGCTCGACCTTCAACATGGCATCGAGAACACCTCCGGCCCTCTCGGCCAGGGCCATACAATGGCCGTTGGCGCCGCAATAGCCGAAAGGTTTCTCACAGCCCGGTTCGGAAGGCTCTTCGAACATAAGATCTATACCTATATCTCCGACGGCGGCATACAGGAGGAGATATCACAGGGTGCAGGACGCCTGGCAGGGCACCTCGGCCTATGCAACCTGGTAATGTTCTACGACTCAAATGATATACAGCTATCTACCGGTACCGCAGCCGTGACCTCGGAGGATACCGCTGCCAAATACCGGGCATGGGGCTGGCGCGTGATGGAGATCGACGGCGACAGCCATGACCAGATACGTGGTGCCCTCCGTATGGCATCAGATGAAAACGAGAAGCCCGTGCTGATCATCGGCAAAACGGTGATGGGCAAGGGTCTGATCGATGAAGAGGGCAACAGCTTCGAGGGCAGAACCTCCACTCACGGCCAGCCTGTATCACATGCCGGCGCATCTTTCAGTAAGACGGTAGCCGCCCTGGGCGGTGATCCGGAAAAACCCTTCGAGATATTCCCGGACGTAAAGGATCTCTACCGGGAGGTGCTGGCGGGCAAGGCTGCAGCGGCAACAGAGTGGAGAATGAAAAAGGATGAGTGGGCTGCCTCAGAGCCCGAAGCTGCAAGGATGCTTGAAGGATTCTACGCCGGGCTTCTGCCGGACATTGACTTCACCGCCATAGTACAGAAGGATAACGATGCCACCCGCAATGCCTCGGCCGCCATACTCGCACATTTCGCCGCGACTGTACCCAACATGATAGTGGCGTCTGCCGACCTTGCCAACTCTGACAAGACCGACGGCTTCCTGAAAAAGAGCAGGCCACTGACCAGGGGCGACTTCTCGGGTGCTTTTCTTCATGCCGGAGTCTCAGAGCTCACCATGGCAGCATTGATGAACGGCATGGCGCTGCACGGGGGCGTCATACCCGTCTGCGGCACCTTCTTCGTCTTCTCCGACTACATGAAACCCGCCGTCAGGCTGGCAGCGCTGATGGGACTGCCCGTCAAGTATGTCTGGACTCATGACGCCTTCCGCGTGGGTGAGGACGGACCGACACACCAGCCCGTGGAGCAGGAGGCACAGATAAGACTCATGGAGCACCTTAAGAACCATCACGGGCAGAACAGCATGCTGGTGCTTCGTCCTGCCGACGCCATCGAGACCAACATAGCATGGAAGCTGGCAATGGAGAATAAAACCACACCCACGGCCCTCATTCTCTCACGCCAGAACATTAAGACACTTCCGGCAACGGGCATGACAAGGACTGAGGCTGCGGCGATGGCCGCAAAAGGCGCCTATATCGTCTCCGAAGCAGCCGCTGCACCTGACGTAATACTCGTTGCCAGCGGATCGGAGGTGGCTACCCTCGTTGAGGCTGACATCATGCTTTCGGCAGACGGCATCAGAACGAGGATTGTCTCGGCACCGTCGGAAGGCCTGTTCCGCATGCAGGATAAAGAGTACCGTGAGAGTGTACTCACCCCCGGTATCCCGGTCTTCTGCCTGACGGCAGGACTACCCGTAACCATGCTCGGCTTTGCCGGGTCAGAGGGTAAGGTGTTCGGCCTCGAAAGCTTTGGCTTCTCTGCATCATATAAGGTGCTTGACGAGAAACTGGGCTTCACCGGAGACAATATCGCAAAGGAGGTAAAAAAATTCCTTGGGAAATAATACTTGAAGACAATTCATCTCAAAAAACCATATAGTCGAAAGTCTCCCTCCTCTGCCAAGGCTTCGGACTGCGTCCGACGTAGCGGGCTTCGTCCGACAGAGTCGGAGGGCAGGAAAGTCAAAAGTCCATAAAGTCTGTAATTAAATCCATAAGTGCTTTATAATCATTTCATTTATTCTTAATTCTTAATTCTTTTCACTACTGCCTAATGCCTGAATTTGATATCACCCCCGGAGTCAAGGGACTCATCTTCGACCTTGACGGCACCCTTGCCAATACCATGCCATGGCACTACCAGGCGTGGCAGAAGGCCTGCCTCCACTTTGGAATTAACATGGACACGGCATTCCTTCAGGCACATACAGGTGCTCCCGGATGGAAGATAGCAGAGGACATCATCGAACTGAACGGTATGACCGGCAAAATCTCACCCGAAGAGATAATGCAGGTTAAGCTGGAGGAGTTTTATACCATCCAGCACAACGTGACACCCATAGAGCCAGTCACCGCCCTGGTGCAGAAATATCACGGTAAGATGCCAATCGCAGTAGGTACTGGCGGTCATCGCGATGCGGCGGAGAAGACACTCGAGATAATAGGCTTAAGAGAGTACTTTGACATCATTGTCACTGCCAATGATGTGAAGAACCACAAGCCTCACCCTGAGACGTTCCTCAGATGTGCCGAATTGATGAACCTCGATCCTTCAGAATGTGAGGTCTTCGAGGACGGTGACCTGGGTATCGAGGCCGCCCGCAGGGCAGGCATGATCGCTACAGACGTACGCACATGGTATGAATCGAACTGGCATAAACCCTGAGCTCAAACTGACCGGTGACGGGTCGCACACACTGTATGTACCTGAACTGGATGAGCATTATCACTCCCATTTTGGTGCCGTAACCGAGTCAAGACACATCTTTATCAATGCAGGCCTCGGAAGCATTGAAAGTGAAAGTGTTACCATCCTGGAGATCGGATTCGGCACGGGACTGAATGCACTTCTGGCAGCAATATATACTTCTGAGCACAGCATAAAAGTAAACTATACCTCCCTGGAGAAGTACCCGCTCGATGCTTCAATAGTCTCAAAACTCAACTACGGATCGTTTGCCGGCGAGGGAGGCAAGGAACTCTTCAGAGCAATCCATGAAGCACCGTGGGACGTCCCTGCCTTAATTACCGAATGGTTTACACTGCATAAGAGAATCTCCGACCTGACCAGAGATCAACCCGAAGGCCTCTTCGACCTTGTCTTCTTCGATGCCTTCGGTCCTGACAAGCAGCCTGAGATGTGGAGCGGTGAGGTGATGCAGAAGATAGCAGATGTAATGCATGCCGGATCAATCTTTGTCACATACTCGGCAAAGGGAAACCTGAAAAGGATACTCCGGGCACTGGGGATGGAGGTAACCCTCCTGCCCGGCCCTCCGGGGAAAAGGGTATTCACACGGGCGGTGAAGTTGTAACCCGTGCTGCTGCACCCTATAAATAAGGCTGTGTGCATGATTTTCATCTGCCTGTGAAAAATAAGCTGTTTTTATGTATGTTTGCGTGATTTATAAACAGCAGATATTCAGTATAACGATTGTCTGCACACAATAATGAAGATTTAATGATGAGAAAAGTGAGAATCCTTACCGTCATCGCTCTTTGTGCCGTGACAACATTCACCGCCTTGGCGCAGAAATCAAAACTGGCCAGCTCTGAAGATTCCCTCTCCTATGCACTTGGTGTTGCTAATTACAAATACTATGTGGCTGACAGCATTGATATCAGCACAAAACTGTTTTACAAAGGGATGAAGGATGCCGAAAAGGAGAAGGCCGCCATGAATGACACGACCGCCAGTGCTTTTATAGTAAGCTATATGCAGAGGCGTGAGAAAGCGCGGCTGACTGCCGAGTACAGCGCTCAGATCGAAGGGGCCAAAGCGTTTCTCGATGAGAACGGGAAAAAAGAGGGCGTGGTAATAATGCCGAGCGGACTTCAGTATAAAGTGCTCACCCAGGGTACGGGCGCAACACCCGGTCCTGATGATGTTGTCAGGGTGCATTATACGGGCACGACTATAACCGGAACAAAGTTCGACTCCTCGTATGACCGCGGCGAGCCGGCTCAGTTCAGGGTCAGCAACGTCATAAAAGGATGGGTTGAAGGACTCCAGCTGATGCGCGAAGGCTCAAAAATGATGCTCTATATTCCCTATGACCTGGCGTACGGAGAGAGAGGGGCAGGCAACATCATCAAACCATTTGAGACGCTGATCTTCGAAGTTGAACTTCTGGAGGTGATAAAAGAAGAGGAATAACATCAAGTTGACGACCAAAACATTATCTTTGCCAAAATTTTAATAAAAACAGATACAATGAAAATCAAAGGTTTAGTAATCCTCGCCGTGGCGGCATCCATGATTGCATCATCATGCAATACAAGGTCAGGTATCACCGGCACAAAGCTGAAGAGTGCAGAAGACTCTCTTGCATATGCAATAGGCATTGCCAATTATTTCTATTTCATGAGCGACAGTCTCCAAATTGACCCTGTACTTTTTGCCAAGGGTATGATCGATGCAGAGAATGAAAAGAATACGCTTGATGAACAAAGTGCACAGGGTTATGTTATGACCTATATGCAAAAAAGACAGGCAGATCAGATGAAAAAGGCTTACGGCAAGAACATAGACGAAGGTGAAAAATTCCTCGCAGAGAATAAAAAACGTGACGGCGTCCAGGAGACAAGCAGCGGACTGCAGTATGAGGTCATCACCATGGGTACCGGAGTCAAACCGGGTCCTCAGGATGTCGTTAAGGTCCACTACACCGGTATGCTCATAGACAGCACGAAATTTGACTCATCCGTCGACCGCGGCGAGCCCGCTCAGTTCGGTGTAAACCAGGTTATCACCGGATGGCAGGAAGGTATACAGCTGATGCCCGTCGGATCCAAATTCAAGTTCTACATTCCCTATGAACTGGGTTACGGCGAACAGGGCACCGGCCCTATCCCACCCTACTCGACACTCCTCTTTGAGGTTGAGCTGCTCGAGATTGTGAAGGAATAAAACAATTATGGATTACCAGATCACAGGCAAGGTTGCAGAGGTTTACCCTGTAAACAGGGTCAGTGAACGCTTCCGCAAGCGCGAGTTCGTGATCGAACACAAGGATAGCAGCAGCGGCCAGGCATTCGTTGACTTCCTCAAGTTCCAACTGACACAGGAGAGGTGTGACCTCATCGATGAGTCATGGCTCAGACAGGAGGTGACCGTTACCTTCAACCTGAAAGGCAACCGCTGGGAAAAGAACGGGATGGTGAATTACATCACCAACCTCAACGCTCTGAGCGTCGTCCGCGGCGTCGCCGTTGCTGAAGACGGAGAGCAGGCCGCTCCCCTCCCCGGACTGGAGGATTCTCCCTCACCCGATCCCGAGCTCGACGACCTGCCGTTCTGAACTTACTCCACTAACAACATCAATGCCATATCCCGTCAGGGGTGTGGCATTTTTTTGTTAAGGCAGTAGGCAGTAGGGGGGCGAGCGTTAATCCCGATACATGTGTCGGGAAGCGAAGCAGCCGGCCTGCGGGGGGGGGGAATCAGGATTAACCAGTAGTAACGCACGAAATCGCAAATCGCAAATCGCAAATCGCAAATCGCAAATCGCAAATCGCAAATTCCCACTATATTTGCCCATATCACAACCGTAAACCATGACCTCCGACAGCCCGAACCCCAACCCCCTGCTTCAGGAGTGGAACACCCCCTTTAACATTGCCCCCTTTGAGCTCATAAAGCCAGAACACTACAAGCCTGCCGTGGAGCAGGCCATAGAAATGGCGCGACGGGAGATAGACGATATCATTGCCAATCCGGCTGAGCCTGACTTCCAAAATAGTGTTGAGGCGCTGGAGAGGGCAGGCAGCAGGCTTAACCAGATCACTGCATTGCTCTTCAACCTGAACAGTGCTGACACCTCACCAGAGCTTCAGGCGGCGGCCATGGAGGTCTCACCCCTGCTGACCAGCTTCGCCAATGATATCACCCTGAACCCGGCCCTTTTCCTGAAAGTGAAAAGTGTCTACGATAAAATGGATCAGCTTGGTCTGAACCCCGAGCAGCGCATACTTCTCGACCGGAAGTACAAGGGGTTTGTAAGGGGCGGTGCAGCCCTCTCCGACAACGACAAGGAAAAGTTCAGGGAGATAACCGTCGAGCTCTCAACCCTCTCTCTGAAGTTTGAGGAGAATGTGCTTGCAGAGACCAATGACTTCAGCCTTCATTTAACCTCGGAACAGGAGCTGGCAGGCCTGCCCTTCGGGATCCGCGAGGCAGCGGCAGCCCTTGCAAAAGAGAAAGGAGTGGAGGGGTGGCTCTTCAATCTGCATGCTCCCAGCTTTGTGCCCTTCATGCAGTACGCTGACCGTCGCGACCTGAGAGAGAAGCTCTTCCGGGCCTATTCCGTACGCGCTTTCCGCGGAAATGAGCATGACAACAAAGCCATCGTAAAACGGATAGTTGAACTCAGGCTGCAACTGGCACAACTGCTCGGCTTCAGTGACTACGCGTCATATGCTCTCGAGGAGCGTATGGCCTCAACACCTGAAGAGGTGAACAGTTTCCTGCAAAAGCTGCTGGAGGCATCAACACCCGCCGGGAAACGCGACCTTGAAGAAATGGAGCAGTATGCCCGCGGACTTGGGTTTGAAGATAAGATTGAGCGGTGGGACTGGTCTTACTTTTCCGAGAAGCTGCGCATGGAGCGTTTCAAAATCGATGATGAAGCTCTTCGGCCGTATATGCCGCTGGAAAAGGTGAGAGAGGCAGTGCTGGGACTAGCCACCACGCTCTACGGTCTGACCTTCAGGGAGAACGGGGAAATACCGGTCTACAATAATGAGGTGACCGCCTATGAGGTGCATGACGGTGAGAGGGGTATCATAGCCATTCTCATGCTCGACTTTCATCCCCGGCCGGGAAAGAGCGGCGGCGCCTGGATGACCGGCTTCCGCGAACAGAGCCGGGAGCCTGGGGCAGAGGTTGACAGCCATGGTGAAACAGGGAGGAGGGTAATCCCGGTGGTCTCACTGGTGATGAATTTCACACGTCCGACTCCTGCCAGGCCGTCGCTGCTCTCTCACAGTGAGATGAACACCTTCCTCCATGAGTTCGGTCATGCGCTCCACGGTATGCTGTCGGACTGCACCTATGAGAGCCTGGCAGGCACCAACGTGAAGCGCGATTTCGTGGAGCTGCCGTCGCAGATACTGGAGAACTGGGCATGGGAGAAGGAGTGGCTCGACACCTGGGCGGCGCACTGGCAGACCGGAGAGAAGATACCTGATGAGATCCTGATGCAACTGAAGAAGTCGCTGACCTATAACGAGGGATATGCATGCATGCGACAGCTCGGCTTCGGTCTTCTCGACATGGCCTGGCACACACTCAGGGAGCCGTTTGACGGTGACATAGTTGCCTTTGAAAGGGCAGCCATGGCCCCTGCCCTGCTGCTGCCGCATGCCAACGGCTCATGCATGAGTGTCTCCTTTGCCCACCTCTTCTCGGGAGGCTATGCGGCGGGATACTACGGTTACAAGTGGGCCGAGGTGCTTGATGCCGATGCCTTCAGCCTGTTCAGGGAGAGAGGCATATTTGACAGGGAGACAGCCCTGGCATTCAGGAAAAACATCCTGGAAAAGGGCGGCAGCAGGGAGCCTGACGAACTCTACCGGGCCTTCCGCGGCCGTGAACCTTCGCTGGAACCCTTGATCGAGAGAAGCGGATTCATAGAAGTGCAAACTGGTACCTAAAGTTTACATTCAGACCATCATTCCCTAACAAATTATCGAACAATCGAGTAGGAGGAAATTGAAATAGGATTCCTCCTATTTCA
>WOYX01000016.1 GCA_011620595.1 Bacteroidales bacterium | reverse complement strand
CTAAAAGTACCATCATGAAAAGACTTTACACAATTGCCATTCTGATCTTGCTGACAGTCTCGTATGCCGGCGCACAGGTAGTAACAGAACGCTGCTGGCACCTCGATAAGGTACAGTTTCTTGATCAAAAGCAGGACTTCTGGCGTAGCCATAAACTTTATTCAACAACGGCCAGGCCACTTGATATGATCAAAGGTGGATACTATAACCTGACGGAACTGCAATACGGATTTGGACTTGCAGAAGTTGGACCACCGTATTCCAGTTTTTATTATGGCATCTCTACCGTTAATGGCTGGCGTTTCGGAAACGGCATAGCACTCGGGGCGGGAGTGGGATACTGGAGATACAATGACGGGTATGTTGTCCCTGTATATGGTGATGCCCGTTACTTTGTCGGGAAGCAGAAGAATAAATTCTTCCTGATGGGTTCAGGCGGGTTTCTCTTCAATTTCCAGGATTTTGACGATTATGCAAGGTTCTTCGGTAACCCTGGTGCAGGGATATCCATACCCATTGCAAAGAGCACCAACCTGACATTCAGTGCCGGTCTCCTGACACAATGGGTGATGAAACAGAACACCACGGCAGACCACCGGCGGGATTCATTCATTAACTTGAAACTCGGCCTTATATTCGGGAAATAACATTTCTTTCATCTTTCTTGCAATATCTTCTCATCCAGAACTTTTAAAGTATCCGGTGAAACATTACCGGATACATTAAAATTGATAACTTCAGTCATTGGACAGAAAGAAATTACTATGAAAAAGATTTCGATCCTGGTAAGCATAATCCTTCTGACGGCTTCATATGCTTCAGCCCAGGTGGTGACTGAACGCTGCTGGCATCTTGACCATATACAGTTCCTCGATCAGCATCAGGATTTCTGGAGGAGTCATAAATTATTCACCACCGCGGAGCAACCATATGCCGGAATGGGTGTCGGACTATATAGCCTCACCGAGGTTCAGTACGGCATTGGCTTGTATATTATTGAGCCTCCCTTTGCACACTACTTTGCAGGGGCTACCACGGCGCTTGGCTGGCAATTTGGAGGCGGATTTGCACTGGGTGGAGGCACAGGATTCCTGAAGTACAATGACGGTTACACAATACCACTTTATGCTGATATGAGGTATTTTATGGGCAAACAGAGGGTTAAGTTCTTTTTTGCATTTCCTGCAGGATTTCTTATGAACTTTGAAAACTTCAGGGATAATTCTCGCGTCTTTGGGAATCCAAGTGTGGGGCTGATTGTGCCAATAGCAAAAAACACACATCTGTCGTTTTCTGCCGGTCTCTTCACTCAGATTGACAGGGACATCTTTGACAATCATGACTTCAATGCCGCCTGGCATGATAGCTTCATCCCCCTGAAACTAGGCCTGCTCTTCGGTAAATAGCAATCCGTGCAGATATTTTATTCCTCATCTTATTAAAGGGTTTTACTTTATCCTTTAACCTTTCTTAATGATCAGACTTGACCTCATCGTCGGCGCACGCCCCAACTTTATGAAGATAGCCCCAATCATTCGGGCCATCAGCGCTTATAACAATCACAGGAAACCTGAAACTATTGCGTTTCGCCTGGTCCATACCGGACAACACTACGACCGTGACATGAGCGGCTCTTTCTTTGAAGAGCTGGGTATACCGGAGCCGGATGTGAACCTGAATGTCGGCAGCGGAACGCAGGCGGAGCAGACCTCCGGTATCATGCTTGGATATGAAAAGTTGCTGATGCAGCAGAAGACAGATCTATGTATTGTGGTTGGTGATGTCACTTCTACCATGGCTTGCGCAATCACTGCAAGAAAGATGCTGGTCCCTGTTGCTCATGTAGAGGGGGGAATAAGGTCAGGCGATATGACCATGCCCGAGGAGATAAACAGAATAGTAACGGACAGTATCACGGACTATTTTTTCACTACTTCTGACACGGCAAATGAAAACCTAAGGAAGAACGGGGTGGGTGATGACAGGATCTTTTTCGTTGGCAACACCATGATCGACACCCTGCTCTACAGCAGACCCCGTTTCAGACAGCCAGATATCTGGAATGAGCTGCACCTGGCTGAGAAGGGATATATTGTCCTGACCCTCCACCGGCCGAACAACGTTGATGATCCCTCAAACCTTCAGCGTCTCCTGGATGAGATAATTAACAGTTCCTCTGGTTTGCCGGTTGTCTTTCCTGTTCACCCCCGCACAAGAAAGGTATTGGGTTCAACAGCAGACTCCCTTGAGAGGCGCAGCCTCCATCTGACAGAACCTCTTGGTTATCTGGAGTTCAATTACCTTGTTGAAAGGGCGAAGGCTGTTATAACCGATTCGGGAGGCATAACCGAGGAAACAACAGTGATGTCTGTTCCTTGCATGACCCTGCGCGACAGCACCGAACGACCTGAAACGGTAACAATAGGCACTAACGAACTCCTTGGCACAAACCCTGACGCCATCGCCCCGGCAATGCAGAAACTCCTCTCCGGCCAATGGAAGAAAGGCTCCGTTCCCCCACTCTGGGACGGCCACACCGCTGAACGAATAACAGACATTATCTGCAAACTCTTTTTATAGACCTTCAGACCTTAGACCTTCAGACCTTAGACCTTCAGACCTCAGACCTTCA
>WOYX01000059.1:102063-137221 GCA_011620595.1 Bacteroidales bacterium | reverse complement strand
AACGTCAAATCAAAACTATAAGCCTATGAAAAAGACTGTTCTTTTCAGCGCTCTGCTCCTGCTCATCCTTGCCGGATGCAACCAGAAACCGGTGAACCCTGTCGTTGGCGCATGGGATCTGATCTATGCCAGACAGGTGAAAAACGACTCGATCATATCTACCTTCCCCGGAGACTACCAGGGAAGCCAGGTAAAAATGTGGTGCAACAACTACTGGATGTTCACCGGCGAAATGACACAGGACACCGTCACCAACGACAACTTCGGCGGCGGCTCCTACACCCTTGAGGGTATCGTCTACAAGGAGACAATAAAATACCACAACAATAAAGACAATGTCGGGAAAACCCTCCGGATGAGGATCGTGGTTGAGAATGACACCCTTATCCAGGTCTGGCCTGCCGATGAGCTGGGAGTGGTTGACAAAAGCAACTATACCAGCGAAAAGTACGTTAAGGTGAAGTGAGAGGATACAGCCTCACCTCTTCTGAATCACATGCAACAGTACGCCGGGAGGAAGGCAACCATCTTCATCAATACTACTGAGGCAGCATCTTATATTTCCCTGATGATTAAGAGTCCGGGGACTTGTGGCAAGAGATATGTCGTAGCTCATGCACATCTCACCAGTTGCAGGTCCTCACCTGGCTGATCAGGCTCCGTGCACAGGGCCGGTCGGACCTTTGCCCGTGACCTGCAGCAGCTTCTCATGCAGCCTTGCCGCCCAGGTCTCCACCTCGTGACTGCGGAACTCGCTCTCCTTCAGCAGGCTGAACAGTATCCTCAGTTTGAACTTCGACCTCTCGCCGGGCACTGCCTTCTGTCCTGTGACACCCTCACCGCTGAAAAACCCTTCACTCACGGGATGAACCATGCCGCGAACATGAGCCGTGTACTGCATGATTACCATGCGCGACTCTGCTCCCTTCTCGGATCCGAGTGACGGTATAACCGTGAAAAGCGCCAGAGGCTTCTTCTTCAGCAACACCTGGTTGACCCTGATAAACTCCATTGCCTCAGGCATCCATCCCCTTCCATGCTCGATGCTGCCGGCAACGACTGCCGAAAAACCCCTGACAGTCCTGACACCGCTCATGGGCAGCAGCGTCACCTCCGCCCCCAGCCCGGTCATCACCCTGGCAATGCGGTCAGCCACACTTGATGTCACACCTGCACTGCCGGCAAAAGTGACAAGGATCTTCATCGTTCAGTTATCAGGTTTTAAGAAACTCAAAGGTAACAAAAAGAGAACGATTCTAAAATTCCGGTTACCCCGTACAGAGTTCTGAATTCAGGCTTTTCTTACTATTTTTGCAAAAAGTGCGTCATGGCTATCCCCAGTTTCTTTAAACAGAATAAACCGCGCGGCTTTAACTACGTGCCGCGATATTATGACCCGGTGAGTGAGGAGCTGGAGCAGAGACGCAAGGCGTGGAGCAAGGAGTCCTCCTCCGCTGAAGATTCAGTGGACGGACCCTCCTCCGCTAAAGCTACGGAGGGCGGGGCAAACCAGCCCTACCGCTCAAGGATCATGCGTGGTGACATGCGTAATCACTTCCAGAGAAGAAAGGAACGTGCCGAGAGACATACCACCATAAGGCTTCTGGTCATCATAATAATAATTGTCCTGGTCGTCTATTTGTACCTGCGTTTTTAATCCCATCAGATGAGTGATATTATCAGGCTTCTTCCCGACTCCGTTGCCAACCAGATAGCTGCCGGCGAGGTGATACAGCGGCCGGCCTCCGTGGTCAAGGAGCTGACGGAGAATGCCGTCGACGCCGGAGCCACGGAGATCAGCATCGTGATACGCGATGCCGGTCGCACCCTGGTGCAGGTGATAGACAACGGCTGTGGCATGAGCGAGACTGACGCCCGCCTCGCCTTTGAACGTCACGCCACCTCCAAGATCTCATCGGCCGACGATCTCTTTACCATCACCACCAAGGGATTCCGTGGCGAGGCGCTGGCATCCGTCGCTGCCGTCTCCATGACCGAGCTGCGCACCCGTCGCCAGGAGGATGAGGCAGGTACGCTGGTGGAGATAAACAACTCAAGGGTAATACGTCAGGAGCCCTGCTCCTGCGCGGCAGGGTCGGTCTTCAGTGTCAAGAACCTCTTCTACAATGTCCCTGCACGACGCAAGTTCCTCAAGACTGACAACACCGAGTTCAGACACATAATAACAGAGTTCCAGCGTGTGGCGCTGGCACACCCTGACATAAAATTCACGCTCATACACAACGACCAGGAGATATACCGTCTGCCGCAGGGCAGCCGTCGCCAGCGCATCATCTCCCTCTTCGGCAAACACTACAACCAGAACCTGGTCACCGTGGAGACAACCACCACCATCATCTCCATCAGCGGCTTTGCCGGCAAGCCTGAGAACGCCCGCCGCTCCGCCGGAGAGCAGTTCTTCTTCATCAACAACCGCTTTATCAGGCACCCTTACCTGCACCGCGCGGTGCTGGAGGCATACCAGGGCATCCTGCCTCCCGACACGGTGCCTGCCTATTTCATCTACATGACCGCCGACCCCTCGGCCATAGACGTCAACATACACCCCACCAAGACCGAGGTCAAGTTCGAGGATGAGCGCTCGGTGTGGCAGATAATGCTGGCCTCCCTGCGCGAGGCCCTCGGCCGGTTCAACGTGGTGCCGTCGCTCGACTTCGGGCCGGAGGGCGCCGTGGAGATACCCGTCATCACCGGCGGCATGACGGCACCGCCACCGCCGCAGGTGGAGGTGGACCATAACTTCAACCCCTTCGACGGGACGGAGTACCAACGTCCGGAGACGAAGCGGGACAGTGAGCGTGACCGCGGCAATGCCCGCGGATGGGAGTCGTTATTCACCATCACCGCCCGCAGTGAGCAGCATGAAGGTACAGGCGCTGCAGAGGGCCAGCGCCGCTTCTTCCAGGTAAAAAACAGGTATATAATGTGCCCGGTGATATCCGGCATCATGATGATAGACCAGCGGAGGGCACACGAGCGGGTGCTGTATGAGAAGTACCTTACATCATTCAGCGACGGACCCCGCCCGGCACAGGTGTCGCTCTTCCCCGTCACCGCAGAGCTGAACCCCGGCGACATGGTCATAGTACAGGAGATAGGCGATCAGCTCAGGACCATAGGCTTCGAGCTGGAGACAGACTCTGACAACAGGGTCACCATAAAGAGCCACCCAGCCGACAGCCGCAACGCCAACCCTCTTGCTATGCTTGAGACGCTGATAGCCGAATACCGCCAGACACTCTCCGACCCCTCCATCGGAGCCCGTGAGAGGGTAGCGCTATCAATGGCGAAGGCTGCGGCAATACCCTACGGCATGCCTCTGACACATACCGAGATGGAAGAGCTCTTTGACATGCTCTTCGCGTGCACCATGCCAAACTACTCGCCCACAGGCAAAACGGTGATGAATATCATCACCCTAGAAGAGCTCGACAGAAGATTCAGCTGATTTTCCCGCAGAATGGCTAAATTTGCCGTCTGAAACAAGAGAATATCAACTATGAACAGAATATTATCAGGCACGCCACCGGTGGTGAAGAACCTCATCATCATCAACGTGGTGATGCTTCTCCTCAATGAACTGCTGAGATTCACCTCCGGCATCAACCTGAACGGGATACTGGGGCTATACTTCCCGAAATCGGAGTTCTTCGGGTCATGGCAGATAGTGACCCACATGTTCATGCACGGCGGCTTTGTACACCTGCTGTTCAACATGTTCGCACTGTGGATGTTCGGCAGGATACTGGAACAGGTGTGGGGACCGAAGCGTTTCCTGCTCTATTACCTGGTCACCGGGCTGGGTGCGGCCTTCTTCTTTGAGCTGGTGCAGTGGATACAGTACAACAAGGTGATGGACCTCCTCACCCCTGAACAGCTGCAGTATGTATATGACTCGGGCAGCGAGGCCGTCAGCCAGGGAAAGAACTTCACCAATGCCCAGATGGCAAGGCTTAACTCAATCCTCAACGTTCCCGTTGTGGGGGCTTCGGGAGCCGTCTACGGCGTCCTGCTTGCCTTCGGGGTGCTCTTCCCCAACACGCAGCTGATGTTCATCTTCCCGCCCATACCCGTCAAAGCCAAATATGTTGTCATAGGATATGCTGCCATCGAACTCTATCTTGCTATCACCAGTCCCGGCAGCGGCATAGCCCACACAGCACATCTGGGCGGCATGATCTTCGGCTATCTCCTTATAAGATACTGGCGCAAGACAACAAAAACACTCTACTGATGAGCATCTGGGATGAGATAAAGGGATCATTCAAACGCGGTTCAGCCCTCACCAGGCTTATTTACATCAACGCCGCAATATTTCTTCTGATAAAGATCATTGAGGTTATCGGGGTGCTGTCGGCCAGTCCGGCCCTGGCACCGACGGTGATCTCCTTTCTGTCGGTCCCGGCCTCCATTGGAGCCCTGGCCCTGAAGCCCTGGACGCCCCTCACCTATATGTTCACCCACCAGGGCTTCATCCACCTCCTCTTTAACATGCTGTGGCTGTGGTGGTTAGGAAAGATATTCATGGACTACCTCGATCAGCGCAAGCTGGTGTCGCTCTACATCCTTGGAGGGCTGGCAGGAGCAGTTCTTTACATCGCCGTATTCAACATCTTCCCTGCCTTTGCCGGCATGGTGCACGTCTCCATTGCCCTGGGAGCCTCAGCCTCGGTGATGGCGCTTGTTGTTGCCACCGCAGTATACCTGCCGGACCTGGAGCTCCATCTCCTCTTCTTCGGCAGGGTGAAGTTGAAATACCTGGCGCTGATAATCTTTCTCATCACCTCCGTTTTCGACTTCTCGGTCAACACCGGGGGCAAGATAGCGCATATCGGAGGAGCCATGATGGGATTCGCCTACGGGTACAATCTGAAGAACGGCACGGATATCGGGGCGTGGCTGAACCGTTTCATCGATTTCATTGTTACCCTCTTCAAACCGGGCAGAAGGCGCATGAAGGTCACCTACAAAAATGCCGGCACACAGTTTGATGCCAGGAAGACAAAAACAGACTACGAGTACAACGCGGCGAAGGCAGAGAGGCAGAAAGCAATAGACCACATACTTGACAAGATCTCAAAAGGAGGTTATGACAGTCTCACCAGGGAAGAAAAAGAGATCCTTTTCAATGAAAGCCAGAAAAAAGGATAGAGGGATAAAACGGTTTACACGTAACATCCTCCTGGCGGTGAACATCGTTCTCGTCCTCATGCTCCTGACCGCTTATCTATCCATCTTCGTCAATCCGGCCACTACAGCCATACCTGCTCTCTTCGGGCTGGCATATCCATACATCGCCGCCGCGAACATCGCGATGGTTCTCTTCTGGATAATCTTCAGGAGATGGTATGCCCTGATATCAGCCGCTGCCATTGTGATCGGCATCGGCTACATACACAATTTCATCAGGTTCACCAATCACGGCAACGAAGAGCATCACGAGCTGAAGCTGATGAGCTACAATGTCAGGCTCTTCAACTTCTACGAGGAGAATGAGCATAATACTCTCAGCAAGATGCTGCAGCTTCTCAGGAAGGAGGATCCCGGGATCCTCTGTCTCCAGGAATACTATGTCAGGGGTGATCCGGCTGCCGGTGAGCGCAAGCTGAAGAGCGGACTCGGAGGAAGTTGGTCAACACACTTCAAGCTCATAAAGAGCGGTGCTGTCAGTCGTTACGGCATCGCCACCCTCACACGTTACCCCGTTGTTTACCGGGGCGATATTGTTCACCCGGGCTCATCATCACTCACCATCTTCACGGATATTGTTGTTGATACTGACACCTTCAGGGTCTACAACAACCACCTGCAGTCGTTCCGGCTGCGCCGCGTAGAGGGAACCCTTCTCAGCGACATCACAGGCGAGGTGCAGGGGAGATCCATGGAGAGCCTCTCCGGAATATACAGGAGTCTCACGGAGGGTTTTGCCAGCAGGGCCCTGCAGGTAGACAGGGTGAGGAGGCATATTGAGAGCTCTCCCTACCCGGTCATCGTCACCGGCGATTTCAATGACACGCCTGTATCATACACCTACCGGCGGATGCGCCGCGGGCTGAAGGATGCCTTTGTGGAGGCGGGGTATGGTGCCGGATTCACCTACCGTGGCAAGTATCCACCTAACCGTATCGATTACGTTCTCTACAATGATGAGATTGAGTGCACCGATTTTGACATCGTCAAGGTGCACTATTCGGATCACTATCCTGTCATCGCCTATTTCAGGCGTCTTGAGCAAAAGGAAGCTTCGACAGGTCAGCATTCCCGCCGGAAACAATAATCCCAACGCTCTTATCTCTGAACAGCTCTCTGTTGGCCAGCACTGCCGCCAACGGCACAGCCGCTGATGGTTCAACCACTAT
This sequence comes from Bacteroidales bacterium, assembly GCA_011620595.1. Classification (GTDB taxonomy): domain Bacteria; phylum Bacteroidota; class Bacteroidia; order Bacteroidales; family VadinHA17; genus SR-FBR-E99. Next base: position 130,841 of record WOYX01000059.1, on the reverse strand, counting down.
CTTCATTCTTGTCCAGATAAGGGTCATTGCCTCTGTTATCTGCTCTTCGGTCACTGTCAGGATATCGTTGACACTCTCCCTGATGACTGTGAATGTCCTTTCGCAGAGCGATGTGAGGAGTCCGTCTGCGATTGTTCGTGGCGGCAGTGCCGGCTGTATGGCTCCGGCGTGCAGTGACCGGGCTGCGTCATCAGCCAGCAGCGGCTCGGCGCCGTAGACGTGTGCCGCGGGAGCGAGGTGCCTGGTTGCTATCGCCGAGCCGCTGAGGAGGCCGCCGCCGCCGACGGGGGCGATGACCGCATCAGGGGCGGGGATATCGGCCAGCATCTCCATCGCTGCCGTACCCTGGCCGGCGATGATGAAAAAGTTGTCATAGGGGTGTATCATGGTGGCGCCGGTACGTCTGATGATCTCTGCGGCGGCGGCCTCCCGCGCCGCCAGCGTGGGCTCACAGAAGGTGATCTCTGCACCGTAGCCCGCCACCGCCCTCTTCTTTACCTCCGGAGCCGAGGAGGGCATAACAATATAGGCCTTCACCCCCCGTGAGACCGCGGCATGCGCCAGGGCGGCGGCATGATTGCCCGACGAGTGCGTCACCACGCCGGCGGCGCGCTGGCTGTCTGACAGACTCAGGACTGCATTCGTGGCACCCCTGAACTTGAAGGCCCCCACCTTCTGAAAGTTCTCGCACTTGAAGAAGAGCCTCGCACCGGTGATGGCGTCAAGCTGCCGGGAGGTCAAAACCGGAGTTCGGTGGACATGCGGTGCGATCAGCTCCATGGCCGATTCAATATCTCTGAATTCCGGAATGAACATCACTTGTCAACGGTTTAATACACGTAACGACGCCCGGTCAGAGCGTCGTTACAGAATAATTTTCAGCAATTAACCCATTATGCTCCATGTCACGGTCAGACCGGCCATAACAACCGAAACCATTGACATGAGCTTGATGAGGATGTTGAGCGAGGGGCCGGAGGTATCCTTGAAAGGATCACCAACGGTGTCGCCCACCACGCCGGCCTTGTGCGACTCACTGCCCTTGCCGCCGTAGTTGCCCTTCTCAATGAATTTCTTGGCATTGTCCCATGCTCCGCCGGAGTTGTTGAGCATACTCGCCAGCGTGAAGCCGGTAGTCATGCCTCCTATCAACAGACCCACCACACCGGCAACACCCAGCGTGAGCCCTATGGCCAGGGGAACGGCGATGGCTATCAGCGACGGAAGCATCATCTCATGCTGTGCACCCCTGGTAGAGATGGCAACGCATCTTGCATAGTCAGGCTTGCCTGACCCATCCATGATACCGGGTATCTCCCGGAACTGGCGTCTCACCTCATCAACCATCTTACCGGCTGCGCGTCCCACGGCTTTCATCGACATCGAGCTGAAGAGGAACGCCATCATGGCACCGATGAAGATGCCGCCAATAAGCAGCGGATTGAACAACGACAGGTCATATGCTGCCACGAAGTCACTCACATGAGCCGTGTTTAAATCGACGGCCGTCATCCCTTCAGGTATCACCGATGGCATGGTGCTCTTGTAGAAGAGCACATCGCCAATCTGCTTGTATCCTTCGGCTGTGTCGTCGGCCAGGCGTCCCAGCCAGAGCTTGACCTCCTCCATGTACGCTGCCACGAGGGCCATGGCGGTAAGAGCGGCTGAGCCGATGGCAAATCCTTTCCCGGTTGCAGCCGTGGTGTTGCCAAGCATATCCAGCGCATCAGTGCGCTCGCGCACCTCCTTGGGCAGATGAGACATCTCGGCGTTGCCGCCCGCGTTGTCAGCTATCGGACCGAAGGCGTCGGTAGCCAGGGTGATCCCCAGGGTGGAGAGCATCCCCACAGCAGCAAAGCCGATACCGTAGACACCAGCAGCGAAATCCTGAAACCCGCCGGCGAATCCGTAGGCGGCAATGATGGCAATGGCAATGGTGAGGACAGGAATCCATGTCGACTGCATACCGACGGCTATGCCCTCTATGATGGTGGTGGCCGGTCCCTGCTGTGTCTGTTTTGCAATCCCCTTTGTGGGCTTGTATTCATCGGAGGTGAAGTATTCAGTCGACTGGCCTATGATGACTCCGGCAACAAGGCCGGCGACCACGGCGCCGAAGACGCCCCAGGTGATCCATCCGGTGAAGGCCATGACAGCCATGGCCACCAGTATCAGTGCCGAGCTCCCGCCCGTGCCGAGCAGCAATGCGTTGAGCAGGTTCTTCTGGGTGGCCTGTTCTTTGGTACGCACCATGTATACACCTGCAATGGAGAGCAGTATTCCTATTGATGCCACTATCATCGGTGCGATGACAGCCTTCATCTGGTCAGCGGCCGTCAGCAGCGGCAGGGCTGCTCCGAGCGCCGCCGTTGCCAGTATAGAACCGGCATATGATTCATAGAGGTCAGCACCCATTCCTGCCACGTCGCCAACGTTGTCGCCAACATTATCGGCAATGGTTGCAGGGTTACGGGGGTCATCCTCAGGTATGTTTGCCTCAATTTTGCCTACCAGGTCAGCGCCTACGTCAGCAGCCTTGGTGAAGATGCCGCCGCCGACACGGGCAAAGAGAGCCTGTGTGGAGGCACCCATACCGAAGGTAAGCATGGTGGCAGTGATCTCGATCATCTTCTGGTGATCAGTGGTGCCGGCGTGAACGAAGGTCAGTCCCAGCCACTTCCATCCTTCAGCCATGTTCTCGGGGGTGAAGACCAGGTTGTTCAGCACAAGAAACCATATTACAATGTCAAGCAGTCCGAAACCGACAACTATCAGTCCCATCACCGCACCACTGCGGAATGCAATCTTGAGCCCCTGGTTGAGAGATTCGGAGGCACCCTGGGCTGTCCTTGAGGAGGCGTTGGTTGCCGTTCTCATTCCCAGGTAACCGCAGAGGCCTGAGAAAAACCCGCCGGTCAGGAAAGCTACCGGCACAAAGGGGTTCTGCACCCCGAGATAGGCCAGTATCACAAGCAGAATTACAAGAACAATGAAGACCTTTAAAACAACACCATACTGGCGTTTGATGTAGGCCATCGCACCTTCCCTGACGTAACCGGCGATCTCCTGCATCCGGTCGTTGCCGGCAGGTGTCTTCATCATGCTCCTGTAGAATATCCATGCAAAGAGCAGGGCCGACACCGCTGCGACAGGTGCTATCCAGAACAAACTACTGATCATAAGCTTTGGTTTTAAAGATTAGAGTGACAAAACTAATCAGTTTTTTCTGATAACATAACCGCTTACTGCAGATATTACTTTTTGTTCTTCACATATTTATCGAGCCACCTGATGTACTCCCAGTGCATGTGCAGCAACGACTCGCGGGCGGCGTAGCCGTGGGCCTCGTAAGGCAACAGTACAAGCCTTGTCGTGGCTCCGGCTCCCTTGAGTGCGGCGTAGTACCTCTCACTCTGTATCGGGAAGGTGCCCTGGTTGTCGTCGGCCATGCCGTGTATCAGTAACAGGGGATCCTTAACCTTTGTGGCATGGGTGAATGGCGACATCTCAAGGTAGAGCTCGGGGGCCTCCCAGAAGCTGCGTCGTTCGCTCTGGAACCCGAACGGTGTCAGCGTACGGTTATAGGCGCCGCTGCGTGCTATGCCTGCGGCAAACAGCCTCGAGTGAGAGAGAAGGTTGGCAGTCATGAAGGCCCCGTAGGAATGACCGCTGACAGCCACCCTCGCGGGGTCAGTGACACCCATCTCAACAGCCTTGTTTATAGCAGCCTCGGCATTGGCGACAAGCTGACTGACAAAAGTGTCATTGGGCTCCTCTCCCTCAGCACCAATAATCGGGAAGCTGGCGTTATTGAGGATGGCGTATCCCTGGGTGACATATACGAGTACCGAGGAGGGACTCACCCGTGTGAAGCTGTATGGTGAGCCGCTTATCTGCCCGGCTGTTGAGGGATCATTGTATTCGCGCGGATAGGCCCACAGTATCGTGGGCAAAGGACCGTCCTTCTCCCTGTCGTAGCCTGCCGGCAGGTAGAGCATGAATGAGAGGTCTATGCCGTCGTTACGCTTGTAGGTGACCAGCTCCCCGTGCACGCCGGCAAGCTGCGGGTAGGGATTTTCAAAATTAGTCACCTGCTTCAGTGTGCCCTTTTTCAGATCACGTATGAAGTAGTTGGGCACCTCGGTGACCGACTGCCGTACGGTGAGCATCACCTGTTTAGCCGGGTCAATAAGTTCACTGACAGTCTCGTAATAGGGTGCCTCCGAACGCCACAGGCGTATGGTCTTGCCGGTCCTTATGTCATACTTGTCGATGAAGGGCCTGTCTCCCTCGGGAGAGGCGCCCTGACCGGAAAGATACAGGCTCCTGCCCCTGTCGGCCAGCAGCAGCACCTGTCTTCCGTAGCTGTTGGTCGTTGTGAGCGGGAAGCCGGGGTTATTGTAACGGTCGTCGGCATTGATTTCGAAGATCTTCTTCAGTGTCGCCTGCGGGCTCGCAGGGCTGAAGGTGCTGGTGACCCTGATACGGCTCTTGGCCAGTCCCTCGCTGAGCATGGCAAGATTGTCATTACCCCAGACAATACCCTGGTAGCGCTTCTCCGTGGCAATGAACGGCACCGGTTCTCCTGCAAAGGGAGCATCAAGCATATAGACCTGATCATGGTACTGCATCTCATTGGCATGATAGTTACCCTCGTCCAGCGCCTCTACCCACATGATGGTTGCAGGCCTGTCGCTGCGCCAGCTGTAGCCACGGGGACCGGGATTAACCACATCGTACCCTCGTGGCAGGTTCTCCTGCAGGGGCTTCTCGAGGAGCGTGGTGACGACATTACCCTGCAGATCCCATATCTGTGTGGTTGAGGGGAAATAATAGTAGGGTACTATGTATGAAAATGGCTTGTCGATTTTGGTTATCAGAAGATACTGCCCGTCGGGTGAAGGCGACAGGTCGATGATCATGCCACGGCTGCCTGCAGAGGTGCTGTTGCCGTTGCTCCAGCGCATCAGTTCTGAGGTGGCATAATATTCAAATATCCTTTCGTCATCAGGGTTCTTGATGAGATCCTGAAAGGTGCGCGACTCTCCCCTGACACCTGCACTCTCCTGTATGACCGGTCCCTTCGGCACCCTGGATGCCTCCGGAGCCTTGCCCCTGTCGCTCAGCGTGCGCAGATAGACAATCGATCCGTCAGGAAGCCAGGTCATGGTCCTCCTGAATATGTCATTCAGCCCCTCATCGATCTTGCTTGCTGTCATCGTCGCCAGATCAGCCACCCACAACTCTACCGTGGCATCCGTGGTGTTGGTGAAGGCGAACATGCTGCAGTCGTTTGACCATGTGACCCCGCCTATATGCGGATCAGCCGGCACCCCTTTCAGTTCGCGAAGGTTGGTGCCGTCAATGTTCATGGCGGAGATCCTTACCACTCCCTGCCCGCGGCTGCTGCCGTTGGTGGAGGGATTGAACCTGATGCCTGCAAGACGCAGCTCCGGCTTCGAGAGGTCGGCAATGGACGGCAGCTCAGGGCGTTCAAGCAGAAGAATGCTTTTATTGTCACGACTGACAAGAACGCCGGGTGTCTGCGGTGCGTCAACTATTGAGATTATCTCAGCGGGAGGAAGCTGGTATCCCGGGGTGTCCTGGGCTCTGACAGCCAGAGCCGATCCGATGATGATGGCGGTGAGGAGAATTTTCTTTATCATGACGGTTGTTTTAGCTTTGGCTCAAAATTATACTTATGTATCAAAGTTTATATACCAAATAACAGCTATTATTGTTTTTTAACTTTTAACTGCCTGCAGAGAGCGGTGACAGTTCAACACAGCCCGGAGCGGAGGTTTTCCGGTCAGACAGAAAATAAATTTCAGCCATGGAAAAGGAATATGAAGATGACATCAGGAATGCCCTGAAGGTATTGCGTGACGGCGGGGTTATACTCTATCCAACAGACACTGTCTGGGGACTGGGGTGTGATCCTGCAAACGTCAAAGCGGTGAAAAGGATCGGTGAGATCAAGCATAGAATTGACAAAAAGGGTATGATCATTCTTGTCAATTCACTGGCGATGCTCACACGTTATGTTGTTGATCCCCCTGATGTGGCCCTGCAGATGGCCGAATGGAGTGAGTCTCCCCTGACCGTTATCTACGACCGAGGGTGGGGAGTGGCTGACGGTGTGGCAGCTGATGACGGCTCACTGGCGGTGAGACTCTGCAGTGATCCCTTCTGCGATGATTTGATAACAGCATTTCGCAAGCCCCTGGTCTCTACCTCCTCCAACGTCAGCGGCACTCCTGCCCCGGCATTTTTTGATGAGATAGCCGAGGAGATCAAAAGCGCTGCCGATTATGTGTGCCGCTGGAGACAGGATGACCGAAGCAGCACAGAGGCCTCTTCGGTCATCAGGGTATCCGGGAACGGAGTCGTTAAAATATTGCGCGGCTGACTATTTCGTCCGCACCTTGCCGGAGCCTGAAACAGCTGCATCAATCTTCGGATTGCCCGAATAGATGATGCTCCCGCTGCCGGAGATGGAAGCCCTGAGCATGTCCGTAACATAACATTTGCAGCTGCCGCTGCCGGAAATATTTGCCTCCAGCGTTCCAACCCTGGTGGCCTCCCCCAAATAGTCACCCGAACCTGAAATATTTATTTCAAGGCTTTTCACGGTGCCGCTTCCGTCAATGATGAGGCTGCCTGATCCCGAGATCGAGCACTCTGCATCCTGCAATGCCACTTCTTTCAGAAATGCTTTTCCGCTACCGCTGATACCTATGTTCAGGTCTTCCCCCCTGAGAGGATCATTGACTGTGACCTTCCCGGATCCTGATACACTGATACCCTCAAGCTTTGGCATGGTGATACGCACAACGACCTTTTTGTTCCCGGAATCAAACCATTTGTCCCTCCTGATCCTGAGCTCATCCCCGTAGACCTTCGTCTCTATCTCTCTTATATATTCCCTGTCACCTTCAAGGACCACACTGTACTCATCCCCGATGTCAATCAACACCTCGCCTGACACAGCGAAGGCCACCTCGCTGAAACCGGAGACATCTCTTGTTTCCCTGTATGTATCCTGTGCCTGTGATACCTGGACCGCAACGACCAGAAGAGCTGCAAAAAGGATTGATTTTTTCATTCGATTTTATTTTTATTTTATTGGTCGAATGGAACTTGCATGAGATCAAATAATCAAACCCGTTGTGAGCTCTTGCTCATGCAAGTTTCATGACTGAACCATTTTCGGATTACCGGTTAACAGATAAAAGACGACGCCGGCGGCGCAGTGCTGCATGAAACCGTAAAAAAATAAGATTCAGTCGTTCAGACTGGTCAGTCCTTCAGGAAAAGACATCTCTATGATCTTTCTCCTCCTGTCAACAGAGATGATCAGATCGGGGTGCAGGGGAACGAGTATCACCCCTGCCGGGGAGGCCACTTCGGCAAGCAGTTGACCGGGGTTGCGTTTTACGGAGATTACCCTTCCGCTGAAGCCGCTGCCGCTGTCAGTGAGGGTAAAACCTGCAAGGTCCTGCAGCTCATCGCTCTCCTCCTTCTCACCGGGGATAATGAGATCACAACCCTTGAGGGAAACGACTGATTCGGCCGTCAGGTAATCGTCGAATGAAATTATCAGTGTATCGGGTGCAGGGCAGTAAGCCTCCCTGACAAAAAAGGGAACCGGTATCCCGTCTTTAACGACGAATACCGGTTCACCCTGTTCAGGTTCCCCTCTGATGCCGCCCTGCATCCTCACAACCACGGCTCCTTCATAGCCGTAAGTCTTTGTTATTCTGCCAACGGTTTTCACTGTCAGGCGGAGGGGGAGAGAAGCGCTTTATTCAGGCTTCTCAGTCTCTTCGGCACTCTCGTCGCCTGCCTTGTCGGCAGCAGGTGCCTCTTCATCTGCAGGAGCAGCCTCATTGTCGGCAGCCGGTGCCTCTTCATCTGCCGGTGCTGCGGCAGTCTTCTCTGCCTCTTCTGCAACTGCAGTCTCTTCTGCCTCCGGGGCAGCCGGTGCCTCTTCATCTGCCGGTGCTGCGGCAGTCTTCTCTGCTTCTTCTGCAGGTGCAGCGGCTGTTTCTTCGGCTGTGGCCTTTTCTGCAGGGGCTGCCTCTGTGGCGGCAGCTTCATCAGCAGGAGCTGTCTCTTCTTCAGGAGCTGCCTCTGCTGCTGCGGCCGGCGCTTCTTCGGCGGTCACCTCAGCTGTTGCCTCCTCTTCCGGGGCTGCTTCTTCAACAGCGCTCTCTTCAGCTACAGCTTCAGTGACTTCGGTTTCGTCGGCAGCTTCTGCCACGGGCTCCTCTGCAGGTGCCTCACCTCCCTCGGCAGCCCTGGCGGCAGCCTCGGCCTCAGCGGCTAGTGCAGCAATCTTTTTGGCATATTCGGCAGCCCTGGCTTCCTTGATCGCGGTCTCAGCCTCAAGTCTCTTCTGACGTGTCTCCTCGCCCTTCTTCTCGATGCCCGTCTTCTTGTTCTCGATCTGCTCCTCCTTGACCTTCAGCCATTCATTGAAACGACGGTCAGCCTCGGCCTCGTCAAATGCACCCTTCTTTACTCCTTCAAGCAGGTGCTTCTTCATCATGACACCCTTGTACCTGAGGATTGCCCTGCAGGTCTCTGTGGGCTGGGCACCCTTCTGGAGCCAATCCAGCGCCTTCCCGAAATCGATCTCTATCGTTGCCGGGTTGGTAAGAGGATTGTACATTCCGATCTTTTCAATAAATCTGCCATCACGTGGCGCACTGCTATCCGCTACCACCACGTGGTAGTAGGCCTGCTTTTTGCGGCCCTTCCTAGCTAATCTGATTTTTACTGACATTTAAAATTTTCGGTTTAATTGATACCTGTTTTTTATGAGGGTGCAAATATATCACAATATATCGAGCTTACAAAAATAATCATCCGCCCTCATGTTAATAAAAAAATTGACCGGGCAACGACCTTTTTGATATTTTTGTTTCCAGCCACAGGCACCGGTCAAAACCCTGAGAAAATGTCTTCATTTGTTCATTTACACGTACATACACAATATTCCATTCTTGACGGGGCAGCAGGAGTAAAGGCACTTGTCAGGAGGGCTGCCGACCTGGGCATGGATGCCCTGGCCATCACCGACCACGGCAACATGTTTGGCGTAAAGGAGTTTCATGATGCTGCCACGGCGGCCTCCATCAAGCCGATCATCGGGTGCGAGATCTATGTGGCACGCACCAATCTTGAAGACAAGACATCTGTCGAGGACCGCTCCGGCGATCACCTCATACTCCTTGCCAAAAACCTCACCGGCTACCACAACCTGGTAAAGCTTGTCTCCGAGGCATGGATTAGGGGCTTTTACTACAAGCCCCGTATTGACAAGCAGCTTCTCCGGGAACACAGTGAGGGCCTTATAGTCTCATCGGCCTGCATTGCCGGGGAGGCAGCACAGGAGATACTCTCGGGAAACATGAAGGGTGCCGAAGAGGCCATCCTCTCATACAAGGAGATCTTCGGCGACGATTACTATCTGGAGGTGCAGAGGCATGAGACTTCGGACCCGACGGCAGACACCACCGTCTTCCCGCAGCAGCAGAGGGTCATCGCCGCCTACCGTGAGCTGGCTGCAAAACACAATGTGAAGATCATTGCATCCAATGACGTTCACTTCATTATGGAGGATGAGGCCGAGGCGCACGACAGGCTCATCTGCCTCAACACCGGCAAGGATATTGACGACCCCAAACGTCTCCGCTACACCAAGCAGGAGTACCTCAAGAGCGAGGAGGAGATGCTCCGAATCTTCAGTGATATTCCCGAGGCGGTGACAAACACCCGGGAGATAGCCGACAAGGTTGAGTACTACTCACTCTCCAGCGATCCCATCATGCCTGACTTTGCCATCCCGGAAGAGTTCCCCGACAAGGATGCATACCTGCGTCACCTGACGCTGAAGGGTGCTGCCGAGCGATGGGGCGAGATCAGCCCCGAGCTGCAGGCCAGAATCGACTTCGAGCTGTCGGTGATAAAAAATATGGGCTTTCCGGGGTACTTCCTGATAGTGCAGGACTTCCTCCGGGCGGCTCGCGAGATGGGGGTATGGGTGGGTCCCGGACGTGGGTCAGCTGCCGGCAGTGCCGTAGCCTACTGTCTGAAAATAACAGATATAGACCCGATCAAATACAACCTGCTGTTCGAGCGTTTTCTCAATCCTGACCGCATCTCAATGCCTGACATCGATATTGACTTCGACGAAGACGGACGCGAGAAGGTGCTGAAATATGTTGTTGACAAATACGGTCACAACCGCGTGGCCCACATCATCACCTTCGGCACCATGGCCGCCAAGATGGCAATCCGCGATGTGGCCAGGGTGCAGAAGCTGCCGCTGCCCGAAGCTATCAGGCTGACGAAGCTCGTTCCCGACAGGCCCGGCATGACCCTCGCGACAGCATATGAAGAGGTGCCTGAACTGCTGAAGGAAAGAAGCTCCAAGGAGCTGCTGGTGGCACAGACTCTCAAATATGCCGAGGTACTCGAGGGAAGCGTCAGACAGACCGGGGTCCATGCCTGCGGCATCATCATCAGCAAGGATGACCTGTACGAGCATATACCCATCTGCACTGCCAAAGATGCCGAGCTCTACGTCACACAGTATGAAGGTAACTACGTGGAATCGGTAGGTCTGCTGAAGATGGATTTCCTGGGCCTGAAGACACTGTCAATACTTAAGGATGCCGTCGAGAATGTGCAAAAGTCAAAGGGCATCACCATTGATCTCCCATCGCTCTCGCTGGAAGACAAGGCCACCTATGAACTTTTCAGCAACGGCGAGACCACAGGCGTGTTTCAGTTTGAATCCGTCGGGATGAAACGATACCTCCGCGAGCTCAAACCCAACCAGTTCGGCGACCTGATAGCCATGAACGCCCTCTACAGGCCCGGCCCCATGGATTATATCCCGCAGTTCATCCGGCGCAAGCACGGCAAGGAGAAGATCAGTTTTGAGGTACCCGCCATGGAGAAGTACCTTAAGGAGACCTATGGCATCACCGTCTACCAGGAGCAGGTGATGCTGCTCTCCCAGGAGCTTGGAGGGTTCTCCAAAGGACAGGCCGACTCGCTTCGCAAGGCCATGGGAAAGAAGAAGCGGAACATCATGGACCAGATGAAGATTGAGTTCATTGAGGGTTGTCACAGGAACGGCTATGATCAGAACACCATCAACAAGATCTGGTCCGACTGGGAGTCGTTTGCCGAGTATGCCTTCAACAAGTCACACTCCACATGCTATGCGCTCATAGCCTACCAGACCGGATACCTGAAAGCCAACTACCCTGCGGAGTTCATGGCTGCAGTGCTCAGCCGCAACATCAGTGACATCAGAAAGATCACCGTGATGATGGAAGAGACAAAGCGGATGGGCATCGAGGTTCTGGGTCCTGATGTGAACGAGAGCCTCCTGAAATTCACTGTCAACCGCAACGGCAATATCAGGTTCGGACTGGGTGCCATCAAGGGTGTCGGTGAGAACGCCGTGCTTCACCTTGTGGAGGAGCGGGAGAACAACGGCCCCTACAGTGACATCTATGATCTTGTCGAACGGGTCAACCTGAACACCGTCAACAAGAAGATGCTGGAGGCCTTGGTGGTATCCGGAGCCCTCGACGGCCTGCCGGGCATCACAAGGGCGCAGTACTTCTCGGCAGACAATAAGGGCGTAAGCTTCCTTGAGAGCCTGATACGTTACGGTACAAATGTCAAAAACATACGCAACAGCAGCCAGCAGTCGCTCTTCGGAGAGGCGGCAGGCTTCGAGCTGGTGAAGCCTGAACCGGCACCGTGTGCCGACTGGTCGAAGCTGGAGAAGCTCAACAAGGAGAAACAGGTAATAGGCATTTACCTGTCATCACACCCCCTGGACGATTACCGGCTTGAGATCAACACATTCTGCAACGCCACCCTGGCCGATCTGCAAAACCTCCATGAATTTGCCAACCGCGAGGTCACCGTGGCAGGAATTGTCACCGAGACAAGAAACGGAGTCACAAAAAACGGCAAACCCTTTGGCGGCTTCACACTGCAGGATTACACTGACTCATTCTCCTTCCTTCTGTTTGACAAGGAATATGTCTCGTTCAGTAACTTCTTCAACACTGATTACCGGCTTCTTGTCAAAGGAAAGGTGCAGGGCAGGCATTACAACCCCGATGAGCTTGAGTTCAAAATCCGGGAGATTTATCTGCTCTCCACCGTGCGGGACGAGCTGATCAACTCCATTACCATAAAATTGAAGGCAGAGCTCATCAACACTGAGTTCATCAAGAACCTGAAATCAATCATCAACGACAACCCTGGAAACAAAACACTTAAATTTCTGTTGATAGACCATGATGACAAGATTACAGTTCCCCTGTTTTCGCGAAGCATCAAGGCAGGCATCACCGATGAGCTCATCGGATGGATCGAAGACAACCCTGAGCTTGATTTTAAAGTAAATTAGATATATTTGCGGACTCGGAAAGATATACAAACAAAAAAGATATAATATTATGGCACAGCATGTTAACGACAGTAACTTTGATGAGGTTGTTCTTAAGTCAGACAAACCGGTGATTGTGGATTTCTGGGCAGAGTGGTGTGGCCCCTGCAGGATGATAGCCCCGTATATTGAACAGATAGGCGAAGCATACAGTGACAGGGCACTTGTTGTTAAGTGTGATGTAGACAGCTCACCCGACATTGCACGGAGGTTTGGCATCAGAAACATCCCTACGGTGCTCTATTTCAAGGGCGGTGAGGTAGTTGACAAGCAGGTAGGGGCAGCCGCCAGGTCAGCGTTCGAGGCCAAGCTCATCCCTCTTCTCTGATCACTCATGAGAGTATGTGTTTTCGCAGCATCGAGCAGCCGCATTGACAGTGTATACCTGGAGGCCGCCAGTGAACTGGGTACCGTATTTGCCCGTGAGGGCGTACATGCAGTCTTCGGCGGAGGAGGCATAGGACTTATGGGCATCCTCGCCGACAGCATGCTTGCAGCCGGCGGAAAGATAACGGGTGTAATCCCCGGGTTTATGATGGATGAAGGATGGGGACATGCCGGTGTCAGTGATATGATTGTGACTGCCGACATGTCAGAGAGGAAGAAGACGATCTTTGCCATGTCAGATGCAGCGGTGGCCCTGCCCGGCGGCGTGGGCACGCTGGAGGAGCTGACAGAGGTGATCACCCTGAAGCAGCTGGGGCAGTTCAACAAGCCCATAATCATCGTTAACGTCAACGGCTTTTATGACCATCTCATAGAGTTCTTCGAGCACATGTTCAGGGGCAACTTCATCAGGCTGGAGCACAAGGATATATGGCAGATTGTCACGTCGGCCGGGGAGGTGGTGCCGGCCATCCTGAATTATACCGGATGGCATGCTGACCCGAAGGTAATAGCCAGAATTTAGATCTGATCCGCAGATGCCTCACGATAACTGATTAGTGGCCCGCCGCTGACCGTTTACACATGACCTACGGTATCCTTGTTCCGATGAACAGGATATCGTCTATCTGGGGCAGATCTCCCATCCAGTCGCGAATGGATTTCTCAAGCAGCCTCTTCTGCTCATCAACGGGGAGCATATATATCTCCGCCAGCAGCGACCGTATGCTTACCGTCTTGAACTTCTTCTCCCCGGGTCCACCGAACTGATCGGCAAAACCGTCGGTGAAGATATAGAGCATGTCGCCCTTCATGACATCCAGCCTGTGGTTTGTAAAGACCTTCCTCGCCTGTCCGTCAATCATGCCTATCGGGAATCGGTCAGCCTTTATTATGGTCACCTTTCCGTTCCTCACATGATACAGGGGTTGGTAGGCACCTGCATACTCTACATAATGGTCGAGTATGTCATATGATATTACCGAAATATCCATGCCGTCGCGCACTGCCTTCTCGCTCCTCTGAAGCAGCGCATGTACCACCTCGGTATTGAGACGGTCAAGTATCTCTGACGGCCTGGTGATACCGCTCTCCCTGACGATCTTGTTCAGGGAGTTGTGGCCTATTATTGACATGAAGGCGCCGGGGACGCCGTGACCTGTGCAGTCTACCGCAGCAATATACTGTTTGAAACCGCTGTCATACATCCAGTAAAAGTCGCCGCTGACAATATCGCGGGGCATGAACAGCACGAAGGTATCATTGAAGAAGTTCTCCGGAGGAAGCATGGCGGCCTGTATCCGCTCAGCATACCTGATGCTGGCAGTGGTGTCCCTGTTCCTCTCCTCCAGCTCGATACTCTTTGTCACCACCTCAGCCGTCCGCTCATCGACCATCTGCTCCAGCAGCTCCTTCTCCTTGCGGAGAGTGCGCTCCCTCAGGCTTATGAATATGTAGATGGCGCTCATCAGGGCTGTGATGCACAGTATCAGAAACCACGCCGTCTGATAGACAGGCCCCTTGATGGAGAAGGCCAGCTCAACAGGCTCTTCATTCCAGTAGCCGTAGTTGTTGGATGCCTTCACCCTGAATACATACCTCCCGGGACTGAGGGAAGAGTACATGGCCCGCGTCTGGTCCGTGGTCACCCACCCTTCATCGGCACCCTCAAGCATGAACTGGTACCTGACGGTCTCGGGGTTCACCAGGCAGATGCTGAGGAAGTCAAAGATGATCCTGTTCTGGGTGTGGGAGAGACGGATGCCGTCATGCATGGGAAAGGTTTCATAGTTGACCAGCGTCCTCCATATATGTGTCGCCGGCTCCGTCACCACGGGAGGCATTAGCGTCGGGTTGAGCCTGATGGCTCCGTTGGCCGTACCGAACCAGAGATCACCACTCTCGTCAATAAACGAGGCGCCGGGCCTGGTCTCTATCCCCGTGAAGCCGCTCTTCTCCGTGAAAGAAGATATACGTCCGGTGGTGCAGTCGTACCTGTTTAGCCCGAGGCTGGTGCCAATGTAGAGGTTACAGTCGGTGTCGGGCTGTAACAGGTTGATAGAGTTCATCAGCAGCCCGTCAGCCTCTGTCAGCCTCTTCCATACCGTATCATTTCTCAGCCCGTAGAGCCCGTCAATGGTCCCCACCCAGAGGGTGCCGTCGGCAGTCTCACTGATAGCCGTCGGCCTTACATCGGCGCCGAAATCTACAGCCGTAAATATGCCGCTGCCGGGTATGTGTTTCGTCAGACCGTTACGGTCTTCGGTGCCTATCCACATCACCCCGCGGCTATCGCAGAAGAGAGAGGTGATGTTATTACCCGTCAGCCCGTTGATCCTGGTGTAGGTGGTGACCTTCTTCCTCTGCTCATCCCACGATATCAGAGCGCGGTCAGTGCCCAGCCAGAGATTGTGGCTGTCGTCGGCAGCCAGCGCAGCTATCCTCAGAGACCGCAGGCTGGCATTGAGATCGAGGTCATACCGGTAGGTCTTCTCCCTGAGATCATACCTGTAGACCTCATCGCCGGAGGTGACAATCCATACATTGCCGTAGCCGTCAGGCCTTATGATGCTTATGTGCACCTCTTCAAGGGCTGAGGGGAAACCGCTGAGCACAACACGTTCGTCGCCCTTTTTCTCAGGGTCATAGAGCGACAGCCCCTTGCTTGTGCCAAACCAGTATCGACCCGTGGTATCCTGCGCAAGGGTAAACACATCATTCGAGGGGAGATACTCAGGTGCAGGGAACGAAGTGAAGTGATCCCCCTTGTAGATAAAGAAACCGGCATCCCTGTCTGCTATCAGCATGTTTCTCTCCCTGTCTTCGGTCAGGCAGAGTATATGCCGCGCCATTAGCCCGTTGGTGCTGTTGAAGACTCTGGCACCTTCAGGTGTGAAAACCGTGATCCCGCCCCTGCTCTCCCAGTCCTCCATGGATGCAACCCAGATGTTGCCGCGGTAATCCTCCGTAATGAAAGTCACAAAGTTACCCCAGAGGCCGTTGCGCGTATCGTAGAAGCCCATCTCGCCTGTCTCGCTGTCAAGGCGGTAGAGCCCCCCGTTGAAGGTGCCAAACCACATGTTGTTCCTCGAATCCTCGAAAATGGTGGTGGTCAGAAAATACTTCGTCAGTCCTTCCGGGTGAAAGGGGATGAACCTGTCACTTGCATGATCGTACTTTTTGATCCCGATGTCAGTGATGCAGTAGAGGCTGCCGCGGCTGTCACTGAAGAGTCCGAAGGCATCATTGCTCAGGCCCTGCCGACCCATATACTGCTGGCCGGTCATCACCGCATCGCCTTTTTCCGGAATCTCAAGACGCAGAGCCCCTCCCAGTGATGTAGCCACCCAGAGGGAACCCTCATATTCAACAATCGCTGTGATGTCTCCCGTGAGACTCATCACCGGACTCAGCGGATCGGTAATGCGGGCAGAGTCGACCCCGATGAATAGTGAAGGTGAGAAGCTCACCCGCCTGAAGAGGTTATCTTCCAGTACCGACATGCCTCCCCCGATATGGCCAAGCCACAGGCGTCCGCGGCTGTCCTCAAAGATACTCTTCACCCCTCCCGGGGCAAGACTGTCAGAAGAGGAGAAGTTCTCGAACCTCAGTCCGTCGAACCGTGTCACCCCGCTGCCAGTACCAAGCCAGATGAAGTCATTGGCATCCTGTATGACAGTGTAGACCTTTGAAGCGCCCAGACCCTCCTTGGAGCTGTAATGTTCGAAATAATACTGCTGCCCCGATGCATTCAACGGCAGCAGGAAGGATACAAGAAGCAGGCACGCCGAGAGGAGAGAGAGTGAGTTCCCGTGATTACCGCTTCCCCCGTACATCAGTCTACTTCTTTACGAAGAAGAAGGTGCCGTCTTCATCTTTCAGACCGGTAATTTTACCGAATTTGGGCTTCTGCTGATTATTCCGTGCGACGGCCTGTGTAACCTGCATCACTATCTCCTCGATGGAGATGCAGGTGTTGGGGTTACCCCTGAGAGTATTGACGAAGGTGCGCGTGAACTGGGAGTCGTCAACCGCCAGTTCATAGCCGGCCGATGAAAATACCTGGCTCGACTTGAACTGCGTGGCCCTCCAGTCGGAACAGTTGCGCGGTTTGACGTCAGACCGCATTGCCTGGTAAAAGCTGGGGCCCGATTCGCAGGCGTCAGTGATGACCAGGACGTGTGTCAGGTAGTTCATGTAGGTCTCCATGGAGGCCCTGAGAGTGTTGAGGCTGTAATAGGTGAACTCCTCATCGCGGCGGGCGTCAACAGGAATCCAGTAACCGACATCGTTGATGAACTTGCCGTGCCCGGCAAACCATATCACCAGCGACTTGATCTTTTTGTCCCTGACCTCATCACGCAGGTCGATGGAAAAGAACTTCTCCATCTGCTGCTTGGTCTGGTTCTTTAACCTGCGTACCGGCAGCACCTGGTAGTCGCCCTCCAGAACTGAGGTGACAAGGCTTGCATCCCTGGGCGGACCCTGCAGTTCGGCGAAGTTTTTGTAATCGCTGTTCTCAATGAAGACCACGAGAGTGTTGCCCATGGGATTCGACTCCGAAATGGTGGTGCCGTTGCGGTTCAGGGTAAAATCCCTGATGGTCCTGTTGCCGTACTTGTCCTCCACAATGATAGTGACCTTGTCTCTGTTCCTGATGTCAACACCCCTGGCAATGAACTCGGGATTCAGGTTGTCCTGCGAGAACTGCGCGCTGATGTTTTCAATCATGACCGACCTGATCATGTTCTGGTCAAGTACCTTACCCTCTATATCGATACGTGTGGCGATACTGTCTATCACCAACATGTTCTCTCCTGCCATGTAAGGTGCCAGTATCTCTATCTCCGGAGGATCCACCTCCGTACGCCTGATGCGGTAGGCCAGTGCGCTCTCGTTGTTGTATATGTCGCGGGCAATGATCCTGACCATCTCATCTTCGGATATCTCAACCTCCGCTGAGAAGGGTATTGTGCCCTTACCCTCGAAAGGAACCGGCTGATTGTTGATGGAAAACTCTGCCAGCATACTCTTGTCGCTGATCTTGCCGGTGATGAGCACGCTCTCCCTGTCGAGACCTACCTCTATCTCACCTCCTGCGATGATTGTGGGTGATTCTATCATGATCTCAGGACTGACAGTCTCGCGGTTGATGGCAAAGAGCCTCTCGTTGGCCTCCTTAAGCATCTGCTTTGCTGATGAGCTGCTTTCATTCATGGTGATGACACTCGAATAGTCGTCCCCGGCTTTTTCGAAGTCGTTCATCTCCTCATATGACCTGGCGCGCAGCAGGTATGTCTCCGTCATGTACGGGTCAATGGCCAGCGCCCTGGTGAAATCGTTCACCGCGGCAAGATGCTGGTTGAACTTCTGGTAGCAGGTGCCCCTGGTGACATAGTGTTTAGCTGTCGCCGGATCAAGGAGTATTGCCGTGGAGACATCATTGATGGCTGCCGGGTAGTCGAGCTTGGCTTCGTATGCCAATGCCCTGGTCAGGTAAGCATCAACGTTCCTGTCATCCTGCTTCATAACCATGTTGCATTGTCCCAGCGCACTGTTCACGTCACCCTGGCGGATGAGTACCCTTGCCAGCTCCAGGCGGGCCTCAGTAAATGATTTATCCTTTGTCACAGCCTTCTCAAGCTGCCGCCTGGCCGTGTTGTAATCATTCTTCCTCTGGTAGATGATCCCCTGGTAATAGTAGTTCAGGGCATCGTCCCTCATCTGGAGGGCGGTGTCGGAGGCTCCGAGAGCCTGATCCCACAGTCCCATCCCAATCAGTGATACAACCTTTTCCGTGTATAGCTTGCCGTTGCGGTACTCTGCACTGATGGCCTTCTGCAACAGAGCCACAGCTTCAGAATAGTATTTGTTCTTCTCTTCCGGGGTGCTCTTTTCTTCTGCCCCGAGCCTGTTGCATATACGTGCCAGGTTATAAAGTATTCCGGTATCGTCGGGTTTGAAGTTGCCGGCTCTCCTGTAGTCGTCATACGCCAGGCCGTAATCGCCTGTCAGTTCATAGGCCATCGCCCTCCTGACATAGCCGTCGGCAGAAGCTGGCGCCTCATCAATGGCACGGGAGAACTGGTCAATGGCATCCTCGAACATACCGTTGCGCACAAACTCGTCTCCGGCCTTGATGTATTTGCGCGCTGTCTGTCCGCTCAGATCAATAACGGCAACTAAAAGAACCATCACAAGAATTGAGAATCCTCGTTTCATGATATCAGATCCCTTTTTAAGATTGGGTCTCAAAAATACGAATAATTATTTATTAACAAATAATAGCAGTTACTAACAGTAGAGTTATACGGAGTTCCCGTCAAAATGATACGTAATTTCCAGTTTACTTTTCTCAAAAAGGAACAATTTTTCCGGTCTCATCCCGGGAAAGGGGTCAGGCACTCCGTTGCCGAAGGTCATCATGCCGGTGAAACGTCTGGCTTCATCCCAGGCTCCTGCCTCGATGAAGCTTCTTATCATGAAGGCGCCGCCCTCTACGAAGAGCGACTGTACTCCCATGGAGTGGAGTGTGCGGAGTATCTCATTTACAAAATCGTTCTTCCCCGTCAGTCTGATTACCTGTACGCCGGGCAGGCTGAGACTCGTATTTGTGGTGAAGAGCAGTGTCTCCGTCGACCCGTCGAAGACCCTTGAACGAGGGTCAATGTTACCGCTGCGGCTGACTATCACCCTGAGGGGGTTTTTCCCATGCCAGAAGCGCACATCCAGTGAAGGGTTGTCGGCGCGCACCGTGGCTCCCCCGGCGAGGATGGCATCTTCTGCCGCACGCCAGCGGTGCACCAGTATCCGTTCCGTCATGCCGGTAATCCAGTGAGGCTCCACAGCGTCATCGGCATTGCGTACCAGGTCGATGAAGCCGTCGGCGCTGCGGGCCCATTTTAGTATCACGTAGGGACGCTGTTTTTCATGCCATGTAAAGAACCTCCTGTTGATAATACGGCACTCCTTCTCTGCCACCCCCGTAATCACCTCCACACCTGCCTCCCGCAGTCGGGCTATACCCCTGCCGGCTACCTTGATGCTGGTATCTTCCGTGCCCACCACTACCTTCCGGATGCCGCTGCGGATTATCAGATCGGCACAGGGCGGCGTCCTCCCGTGATGAGAACAGGGTTCAAGGCTGACATACATTACCGACTGTGGCAGCAGTGACCTGTCGCGCACGGCATTCAGGGCATGGACCTCTGCATGCGGGGTGCCTGCCTTAAGATGGTATCCCTCGCCTATTATCACGCCGTCATGCACTATCAACGCTCCCACCATGGGGTTAGGGGCTGTGGCTCCCTCTGCGTTGCCTGCCAGGTCAAGGCAACGGCGCATGAAGGCCAGGTCATGGGTGTGTCTCATGAGAACAAATGCCTATCTTTGGTTCATGGCTGAAAAGTTACGAACAATAAGCGACATTCAGCGCCATCTGTCACTAATGCTTGGTCGTCTGTGGCCTCCGGAGGAGGCCGCAGCCCTGGCCTCCTCAATAATACTGGAATATACCGGAATGAACCGGGGCGCGCAGCTGGCCTTCGGCGACCGCACGGCAGAGAAGGAGCAGCTGGAAAGGATACTTGATGCAGCCGGCCGGGCCGCCGCCGGCGAACCTCTGCAGTATATCCTTGGCTATACCATCTTCTGCGGAGAGAGGATAGAGGTCGGGAGCGGAGTGCTGATACCCCGGCCTGAGACCGAGGAGATGACTGCCATGATAATTGCCGAAAACAGCGGCTTCACCGGCACCGTCACCGACCTCTGCACCGGGTCGGGGTGCATAGCCATTGCACTGTCGGCTGCCTTCCCGGAGGCAACGGTGGTTGCTGCCGAGAACTCTCCCGCGGCACTGCGGGCAGCGGCACGCAACATACAACTCACCGGCACCTCCGTACAGCTGATCGCTGCTGACATCCTGAGCCAGGCACCCGAAACTGTGCCGGTGAGTGATATAATCGTCAGCAACCCGCCCTATGTCAGGATGAGTGAGATGAGTGACATGCACGGCAATGTCACGGAGTATGAGCCTCATGAGGCCCTGTTCGTGCCTGACAACGACCCCCTGCTATACTACCGGGCCATAGCCGCAATAGCCGATGCCCGCCTTGAACCCGGAGGAGCACTCTGGCTGGAGGTCAACGAGCAGCTGGCGGCGGAGACGGCCTCACTGTTGCGCCGCGATATTTATGAAAATATAAGCATCATAAAGGATATCAGGGGGAAAGAGAGGTTTATCAAAGCTGTGAGACATGAGCGATAAAGTTGACAGGGAGGAGCTGCTGAAGAAGGCCATGAAGGCCTGCTCGGGCAGGGAATACTGCATCAGTGACATCAGGTCGATGCTCGACCGGTGGGGAGCAGTGGATGAGAACACCAGGGAACATATCATCAACAGGCTGCTGAAAGAAAAATTCATAGACGAGCAGAGGTACAGCAGGGCTTTTGTCCTTGACCACTTCAGGCACAGCCACTGGGGCAGGGTGAAGATCACCATGGGACTGCGGAACAAGAAGGTGGCCCCGGAGGCGATTGCATCAGGACTGGAAGCCATTGATGATGAGGAATATATGGATCTGCTCCGAAAGACGATAGAGGATCAGCGAAAGAAGATCAGGGCAAAGAACCGGTATGACCTCAAGGGGAAGTTGCTGAGGCACGCCCTGGGCAGGGGATTTGAGAGTGACCTTGTCTACAGGGTGATAAACTCACTCGTCGATTAATAATTGACGGTAGGTGTGCAAGCAACACGAATATGTTTCCTGTTCAACAACTGAGGATAAGGGGAGGGAGAGAGATACAGGCAACGTTCTCTCTTCAGAAACTGAGGTTCAGAAGAGGGATATCCAGAGTGCCCTGAGGAAGGGATAGAATGCATAGAGGGCCATAGCTGATGAGATGACCGCATCAGCAACCGTAACATGCCTCAGGCCCGACAAATGTCCATTTTCGGGTGCCGTTCCTGTCTCCGCCGCCCGCCCGGAACCTGCAGTCTCCACTGAACCCCTGCCGGCCACCAGTGTCCATGCTCCCAGCCCGGCGCGCATAACAAGCTGAACGGCAAAGAAAAGAAAGACCCTCAGTGAGACGCTGTTCCACTCCAGAGCCTCTGAGATTCGCCCCCTTACAATAAGTGAGAACGCATGCGACAGTCCGCATGAGGGACACGGTTGCCCTGTAATCTTCTCATGGATGCAGGCGACAGGGTACTGACCGGTGTCTGGGGAATAAAAAACGGAGTAACCCATGATGAACAGGATCACTCCGGCAAATATCGCGTTAACGGCAAAGTAAGCTCTCAGGGAAGATGACAGCTTCACTGCTGTTCTTCTTCCTTCTGCGGTTCCTTTTCCGCTTCGGTCTTCACGGTGTCAGTCGTCCCCTCGAGCTCCTCAAGCCTGTCCTTGAGCTCATCCTTCCTGGCAGAAGCCTTGATCTCCACAGTCTCGTCATCATTGTTGATACGGATGGTGATCTCATTATCACCGAACTCCTTCTCGATATCGTCAGTGACATCCCTGATCACCTTCTCGATATCGTTAGACCATTTGCCTGAGTTGTTGGCGATCTTGCCTATCACGAAGGTTTGCGACACTGAGATCATGAGGGCGATTACCGCCACGACCAGTCCTCCCACCAGCATCCCCTGGTTGCCGTTCGAACGTGAGAGGCCGACAATGGCCAGAACGATGGCTATCACTGCGGGAATGAATGCGATAAGTCCAAGGCATGGCACTACTGCCAGCAGAAATGCTATGATGGCTGTCACCAGGGCGCCCACGCCCACTCCGGACTGGTTTTTGGCTATTTCTTCTTCCATGGGTTCAAAATTTTATCGGTTCATATTTTCCTTCGAGGATATCTCTGCTATCCTGTTCTAAAGACGATACCGGAATCTCAATGATGCGTCCCATCTCCGAATTATTTTCAAAAAATATGAAGGTAGGTACTCTCTCTATGCCCAGGCTGTCATACTCATCCAACGGAGCCACTTTGTTTATGTCGACACCGATAAACCGTATCCTGTCTGTCGGGAGGCCCCAGAGGTCAGCCAGTTTCATGAACCGCGGCACCTCCCTGCGGCTGTCGGGGCACCATGTGCCGAACACCACGGTGACCGTAAGGTTGCTGATATCCATCTTCCTTAGCTGTTCCAGGTATTCAGGGTCAGGGTTATAGCTGGAGTAACCCTCCAGGTACCATGATGAGTGGGGTGGTTCTGCCAGCCTCTCCGGGCTGATGTCGCCCAGGAGCCAGGTGGTGGCGTCACGGAAGTCCCACACATGTGTGGCGGCTTCACTCTCTGCCTCTTCCTTCCCGGCAAGGGCCGCATTGCCAAACGGTGCTGTCTCCGGAACCGTCTCCTGCGGTGCGGACGGTTCCACTGTCGCAGCGGGTGCACTCTCACTTGCCCCTGCTGTGTGCTTGCGGGAGGTGCTGCATCCGGCCAGTGCGGCCAGAACGGCAATGATGGTGATGAT
This sequence comes from Bacteroidales bacterium, assembly GCA_011620595.1. Taxonomy (GTDB): domain Bacteria; phylum Bacteroidota; class Bacteroidia; order Bacteroidales; family VadinHA17; genus SR-FBR-E99. The sequence continues at coordinate 107,486 of WOYX01000059.1, read as the reverse complement.
ACTTGTTATTCTCATACTGTCTGTAATAGCAAAGATAATATCTCTTTTGCTGTTTTCGACACAGCGGTTCCGGGACCGAAGATGGCTGCCACGCCGGCATCATACAGGAACTGGTAATCCTGCGGGGGTATCACCCCCCCGGCTATCACCAGTATGTCCTCGCGCCCCAGCTTCTTGAGTTCGCTTATCACCTGCGGAATCAAGGTCTTATGGCCGCCAGCAAGGCTTGAGACACCCAGCAGGTGGACATCATTTTCCACAGCCTGGCGGGCGGCTTCGGCAGGAGTCTGGAACAGAGGCCCGATGTCTACATCAAACCCGATGTCGGCATAGCCTGTCGATATCACCTTGGCACCCCGGTCATGGCCGTCCTGCCCCATCTTGGCTATCATGATCCTGGGTTGTCTGCCGGCCCTGGAGGCAAACTCGGCAGCCATGGCCTTTGCTTCTTCGAAGTCGGAGTCCGACTTGTACTCCGACGAGTATACTCCTGATATTGTCCTTATCACTGCTTTGTACCTTCCTGCTATTTTTTCACATGCGTATGATATCTCCCCGAGGGTAGCTCTCTTTGATGCTGCTTCCACGGCTAGTGCGAGGAGGTTACCCTCTCCCGTCTCCGCTGCCCTGGTGATGGCCTCCAGCGCCGCGCGGCACTCCTCTTCGTTGCGTGAGGCCCTGAGCTGCTTCAGTCTCTTTATCTGTGAATCACGTACGGCGCTGTTGTCGACCTCCAGTATCTCCAGGGGGTCCTCCTTCTCCAGCCTGTATTTGTTAAGACCTACTATTGTCTGTGCCCCGGAGTCAATCCTGGCCTGTGCCCTGGCGGCTGCCTCCTCGATCCTCATCTTGGGAATGCCTGACTCAATGGCTTTGGCCATCCCGCCGAGGCTCTCCACCTCCTCTATCAGCTCCCAGGCCTTGTGCGCTATCTCGTCGGTGAGTGTCTCCAGGTAGTATGAACCGGCCCACGGATCAACAGCCCTGCATATGCTGGTCTCCTCCTGGAGGAATATCTGTGTGTTGCGAGCTATCCTGGCCGAGAAATCCGTCGGCAGCGCTATTGCCTCATCGAGGGCGTTGGTGTGCAGGCTCTGTGTGTGACCCAGGGCGGCAGCCATGGCCTCGATGCAGGTGCGTCCCACATTGTTGAAGGGATCCTGCTCCGTGAGGCTCCAGCCCGAGGTCTGGGTGTGTGTGCGCAGGGCAAGTGACTTGGGGTTTTTCGGATTGAAGCCGCTGACGATCTTTGCCCAGAGCATCCGCGCCGCCCTCATCTTGGCTATCTCCATGAAGAAATTCAACCCGCTGGCCCAGAAGAATGAAAGACGGGGTGCAAAATCGTCAACACTCATACCGGCATTGACGCCGGTACGCAGGTACTCGAGCCCGTCGGCAAGGGTGTACGCCAGTTCCAGGTCTGCTGTGGCACCAGCCTCCTGCATATGGTACCCGGAGATGGATATGCTGTTGAACTTCGGCATCTTCTCCGACGTGTACCTGAAGATGTCAGCGATGATGCGCATCGAGAAGGCCGGAGGATAGATGTAGGTGTTACGCACCATAAACTCCTTCAGGATGTCATTCTGTATGGTACCCTGCAGCTCCTCAAGCCTTGCCCCCTGCTCGAGGCCGGCGACGATGTAAAACGCCAGTACGGGAAGCACGGCACCGTTCATCGTCATCGAGACAGACATCTTGTTCAGGGGTATCTGATCGAAGAGTATCTTCATGTCAAGCACCGAATCCACCGCTACGCCTGCCTTGCCAACGTCACCGACGACACGCTCATGATCCGAATCATAGCCGCGGTGTGTTGCAAGGTCAAATGCCACAGAAAGACCCTTCTGTCCTGCTGCCAGGTTCCTGCGGTAAAATGCATTCGACTCCTCAGCGGTGGAGAAACCGGCATACTGCCTGATGGTCCACGGTTTCATGGCGTACATTGCCGAGTAGGGGCCTCCCAGGTAGGGCGGTATTCCGGCAGCGTAGTTCAGGTGCTCCATCTCACTCAGGTCAGCGCGTGTGTATACGCTCTTAACGTGTATGCGCTCGGGAGTAACCCAGAGAGGCGTGATGCCGTTCTCCTTCTCCCATTCGGTGATATTGCGTGAGGGCACCGTTACCCTGTCAATATCGTGCTCTGTATATTTTGGTCTGTTGCTCATCTCCTGTCACTTTATTCCCAGTAATCCGTTGAACATCTGCAGCGTCTCCAGCATATTGGTGCGGATGCTGATGAAATGCTCCACCCCCAGCGCTTTGAGGTCATCCGTGCATGGCGGATTGCCTGCTACCACCACCAGGGCCTTGCCTGCAACCATCTTATGTATCTCCGGAACCAGGGTGGCATACTCCTCATCCGAACTGCAGATGACTACTATGTCTGCCTTTGCCTTCAGGGCAGCAGCAACGCCCTCCTCCGCCGACCCGAAGCCGTTGTTGTCTCTCACCTCGTATCCTGCACAGGCGAAGAAGTTGGATGAGAACTGTGCCCTGGCCATCCTCATGGCGCGGTCGCCAATGGTGAGCATGAAGGCCAGCGGCCGGCGGCCCGCCCTCTCCGTTGCCAGTCTGAGCTTTTCAAACTCCTGTGCCCCTCGTACGGGCACGATGCGTTTTACCTCTTCATCCGCAGTCGCCCCGGCCGGCGGGAAGAGCTTTTCCTTTTCATGCTGCGGCGCCTGCTGCTCGGTGAAGTTCGGGTACTGGTTGGTGCCCAGCAGTATGGCGCGCCGGCGTGCCACGTCACCCTCGCGTGAGGCTGACGTCGTCTTTATCCTCTCCTGTATCAGGCCTTTCCGTATTGCCGCCAGAAATCCGCCCTCGTTCTCGATCTCCAGAAAGAGACGCCATGCTTCATGAGCGATGGCCGAGGTTAGCTCCTCGAGGTAGTATGACCCGGCACCGGGGTCCGCCACCTTGTCGAAGTGAGACTCCTCCATCAGCAGCAGCTGCTGATTGCGGGCTATCCTCTCTGAGAATTCGCCAGCAGTCCGGAAGACAGTGTCAAAGGGCTCCACGGTTATCGTATCCGCTCCTCCGAGGACCGCCGACATGGCCTCCGTCTGCGTGCGGAGCATGTTGACGTATGCGTCATAGAGGGTCTTGTTCCATCTCCCGGTCACCGAGTGTATATGCATCAAGGAGGATTCTGCGGCAGCAGGCCTGTAGCCTTTGACAATCACTGCCCACAGCAGTCGTGCCGCACGCAGCTTGGCAATCTCCGGGAAGAAGTCGGGGCCGATGCCGAAAGTGAACCGGAAGGCCCCGGCAGCCATATCAGGATCTATGTCACGGGATGTCAGGGCCGCCATGTATTCATTGCCCAGCGACAGGGTGTAGGCAATCTCTGCCACCGGCCCTGCCCCCGCGTTGCTGAAGAGGGTGCCTGAGGGCTCCACGCACTTCAGCCCGGGCAGCGCTGTCCTCTCCCTCACCAGGTCAGCAAGGTAATCGAGTCCCTCCTCAACGGTGACGCACAGCTTGCCGTTGGCCAGCAGCCGGCCGAGGGGGTCGGCCGAGACGACTATCTTCGCCGTGCCAGGTTCGCTGCCCATGCCCGTCACTGCCTTTTTGAGGGCGGCGATGAGCTCTTTGGCCATGCCGGCGGTGATAAAATTGAGCTCAACACTCTCCGCGTGAATGCCCTTAAGCAGAGTGGCTATGTTGGCATCGTTGACCGACTGCGGATCGCCAATAATGAAGCCGGGTGCGGAGACCCCTTTCATCAGTATGTCGAGAGCCTTGCGGTTGGCCTCTGCATAGTCGGTGACGCTTATATCCTGCCTCACCAGCCAGCTGTTGTCAGAGAGCCTGTTTCCCCTGAGCCAGGGAAAGTCTCCCGGCAGCAGGTTGGTGAGCGGGAGACTGTCGAGATCCTCCTGCCTGTAGAAAGGCATGACCTCTATGCCGTCACGCATCTTCCATACCAGTTTCTTCCTGAAATCACCCCCCTTGAGGTCGGCAGTGATCTTTGCCATCCACTCTTCTGTGGTGACAGGCGGAAAATCCCCGAATAACCTTTCTTTCTTATCCATTGAAATGCTTGTTCCTGATGGCGTAAATAAACGGATTATTAGCCTTTTAAATCATGCTTTTTGTCATGAGGAATCACTGGCTGCCACCGAACTCCATGAGGTACGACTTGATGAACCCATCGAGTTCGCCGTCGAGTACTGCCTGTGCGTTGCCGGTCTCATAACCGGTACGCAGGTCCTTCACCAGCTTAAAGGGGTGCAGTGTATATGATCTTATCTGTGAGCCCCACTCTATCTTTTTCTTCGACCCTTCAATCTTTGCCTGTGCCTCCTGTCTCTTCCTCAGCTCCATCTCATAGAGATGCGACCGCAGAAGGCGCAGTGCATTCTCCCTGTTCTGTCCCTGTGAGCGCGACTCCTGGTTCTCTATCACCAGTCCTGTGGGTGCATGGCGCAGTCGTACCGCGGTCTCCACCTTGTTGACGTTCTGGCCGCCGGCACCCGACGAGCGGAAGGTCTCCCAGGTGATGTCGGCAGGGTTTATCTCGACGGTGATTTCGTCATCCACCAGTGGTGCCACATATACCGATGCAAATGTCGTCTGACGCTTACCCTGGGCATTGAATGGCGATATGCGCACCAGGCGGTGCACGCCGTTCTCGCTCTTGAGATATCCGTAGGCGTTGTCGCCCTCGAACTCGAGGGTGACAGTCTTTATTCCTGCCTCGTCTCCCTCCTGGTAGTATGCCTCGGTGACCTTGTAGCCGTTCTTCTCTCCCCACATGAGGTACATGCGCATGAGCATCTGCGCCCAGTCGTTGCTCTCCGTACCGCCGGCACCGGCGTTGATCTTGAGCATAGCCCCGAGGCGGTCCTCCTCATTGCGGAGCATGTTACGCACCTCGAGCTTCCCGACGGCAGCCAGGGCAGTGTCATACTGCCGGCCCAACTCCTTGTCGGTGACCTCACCCTCCTTGTAGAAATCATAAAGGACCAGGAGGTCCTCGACAGCGGTGTTGACGGCATCAAAGGCTGTTGTCCAGCTCTTTACCGAGGATATCTCCTTCATCAGCTCCTCGGCCTTCCTTGGGTCATCCCAGAAGTCTGGTGCATGTGTGATCTCCTCTTTCTCCTTTATCTCTGTTCTCTTCCCGTCGATGTCAAAGATACCTCCTTAACGCATCCCGGCGTTCAGTGAGCTCTTTTAGCTGGTCATTGGTTATCATGGCTCTTTCTGTCTGGCGCAAAGATAGTAAAAATAGGGAGTAGAGGGGCGAGCGTGAATGAATGACCCGGTGGGTCATTACAGCGAGCAGCCGGACTGCAGGGGGGCGAGCGCGAATGAATGACCCGGTGGGTCATTACAGCGAGCAGCCGGACTGCAGGGGGGGGCGAGCGTGAATGAATGACCCGGTGGGTCATTACAGCGAGCAGCCGGACTGC
>WOYX01000059.1:82589-101963 GCA_011620595.1 Bacteroidales bacterium | reverse complement strand
AGGGGGGGCGAGCGCGAATGAATGACCCGGTGGGTCATTACAGCGAGCGGCCGGACTGCAGGGGGGGTATTAATGGGCAATAGTGTCTTCAGTCAGCCACCTTCGCCACCTCCTTCGCTTAAGCTACAGACTTCGTCCTTCGGAGTCGGAGCTCGAAGAAGGCTTCTGTGGCTAAAAGCAGCCGGCAGCTCTCAGTCTTCAGTCTTCAGTCTTCAGTTGGCAGCTCTCAGTCGGCAGTCGCAGCCAGGAGTCGATAACAGGCCGTAGAGCCTGCCCCGATATCCACAAGGCGTATCGGGGCCTTATAGTGTTGTAGCCCGGCATGTTAACACATAATCATTGCCCGCAGGGCATATAGTATTGTATAGGGGTATTGAAAATGTTGCGACCCACGGGGATTTTTTGTCAGAAGACCCGGAAGCCGGAGAAGTAACCCTCCTCGATCCCTGTTAAATAATTGGTTGTATTTCGGACCAATACTGTGATAGCATGAGAAGGGGCCAATCTCATGGTAATGCTGCCCATTGATATACCGGAAGTTGCTGAATTAATGATGACCTCCTCACGGTCATCCACAATTTTCAGAATGACTTGTATACCACTCGGTATATCCATGGCAACATTAAAAGTGTAGATCCCCTCAGAAGAAGGTCTGAATTCACCGGTTGCAGTGTTGTAATTACCTCCAACGTTATAATTTGGTCCGGTAGAGGCATCATCAAAGCGAACCTGTACTTCTCCGTTGGGCGGTAGAGTTATTGTGGTACCTTCGCCGAGGCTTGCCCTGAATGCCACCATGGGCTCGAGTGCAACGCCCTGACCCCCGGTAATGGAAAGGGTCCTGGTTGAAGGATTGTAACCCAGGTCCTGCAGCTCATTCTCAGGGTCGGTGTCAACGGTGACGGACTTATTGACCCCGGAGATGGATAACTGGTTGCCGTTCAGTGTCAGCTCCTGAAGAAGTGTCTTCCCCGCATAGAGTGCATAGGGCACTGACATGAAGGAGATGGTGCCCATCCTCTTCCATCCGTTGCCAAGGTCGACATCGACCTGAAGGGAGTGGTTTCCTGTTGACCAGTCTATCCCCGAAAAGGTTCCGCTGAGCGCCTCACCGTCACCGATTATGAGAGAGAAAACACCGTACTGTGATGTGGTGGTATGGTGCAGCTCCTCATAGACTGTTGTTCCACCGGCAAGGATGGAGAACTTTACATCAATGGATTGGTTTTTTATCTCTCCTCCTGCATCGCGGGCCACAGCCTGGTAATGTATCCCCGGAGGGACCGTTCCTGTTTCCTGTCCCATAATGCTGCCCGCACCTCCTGCAAAAAAGAGTACAGCCAGCATCAAATAAGATATACCTCTTTTCATCTTCATCGTTTTACATCTTGAGTATCCTCGCCTCATCGGCATCACCGTCAGACCTCACCACCCTGACTATGTAAACACCCCTGGAGTAAGCCTCCATGTCAATAAGCCTCTTGCAGTAGAAGCTGCCTGTGGAGTATGTGCTCCAGGAGTCGACGGATATGTCGAGCACCTCGCTGTATACGACGGCACCAGTGATATTGACCACGACAATCTCATAAGACCATGGCAGCGCGGCACCGGTAAACAGTTCCAGTATAAGGGTATTCCTGATCTCATTCTCCTCCGAAACCGGGTTGGGATAGAACCTGACCCCGCTCTCTTCCGAGACATCGGGCTTCTGTATGATGCTGGGCTGCTGGAATCCCTGCGTCAGGATAATGTCATCCGCTTCAACCAGTTTAACCATAGCTTCTCCGACGGTATGCTGGTAATAGAGAGGTCCGGTATTTATGTAGTCTACGCCGGCACCCGATACGATCACCCTGTGTGACAGCTCCTGCGAAAACGCCGGCGTAAACGCAAAAGCCAGTATCATGCCTGTTAACAACCCCTTCATATCACACTCCTGAGTACAATTCCTGCCAAAAATAACACTTTTTACACAGATTCGGTGCCTGCGATGATCAGTTTCAGGCTTTTGAGCGGCTCAATCATTCTGAAAGAGAGGGCAAAGGCCATTCCGGCAACGATCTGTACGCCGGCTGCTGCCATCCATGGCATGCCGGCAAGCAGGGCCAGCCTGCCGGCAGCAGGAAAACAATATTTACCAGGAATTTTCGCTTCAATCTGCTCTTTTGTTCGCTTCATGAAAATGGATGACAATTTATAAATTAATTGCCACATTTGTAGTTCGGAAAGAACAACAAGAATGATCATTGCCATCAATGCACGCACGCTGAGGGCGGTTCCGCACGACGGTATCGGGTGGTTTACGCTTGAGGTCATCCGTGGCATGGTCAGGGACCACCCGGAGCACCGTTTTGTGCTTATCGGCGACAGGAGGCATGAGGTGCTGCCTGTTGAAGGTGACAATGTGGATTATATAACCATCCCGATGCGCACTGTTCATCCCCTGCTGTGGCAGCTGTGGCATGAGCTGCTTCTGCCGGGTGTGCTCAGGAGATGTGACGCTGATATTTTCATAGCACCTGACGGGATGATGCCGCTGCGGACGGATATACCGTGCATCCCGGTGATACACGACCTCAACCATGAGCACCGTCAGGCAGACATACCGAGATGTGAGCGCAAATACTACAGGCATTACTTCCCCCGTTTTGCCCGCCGGGCAGCGCGCGTTGCCACCGTCTCCCGCTTCTCGGCTGAAGATATAGCTTCCACCTACGGCATAAGCCGCGGGAAGATCGATGTGGTGCCCAACGGTGTGGCTGAGATCTTTTCTCCGCCGGTGCCCGGTGAGGCTGAGGCAACCCGCAGCGAGTTCACCGGCGGCAGGCCTTACTTTCTTTTTGTCAGCAACTTCTCCCCCAGAAAGAATGTGGAGACTGTGATCAGGGCCTATAATATCTTCAGGAGCCGTGGCGGCGGTGATCATGTGCTGCTGCTTGCCGGCAGGAGGCTTTATCTGACGCGTGAGCTTGACAGGGCTCTGGCCTCATCGCCCTACGGCAGCGACATCCGTTTTACCGGTTCTGCAGGGCGCGAGGTGCTGCGCAGGCTCTACGGCGGTGCCGGGGCGCTGCTGTTTGTGCCATGGCGTGAAGGTTTTGGCATCCCGGTGGTGGAGGCGCAGCGGTGCGGCACGCCCTGCATCCTGTCGGACAGCACGTCGCTGCCGGAGGTGAGCGGCGGCGCAGCGCTCTGCGTCAGCCCTGCTGACGCAGAAGCCATAGCGGCAGCTATGGCACGCCTCATCACTGATGAGGCGCTGCGCCGCCGCCTGACGCAGGAGGGGATAGCCAACTCTTTGAGATACACATGGCAGAACGCCGCCACGGAGATGTGGAAATGCATCTCCCGAACCGTGAAAACAGAACCCCGATGCTGAAACCTTACTTCGGCGACGGCATCCGTGAGGCAGGATGCGACGAGGCAGGACGCGGTTGCCTCGCAGGTCCGGTATACGCGGCAGCAGTGATACTGCCTAAACGATACCGCAACAGGGAACTCAATGACTCCAAACAGCTGACACGACGGCAGCGCGAACGACTGCGCGAAGAGATAACCTCCCGTGCTGTGGCATGGAGCATAGCCTCATGCAGCAACACCGAGATAGATTCCATGAACATACTCCGCGCATCCATCACAGCCATGCACCGGGCGATAGCCGGACTGAAGGAGGAACCACTGCTGCTGCTGATAGACGGCAACCGATTCTATATCTACAACAACATACCGCACCATACCATAGTGCGCGGCGACGCCACCTACCTCTCAATAGCCGCCGCCTCGGTCCTGGCCAAGACGGAGCGCGACAGGCATATGGAGGAGCTTGACGCTCTCTACCCCCAGTACGGGTGGCGCCACAACAGGGGATACCCAACGGCAGACCACCGGCGGGCAATCAGAGAACACGGCATCACACCCTACCACCGGCTCTCCTTTAACCTCACTGATTTGCAGCGAGAACTCCCCTTCCCATAAAATGTTAAAATCATATTCCCCGAACATCTATTTTAATATCTTTGGCAATTCGTAAAATTTATCAACACTAAACTCATGAGAAAATTCTTATCCGTTCTTGTAATTCTGATTACATTCTCCGGCTACCAGGCCAGGGCCGATGAGGGCATGTGGCTGCTGCCGCTGCTTGAAAAACTGAACATCGGCACCATGACCGAGATGGGACTGAAACTGACGGCTGAAGATATCTACAGCGTCAATAATGCAAGTATCAAAGATGCAATAGTGATCTTCGGTGGCGGTTGCACCGGCGAGATAGTATCGCCCGAGGGCCTCCTGCTCACCAACCACCACTGCGGTTACGGGGCTATACAGAGCCACAGCACCGTGGAACATGATTACCTCAACAACGGTTTCTGGGCTATGTCGCAGGCAGAAGAACTGGCCAACCCCGGCCTCAGCGTCACCTTCCTGGTGCGCATTGAGGATGTTACTGACCGTGTCCTTGGCAAGGTCACTGACGGGATGACCGAGGCAGAACGCCGCGATGCCATTAATGACGAGAGCTCAGCCATAACCGCCGAAGCCACGAAAGACACACACTACAACGCACGTGTACAGCCCTTCTACAGCGGGAATCAGTATTTCCTGCTTGTATATGAGGTTTTCTCCGATGTGAGACTTGTAGGTACACCTCCTAACTCTATCGGCAAATTCGGTCATGACACCGACAACTGGATGTGGCCGCGCCACACGGGCGACTTCAGCGTCTTCCGCGTCTATATGAGTCCCGACGGCAAACCGGCACAGTATTCAGAGGATAATGTGCCCCTCAAGCCGAAGCACTACCTCCCCGTTTCCATAAAGAACCTTCAGAAAGAGGACTTTACCATGGTGATGGGCTACCCCGGCGGCACAACAAGGTATATGACCTCCTGGGAGGTTGATGAGGCAATGAAGATCACCAACGCTAACAGGATCAAGATACGGGGCATAAGGCAGGATATCCTGATGAAGGATATGATGGCAGACCCGAAAGTCAATATTCAGTATGCATCAAAATACTCAGGCTCTTCCAACTACTGGAAATTCTCAATAGGCCAGAATGAAGGACTGGAACGTCTTCGCACTGCTGAAAAGAAAGCTGCATTCCAGAAGGAATTTATGGAATGGGTCACAGCCGACCCGGCACGCACCGATAAGTACGGCACAGCCCTCACCCTGATTGAGAACGCCATCAAGGGCAGGGCAGAGAAATACAACGCCCAGCAATACCTGTCTGAGACCCTCGGCCGTTCACTGGAACTGATCAGCCTGGCAGGGATGATGACCCCCATGGAAGAGATGCTCGCCGAAAAAGACCAGGAGAAAATTGACAGGTTGAAAGGCAGGCTGAAGAGCTATACTGACAATTTCTACGGTGACTACAACTACCCCACTGACAGGAAGGTCACCAAGGCATTGATCAAACTCTACAGGGAGGATATCGATCCGAAATACTGGCCTGACTTTTATACGGTGATCGACAAGAAGTACAAAGGTAATGTAGACGCATTTGTTGATGACATTTTCGTTAAATCGATATTTACATCACCGGAGAAACTGAATGCCTTCCTCTCCGACCCGAACCTCAAGGTTCTGCAGAAGGACCCTGCATTCGTGGTAGCAAAATCGATCAATGAGGTTCAATCGACACTCCGCAAAGACCTTGCAGGATACAATGACGACCTGGCAAAGGGACGCCGTCTCTATATGGCCGGTGTCATGGAATATCAGCCTGACAAAACGCAATACCCCGATGCCAATTTCACCATGAGGCTAAGCTACGGCAAGGTGCTTGACTACTTCCCCTATGATGCGGTTCATTACAACTGGTACACGACCCTCGACGGCGTGGTACAGAAGTACAAGCCCGGCGATTATGAGTTTGACCTGCCACAGCGTCTCATAGACCTCAACGAGAAGAGGGAGTACGGCAGGTATGCTGCAGAGGAAGGCCATTTACCCGTCTGCTTCATCACCAACAACGACATCACCGGCGGCAACTCCGGTAGCCCGGTGATGAACGGCAACGGTGAGCTCATAGGACTGGCCTTCGACGGCAACTGGGAGGCAATGACCGGCGACATAGCGTTTGAACCTGATCTTCAGAGATGCATATGCGTCGATATTCGCTACGTCCTCTGGGTAATGGATGTCTACTCCGGTGCCGGCCATCTTCTTGAGGAGATGGATATAAGGCAGTAGAATCAGACAATAGCCATCAGGCAATAGTGCCCAACATGAAAGAGGGGTGCCGGAGACGGTACCCTTTCTTTTTCAGTCGAAAGTCCGTAAAGCTTTGCCCTCCGTATCCGTATGGCGGAGGAGGAGGGTCAAATGTCTATAAAGTCGAAATTTTAAGCCTCCCATGCTATCCGGCTGCTCTCCGCCAATCGGCAGATCACCCCACTACTGCCCCTCCCCTGCAGTCCGGCTGCTCGCTGGAATGACCCACCGGGTCATTCATTCACGCTCACCCCTCTATTGCCTACTCCCTGAATTATCTATCTTTGCAGAAATTTTCCACAATGCATATTAATTTTCTGGAGATAGTAGCTGCCTTCATGGTCCTGTTTGCCATCATTGACATTCCCGGATCAATACCCATAATTCTGGACATAAAGGCAAAGACCGGAAGGGTTAATGCCGAAAGTGCGACGGTCGTTTCACTGGCCATATTTCTGGCTTTCCTCATCTTCGGTGAGAAGCTTCTGGGTATCTTCGGCATCGATGCCGGCTCGTTTGCCATCGCAGGCTCATTCATCATCTTCCTTCTCGGTATGGAGATGGTGCTGGGAGCAGAGTTCTTCAGGCACGATTCTCCCGGTGGAGGAACTATAGTGCCGATTGCCTTTCCTCTTATCGCAGGCGCCGGATCCATCACCACCATCCTTTCACTCAAGGCAGAGTACGAGACGGTGAATATCCTCATCGCCCTGCTGCTCAACATGATCATAGTCTATATCGTTCTGCGCCTTACCTCGTCCATTGAAAAACTGCTGGGCCAGACCGGACTGCATATCCTGAAGAAGTTCTTCGGGGTTATCCTGATTTCCATAGCGATTCGACTCTTCATCAGTAACACCGGCATAACACTGCCCAATGGCTGATGAAGTGACAATATATACTGACGGTGCCTGCCGTGGCAATCCGGGCCCGGGAGGCTACGGTGTCGTTCTCATATCAGGCAGACACCGCAAGGAGCTGTCGGAAGGGTTCCGTCTTACAACTAACAACCGCATGGAGCTGCTTGCCGCCATCATCGGCCTTGAGGCTCTTAAGAGAGACGGAACTACCGTAACCCTCTATACTGATTCACAGTACCTGGTCAATGCGGTCAACAACGGCTGGATCTTCAACTGGGAGATGAAACAGTTTGCAAAAAAGAAGAACCCGGATCTCTGGATAAGGTTCCTGGAGGCATACCGCCGGCATAAAGTGACACTGAAATGGGTTAAAGGCCATAACAATGACCCTGAGAACGAACGTTGCGACATGCTGGCAGTAGCTGCTTCGCGCCGTCCGGCTCTGTCGGAAGATGAAGGCTACAGTCCTGATGCTGACGCAATGGGGCTGCTCTGATATTTATTTTTGACATTTGAAGAAAAATTGCAACTTTTGCATAAAAGGGGAGTAGAATGAAAGATTTCAGACACAGGGCCACCGACCTCACACCGGAGATCATCCTGGCACCTGAAGAAAATAAGTTTCTCATTGCCGGCAAATCGGCGCCGGAAGATGTCCGCAGCCTGTATTATCCTGTTTTGGAATGGATGGAAGAGTTTCTGACCTGGGTCAGGGAGAAGAGACCATATACTGACCAGAAACCCCTCCTGCTGAAACTTGATCTCGAGTATTTCAATTCGTCGTCAGCCAAGTTTCTCTTCGATATATTTACAAACCTTCAGACACTGAAGGAGGAGGGTGTACCCGTGGAGATCGAATGGCATTATGATGAAGAGGATGTAGACCTCCGGGAAGCAGGCGAAGATCTGGCACTGCTCTGTGAGATGCAGTTCAGGTACTGTCCCAAACCCTCAGGCGGACAATGAGAGGACCGGCAGAACTATATGCTCTGCTCGACCGTCTTGAGATCCCATACGAGTATATTGAACACCCGCCGGTGCCGACGGTTGAGGAGGCCATGAAATATTGGGCCGGTATTGATTCAGGACACTGCAAGAATATCTTTTTCCGCAATCACAAGGGCAACAGGCATTACCTGGTAATACTCTACTATGAATCAAAACTCAACATCAGGGAACTGGAACAGAAGCTGCACCAGGGCAAGCTCTCCTTCGCTTCAGACAGGAGGCTGATGCAGTACCTGGGGCTCACCCCGGGCTCCGTCTCCCCCTTCGGACTGATAAATGACCACACCCGGCATGTGCATCTTTTCATCGATAAAAACCTGCTGAACCACGAAAGACTCTCCTTCCACCCCAACACAAACACCGCTTCCCTGATAATTCCCCGTGAAGGACTCTTCAGATTTCTCTCCCACACCGGCAACAGCTACGAGTTCATCTGACCAACCCTCCTCCCTTCCCCTTTTACAGTTTTCAGTCCACAATCCACAGTCTAAAAGACAACTCTTAATTCTTAATTGCGCCTGAAGACTGCTTCCAGCCGCCGTAGCCTTCTTCGACATCCGACTCCGACGGACGAAGTCTGCTACATCGGACGAAGTCCGTAGTTTTAACGTAGGATATGGCGAAGGTGGCCGACTGAGGACTGAGCAAGACCCCATGCAGCACTATGACCAAAAGCAAGTCTTTATAGCGGATTTGCATTTTGGATTTTAACTCTTACCGCCATGAAAAGAATTGCTCTGACCGCGTTTTTAGCCTTTTTGTGTCTGCTGGCAGTCGCCAGGGATACAATACCCAGGAAGAGCTACTGCGCACTGTTCACCTCAAAAGCTCCCACAATCGACGGATACCTTGAAGATGAAACCTGGCTATCAGGTACCTGGACCGGTGAATTCACCCAGTTTGAACCCCATAACGGCGCTCAACCCTCACAACAGACCCGGTTCTGCGTGATGTACGACGACAATAATATTTACGTCGCCATAAAAGCCTTCGACACACAGACTGACAGTATCGTCAGGCGCATCTCACGGAGGGATAACGCCGACGGAGACTTTGTAGGCATCTCCTTTGACAGTTATCATGATCTTCGCACCGGCTTTGTCTTTATTGTCAATGCTGCCGGAGTGAAGAACGATTTCATATGGGCCAGCGACGCACAGGTAGAAGATGAAACCTGGGATCCTATCTGGTTCACAGCCACCCAGATGTATGACTGGGGGTGGGCCGCTGAAATAAAAATACCGCTCACACAGCTGAGATTCAGGATATCAGATAACGGAATATGGGGGCTCGAGGTGCTCAGAAAGCTGTTCCGCAAGCAGGAGACATCTTTCTGGCAACATATAGACCGCAACTCCTCAGGCCTGGTTCATAATTTCGGTGAGATGACCGGTATAACAGGTATCAAACCGAGAAAGCAGGCCGACATAACACCATTCGTGGTGGGCAGCCATGAGCGATTTGAAAGCGAAGAGGGCAACCCCTTTGCAACCGGCTCCGCCTGGAAATACAACGCCGGACTTGACGCCAAATTCGGCATCACCAATAACATGACCCTGGATCTCACTGTTAATCCTGACTTCGGACAGGTTGAGGCTGACCCTTCGGAGGTCAACCTTACCGCCTATGAGACCTTCTTTCAGGAGAAGAGACCTTTCTTTATTGAAGGCAATAATATCACAAGCTTCAAGACTGGGATAGGCGACGGAGACATAGGCTTCGACAACCTCTTTTACTCCAGGAGGATCGGCCGCAGCCCCCAGATCTATGCAGAAACCGAAGCTAATGAATATGCAAGAGTACCGCGTGTTACCCCCATCATCAGCGCCGCCAAGCTGACCGGCAAGACCCCGGACGGCCTTTCTATAGGTATCGTGGAGGCAGTGACGGCAGAGGGCAGCGCAGAGATCGACTCGCTGGGTGAGAGATCGTGGCAGACGGTGGAGCCCCTTACCAACTACTTTGTCTCAAGGGTGATGAAGGACTTTGGAGAGGGCCGCACAGTCATCGGGGGAGGCTTCACCAACACACATCGTTTCCTTGACGGAACAGGCATCGACGGACTTGTGAGAAGCGCCAACACTGCCGGAGTTGATTTCTCCCATCAGTTCGGCGGTGAGAGAAGCTGGTTTGTCTCCGGAGCTGTGGCGGCAAGCAACCTCAACGGTAGCGAGGAAGCCATAGAAAGGATCCAGCGCTCACCGGTCCACTTCTACCAGAGACCCGATGCTGATTATGTTGAGGTTGACCCCACAAGAACCTCCATCAATGGTTTCGGTGGCAACGTGCAGGCAGGGAAAATAGGAGGCCACTGGAACATAATGGGCTTCGGCTATTTCAAGTCGCCGGGGTTTGACCTCAACGACGTAGGTTACCTGCAGAGCGCTGACGCAATCATGACAGGACTCTGGTCGGCCTACAACTTTGACAAGCCCTTCAGCATCTTCAGGCAGATAAGACCAAATGCAAACTTCTGGACCGGATGGGACTGGGGTGGCACGCATCTTTTCACCGGAGGTAACCTGAGCGTTTACACCCAGTTCAAAAACCTCTGGTGGATAAGCATCGGCGGCAACTATGATGGCAACTCCCTCTCCAACACCATGCTCCGCGGAGGCCCCTCCATGCTCAGCCCGTCATACCTCAACGGTTTCATCAATGTAGGCTCAAACAGCTCGAAAATGATCTACGCAACCTTGTGGGCCAACAGCGGAAAAGGTGGCGAGAATACCTCAAAAAGATACTCCGCAGGCTTCAACCTCACGGCCAAACCGGGACAGTCTTTTTCTGTGACGCTCTCCCCCTCCTACTCAAAGAATATGAATACCCTACAGTACGTATCCCATATTTCTGAAGGCAACCACTACATTCTCAGCCGCATAGACCAGCAGATAGTCAGTATGTCGCTCAGGCTGAACTACAACATCACTCCCGACCTAACCATCCAGTACTGGGGACAGCCATTCCTGGCAGCAATGAACTACAGCAGGTTCAAGGTAGTTACAGATCCCGGGGCAGAGAAACTTTCAGACCGTTACCGAATCCTGACGGACGGTGAGATGACTTTCGATCCGGATGAAAACAGGTACTATGTTGATGACAACAATGACGGCACCAGCGACTACGATTTCCGTAATCCGGACAACAACTATGATCAGTTCCTTTCAAACCTTGTTGCCCGATGGGAATTCCGTCCGGGATCAACAATATACCTCGTATGGTCGCAGACACGCAACTACTATGACAGCACAGGCTCGTTTTCACTTCAGCAGAATCTGAACAATCTCTATACCGATAAGAAACCCTATGACGTCTTTCTTATAAAATTTACCTACAGGTTCGGGCTGCGGTAAGCGCCTGTACATGCAGGTCCGGAAGAGAGGGTGGTATAAGCCCGCTCTTCTTTTTTTTGACCATTCCTCAATATTGTATTTCCGTGGTGAACAGAATTTTATTTAAATTTGACTCGCTGTCTGGTAGTAACCCTGCAATACTGACTTAATGAAACTTGCATGAGCAGCAACTCAGAAAAGGATATACTTATTTTCTTTCATGCTAGTTCCATTAGACCAATGAAATAATAATCGAATGAAAAAATGCCTCATCTTCATCTCTGTACTGCTGTCGCTGACGGTCAGCGGGCAGGATATTGCCAGGAGGATCTGCACCGCCACCCGTATTACTGACCCGCCTGTCATCAACGGAGAGTTGGATGATGAAGCCTGGGAGCAGGGAGAATGGGGAGATGATTTCCGGCAATATGAACCTTATGAAGAAGCCCCGGTAAAACAGAAGACCGAATTCAAGCTTCTCTATGACAATCACAGTATTTACGTTGCCGTAAAGGCCTATGACACCGCCCCTGACAGCATCGTCTCGAGGATGACACGGCGTGACGATACCGACGGTGACGAGATTATTGTTGCATTTGATTCGTACTTTGACCAGCGCACCGCATTTGGCTTTGGAGTCAGCGCTGCCGGCGTGAAGGGTGACCTTATCTGGACCGATGACGGGATGAACGAAGATGAGACTTTCGACCCCATCTGGTATGTAAAAACAGCCATCTATGACTGGGGATGGGCGGCAGAGATGCGTATTCCCCTTACCCAGCTCCGCTTCTCCGCCTCTGAGAATCAGGTGTGGGGTTTTGAAGTCATCAGGGAACTATACCGGCACAATGAGACAGACTTCTGGCAGCCTGTCGCCAGAAATGCCTCCGGGCTGGTACACAATTTCGGGCTCCTTCACGGACTGAGTAATATAGAACCGCGAACTCTGTTTGATCTTACACCATACGGGGTGACCAAACTTGAAACCTACGAGGGGGAAGAGGGCAACCCGTGGTACGACGGATCTGATATAAAAGCCAATGCAGGCCTTGACGCCAAGATCGGAGTGACGAACAACATGATACTCAGCCTCTCCCTGAACCCCGACTTCGGGCAGGTCGAAGCTGACCCCTCTGAAGTCAACCTGACAGCCTTTGAAACATACTTCAGGGAGAAAAGACCTTTCTTCATTGAGGGCAAGAACATTACCTCATACAACCTTGGTATTGGCGATGGTGGCGAGGGAAACGACAATCTTTTCTATTCGAGACGAATAGGCAGGAGACCGTCACTGAGCCACGATGCAGAAGAGGGTGAATTTGCCTGGACACCACAGTTCACTCCAATCATCGGTGCGGCAAAGTTAACCGGCAAATCGGCCGGCGGACTCTCGGTAGGGGTCATTGAAGCGGTGACCTCACATGTCAATACCAGAATCCGTAATGAGCTGACAGGCGAAACATCATACCTGACCGCCGAACCGCTGACAAATTTTGCCATCGGAAGGGTTCAGCAGGATTTCAACGCTGGAAACACAATCATCGGGGGAATGATGACCAGTACCATCAGGGTTCTGAATGAGGAGACTGAGAATTACTTTCATAAATCTGCGACAACGGGAGGCATTGATGTCACACAGTATTTCGGCGAGATGAACTATATCTTCCAGCTGCGCACCGTTCTCAGCAACGTAAGCGGAACTGAGGATGCGATAGCCAGGACACAGCGCTCAGTAATACATAACTTCAGGAGGCCGGATGCAGAATACACCGAGTATGACCCGTCGCGAACATCTCTGAGCGGCTTCGGCGGAAATCTGATGACTGGCAAGATAGGAGGCAACTGGCAGTTTCTCTATCTCTCGGCATGGAAATCGCCAGGACTGGAGCTGAATGACATGGGATACATGCAGGTTGCCGACCAGTATCTGGGAGTGGGGGTAATAAACTACAACATCTACGAGCCGTTCAGTATCTTCAACAGCATGTACTTCGGCACGAACCTCATTCATCTGATGGATTTCGGAGGCCATACCAACCTGGTTGGCATATCTCAGTCATGGTCAGCACATTATAAGAATCTCTGGAGCTCATTTATCAGCGCACAGCTTAACAGTCAGGAGACAGACAACCTGCTTCTCAGAGGCGGCCCGGCGATGAAAATGCCCGGACAGTTATATATAGGCGGAGGAATCAACTCCAACTCACGGAAGAAGCTCTCCGCTGAGGTTGACTTCAGCCTCTATAAAACCTTTATGGACGTCCGGACAAGTTACAATCTCAGCTTTGAGCTGGAATACCGGCCTGTCAATACTCTCACAATCAGCGCTGAGCCGGAGTGGAGCAGGTCGAAAAATGAGATGCAGTACGTGACCACTGTCTCTTTGTTAACAAGCGGGCTCTACACACCCAGGTACATCTTTGGCGCCATCGATCAGAAAATACTCAGTATGTCCCTGAGGGTTGATTACAATATCACGCCGGACCTGACAATTCAGTACTGGGGCCAGCCCTTCTTCGGTTCGGGCAAGTACAGTGACTTCAAGCGTATCACAAATCCTGTTGCCGATGAGATGTCCGGCAGATACCAGACATTCACAGGCAGTGAGACCAGTTACTCTGATGGCACATATATGATCGACGAAAACCATGACGGCATAATTGATTACAATTTCGGCAACCCCGACTTCACCGTCAGCGAGTTTCTTCATAACTTCGTGATTCGATGGGAGTTTCTTCCCGGCTCAACGGCATTCCTGGTCTGGTCACAGAACAGGGATTATTACACCGGTTCGGGTATGTTCGATGTGAGCCGCCAGTCACATGATCTGTTCCATGAGACCAAACCGTACAATATCTTCCTGATCAAATTCTCATACCGATTCGGACTTCACTGATACGACCGGAGGCGCGGGTCGGAAAAGGCGAGTCTCCGGGTACAGTTCAGGAAAAATCGGCCGCGAGGAACTGAGGAGAAGAGGCATGCCGGAGGCTCTGGCCGGAAGGAACTGATCAAAAGAACCGGCCAGGAATGGCAGACATGAAAGAGCAGCCTGCTGTAAGCAGACTTCTAAGACATCAGTTTCCGCTTTCAGAACCTGTATCCCAGCCCGAGGGTCATGAACCTGCCCGGACAGACAGCCCCCTTGCTGTCATAGAACTTTGTGTCAAGTATGTTCTGAATCCCCAGATCAACAGATATCCTTTCCAGAAAAACCCTTGAGAGCATAAGGTCAGCAGTTACATATGCCGGGTAGCGGTCACTGCCGATAACCTCGTCAAAGATGTTCAGGTCATTTGCCCACATGGCACCCTGATAACGCACCATCACACCGGTATTGACGAAACGGTTCTTCCAGCGTGCGGTGATCGACAGCGTGGACGACGGCACATCAGTGAGATGATTGCCTGTCAGGTCAATGGGATCGGCGGCATCAAGCGGCCTGTAATCAGATATCACCGAATAACTGTATCCCCACGCTGCACCCACCATCAGTGCGGGGGTGACGGGATAGCTAATTTCAGCCTCCACTCCGGTGATCTCCACAAGCGGGATATTGGTCCTGACCAGAATGGGCCTTAATCCGTATCCCATATCTATTGAGTCACCCGTATTTACATAATAAAGGAAGTCTTTGCCGACTGAATACCATGCCGAGAGAGAGGCTCTGAGCCTGCCGCCCAGTGTAAAGTCGCCGCCAGCCTCCAGGTTAACAAGGTATTCAGGGGTGGCCTGCGGGTTCGCAAGCTTGAACCCGCCCCTGATACGCCCTGACCGGCAGAGGTCATCAAGCACTGAGGGACGGAATCCACGGCCGGCTGAAACATAAATACGCGTGCCGGGAGAAGGGGTATAATTAACTGCCAGCTTCGGGCTGAGGGCACCCCATGTGACATTATCCATGTCACGGTCTTCTATGTCTCTCATAAAGACCGTCTCAGCCGACGGGGTATCTATGAAGAAGGCACCGTCACGAAACATTGAGAGGTCATACCTGACTCCGGCAGTAACTGTCAGGCGGTCTTGCAACAGAGTTATGGCATCCTGTGCATAAAAGCCGGTGTTGAGTATCCTGCCCCTGTTATAGACTATATCCGTTGATGTATAATAAACATCAGCAGCGTCAACACTTCCTGCCCTGAGGTCAATACCGGCCGAGATACTGTGACGGGCTCCGGCCTTCCGGGTTACCGATGAGAGAACTCCTGCATCAACCCTTTCGGAAAGCACATTGTACCAGGTGTAATCATCCTTCATGTACTCGTTGACCTTCTTGTAGTCCTCCTTCAGCCAGTAGAAGCTGACATCAGCTGATAAACGGTCGCGTTCAAGGCTGTACCTGGTCCTGAACTGCCAGGTATCATGGTCAGTGGTGTTCCCGTGTTCCTGCCACACCAATTCACCGGTACCACGCCTATCATTGTAGGCAATAAAATCGGCCTCGATGAACTCTCCCTTCCTGATGCTATAGCCGGCTTTGAGGCTTCCGGAGTATTCCTGCATGTCTGATGGAACAATATAGGGATTTGCTGCCCTGTCATACTCCGACTGTGTAATATATCCGTCACTCTGACGGTAGAATCCGTTAAGGAGGTAATAGAAACCCTTTTCCGTGCCGGGGTTCATTCTTTGGCCGAGACTTACCCGTCCGAAGAGGGTATTGTAAGTGCCGTATCCTGCTGTAACCCTTCCAGTGAGCGCTTCTTCGGGTCTGCGGGTAATGATATTGACAGCCCCTCCCATGGCGTTGCTGCCGTACATTGATGAAGCCGGTCCCTTCACCACCTCTATCCTGTCGACCATTGCCGGATCAAGAAGGTTCCAGTTAACCGACCCGCCGTCTGACTTGTTGACGGGCACCCCGTCAATCATCACCAGCACCCTTGCCTGCTCGTTGCCGCTGAGACCGCGCATTGTCACGCTCGACTTATGGGAGAAGATCCCGAAGGAGCGGCTGATGTTCAGGCCCGGAACAGTTAACAGTATCTCATCAACACTGCTGACAGGCCTGGATTCAATGGAGGCAGAGCTTATCAGGGTAACACGTGCCGGCACGTCTGCAATACGGCTTGCTCCACGGTTTGCAGTTACAACCACCTCCCCGGCATCAATATACTCCTCCTCAAGTGCAAAATCAACGGTGACGGTTGTTCCGTCAGTAACTTCCACACTCTCCGTAAGAGTGGTGTATCCAAGAATCCTTACCTCCACACTGTGGGTGCCGGCCGGCATCCTGTCAATAAGAAAGACACCATCGCTGCCGGTTGTCACTCCCCTTGTGCCGTCGATTATAACTGCAACGTTCTGAAGCGGTCGGCCTTCCGGACCGCCGGTGACCCTGCCTCTGACAGTCCCCTGGGCCGAGACACCGGCAGCAAAAGTCAAAAAGAATATCGCCGGGATTATTAATCCTTTAAGCCTCACTTTTAGTTGTTTTACATGATTTATTTCTGAATCTTAACGGCAATCTCCATTCCCCCTTCCGCTGTTTCGTCAGCATAGATCACCTTTATCAGGCCATACTTCCCGTCGGCGGTACGGAACGGCACCACTTTACCAGTGTACGCGTACTTCGACTGGCCGCTAACACTGCCCGGCCTGTAGGCATTGAC
The DNA here is from genome assembly GCA_011620595.1 of Bacteroidales bacterium. Taxonomy (GTDB): domain Bacteria; phylum Bacteroidota; class Bacteroidia; order Bacteroidales; family VadinHA17; genus SR-FBR-E99. The sequence goes on along the minus strand of WOYX01000059.1, from coordinate 84,929 downwards.
CAGCAGGCTGTCATTGTCAGCAAGGTCAAACTGCGCTGGAGTAATCAGGTCATTGTCAGAAGTGTAATAGTCATACATGGTCTGGTTACGGACGCTCCATGTCCCAAACAACGGGTAGTATGTCAGTGCCGATGAATAAGCGGGACAGGTGAGGGTGGGTGACGATTTGCCGGAAGTAATATACCAGAAGGCAGACATGTCAACCTCTGCTTCATATCCTGACACACCTGCATCATCCCATGCCATACCCGAATGCAGATCTGCAAAGTGCGGAAGATTAACGTTGTCCTGCAAGCCTATCCGTATGGAGGGATGATAATCTATCTCACCCCAGGCTGAGCCTGCACCCTTCAGTACCGTGAGTGACACCGATGCCGTATCACGGTACGAGTTCATTACAGAGAAGACCCACTGTTCAACCTGACCGTAGCCCCTTGTATATGTAAGGATGGTATCCAGACCGCCATAGCTGATATACATGCCCTTGTCAGCCTCCGTCACAGCTACACCGTCAGAGATCCTCCTGACAACCAGATTGGTAATGGCTCCACCGCCACCAGAAACAGAGAGGCCGAACCTGAGAGACCCTCCCGGCGCCACTACCGAGCCGTCAGCCGTGAACTCACTGGCTGACCTAAGCAGCACCAGAGGAGTAGTCACGGGCTCTTCCTGCACACAACCGGCAGCAGCCAGGACGAAAAGCAGTGCAATGGTCTGTACCCTTTTCAGCATGGCAAGATTATTTCGTCCTGACCAGGAATGTAACAGTTCCGTTTATTCCCTGCTCAACAGCTGTAGCATGAAGAAGGCCATATGTGCCATCCTCTGTCCTGAATGCCCATACCTGTCCAACCTGCACATCTTTTGCCTTTTTGCGGGCATTTTCGCTGTCAAAGGAGGTCTCAATGAGTGCGTCACCATCCTGCACAGAATCAAACTGATCAGCCGTCAGCGTGGTCTGCAAAAAGTATGTGGTGTTCTTTATGGTCCAGTTGTCAGGCATATCATCGCCTGTGAAAATATCCCTGATGCCGGAACCCGGTGAGGCAAGAGCAATGTTGTTGCCCGTCTCTGCCTCATAGAAGCACAAAATGTCAATTACCCCGGGATTATCAGCTGCCTGGCTCATCGTATAGGTTTTGTTCTGCGCAACTGAATAAAAGCCGGGCACCGTGGGGTTCGACTGCGCACCAAGCGTAATGGAAAGATCTTCCGGCTCCTTTTCACATCCTGTAATCATTGCAGCCATTAATGGAAGCAGCATCAAAATGGCAAATACTTTTTTCATAATTGTCTTTTCTTTTTCTTCGTTATGTATTTTTTTTCATATCGCTGGCAAAGATAACAGGTGCTTCTCATAAATAAATGATTCATATCATATTTTTATCATCTGTTAAACGATGATGGTACAATTTTTGATGTTTGTAAGCCAGAAGGCGCCTCTTCATTAATTTAATTAACCTAAACTCTAAATTATGAAGAAAAAAAAAGAAAAGGTCCCGGGTTTTGATGATATTATCTTCCGTGACCGCAACAAGGAGTATGGAGCTTATGATCTCCGGCGGCGTTATGCATCTACCATGAGTATTTCCCTGGTGGCCGGGCTGATGCTCGGCACCTCATTATTCCTTGTTCCCTATTTTGCCGCTGACCATAGTGCTGTTCAGCCCGGAATGCGAATTGATATCATCGCCATGCCTGACGCTGATCTGCTCAATCCGCCAGTTCCTCCTGAGGCACCACCGCCACCCCGGGCTCCGGCAGAATCAATGAACAATGTCCGTTTCGTAGCTCCGGAGGTGGTTGTTGACAACCGGGTGACAGGTGATGGTGTGCTTCCGGCGGATATTCTGAACCAGAATTTCACGGACGGCACAGCTGTTGAAGATGTTCCCGTGGATGTTATCTGGGATGATCCGATAGCCCCGGCGGAGCCTGAGCCCTACGTCATTGTACAGGAGATGCCGTCATTTCCGGGTGGCAGGGAGGCGCTGCTGAGATACATCGGAGAGACTGTCGTCTATCCCGAGGATGCAATTCAGAACAGGATACAGGGAACCGTGCTGCTGAGGTTCGTAGTGAGCAGCACGGGTGAGGTGACGCGCGTTGAGGTCACCCGCAGTGTCGATCCGCTGCTTGACAGCGAGGCGGTGAGGGTGATAAGCAGCCTGCCCAGGTGGAAACCCGGCAGGCAGGATGGCAACCCGGTTCCGGTCTGGTTTTCCGTCCCGGTGGTGTTTGTGCTCAGATAGTATTCCCGGTTTGGTTTCCCGCGCAGGTGCTGCTTGTGCTCAGATAGTATTCCCGGTTTGGTTTCCCGCGCAGGTGCTGCTTGTGCTC
>WOYX01000059.1:54574-82489 GCA_011620595.1 Bacteroidales bacterium | reverse complement strand
AGTAAGGTTACAGGCCTGGTTTCCGGCAAGGTGGCACCTGCTCTCAGATGAAGTTCCGGTCAAGGAACTCCTGGAACCTGTCGCGGTATTGGTCGGTGACAGGTATCCGCACCTCGCCATAGACGATGCGGCCACGCTCTATGACCTTCACGGTCTCCAGGTTGACAATATATGACCGGTGAACGCGCATGAATCTGTCCTCCGGCAGCCTGGCCTCCAGCGCCTTCATGGTGGATAACGAGAGGACTGGCCTCTTCTCTCCCCTGAGGAATATCTTTACATAATCCTTGAGACCCTCAATGTAATGTATCTCCGAAAAATTGATGCGCCTGATCTTATAGTCTGACTTGATGAAGAGAAAATCACTCCGCACCTCAAGCTCCGGCAGCTCCTTCCTCTCTAGCTCTATCAGCCTGTCAGCCTTCTGTGCCGCTTTCAGGAACTCGGCATAGCTGAAGGGCTTCAGCAGATAATCGATGGCGTCAAGCCTGAAGCCCTCAAGAGCATACTTCTCATAGGCCGTGGTGAAGATGACCTTCGGTCCGCCGCTGATGACCCTGGCCATCTCGGTGCCCTTCAGATCGGGCATCTGCACGTCGAGAAGCACCAGGTCAACATCTGATGAACCTATAAATGCCACAGCCTCTACAGGATTGTCGAAGACACCTGCCAGCTCAAGAAAGGGCGTCTTCTCAACATATCCCCTGACCAGCTGGAGCGCCAGCGGCTCATCATCTATGGCAACGACCTTTATCATCCGCCCGGGGGTTGAGTCTTTATCGTCAGCTTAACACTGAACACCGATTCCTGCTCATCGATTTTCAGCTCATGACGGCCGGGGTAAAGTAATGCGAGTCTCTTCCTGACATTCTCCAGTCCGATGCCCGACACGGTCTGAGGCCCGCCTGTGTTCGCCGCGCTTACGCTGTTTCTGGCAACAAAGAAGATCAGATCCTTCTCCTGACTCAGGGAGATCTCAATGAAGGAGTTACTCTGATAGCTCACACCGTGCTTGAAAGCGTTTTCTATAAACGGAATGAACAGCAGCGGAGGCAGATCAAGATCGTCATACTCCGAAGGCCAGCTGACAGTAAGTCTTACGCGGTCACTCATCCGGAGCTTCATGAGATCGATATAACCCTTCATGAATTCTATCTCGTGGCTGAGCTTTGTATTTCCCTGCTCCGATTCATAGAGCATGTAACGCATCATCTTCGAGAGGCTGAGCACTGCCTCCTGCGCATCTTTCTGATTTATCTCAATGAGCGAATAGATATTGTTCAGCGTGTTAAAGAAGAAGTGGGGACTGACCTGGTTCTTAAGAAGCGCCAGCTCCGAGTTCAGCTTCTCACGCTCCAGTTCCTTGATCTCCTCCTCCTTCCGCAGAGCACTCTCAGCATACCTTAATCCGACCGCAAACCCTGAGACAAGGAATGAGGTTATGAAGAAGTTGTAGAGCGCCATACCTTCTCCCCTGCGCCTGCCGCGATCATCACTGTGCGGAGTCCTTTGCTCTTCCTCCCTCATCCGTTCAATGACCTCCGGGGGTGGAGTGAAGAGCCGTTCATAGAACTCCCCTGAAGCCAATCCCATTATCACTATCAGGGATGCTGCAAGAATAATGAAGCTGAACCATCTGCCCTTGTCGGCCAGTCGCGGGACCAGCCAGAGGTAATTGACGTAGAACAGAACGAAGAAGACAAAGGTGTTAAATAAAATAACAGTGGTGGTCCGGCTATCTTTGAACAGTCCGCCTGCTATCAGGAACTGAGGCAGTATGAAGAGGATTAACCATCCTGTTGCGTGCAGCAGCAGAGGCAATCCCTTTCTCTTCCTTATCGTTCCCTTAATACTCATACTATCTTCAAAGCTAATGATTCTCCTTCAATTATCATTCATATCTGAGTGCATCGATCGGGTCCAGCTCAGCTGCCCTCCTTGCAGGGTACCATCCAAAGAAGATACCGATAACCGTACACACAACAAACGCCAGTATTGCAGAGCTCCACATCACGCTTATAGGCCATGAGGTAAGTGCCTCAACGATTTGTGAGGCCGCAAAGCCCAGCATGATACCAACTATACCTCCGAAAACACTAAGCATAATAGATTCTATCAGGAACTGAAGCAGTATATCCATACTCTTGCCACCGAGCGACATCCTCAGCCCTATCTCCCTGGTGCGCTCAGTGACCGAGACATACATGATATTCATTATCCCGATGCCTCCCACCAGTAGTGATATTCCTGCTATTGCACCCAGAAGAATGGTAAGTATATCTGTCACGGAGGTCATCGTGGTTGAAAGCTCCTCCTGGCTTCTGACCTGAAAATCATTATCTTCATTCTCACGCAGCTTATGGGTGCGCCGAAGCACTTCCTCCACCTGCTCCATAGCCAGGGCTGATTCTTCAGCGCTGCGGGCTGACATTTGTATAGACTGGATATGAGTCTGGGCAAGGATCCGTTTCTGAACGGTTGTATAGGGTGCAATCAGCACATCGTCCTGGTCCTGCCCGAAGCTGTTCTGCCCCTTCTCTTCCAGCACACCTATAATTTTAAAAGGGATATTCTTAAAACGTATTGTCTCACCCGTGGGATCTATCCCTTCGCCAAACAGCTCGTCGGCCACGGTGCGTCCGATGAGACACACCTTTGCAGAGCCCTTAGCCTCATTGTCGCTCAGATTGCGTCCGCTGACTACTTTCCAGCTTTTAATCTCAAGATAGTCCACATTGCCACCATATATTGTCGTGGGCCAGTTTGAATTACCATAGACGGCCTGTCCGCTGCTTCTGACCTCGGGTGACACTGCAATCACGGCATCACACTCCGTTTTAATGGCGCTGACATCATTCACTGTCAGACTCTGCGAGCTGGCGCTTCCCTGCTGAACGCCTCCCGTGCGCATGCTGGAGGGCATTACGAAAAGCATGTTCGAACCCATACTCGCTATCTGATCCTGTATGCTCTTCTTTGATCCCTGGCCAATGGCGAGCATGGTGATGACTGATGCCACGCCGATGATTATCCCGAGCATGGTCAGGAGAGAACGCATCTTATTGCGCTTCAGCGCATTCAGTGCAACTTTCAATAGATTTCCAATATTCATCCTGATCTCTTTTTAATCTTCTTCAACCGGCAATGCTTCAAGTACCTCTCCGGCAACGATACGGTTTCTTATCTCTTCCTCCCTTATGATATGCCCGTCGCGGAACACGACGCTGCGTGTCATGCAGCGGGCTATGTCAGGCTCATGTGTCACGAAGACTATGGTCTTGCCTTTGCTGTTCAGATCCTGGAACAGCGACATGATCTCATATGATGTCCGGCTGTCAAGGTTACCCGTGGCCTCATCGGCAAGGATCACCACCGGGTCATTCACCAGTGAGCGGGCAATGGCCACCCTCTGCTGCTGTCCGCCGGAGAGCTGGTTGGGCATGTGACCCATCCTGTCAGCCAGGCCTACCGCTTCGAGCGCTGCAACAGCCCTCTCCCTGCGCTCCTTAGCCTTTACCGCTGAGTTGTACATGAGAGGCAGCTCCACATTCTCCAGTGCCGAGGTGCGTGATAGCAGGTTATACGACTGAAAGACGAAGCCTATCTTCAGGTTGCGTATCGCAGCCCTTTCGTTCCTGGACATCCCGGCTACATTCACTCCGTCAAGGATATATGTACCTTCCGTTGGCCTGTCCAGGCAGCCAATGATGTTCAGCATGGTCGACTTGCCGGAGCCGCTGGCCCCCATGATCGCAACAAACTCACCCTGGTTGATCTTCAGGTCAACACCCCTCAGGGCATGGACCGTCACCTCTCCCACGTAATAGTCCTTTTTCAATGATGATATGTCAATAATTGCCTTCATAGTCAGTTTCGTGCAGATGAGTTTGTTCCTGATGCGCTGGATGTACTCCGCGTATTTCTTCTTCCGGGAGGGGCCGGCATGAAGGGATTTGAAGCCATCTCCTGCTCTTTCTTCTCATTTGCAGTGGCCAGCGTCATCCTTGTGACAACCTCGGCACCTTCTTTCAGACCTGCTTTTACCTCTGCATTGTCACCGTCGTTAGATCCGAGTTCCACCCTGACCGGGTGGATGCCCTTCTCATCCTTCACCCAGACCATTGTGGGCATCTCGAATCCCTCAGGCGGGGTAAAGCCTTCCGGCAGCTGGCCACCGGAAATGCCTCGCATTCCACTACCTGCTCCTGTACCTGACCCCGGGCCGCTCATGCCTCCTGCAAGCCTGCCGGTGCCACCGGGAATGCCGGCGCCTCCGGTCGCGCCATTCTTATCACGCGCGGAAGCCATCTCCCTCCCCAGCCTGGCAAGATAATCAGCCTCAGGGGTAAACTTCACCGCCTTGTAAGGAACTGTAAGCACATCTTTTATCTCCTCCACATAGATGACAATGTTGGCCGTCATTCCGGGCAGAAGCTTTTTGTCAGGATTGGGAGCATTGATGATAACCGTGTAGGTAACAACACCAGATGTGTTGACCGGTGACAGCCTTATCTGTTCAACGGTGCCTGCGAATTTCTCATCGGGGAATGCATCGACATCAAACTCTACCCGCTGTCCCTTACTGATCATCCCGATATCTGATTCGTCAATGTCGGCCTCTACCTGCATCTGCGTAAGGTCCTGGGCTATTGTGAAGATCTCCGGGGTGTTGAAGCTGGCTGCAACTGTCTGGCCTTCATCAACCGCCCTGTTCATCACCACCCCGTCGATGGGTGAGTATATTGTAGCATAGCCAAGCTGAACCAGCGCTTTGTCATACTGCGCCTGCGAGTTCTTAAGCGTGGCCTTTGATTTCTCATAGTTGTACCTGGCCTGGTCATGATCAGCCTGCGCAATCAGGTTCTTCTCATAAAGAGCCTTGCTCCGCTCATAATTTGAAGCCTGGTATTCCATCTCTGCCCTGGCATTCTCAAGTGTGGCAAGCGACTGCTGCACGCTTGATTTCAGTGCAGTCTTGTCCAGCTCTGCAAGGACCTGTCCCTTTTTTACCTGTGTGTTAAAGTCCACATGCAGCTTTTCAACAATACCTGATACCTGCGTTCCCACAATCACCGAGGTGATGGCCTCAATGGTCCCTGAAGCGGTAACGGTATTGACAATCGAGCCCTTCGTTACTTTCGAGGTCTCATAAATGTATGACTTGCTCTTCTTGCAGCTATGAACAGTCAGCAGCGTTATCGCAACAACCGCCAGCATTCCGCCGCTTATTAAAATTCTCTTGCCTTTCATTGTTATCACTCTTTAATTGTTCCATAATTTTTAAAACGAAAGTGGGACTCCCCTGTAGAAGTCGATGATCTTGTGACTGTAAACAAGCTCGTATTTTGCCTGAAGCAGCTTGCTCTCAGCCGTGGTCAGGTTTGTCTTTTGTATCAGGAAATCGATGGAGTTCATGGCTCCGAGCTTGAACTTCTCCTCGGCCACATTGTACGATTCCAGGGATGCGTCGTGCTGTTTGACTGCAGCCTCATAACTGATGACGGCCGACTGTGCGTCAAGGACCGCCTGCTCTACCTCCTTGCGCAACTGGTTCTTTGTGTTGAGCTCATCGAGCTCTGCAGTGGTAATTCCATACTTCGACCTGGCCACTGACGATTTGTTCTGGTTGTTCCTGAAAATGGGTATGGAAACGGATAATCCCACTGAAGGCGAGAATCCGCTCTTTAGCTGTGATCCCATCTCTGCCGCCTGGGTGAATCCTGTGCTCAGCCCGGCATTCATCGAGACGGATGGATAAAATCCTCCCTTTGCCAGATCAAGGTCCACCTCCGAACTCTCACGGTTTATTTCTGCATTCTTGATCCGGGGCTTTACCTGAAGAGCCTCTTCATAAACAGTCGCCGCATCGGCAGCGGGTATAGTCGATATAATGACATCCATATCCGGCCTGGCAATTTCAAATGACTCATCAACAGGATATTCCATAAGCTGCATCAGTGTCACCTTCGCCATCTTCAGATTATTTACCGCGTTGGCAAGTGTCAGCTCCTCGCTCGCGAGCTGGGTCTTCACCTGCAGGTAGTCGCTGTTGGCAATGGCTCCGAGGCCATACCTTTCTTTTGCCAGGGCCAGTTCTTCAGAAGTGGCGTCAGCCTGGTTGCGGCTGTTGACGACCTGCTCCTCTGCATAGAGAACCTGCAGATAAGCGTTCATTATGTTCAGGCAGACATTCTCCCTTGTCTCAGCGGTGCTGTACTGAAGACTTTCAAAGTTCAGTTCGGCCTGTCTGATCTGGTTACGTGTCTGAAAACCGCTGAAGAGGGTCACGCCGCTGTTCAGAGAAGCGCTGGTGCGTGCCGAGCCATCAAACGAGGTCTCACCGTCGGTGCCGGTCACCTGCTGCCATCCCAGGTTCTCACCCAGTGAGGCACTCAGACTGGGCCAGCGGTCGTCTTTCGCCTGCTGAAGGCTGATCTCTCCCACGCTGACAGAGACCTCCGCCTTGCGTACCTGGATATTCCTTTTCAGAGCATAATCAATACACTCGGCCAGCGTCCATTGCTTCTGCTGGGCTGATAGCGGAAAAGCAATTAATATAATCGCTATAACCACTGTGATAATTCTTTTTGTTCTCATCCTTATCATTTCGTGAAATCTGACGAGACAAAATTACAATGCGACAGCCCGGCCAGAAAAATCTATTAGACAGTGGATTATTTATTATCGATAGAAAGGGGGATTTTACCGACGGTCAGGACAGAGAAGCGGAGAGATCCCTGAAGTAAAGACGGGCTGAAGCATAACGATTACCTGCTATCGCCTCCCGGAAAGTACTTTCCTTATCACCAGCGGCACTGAGTGAACAGCTGCGCCGGGGGCATTTCATCACTTGTCTTCTTCGGAAACACTATTGAAAAGAAAGGTGTGACCAGAAGATAAAATACACCCTTCTGAATTTTTCCCTTTTAGGAAGCACTGATCTCATACCGCGCGATCAGTTCGCACTTGATTTTCTCTATACTATAAGAATAAGAGGGTTTGCCTCACCGGCCCGGTTTTCAAATGGCCCCTGACACCATCTGCTTTTCAATCACCTCTCATGACAGGGTCTGAAGCGTCTCTTAATCCTGTGGCCACCTCGGGTATTATGCCCATCCTGACGTAAACGGGATGGACGATACTCCTCAGTTCAGGCAATTTGCGGTAAAAGAAGAGAGCTCCTGCCATGCAAGCAGCTCCGCCGATAAATAGCGTCCATGGTGTTCCAATCATCTTTGCCATCCAGCCGGCAAGGAGACTGCCGAACGGCGCCGTACCCATCAATGCCATGGTATAAAAACTCATCACCCTTCCTCGTTTATTGTCATCTGTAATTGTCTGGAGAATAGTATTGCTTGCTGCTGTGTGTGTCAACATACCCAGACCTGTAAAAAACATCAGGAACTCGGAAATTATAAATGACTTGCTGAATGAGAGCGCCATGAGGCTGGCAGACAACAGTGCTGCTGCCGCCGGGATAAGCCGCCCCAGCTTGAGGACTGTCTCACGTGATGCCAGGTAAAATGCGCCAAGCAACGCTCCTGCCCCTGATGCTGCCATGAGGAAGCCGTACGTATTTGACTCGCCGTGAAGCACACCCTTGACCAGCACAGGCATCAGCACCTGGTAAGAAGCACCCATAAAGCTTACAAGCGCCAGCAAAAGAATGATATTCTTTATCGGCGCAAAGCCGAAAATATAATTAAACCCTTCCTTCAGTTCGCTGATCATCTGCGCTTCTTTCTTCTTTTCCTCATTTACATGCACATGCATCATTAAAAGTGAAAGAATGACAAAAACAAAGCTGATGGCATTAATAAGAAAACAGGCTCCCTCTCCAACCGTTGCCAGGAGCACTCCTGCGACAGACGGACCAATAAGTCTTGCACCGTTGACCATCATTGAGTTAAGAGCTATTGCATTTCCCAGGTGACTCTTATCCTCAACCATATCTATGACAAATGAATGTCGTGCCGGCATATCAAAAGCATTTATGCAACCAAGCATCACGCTCAGAAGAATGATATGCCAGATCTGCAGTACACCTGCCAGGCTGAGCCAGGCAAGGATTCCTGCCTGTACCATCGAGATTACCTGCGTTACAATGAGCACCCTGTACCTGCTCCACCTGTCAATCAGAACACCTGCCACAGGTGCCAGCAAAAAAGACGGGATCTGCCCGGCAAAACCCACCACACCCAGCAACACCTCTGACCCTGTCATCTGGTAGACTACCCACGGCAACGCAATGCGCTGCATCCAGGTGCCTATCAGAGAGACGCTTTGTCCACTGAAAAAAAGACGGTAATTCCTTGACTGAAGTGAACGAAAAGCAGTTCTGAACTTCTGCAAAAAACCATTGTTACTCTCTACCGGCACAGTCACATTACTTGTTCTCGGGAAACGTTGATTCATTCAGCCTCATTGAACTCATGAAGCCAGGTACCATTAATACTATCAGTACAACAAGCGGCCTGGTCATTGATCCTGTTGGTGCAGACTTGAAGCTGTCCATCCCGAAGATAAAGGCGATGCCCGGGATCTGTCGCATGAGCACCGGGAAACCGTTTGATGTGCCTTCAGAGACAGGATAGGTCACCTCGGCACCATACTGAAAGCCTACAGGGCCGGAGCTGAGAAGGAAAAAACCGAACGCTGCTCCTGATGCCATCAGCAACGGGTAACCTGTGGCAAAGGTTATTCCGGCAAGACTGAGAGTAGCACCGGCCAAAGAAATAATTATAAATGGATTTCTTTTCCTGTAATGACCTGATAACAGGGGGATAATTACCGCTCCAAAGATACCCCCGATGATCATGAACCCGCCTGTAATTCCTGCCTGCTCGGAAGTAAAGCCTCTCGGTCCAAGAATATTTTCAATCCATGTGGTGACAGCGTTGAATGCTCCCAACCCTATGAAAAAGATAAACATGAGCCATTTAAAGTCCCTGCTGTGAAATATCAGCCTGAGGCCGTCAACAGCCAGCATAACCCGGCGATAGCCGTAATCCCTTAATTCTGATACCAGCATGATAATTACTCTCTGTTGTGGTTCCGGTATACTGTTTCCACTACTGATACTTCAAACTGGCCAGTAAAAATAACTTTTCATTAATTCCAAATATGATTTCATCCGTAAATAATTTATTTTTAAGGGTCAGATGCCTGTCCCGCCTGAGTGGTAGAGTCGCACATGATTGATAATGAATTATTCTTATAGGTATTTGTGATTTGATTCAATCATGTGGGTTTTATGGTAAATATTTGTCTGATCACTCCAATAAGGTCATATTGTTGTTACTTTGCCCCGGAAATCAATACTTAAAGTTATGGAACAGGGATTGAAAGTCATCATCACCGGCTCAACCGGAATGGTCGGGGAAGGTGTTCTTCTTGTATGCCTGGAAAACCCTGCCACCAGCAATATACTGATAATAAACAGGAGACCACTGGGGATCACCCACCCCAAGCTGAAGGAGATCATCCATGAGGATTTCCATGATCTCTCACCGGTGGCGGAACAACTTGCTGGTTATGACGCCTGCTTCTTTTGCCTCGGGGTATCATCGGTTGGAATGAAGATGGACAAATACCGTCGGGTGACCTATGACCTCACCATGCACTTCGGAGAGACCGTCAGCAGGCTCAACCCGGAAATGGTGTTCATCTACGTCTCCGGTGCCGGAACTGACGGTACCGAAAAGAGCAGGGTTGAATGGGCCACGATCAAGGGGAAGACCGAGAATGACCTTCGTAAGCTTCCTTTCAGCAGAGTGTACGGCTACAGACCCGGCTTCATCAAACCATATAAGGGACAGAAGAAGGCACACGCCTTTTACAGCTACATCAACTGGTTCTTCCCTGTTGGCAGAAAGCTCAGCCCTGATAACTTTAACACCATGGAGGAGCTGGCCCTCTCAATGATAAGGTTATCGGTGCATGATTATCCCAAAGATACCATTTACGGAAAAGATATAGCCCTCCTGGCACAGGAAGGCAACGATCAATAATCTTGATGAGCAATGTATTACATCCTGTTCTATAAAACTGTGGATAACTATGTCAGTCGCCGGGCACCTTTCCGTGAAGAGCACCTGGGGCTGGTCGGAGAGTTTCATTCTGACGGACGACTGGTGATGGCCGGGGCCCTGGCCGAGCCGGCCGACGGCGCAGTGCTTATTTTCAGGGGAGATACCCCCGCCGCTGCTCATGACTTTGTAAAGCATGACCCGTACGTGAAGAACGGACTTATAACCGAATGGTCTGTCAGGCCGTGGATTGTCGTGACAGAATAATTTTCCGCAGTTGACGGCAAGCGTCGCACCGCACTACATGAACCTCTATTTTCCAGTGAGATTGGGCAGCCACGTCTATGCTCATTGATTTTTACCATTATGTCATGTACATTTGATAATTCTGTCAGCAGATAATCGTCTGACCCGTTTGTGTCAATCATTAAACACCAGCTATATGAAAAACATCAATGGACATCATTACAGCAGGCCCGGATATAGACTCCGGATCATGTTGCTCCTGGTTTTCCTTGCTCCGGCACTCACATCCGGTGCACAGGATCCCTTCATGCAATACCCTGACATACAGGGGAACACCATTGTCTTCGCCAGCGGCGGCGATCTCTGGAAGGCACCCGCTGAGGGCGGAACTGCCTGCCGCCTGACATTCAGCGACGGCCGTGAGACCTATCCCGAGATATCACCCGACGGCAGCCTCATTGCCTTCACGGGCGAATATGACGGCAATGCCGACGTCTATGTCATGAACATCAACGGAGGTGATATCACCAGGCTCACCTTCCATCCAGGCACAGACGAAGTTGTGGGATGGAACAGCACGAAAAACAAGATCATGTTCACTTCGGGCCGTAACAGCCCGTCGCATTATGTAAAGATGTACCTCGTCTCTCCTGACGGCACAGGACTCGAGGAGATGATCATGTATGATGCTGCCCGCGGAAGCTTCTCACCCGACGGCAGAAGAATAGCCTACAACAAGGACGCCCAGGACAATGCCACCTGGAAGCGTTACAAGGGTGGCAGGGCGCAGGAGATCTATATCTATGACCTTAAAACTGACGTCGAGACAAACATAAGCAACTACGACGGCTCTGACAGGTTCCCGATGTGGATCGGTGATAAGATATATTTCAGCTCTGACCGCGACAGGGTGTTGAATATCTGGTCATATGACACCGGAACCGGAAAGATTGAACAGGTGACCAGGCATACTGTTTATGATGTCAGACATCCCGACTACGGCAGCAACAAAATAGTCTATGAGCTTGGAGGAGATATCTGGATGCTCGATCTGGCCACCAATACCCCGGCAAAGATACCGGTAAGCATCCCCAACGACATGGAGGAGAGAAGGCCCTTCATGAAAGATATCAGTGGCAATATCACCCGTGCCGATATTTCGCCTACAGGAAAAAGGGCGCTGATCGTTGCCCGCGGTGATATCTTCACCCTGCCAGAGGAGGAGGGCCCGGTGAGGAACCTGACAAATTCATCAGGCGCCAGGGACAAGGATGCCGTATGGTCGCCCGACGGCAAATGGATAGCTTACTTTTCAGATAAATCCGGTGAATATGAGCTCTATATTGTCAACCCTGACGGTATGGAGGATCCGGTGAAGCTGACAACTCACAGGGATGGATACCGACATACTCTCAAATGGTCGCCCGACAGCAAAAAGATCGCATGGACCGACCAGACCCTTACACTCTGGTACATTGATATAGCAACAAAGGCAATCACAAAGGTCGATAAGGAAGATTATGAGAACGTCGATGTCTCCCTAGACCTGAAATCAATTTATGACTATTCGTGGTCGCCCGACAGCCGGTACATCACTTATTCCAGGATGAATGAAGCCTACATGTACCAGCTTTATATCTACAGCCTTGAAAACAAGACAATAAACTGCGTCAGTAACGGGCTTTTCCACGATTCAAATCCGGTCTTTACCAATGACGGCGAACACCTGATCTTCATCTCAAACCGCAGGTTCGAGCCTACCTACTGCGATCTGGAGTGGGAAATGGTCTACCAGGAGATAGCCGGCATCTATGCTATCACCCTGAAGAAAGACGGCAAGTCGATAGTCCCGTACAAAAGTGACGAGGAGCAGGCTGCAGTGACGGCGCCGCAGAGCGATGCGCCGGTAACGGTCCGTATAGACTTTGACGGTATAACCGACCGCACTGAAGCCCTTCCTCTTGCCAAAGGTAATTACCGCAACCTCGCGGTTAACGAATTATCACTCTTTTACCTCAACAGCGATGAGGGCAACTTTAACCGTTTCGAGGTGGCAGGACACGGACCCATGACACTATATTCCTACTCGTTTGAAAATGAGAGAGAGAGCTCCCTGGCAGAAAAGATAGACGGTTACAACCTGTCGGCCGACGGCAGCACGATCATAATTGCAAAGGACAAGAGCCTGTCACTGATCCCCTCATCGGGAGGAACCGCTAAACCTCTCAAGCTCTCTGACCTGAAGGTCTGGTATGATCCCGTCAGTGAGTGGAAGCAGATCTTCAACGAGGCATGGCGCATGGAGCGCGATTATTACTATGAGCCGGGGATGCACGGTCAGGACTGGAATGCCCTCAGGGAGAAGTATGCCAGGCTGGCCGACAGGGCTTCATGCAGGCAGGATCTCACTTTCATCATCGGGGAGATGATAGCCGAACTGAACACATCGCACACATATGTCTATGGCGGTGACAGCAAACGCAGTGCTGAACGTGTGAATGTGGGAATGCTGGGGGCGGACTACTCACCTGACAAGAAAGCCAACCTCTATCGCTTCAGTAAGATATACCGGGAGAAGGACTGGTCGCGCGAAGCCTGGCCGCCCCTGGCGAAACCGGGTCTCAACATCAGTGAGGGTGATTACCTGCTTAAGGTCAACAACACCGAAGTTAAGGCCGACAGGGAGATATACAGCTATTTCATCGGGCTTGCAGGCAAGCAGGTCACACTGACTGTAAACTCCAAACCGGTTCTGGCAGGCGCCAGGCAGGTGACTGTAGTACCGGCAGGAAGTGAAACAAGCTTCCGGTACATGGACTGGCTGGAGTCGAACCGCAAGACAGTTGACAGAGCATCCGGCGGAAAGATTGGTTACATATATCTGCCTGATACATGGAACGGTTCGGCTACCGATTTCCCGAGATATTTCTATTCACAGACGAAGAAGGAGGGGCTGATCATTGACGGACGCTTCAATGGTGGGGGCCTTGACCCGGAGATCTTCCTGCAACGCCTTCAAAAGAAGCCTCATGCCTTCTGGACACGCAGGCAGTCGGCAGACCAGCCCATACCGCATCTTGCTGTAGATGCCCATATGGCGCTGATAACCAACAGGTATGCCGGCTCCGGCGGCGATGAACTGCCATATGAGTTCCGCTGGTTCGGCATGGGACCTATAATCGGTACCCGCACCTGGGGCGGACTGGTGGGTGTGTCGATGTTCATAGACCTGATTGACGGTGGTGGTCTAACTGCCCCCGATTACCGCATCTATAATGAAAAGGGTGAATGGGTGGTGGAAAATGAGGGAGTGACACCTGACATTATCATTGACATTGACTCAAAAAAATATGCCGATGGGTATGACACTCAGCTGATGAAAGCCGTGGAGACGGTTATGCAGAAGATCACCGAGGAGCCTCGCCAGTGGCCGCAGCATAAGCCATACCCGGTGGACAGGTAGAAGGGTTAAGCAGATAGCAGGATAAAGATGCGCAAATTGCGCCTCTCTATTCTATTTGCCTGCAGCATCAACCAACTGCCTGCCGGCAGGATTATCCGGGAATTTCTGAGCGAGCTGGCGTGCATAGATCATGGCCTTAGCCTTCTCACCGTGCTCCAGGTAGAAGGTAGCCAGGGCATACAGGTAATCATAGTTCTCAGGTTCCTTTTCGAAAGCCTTAATCAGATACCCTTCTGCCGCTGAGGTATTGCCAAGGGTGTTATCGAGCAGGCCGAGGTTGTAGAGGATCCTGTCCAGAGGTCGTCCTCTATCTTGTGGCACTCGATACAGGTATTCCTGCCAACAAAATAAGCCCCGGAGCCGGCAAGCTGAGCACCACTCCCTGACGGTCAAAGGCCGATGAATGGCACGGGCAGCCGAACTGTCTCTTTGTCTCATCCCACAGAACCGAGCATCCGAGGTGCGGGCACACAATCGATAGTGCCAGGAACCCGCCATCCTTCTCCCTTATGATATAGAGTTTATTAATCCTGTCGGGAATTACCGTTCCGGGAGGCAAATCTTCAATATTGCCAATCACCCTGAGCGTTGTGCCGGGTTCTCTGCTTCCTGTCTCCCTTGACGGTTTCAGGAGGCTGATGAGGAAGATGGCTGCAAGAAGGACCAGTGCCACGACAAACTAGCGGTTGACAAGGTGGGGCCTGGTGTAGACCATGGAACTCTCCCTGTCCCTCTCTGCCACGATGACGCCTCCGGTCCTGCGTATACGCCGGAAATGCCATGCCATCAGTGCTATTGTCAGCAGCGGGATCACCCCGGTATGCAGGTTGAAGAAGTTGGTGAGTGTGGGCTGTCCCACCTCCTTTCCTCCCGGCAGCGCCTCCCTGATGAACTCACCGGCGAGGGGCACATACGACCAGTCCGGCAACGACCTGTAACACCATCAGCAGTGCTGCCATGCCGCCAAGTCCGTAAGTGAGGCTGAAGCGCAGCGTTGACGCCCTTACCTTCCGGGGATGAAGGTGAAGGATCAGGCCGAAGGGAGTTTTCTTTTTTTTTTCGGTAATGCGGTCGTGATTCATTGAAGCTGTGGTGGAATCTGACTGCCCTATAAACAAAGATAATTTTTTTATCTTTGTCTCCACCAGAGAAGTCAGTGCGGTTGGTATTGTCCGCCCATCGGCGGATCACACGCAAGGACATTTGATAGAAGGGACGTTAGCTCAGTCGGTTTAGAGCGCTTGCTTCACACGCAAGAGGTCACTGGTTCGAATCCAGTACGTCCCACACCGCGATGAAGATACTCATCAAAAACGGCACCGTCGTCACTCCTGAGATAAGCCGCATCACTGATGTGCTGATACAGGACGGGACAGTTTCCTCAGTAGTTTCTGATTCACCCGCAAATGATGCCGACAGGATTATTGACGCTACAGGAATGTTCGTCCTTCCCGGTGGCGTTGATCCTCATGTCCACATGCACCTGCCGTCACCTGCAGGCTTTTCCTCGGACGACTTCCTTACCGGCAGCAGGGCAGCCCTGCATGGCGGCACCACCACCCTGATCGACTTTGTGACACCGGAGAAGGGGGAGCCGCTGAACCTGGCACTTGAAAAGCGGATGAGAGATGCAGAACACTCCCTGACTGACTACGCCTTTCATGTCAGTCCCGTTGAGTGGAGAGAGAGCATCCCCGGTGAGATCATGGAGTGCATCAGGCTGGGTGTCACCTCCTTCAAGGTATACATGGCCTACAAACAAACCGTCGGACTTGATGATGAGGATCTCCTCAGGGTGATGAAGGCTGTCGCCAAAGCCGGTGGCACCGTCACAGTCCACTGTGAGGAGGGAGATGAGATTGATAGGCTGATAGACAGATTTATCCTCCACGGTCATACCCTCCCCCTGTACCATTTCCTCTCCAGACCCTCCCGCCTGGAGGCATCTGCAGTTAAAAAAGCCATTGAGCTGGCAGTTAAAGCAGAATGTCCGCTCTATATAGTCCATGTGTCAGCAGCAGAATCACTTGAACATATCAGGGAGGCACGTTCCCGGGGTCAGACAGTTTATGCAGAGACCTGCCCCCAGTACCTTCTTCTCGATAACTCAAAGTATACGGGACCGTTTGAACAGACCTCGCCCTACGTCATCAGCCCCCCGCTCCGCACGGAGGCCGACAGTGAGGCCCTCTGGCATGCACTTGCCGACGGCACACTCAACACAGTAGGCACCGACCACTGTCCCTACACAGCAGAACAGAAGAAGGCCGGAATGGAAGACTTCAGAAGAATCCCCGGTGGGGCCGGAGGCGTGGAACACCGACTTGCACTGCTTTATACCTATGGAATATTAACCGGATGGTTAAATTTTAACCAATTAGTTAACATTTACTCATATGAGCCGGCCCGGATCTTCGGAATCCACCCCCGGAAAGGAGATATAATAGCCGGTTCTGATGCCGATATTGTCATCTGGAACCCGGAGCCGACAGGAATTATCTCGGCAGAGAGTCACCATATGAACTGTGACATCAACATCTATGAAGGTATGGCTGTCAGGGGTTCTCCTGAATATGTAATCAAAGGCGGTGAGGTGATGGTTGAAAAGGGGAAGGTGACCGGCCCGGTAAGAAAGGGAAATTATCTGCACCGGACAGTCTCCTGATTGCCTGCCGGGGTGTGTTACAGATCGTCTTTTATCCGTTCTGTCTTCTAAATGTCTTCAGGGAGACGTGATGCAATATCCTATCTTCTTGCTGCCCGCCGAAAGCCCTGAACAGGATTACTACTCTGCCCGCCGAAAGCCCTGAACAGGATTACTACTCTGCCCGCCGAAAGCCCTGAACAGGATTACTACTCTGCCCGCCTTTGCCGGAGAACCTCACCATCCCACCCGCAGACGGTTTCTTTTCACGATGCCCGCAAGCACCTCCCCGGGGTTCTCAAACCTGTTGGCAAGCATCATTGCCGCGATGATGTACGGTTTATATCCTGCCTCCCTGTAGGTCTCGATCCTGTAACGTTCAAATGCTTCGGCACTGATCTCCCCGCACTCGCATGATACACCGCTGATGTCTGCCGGAAGGCAGTGCATGTAAAGAGCACCGCTGTTCTTCGTCAGCTTCAGCTTCTCATCATTGAACTCCCAGTGCCTGAAGCTCGCATTCTTTGAAAGGCATACATTCTCCAGATTTTTTAGTCCTGCCCTGTCTCCCTTTTTCAGCAGTTCAGTCCTCTGTTGCATGATACTGTAAGGAGCCCAGCTCTTGGGATAGACAATGTCCGCATCTCTCATCGCCTCTTCCATCGAGTGGCTGACGCTCAGGGAGCCACCTGCAGCAGCAGCGTTCTTTTTCGCCAGATCAACTATCTCAGGGATAAGGTTATACCCTTCGGGGTAAGCCAGTTCTATCTCCATCCCGAACCGTGACATCAGTGCAATGATTCCCTGGGGCACCGACAGCGGCTTACCGTAGCTCGGCGAGTAGGCCCAGCTCATCACCAGCTTCTTTCCCCTGAGGCTCTCCGGTGATCCGAAATGATTGGCAAGATGCATCAGGTCAGACATTGCCTGCGTCGGGTGATCCATGTCGCACTGCAGGTTGACGATGCCTGGTCTCACCGGCAGCACACCCTGTTCAAAGCCCTCGTCGAGGGCAGCTCCCACCTCGCGCATGTACCTGTTGCCCTCGCCCAGGAATATGTCATCGCGTATCCCTATGAATTCTGACATGAAAGAGATCATGTTCGCTGTCTCACGGACAGTCTCACCGTGGGCTATCTGCGACTTCTCCTCGTCAAGATCCTGCACCGCCAGTCCCAGCAGGTTGGCTGCCGAGGCAAATGAAAATCTTGTACGGGTCGATTTATCCCTGAAGTTCGAGATGGCCAGTCCCGAATCAAACAGCCTGGGCGAGATGTTCGCATACCGCATCTCCCTGAGCACGGCCGCAATATCCAGCACCAGGTTAAGGTCTGTCAGGCTTTTTTCCCAGGTAAGGAGAAAATCCTTGCCGTAGAGTCCGGACTTTGATCCGGCTATCTTATCTATCTTTTCGTTCAGTCTCATATTGCTGATTTCTGTTGCTCTGTTAAATTTTCTCTCGCTCCTGGTTAATAACGGACTT
Organism: Bacteroidales bacterium; assembly: GCA_011620595.1. GTDB lineage: Bacteria > Bacteroidota > Bacteroidia > Bacteroidales > VadinHA17 > SR-FBR-E99. The sequence continues at coordinate 64,625 of WOYX01000059.1, read as the reverse complement.
CAAACGCATAAGAAATCTGCCAGGCACCGGCAGCAGCGAGTATATCCATATCCTTCACTAACAGGTGCCCGGGAGGCAGCAGGGTTATCCCTGTCCCGTAAAAATAAATGCCGGGGCAGCAACCAGGTCATCCCTGACCCGCAAACTCAAAGGCGAATGCAGCATAGAATGCCGAGGCAGCTATCAGGTCGCTTACAGGCACCTTCTCATCGGGTGCGTGTGCCAGCACCTCGTTCCCCGGTCCGAATCCTATTGTCGGTATCCCGAATGTCCCGCATGTCATGATGCCGTTGGTCGAGAAGGTCCATTTGTCCACCACCGGCTTCTTACCGAAGAGGCTTTCGTATACCCTGATTCCGGTTTGCACTGACTCATGGGTTTCATCTGTCTTCCATGTCGGGTAGTAGCTCTCCATGCCGTACTCCAGCCCGGTGTAAGCCGTTTTGCGGTAGGAGACCAGCTTCAACTCCGCATTCATCCCTTTTATGATCTCCTCTATCTCTGCCACGGCGCTGTCGCGGGTATCCCCGGCCGTAAGACGCCTGTCGAGGTGTATCCGGGCATAGTCGGGCACTGCGCAGAGCGAGGGGCTCTCTGTTTTGACCTCCGTCACAGTAATGCTTCCCCTGCCCAGGAAATCATCATCCGCGAGCTTCTCATTGAGTTTTTCTATCTCAAGAGCTACCCGTGATGCCATATAAATTGCATTGACTCCCCGTTCCGGTGCCGAGCCATGTGATGAGATACCGTGAAAATGAACCTGCATCTCCATCCTGCCTCGCTGACCCCTGTAAAGATTAAGATTAGTGGGCTCGGTAATAATGACCATCTCAGGTCTGATCTTATCCTCCTCGATGATATATTTCCAGCAGAGCCCGTCGCAGTCCTCCTCCATTACCGTCCCGGTGAAATAGATCGTTGCATCCCCGTCGAACCCCAGCTCCTTAAGCATGCGTCCTGCCGTCACAAAGGCAGCCGGTCCTCCCTTCTGGTCTACAGAGCCCCGGCCGTGAACATAACCGTCGCGTATCTCACCACCCAGCGGGTCAAAGCTCCAGTTGCGTCCCAGGTCGACGGTATCCATATGACCGTCAATGGCAAGTATCCTCTTTCCGTTCCCGATCCGGCCGATGACATTGCCCAGGCCGTCAATGCGAACCTCGTCAAAGCCGGCCTCCTCCATCTGGCGTTTAAGTTCCATCTGAACCTCTCTCTCCCTGCTTGTCAACGATTGGATCCTGACAAGTTTAGAGAGGTTGCTGGCCGTATAATCACTGTATTTTTCCGAGAGTTCTCTGATTTTCTGACTGTTGTTTTCCATGCAGCGGGTATTTATGCGGGAAATCAAAGTTAAAATAAATCGCGATTGAATATATTTGTGTATGGTAACATTCATCCTCAATGATGAGACGATCAGCACTGGCAGGCCGTCTGGTTATTCGCTGCTCGACTTCATAAGGTATGATATGGGCCTTACCGGCACCAGGACAGGCTGCCGTGAGGGAGACTGCGGGGCCTGTACTGTTCTTGTGGGCACCCGTAAAGGCGACAGTGTCTCCTACAGCAGTGCCGTCTCATGCCTGATGCCTCTTGTCAACGCACACGGCAGGCACATTGTCACCGTGGAGGGCATCAACACCGGAAATATCTCCGCCGTGCAGCGTGCAATTGTGGACCACAGTGCCACACAATGCGGTTTCTGCACCCCCGGGATAGTGATGTCGCTGACGGCCGAGAGCCTCGCAGCCAGGAAGACAACGCCTGAGAGTGCCGTTGCCTCTGTCAGCGGCAATATATGCCGCTGCACAGGTTATAAGTCGATAGAGAAAGCGGCAGCAGTCATTGCTTCAGCCCTGGCCGGCAAGCCGGCTTCTGATCCTGTCAGCTGGCTGGTGGACAGGGGAGAGCTGCCGGCATACTTCCTTTCCATAGCTGAGAGGCTCTCCTTAATATCCCCCCTGCCCCCGGAACCGGCAGGAGTGCGGGGCATCGCCGGCGGCACCGACCTGATGGTGCAGAAGGCAGACCTTCTGGCAGAGACCGGTACAGTCACTTTTCTTGAGAGGGAGGAGCTCAAAGGTATTACCGCTGACAGCGGCAGGTGTGTAATCGGTGCAGCAGTAACAGTCAGCGAACTGGGACGTTCCGGGCTGTTGAAGAGACATATACCGGACCTCGAATCCTATATGCAGCTCATAGCCTCCGAGCCGGTGAGGAACATGGCCACCATCGGGGGGAATATCGTCAACGCCTCTCCCATAGGAGACATGTCAGTCATGCTGCTGGCTCTCAATGCCGACGCAACAATCACGGACGGACGGCAGGAAAGAAGGGTGCCCCTGAAGAATCTCTTCCTCGCCTACAAGAAGCTTGACATCAGGGAGGGTGAATATTTGAAGAACATAACCTTCCCCTGCAGTGATGATCCTCCCCTCTTCAGCTTTGAGAAAGTAAGCCGGCGAACCCATCTTGACATCGCCAGTGTGAACAGCGCGATATCGCTCCGGATTAACGGCGACACCATCGGTGAATGCCACCTCTCCGCCGGCGGGGTGAGTCCCGTACCCCTCTGTCTGAAAAAGACCGCATCGTTTCTGACCGGCAGGCAGATAAATGCCGAAACCCTGCTGCAGGCCAACGAGGTCATCCGGGAGGAGATATCTCCCATCAGCGATGTGAGGGGCAGCAAGGAGTACAAGAGGCTGCTGCTGCGCCAGCTGTTTATAGCCCATTTCCTGAAGCTCTTTCCGAGAAGGCTGAATCTCAAGATTTACGAGCTATGAACAACCCGGATATAATAAGCCACACCACAGGCAGGTCGCAGTATCTTGATGACATACCGGTGCTGAAGAACACCCTGTACGGTGTCATCTTCAGTTCACCATCCCCCCATGGAAAGATAACTGACCTGGATCTGTCAGCTGCTCTCGCCGTGCCGGGCGTGCGCCGGATCTTTACCTTTGAAGACATCCCCGGCAAGAATGACATCGGGGGAGTCATCTCTGACGAGACGCTCTTTGCCGTTGATGAGGTGCATTACCGCGGTCAGCCCGTGGCGCTGGTGGTGGCTGAGACTGAACAGACAGCACGCAAGGCGGTGCAGCTGATAAATATCGTTATCAGTGAGATGGAGCCCGTCACCGACCCCAGGGAGGCTGCCGCAAAGGGTCTTTTCCTCATTCCCTCCCGCACCTTCCGCATGGGCGACGTGGCAGCTGCCTGGGATGCATGTGAACACATCTTCGAAGGGAGGGCCGACACCGGCGGTCAGGAACATCTCTACCTGGAGACCCAGGGAGCATATTCCTATCCTTCAGACAAAGGTTGCATCAGGATTCACTCATCAACCCAGGGGCCGACGCTGGTGCAGAAGATCGCCGCCAGGGTGCTGGCGCTGCCCATGAACCATGTGGAGGTGGATGTTGCGCGGCTGGGCGGGGCCTTCGGAGGCAAGGAGGACCAGGCCACCTTCGTGGCGGTGATGGCCGCCCTCGCCGCCTCCCTGCTGCAGATGCCTGTAAAGATTACCCTCAGCCGCGGTGACGACATGCGCATGACGGGTAAACGCCATCCCTACAGTGCCGACTACCGTATAGGCCTCACCGGCGACTACCGTATCATGGCCTACCAGGTGGTGATGTACCAGAACGGCGGCGCTGCGGCAGACCTCTCTCCCGCCATCATGGAGAGGACACTATTCCACTCCACCAATGCATATTTCATCCCCAATACGGAGGTGACGGTTCACAGCTGCCGCACAAACCTGCCCCCGAACACCGCCTTCCGGGGCTTCGGGGCACCGCAGGGGATGTTCATGATCGAGGCGGCCATCGCCAGGGCAGCCAGTGAGCTGAAGATTCCTGCCCGCATAATACAGCAGGCCAACTTCCTGAAAGAGAATGATATGTTTCAGTACGGACAGGTGGCCATGGATGTAAACATCGGGAAGTGTTTCACCGCTCTAAACAAAGAGTTTGAGATCGACAGGATCGAAAAGGAGATCGCAGAGTTCAACAGCCGCAGGACTATCTACCGGAAGGGGATGGCACTGATGCCGGTCTGCTTCGGCGTATCATTCACCAACACATCGATGAACCATGCCCGGGCGCTGGTGCACATCTACCAGGACGGTAGCATAGGAATCAGCACCGGGGCCGTGGAGATGGGCCAGGGCGTTAACACCAGGCTGGCCCGGGTGGCAGCAGCAGCCTTCTCTGTCGCCCCTGCGAGGATCAGGATCGAGACCACAAACACCACCCGCGTGGCCAACACCTCCCCCACTGCCGCCAGCACAGGCGCCGACCTGAACGGCAATGCCCTGCTGATAGCTGCGGGCAAACTTACGGGAAGACTTAAGGAGGTGGCCTCGCAGCTGCTCAACTGCGCCCCTGCTGATGTATCACTGCAGGAAGAGAAGGTGCTGGTGAACGGGGAGCAGACAGAACTGACATGGGAGAAGCTTGTTCGCGAGGCATTCCTGATGAGAGTGGCACTGTCGGAGACAGGCCATTATGCCACTCCTGTCATCTATTTTGACAAGACACTTGAGAAAGGGCATCCCTTCATCTACCACGTATACGGAACAGCAGTGTTCACGGTGCTGCTCGACTGCCTCAGGGGCAGGTACAGCATCGAGAAGGTGTTGCTGGTTCATGATTTCGGCAACAGTGTCAATCCCGACCTTGACATGGGGCAGGTAGAAGGAGGCATAGTTCAGGGTATCGGATGGATGACGATGGAAGAGGTGGCCTTCAGCAAGGATGGCAGAATGCTTACCGACAGTCTCTCTACCTATAAGGTCCCGGATATATACTCCGCCCCCGCAGTGATTGACTGCCGGGCGCTGGGGACGAAAGGACCAAAGTTTGCGCTGCTGAGTTCCAAAGCCATTGGTGAGCCGCCCTTCATGTACGGCATCGGAGCCTTCTTCGCACTGCAGAATGCCATCAGGGCCTTCAACCCTGCCTGGACGCCCGACTTTGATGCGCCGCTGACACCTGAGAAGGTGCTGATGAGACTTTACGACAGAAATAATCAATGACGATAACTGGCAGATTCCACCCCGTACCCCTGAAGCAGCTTCTCGGGCTCATTCTGGATGAACTCGGAAAAAAGGGTTCAATCTTCGGCATCCCGCAGGAACTTTTCTTCATCCCCTCAGATCACGGCACCCTCGGAACCGGGATATTCGGTCACCATATTCACAATCCTCTGGGTGCCGCGGCCGGCCCGCACACCCAGATGGCGCAGAACATCGTCGCCGCATGGCTTACGGGGGCAAGGTACATTGAGCTGAAGACAGTACAGACGCTTGATGAGATCGAAGTCTCCAAACCATGCATCGACATGCAGGACGAAGGGTATAACTGTGAATGGTCACAGGAGCTGACAGTGAGGGAGAGCTTCGATGAATACCTCAATGCCTGGATTATCATTCACATACTCAACAGGAAGCTGGGATGGGGTGATGACCCCGGCACAATCTTCAACATGAGCGTTGGGTACGACCTGAAGGGCATCATGAGCGATAATGTGCAGTGGTTCCTTGATATGATGACAGAGTGCGGCAACGAGATTCATGTCAGGATCAGGGAGATAGAGGAGATATGCCCTGAGGTTGCTGATACGGTCATCCCGCCAGGTATGTCTGACAGCATCACTCTCTCAACCATGCACGGCTGTCCTCCTGATGAGATTGAATCCATAGCCCGCTACCTGCTCTCCGAGAGGAAGCTCCACACCCTCGTCAAGCTCAACCCGACCCTCCTCGGTCCCGAAGATCTGCGCGGTATTTTGAATGACAGGCTCCGGTACGGCACCGTAGTACCCGACGAAGCATTTGCCCACGACCTCCAATACCCTGATGCACTGAAGATAATACGGTCTCTGGGCGAGGTAGCCGATAACCACTGGCTGCAGTTCGGACTAAAGCTTACCAACACCCTGGAGTCGGTCAACAACAGGAAGAAATTCGGCAGCGACGTGAATATGATGTACATGAGCGGACGCGCCCTGCACCCGCTCGCCGTGGTGCTGGCGCGCAGGCTGCAGGAGGAGTTCAGCGGTAAGCTGCTTCTCTCCTTCTCTGCCGGTGCCGATGCCTTTAACATAGCCCCGCTGGTCTCCTGCGGCTTCCGTACGGTAACCGTCTGCAGCGACCTGCTCAAGCCGGGCGGATACATGAGGCTGAATCAGTATATCAGGGAGCTGGAGACAGCACTGCGGGTCAGGGAAGCTCCGGACATTCCGGAGTTCATCAGGGAATCTGCAGGCGAGAAAGACAAAAATGCAGCAGCACTGGCCAACCTCAAAGCCTACAGTGATTCGGTGCTCTCCGATACCCGATATCGCAGGGAGTATATAAGGCCGCCGGATATCAAGTCGCACCGCGACCTTGACCTGTTCGACTGCATCAGCGCACCCTGCCGCGATGCCTGCGCCACATCGCAGGATGTTCCGGATTATCTGTGGCACACATCGCAGGAGCATTTCGACAGGGCGTTTGAAGTTATATTGCGCACCAACCCCTTCCCTTCAGTTACCGGCATGGTGTGTGATCATCTGTGCCAGGACAAGTGTACCAGGATAAACTATGACGATCCGTTGCAGATAAGGGAGGTGAAGCGTTTTATCTCCTCTCAGGATGAGGGGGATCTGAAACCTGCCCCTGCCAGCGGCCTGAAGGCAGCCGTCATAGGAGCAGGCCCTGCAGGTCTCTCATGTGCTTATTTCCTGCGAATGTCAGGCTTTGCCGTTGACGTCTTTGAAGCCAGATCCAAAGCCGGCGGTATGGTGAAGTATGCCATACCGGGATTCAGGCTAACCGATGCGGCGGTGGAAAGAGACATTGACCGCATCACGGGGCTGGGTGTGAAGATACACTATGAAACCCCTGTTGGCAGGGAGAAGTTTGAAACCCTGAGACACGACTACCCATATATTTTCGCCGCCCCGGGGGCGCAGCTCTCCGCACCTCTGAAGATAGAGGGGGCCGATGCTGAGGGCGTCACTGACCCCCTGGAGTTTCTCTTCAGGGCACGCCGGAGTGAGGTTACTGCCACAGGTAAAAATATTGTCATCATCGGTGGAGGCAACACGGCCATGGATGCAGCACGCACCGCCTACCGGATAGCAGGCAGGGAGGGCAGCGTGACGGTGGTCTACCGGCGCACAGTAAATGAGATGCCGGCCGACCAGGGAGAGATACGGGAGGTGATGAAGGAGGGAATCACCCTCATTGAGCTTGCCGCGCCTGAAAAGATAGTCACCGACAAGGGCAGGGTGACAGGACTGCTCTGCAGCCGCATGGAGCTGAAAGGCAATGACCGAAGCGGGAGGCCCTCCCCGGTAAAGATTGCAGGCAGTGAATTCATGATTCCTTGCGATACTGTTATTCCGGCCATTGGCCAGCTGACTGACATCGGTTTCGCCGGTGACTCCGGACTGTCGGTGGCAGACAGGCCCTGCAGAACAGCCATCAGGGGAGTCTATACCGGCGGTGACACCATGCGCGGCGCCTCAACAGCCATCAACGCCATAGGTGACGGGAGGAGAGCGGCAGAACAGATTATACACGACGCCGGCATCGACTTTACCATCCCTAAACCGGAACCGGGCAGAAATCTCTCTGCCAGTGAGCTCATGGTCAAAAGAGCCGTAAGAATCCATGCAAAACCAGCGGCTGAACCCACCGCTGAGCAGAGGCTGACCTTCGCTCTTTTAAGCGAAGCCCCGGACAGGGAGGCCATGGTGAGCGAAGCCTCACGCTGTCTCTGGTGCGATGAGATGTGCAGCATATGCACCACCGTCTGCCCCAACATGGCAAACAGATGTTACACAGTCACACCTGTCAGTATGAAACTGCAGAAGGCCCTGCTGTCCGAGCAGGGCACAATCCGTTTTGAGGATGACACCACCTTTGCCGTCACGCAGAAATACCAGATACTTAATATTGCCAACTTCTGCAACGAATGCGGCAACTGCACCACCTTCTGTCCTACCGCCGGGGTTCCGTTCCGCGACAAGCCCGGATTCTACCTGACAACCGCCTCGTTCAACGCTGCGGAGGAAGGTTATTTCCTGTCACTCCTGAAAGACAGGAAGAATTTGATATACAAGCACAAGGAAAGCTTTTCCACTCTTACGGAGATGCCAGGGGTCTATCTCTACGAAACCGACTTCGTCAGGGCAACCCTGGACCGGGAGACCTTCAGGCTGAAGGAGGCGCAGTTCCTCACCCCCTGTGTCAGAGAGGCGAGATTCGTCAGGGCCGCGGAGATGGCAGTATTGATAGAAGGTGCAGAAAGCATCCTCAACCCATGACAGATCAGAGTATTTAATTGACGGCATATTGCTATCTTGCATTGTACATTTGACCTAAAGCCAATGATAATATGATCAGGCCTATAGATACTATCACCAGTGAGACAGCGCTGGAGAATGCTGTCAGCCGCTTCCGGGAGAGGGGCATCATACTGCCGACGTTCGTGCAGCAGATGTACCCTGAGCTGATTCCGCCGAAGATCACTGAACGACTCAAAAATGTCGGGCTGTGGGAAATAAATCCGCTGAATCTCTTTCGTATCACCTGGAAGAACGAGCCTGTGGAGCAAGGCGGATTGTTCGGTGATGTCAACTACATCGAACTCCCTTCCCTGCTCACCGGGGTGAAGGCGCGCATCGTGCTGCTCACAGGCAAATGGTTTCCTACGGGAGCACATAAGGTGGGAGCCGCCTACGGCTGTCTTGCGCCCCGGATTATCACCGGTGGCTTTGACCCCAGCTATCACAAGGCCGTATGGCCCTCAACAGGTAACTACTGCAGGGGCGGGGCTTTCGACTCGAAGCTTATGGGAACGGAGTCGGTGGCGATACTGCCCGAGGAGATGAGCAGTGAGCGTTTTACCTGGCTGCGTGATGAGATAGGATCGGAGGTGATAGCCACCCCCGGCTGCGAATCCAACGTTAAGGAGATTTATGACAAATGCCGGGAGATACGCGAAACCAGACCCGAGTGCGTCATCTTCAACCAGTTTGATGAGTTTGGCAACAGCACCTGGCACTATAACATCACCGGTCGGGCCATAGAAGAGGTATACGCCCGCCTGAAGAGCGCGAAAAGCAAGTTTGCAGCCTACGTCTCGGCAACCGGATCAGCAGGGACCATAGCAGCAGGCGATTACCTCAGGACACTGGTGCCTGACATCAGGGTGGTCGCCTCCGAGGCGCTGCAGTGCCCCACACTGCTGATGAACGGATTCGGAGGACACCGCATAGAGGGTATCGGCGACAAGCATGTACCCTGGATACATAACGTCAGAAACACCGATGTGGTGACGGCCATAGACGATGAGGACTGCATGAGGCTGCTGCGGCTGTTCAATGAGACAAAGGGCGGAGAGTACCTGGCGTTCCTCGGTCTGGGTGAGGAGGTGATCCGCGATCTGCCCCTCATAGGCATCTCAGGCATCAGCAACGTGCTGTCAGCCATCAAGACAGCACGCTATTTTGAGCTCACGGAGGATGACGTCATCATTACCATAGCCACAGACTCGGCTGAGATGTACCGCTCAAGAATAGATGAGCTGAGAGAGGCCAGGGGCAAGTATGACACCCTGCAGGCTGTGCGCGACTTCGAGCAATGCCTTATGGGTGCAAGATGTGATAATATGAAGGAGCTCTCCTACCGCGACAGGAAGGCAATACATAACCTCAAATACTACACCTGGGTGGAGCAGCAGGGTAAGGATGTGGAAGAGCTGAACCAGCTCTGGTACGACAGGGAGATCTGGGATACCATGTTCAGCCAGACCAGCCGGTGGGACGAGCTGATCAACGAATTCAATGAGAGGACCGGGCTGCTGAGAGACCTGTAGCCTGTGCGGCTATGACCCGGCGGAAGAAAGATTGAGTAAGAGCAGGCATATATCGGTTCAACGAATGCGGCAGAGAGGATGAGCAGGAGCAGGAATATGCATCAGTTTGACGACTGTTGCTGAGAGGATGAGCAGGAGCAGGAATATGCATCAGTTTGACGACTGTTGCTGAGAGG
>WOYX01000059.1:34610-54474 GCA_011620595.1 Bacteroidales bacterium | reverse complement strand
ATGAACAGGAGCAGGAATATGCATCAGTTTGACGACTGTTGCTGAGAGGATGAACAGAAACAATCAGATCGATCAGTATAACAGATTCACGGGAGAGAATGAGTAAGAGCAGGCATATATACCAGTGCAACGACTGCGGCAGGGAGTACGGCGGAGAAGAGATTATGTATCTCTGTCCCTCCTGCAGTGCCGGTAACAGTGCAGACAAGCCTCCCCGGGGAGTACTGAAGACACTCTATGACTATGACGCTGTCAGGAGATCCTCTCCCTCCTTTGCAGAGCTGAAGGCCGGAAATTTCATCAGCCTGCTGCCTCTTGAGACTGTTGAGACCATGCCGCCCCTGAAGGTCGGCAACACGCCCCTCTACCGCTTCACCTCATCCGTAGGGCGAAAGATGCCTTTCCGTCTTTATCTCAAGGACGACTCCCAAAATCCTACATGGTCGTTCAAGGACAGGGCTTCGGCACTGGTATCCGCATATGCCCGGGAGAGAGAAGTGCAGACCATCGTCACCGCCTCCACCGGCAATGCAGGCTCCTCACTGGCAGGCATATGTGCCTCACAAGGCCAGAAGGCCGTGATACTGGTCCCGGAAGCCGCGCCGCCGGCCAAGCTTACACAGATAGTGATGTACGGTGCCACACTGGTGCCGGTAAAGGGCACATATGACGATGCCTTCGCCCTCAGCGTAAAAGCCACGGAACACTTCGGGTGGTATAACCGCAATACCGCTTTCAATCCCCTCACCATCGAAGGAAAAAAGAGCGTCTCATTTGAGCTTTATGAGCAGCTGGGATTTCGACTTCCCGACACCGTATTCGTGCCGGTTGGCGATGGGGTGATACTGTCAGGGGTATACAAGGGTTTTGAAGATCTGCTCCGCCTTCAGATCACTGACCACATGCCTGTCATCATGGCAGTGCAATCGGCCGGCAGCGACAACCTCGTTCGCAACATTGGAAAGGAAAAATTTGAGGCGATACCCTCATCCACCATTGCCGACTCAATATCCGTCGACCTGCCCGGCAACTTTTATATGGCCCGCCGTTTCATCAGTGAATATTCAGGCAAAACCATGACCGTGACCGATGAAGAGATACTGCATGCATCAAAGCATCTGGCGGAGAGTACAGGCCTCTTCGCCGAACCCGCAGCGGCAGCGGCATATGCGGGTTTCATGAAATACCACAGGCAGGGATTGCTGCCTGACGACTCCGACAATGTTGTACTGCTGACCGGCAGCGGCCTTAAGGATACAGGATCCGTCCGGCAGATGATAAAGATTCCCGAGGCCATCTCACCTGATATTGACAACCTGGAAAAAGCGCTGGGATGATTACCTGGTTTCTCAACGGAACAAAAATGCATTTTGACGGCGATCCTGAGGAGTCGCTTCTGGACCACCTGAGGAAAGAGAAGAGGATCACCTCACCGAAGGACGGCTGCTCGGGCCAGGGTGTATGCGGCACCTGCACCGTGGAGACAGACGGCAAAGCACGGCTGGCATGCCGCACAAAGATGAAGAGCCTGGAAGGTGTTGAGGTATGCACCACCGAAGGGCTGCCCGCCCGGTTCAGGGAGGTGATCAGCAGGCAGTTTGCCGAAAAAGGGGCCGTGCAGTGCGGCTTCTGCTCACCGGCGATGATCATGCGGGCAAAGGCACTCTATAATGTTAACCCCACCTCTTCTCGTGACGAGATCAGGAAAGCCATCACCCCCAACCTCTGCCGGTGCACAGGCTATGTAAAGATCATTGATGCCATAGATGCGGCTTTCGCCGAGATGAACGGCAACGCAACACCTGCGGAGAAGTACACTGCACAGGTAGGTGACCGTTATCCCAGGTACCAGGCTGCAGAGACGGCCCTCGGTGCCAGGGATTTTGTCGACGACATGTACTTTGAGGGCATGGTTCACGGTGCACTCCGCTTCAGCGACCATCCCCGTGCACGAGTGAAGAGTATTGATCTTTCCAAAGCCCGGCAGGCTAACGGTGTCATAGGTATCTTCACCGCAGCAGATATACCGGGAGCACACAAAACAGGACTTATCTTCAACGACTGGCCCCTGATGATCGGGGAAGGAGAGACAACGCACTGCCTCGGTGACGTGCTGGCAGGAGTGGTGGCTGAAACAGAGGCAGAGGCACGGGCAGCAGCAACGCTGATAAAGGTGCACTATGAGATCCTTGAGCCGGTTACCGACATGCATAAAGCAGCCCTTCCCGGCAGCATTGAAGTGCATGAGGGTCGCTCGAACGTGCTGGAGACATGCAGCATCAGGTCCGGTGACGCTGACGGGGAACTTGCCATCGCCGCATGGACCGCCGGAGGCCTCTATGAGACCCAGCGCATAGAACATGCCTTCCTGGAGACGGAAACAGCGGTGGCTATGCCTGAAGATGACGGCATAAGGCTTTACAGCCAGGGACAGGGTGTGTATGTCGACCGCAGGGCAGTAGCTGAGATACTGGCTCTGCCGGAGGAGAAGGTGCGGGTGATACAGGTGCAAAACGGAGGAGGCTTCGGCGGTAAGGAGGATATCACCGTACAGGGCCATGCCTCGCTCTTTGCCTGGCACCTCAAACGTCCTGTCAGGGTGCATCTCAGTCGCGACGAATCGATACTCATGCACCCCAAGCGTCATCCGGTATGGATGGAGATAACCCTGGGGTGCGACAGCAACGGCAGGTTCACGGCACTGAAGCTGAATGCCTTTGGTGACACCGGCGCCTACGCCTCCGTGGGCACCAAGGTGATGGAACGGGTGGTGGGCCACGCCACAGGCGCATACACCGTCCCCTGCGTCGACATCAAAGCCGTGACTGTCTATACGAACAACATACCCTCCGGGGCGATGAGAGGCTTCGGCGTGCCGCAGGTGACCTTTGCCGTGGAGAGCTGCATAGACGAGCTGTGCCGCCAGGGAGGCTTCGATCGCTGGAAGATAAGATATGACAATGCCTTCGAAGATGGAAGCAGGACAGCGACAGGCCAGATCCTTAAAGGGGTGGGGCTGAAGAAGACCCTCCTGGCAGTCAGGGAGCAGTTTGAGAAGGCCAGGTATGCCGGCATAGCCTGCGGGATCAAGAACACCGGCGTCGGCAACGGCCTGACTGACGACAGCGAGGTTACAGTGCATATTGTGTCAGATAAGAAGGTGACTGTCAACCATGGCTGGAGTGAGATGGGACAGGGAATACACACAATGGCCGTGCAGATACTGCACCAGGAGACGGGCATCGACCCCGGCATCATCGAGGTGACCGTTGACACCGCGGCAGGACTGCCCACGGGAATGACCACCTCGTCCAGGGCCACAGCCCTGCTCGGTAATGCCATCATCGACGCCGCATCAAGGCTTAGGGAAGACCTGCGGCACGGATCCCTGCAGCAGCTTGCCGGACGTACTTACAGGGGCAGGTTTGTGTGCGACTGGACAAACAAGCCGGGTGAAAAAAGTGAAGATGCCGCCATTCATTTTGCATACGGCTATGCCACCCAGGTGGCAATACTTGACGATGAAGGAAAGGTCTCGAAGATTATCGCAGCCCATGATGCAGGCAGGATCATGAACCGGATGCTCTTCGAAGGTCAGATGGAGGGGGCCGTTCATATGGGACTGGGATATGCCCTGACGGAAGATCTGCCAATGGAGGATGCCAGACCTGTAAGCATGAAGTTCAATGATATAGGGATAATACGTGCTGATAAGATGGCTGAGGTGGAGGTCATCGGCATAGAGGAGAAAGACCCTGTGGGTCCCTACGGTGCCAAGGGCATAGGGGAGATTGGGATGGTGCCCACCGCGGCTGCCGTGGCCAATGCCCTCTGCGCTTTCGACGGCATCCGCAGAACAAAGCTGCCGCTGAGACGTAAAAGATAGATACAAAATATTTCAGTTATGAATCTGCTGCTGAAAAATGCGACATACATCGACTGGAAGACGCTGGACTTCTCCCACAAGAGCATCCTTGTGCGGCGTGATGATGAAACCATACAGCTGATCGGCAATGACGACGATGGAGTGGTCTTTCCCGACACCGAGGTAATCGATTGCACCGGAAAGCTTGTGACAAAAGCCTTTGCCGTGGGTCACCATCATGCCTATTCCGCCCTGGCGCGCGGTATGGGGGCACCGAAGAATACACCCCGCAACTTCCCCGAGATATTGCAGTATATATGGTGGACCCTCGACAAGCAGCTTGACAGGGAGCTGATAGAGACCTCTGCCCTGGTGACAGCCATGGAGTGTGCCAAAAAAGGCTCTACCTTCGTGATAGACCATCATGCCTCACCCTTCAAGGTCACAGGCTCGCTGGAGATCATCGCCTGCGCCTTCAGAAAGATAGGAGTGTCACATCTGCTCTGCTATGAGACATCCGACCGCGACGGCATGGTCATCGCCGGGGAGGGCCTTGACGAGACGAACGCCTATATTAAAGAACACCAGGGACTGATAGGCCTCCACGCTTCGTTCACCATAAGTAATGAAACCCTCGGCCGTGCTGTCAGGCTGATGCAAGAGCTCGATTCGGGCATTCACATCCACGTGGCCGAGGACAACTGGGACCAGGAGCACTGCCTCAGAGAACACGGCAAGAGGGTGGTTGAAAGGCTCTCGGATGCAGGGGTGATGGCCTCGCCCAAAAGCATCCTCGTACACTGCCTCCATCTTGACGAGAGGGAGAGAGAGCTGGTGATGAACTCACCGGCATGGGTGGCGGAGAACTGTGAGAGCAACCTGAACAACAGGGTGGGATACTTCGACGATGCGGGGCTGGGAGAGAATATCATGCTCGGCACCGACGGCATGCACAGCGATATGCTGCAGAGCATGAAGGCTGCCTTCTTCCTGGGGCAGGGTCATGACACGATCTCCTACGACTCGGTATACAGGCGTCTCAGGAACGTACACCGCTACCTCAGCGAAAACGGCTTCACCGGCGACGGGGAGAATAACCTGGTGGTACTCGATTATGATCCGCCTACACCCGTCACAAAGGATAACTTCATCGGCCACCTGCTCTTCGGCATATCATCAGCGCATATTACAGATGTCATCTCCGGAGGAAGGTTGATAGTGCGCAACAGGAAACTCACCGCCGTTGATGAGCAGGAGATAATGAAAGAATCACGCAAACAGGCAGCCAGACTTTGGAAAATGATCAGTCGTCACTGACCCGGGCGTTCCTCTTCCTGAAGATGAAATAGACAGGTATACCTGCAAGGATCAGTGTCAATCCTATCAGTGCCTCACGGGGCTGGGTAATGATGGTGTTGATGAAGAGGCCCAAGCAGAACAGCACGAAAAGAGCCGTTATCACCGGGTATCCCGGCACCTTGAAAGGCCTGTGAGCATCGGGCATCCTGCGGCGCAGTATGAAGACGCCGGTGGCGGTGGCCCCGTAGAAGATGTACACGGCAAAGATCACCATGTCGGTCAGCTGATCAAAGGTGCCTGAGAGTACCAGCACCGAAGCCCATATCCCCTGCCACACCAGCGAGTTACCCGGCACGCTGTGACGGTTGAGCTTCCCGATACCGGAAAAGAAAAGACGGTCGCGTGACATGGCAAAATAGGGACGTGAACCGGTCAGTATGCTTGCATTGAGGCAGCCGAGGGTGGTTATGAGTATCAGCACCGAGATGAAGAGGACTCCTCCTTTACCCCAGAGGCTCCTCACCACCTCCACGGCAGCTATCTGGTTGCCGGCCTCGTGTACCTGCACCAGTTCGGGGATAGACATCACGCGCATATATGCCAGGTTGACAAGCAGATAGACCACTATCACCACAAAGACGCCTATCACTATCCCTTTGGGTATATTGGCTTTTGCATCTTTAATCTCCCCCCCTATAAAACCAACGGAGACCCATCCCTGGTA
Source organism: Bacteroidales bacterium (assembly GCA_011620595.1). Taxonomy (GTDB): domain Bacteria; phylum Bacteroidota; class Bacteroidia; order Bacteroidales; family VadinHA17; genus SR-FBR-E99. Next base: position 48,586 of record WOYX01000059.1, on the reverse strand, counting down.
AGCCCAGAAGGCAGCCAGCATGGCCGTGTAGAACGATGAGAGGGTGACGGCTCCGTTGCCCAGCTCCCTGACATCCATAAACCCTTCAGGCCTGGGAGCATCGGTGGTAAGTCCTGCAATGATGATCACGGCCAGCCCTGCACAGACGATGAAGAAGATCGCCTTGCCTGTCCACGCCCCGCTCCTTAGTCCCGACATGTTGAGAAGTGTCAGAAGCATGATAACCAGTATGGCAGTCAGCTTGATGCCAAAATCGCGGAAGGGGAAGAAGATCCCTCCTATGGTGAAATCATTGAGCGCTGGAAGTATATCGGGGATTGTGACAATACTGTTGAGCGACTGTGTCAGGACGTAGGCCAGTGATGAGATGGTGGCTGTCTGGATGACGGCGAAGAGCGACCATCCGTAAAGAAATGAAAAGAACCGGTTATATATTTTCCTCAGATAGACGAAGTCGCCGCCGGTGTCGGCAAGCATCCCCGCCAGCTCTGCGTTGCTGAGCGCACCGAAGAGGGTGATGATCCCTCCCACAAGCCATACCAGCAGTATCCATGAGGATGACTGGAGCTCGGCAGCCATCGGAGCGATTTTCTTGAAAACCCCCGAGCCAATGATGTTGGCAATAACAAAAATGATTACATATCCCAGACCGAGTGTTTTGGAAAGGCTTCTTGGATTACTCATGGGCGGGCGTCATTCTGCAGGTGAATGCGCTAATTTAAGAAATAAGTTGAGTGATCGGTCCGCCATTCCCGGCAACCGTCAGAAAAAACCTGAACCTGAGTTCATACGTGACCGGACAATGTTGTATGATAATCTGTCCCGTGCTGATGTAACTTTCTGACAAGTCAAGCGTTCTAAGTAATATGGTTCTCCCGGGACTGCCGGGGAGCCTGCTCACAAAAGGAGTTGATTATTTACTCCATGTAAGGTCCATTAGACCGATGAAATAAAAGTTAAATAAACTAATGAAATAAGAATCATATAAACGAATGAAAAAGATAATCGCCCTCATGACTTTCATCCTGCTGGCTTCATCGGTAAGTGCCCAGTGGAAGGCGCAGAGCGTCGAGACATACGAGCAGACTTACAGGATGGCATTTGTCACCTCCAGAAGCGGAACCGAGACACTGCGGGTGCTGCGCGCCGTGCCCGGAGAGAAGGGGACAACCGTATATGATCAGATCTCAGGCCAGATTCTGCTGAACAGGAATATAAGCACGGACTACAACGTCTATAATCTGGTCTTCAGGTTCGACGACAGTCCGAAGATGTACATCCTCGACCCGGAGGGGATAAAGCAGCAGTGGGATGCCAACGTCAGGAAATATATCATTGACTCCGACTGGAAGACCTGGAGGATAGGAGACACGCGCGACAAGCAGGGGCGTGCGAGTGCCGGCAACACCGGCGAGGACCGTAAGAAGGAGATAATCGATCTCATGAAATCCAGCGGAAAGGTTATCTGCCAGATAGTCCTGCTCCGGAAAGGAGATGGCAGCCAGTCGATGCTCAGCACTGAATTTACCCTGCAGAACTCCACGAAATCAATTAACTACCTCTTCAAATAGACTGTCGGCCAACTCTCTCCGGTGAGGAGATGACACTCCTTGCAGTCAGCCTTTATTTGACACTCTCATAATCACGGTGCACTCTACCCTGAGGCCATGGCTCAACCAGAACGGTAATCAATATCCTGATTTTGATTTACTGTTTGCCTCCTTCACTCAGGTTCTCCAGCCTGGAGATAATAACGGCACCGCAGCTGTCGCTAAAGACATTGACCGTTGTCCGGAACATGTCCAGTATCCTGTCAACGGCAAGAATAACAACCACGCCTTCGAGAGGCAATCCAACGGCCCCAAGTATGACAGACATCATTACCAGTCCGCTCATGGGGATGCTTGCCGCCCCGATTGAAGCGAGCACCGCTGTGATTGCGATAGTCATCTGGGCGCCGAAGGTGAGGTCAAAACCATATACCTGGGCAATAAAAATAGTGGCCACGCATTCATAAAGTGCCGTCCCGTCCATATTCATCGTGGCACCGATGGGAAGTACAAAACCGGCTGCCCTCTTTGACGCTCCCGAGACCTCTGTCACAGCCTTCATCGTCAGAGGCAGGGTGACAATGGTTGAGCATGTTGAAAAAGCCGTGATCAGTGCAGATACCATTCCCCGGAAATGGCTGACCGGACTTATCCTGCCTATGAAATACAGAAGAAGGGGAAGTGTCAGGAACATATGTACGGCCAGGCCTGCAAGAACAATTAAGAAGTAAAAGCCCAGAGGCCCGAAAGCAGCAAACCCTGTTTTGGCTACAATGCCTGTGATGATCCCGAACACCCCCAGGGGAGCAGCCCATATAATCAGAGTGGTCATCTTAAGCATTGCCTCAAAAGCAGCCTCGAAAAAACCTGACATCAGCTTTCTATGATCTGCTCCTATCCTTGTCACAAAATACCCGAACAACACCGAAAAGAAAATGATAGGCAGTACATCACCGGAGGCTGCGGCTGCAACAGGATTTTCGGGAATGATATTCAGAAGAATCTCTCCCAGTCCGCGTTCAACTGCCGTGATGGTTTCAGGACTGGCTTCAAGGCCTATGTCTGCACCCACACCCGGTTTAAACAGATTTACGAGCAGCTGTCCGGTTATTATTGCCAGCAGACTGGTACAGATGTAATATATGAAGGTCCGCAATCCTATTCTTCCCAGGCCGTGTGCGGAACCCACCTGTATCACGGAACTGATTATGGAGGTGATAACCAGCGGTATAATAGCCATCCTGAGCAGCCTCAGGAAGATATCTGCAAGGGGTTCGGTAAATGGGATTGCAGGTTCTCCGATAACCAGCCCGGTAAAAATTCCGAGAAAGAAACCCACAAAGATGAAGATCGTCAGGCTGTATTTTCTTCGAAAAACCATTCAGGTTCCTGCGTTCTTTCCCCAAACTTACAAAAAACGGCTTACTTATCATAGTAATAATGCATGTTCCGAATCCTGATAAATTCAGTAATTTTATATCGGAAATAATTGGTGCGATGATGATGAAGAGAATGAGACGATGGCTGCCCCTTTTTGTTCTTGTGACAGTCATTCTTGCCGGGTGCGAGAAAAAAGTGACACCTGAGGAGGAGGAAGAACAGGGTCCGGTGCAGGCATCTGCACTGATCCAGAAAATCAACGGCTTCATCAAAGATGCGATGAGCGACGTCTATCTCTGGTATGATAAAATGCCTGTGATCGACATAAGATATGAAACTGACCCCAAGGTCTACTTTGATAAACTCCTCTATAGTGAGGACAAGTGGTCCTATATAACAGATGACCTGGCTGCCCTTGAAGCAAGTCAGCAGGGAATTGAAAAGACCTACGGTTATTCGCTTACATTTGGCAGGTTTGTTGACGGTACAGGTCTTCCGACCGGCAATTATTTCGGAATTGTGGAATATGTTTACCCGAACACGCCCGCCTCAGAGGCAGGTTTTACAAGAGGTGACCTTATCATCAGGCTCAACGGGGGAAATATTACTGCAGATAATTACCGGGACCTGCTTTCGGGGACTTCAGCCACAGTAACGAAGGGAATACTGACCGGTCAGGGGATTTCAACCGGGGAGACAGTCGTTCTTGTGGCCGAAGAGTTGCACCTTGACCCGGTTCTTATGTATAAGATCATTGAAAATGAGGGGCACAAGATAGGATACCTTGTTTATCTGCAGTACATACCCAGCTATAACGACACCAGTCTCAGGCTGGCACTGCAGTTTTTCAGGGATAACCAGATCACTGACCTGGTTCTTGACCTGAGATATAATCCCGGTGGCTTCATATCTGCCGCACAGTATCTGACCAGCTCCATTGCACCTCAGGGTGTGGTTGACAATGCGAGTACTCTTGTAACATATCAATGGAACGACAAGTACCAGGCCTACTGGAGCTCAAATGACAGGCAGGATCAGCTCAGAGTGAATTTTGACCCCACCGTACCCGTCAAACTGGGTCTCAGCAAACTCTATATTTTAACAGGGTACGGAACTGCCAGCGCATCAGAGCTTACCATTTGCGGGCTTGAACCCTATATGGAGGTGACCACCGTGGGTGATACCACCTACGGAAAGTATACCGCTTCCACCACCATAAAACCTGAGGAGTGGTACAACAGCGAGGCTGAATATTCGGACTTCAAAAACTGGGGTCTGCAACCTATTATAATCCGTTATGCCAACGCCCAGGGTATCACCAGTTTCAAGAATGGCTTTGCACCAGATTTTTTTGTCAGGGATGAGTTGCTGCCTGCCTATCCTCTGGGAGATCTGACGGAGCCGCTGCTGAAAAAGGCCATAGAAGATATAACTGGCACAACATTGCCAGTTCCGAAGAGAGCATTTTTGCCCGTCGAATATATCATTGTCGACCGCGGTTTCTCAAAATTTGATCATCTGAAGAGGAACCTGCTGATTGACCCGCCCGAGGTTATGCAAAATATCCCTGACTGAGAAAGCCTCAATATGAAACAATTTATCCTGGTATTGATATTCAGCCTTGCCATTGCCTCCGCCTATGGTCAATCAAAGGGGGTTGAGCTTTCTCATTACATTTTCCCTGAATTTACTCAGGGTACTGTTCTGATGAAATCCGGGCAGGAATTTAAGACCTTGCTGAACTATAATTCACTTACCGAAGAGATGATCTTCGATGACAAGGGCAAAAAACTTGCAATCGGGAAAGAGGATAAAGAGCGGGTGGATACTGTTTACATCATGAACAGGAAGTTTTTTATGTTGAACGACAGATTTGTCGAACTGCTGCACAGGTCAGGATTTGAGCTCTACGCTGAGCACAGGTGCAATGTCAAATACCCGGGTAAGCCTGCCGCATACGGAGGAACCTCGGAGACTACGTCCGTCAGCTCCTATTCCGGAATCTACAGCGGAGGCATTATGTATGAACTAAAACTGCCTGACGGATATATCATTAAACCCTATACAAATTACTGGCTTAAGAGAGACGGAGAACTCAGGAAATTTGTCAACATGAAACAGCTGACAAAATTATTTGATGATAAAAAGGATCTGATCAGGGAATATCTCCGCACCCACCCTGTCGAATATGAAGATCAGGAGAGCCTGGTTCAGATGATAGGATTTCTGGAATCAAACTGAGAAATTTTTTGTTTTTTGTCACCACCATTAAAAATTAAACCCAATCTATGAGAACAAGAATCCTTGTACTGCTTGTACTGTCATTTGCAATATGCACTCAGCCTGAGATTCAGGCACAGAAAAACGGAAAGGAAAAAGCGACTACAGACCGGTCAGTTACCACAGTGCCAGTGATTGTCGACGGCGAAGCTCAGAAGATACCTGCCTTTGAAAACCCGGACGACTGGATCCGCGAGGACCTGTGGGTGGAGACGGAGTTTGACAGTGACGGCGACGGGAAGCATGACAGGATGCATGTTGATGTCACCCGCCCGAAGCAGACAGAGACAGAAGGACTGAAGCTCCCCGTTGTATACGAGTCGAGCCCCTACTTTGCCGGAACAGCCGGCAACAACAGGGAGTATTTCTGGGACGTGAGGCATGAACTCAACACAGTTCCGCCGAAACATGTCTACCCTCCGCAGATAACACGCAGGGGTGAACGGCCGGTGATATCAAACTCTCAGGTTAAGGCGTGGCTGCCATACGGCTTTTGCGTAGTTCACTCTTCGGCCCCGGGAACAGGACTCTCCCAGGGTTGCCCGACCATCGGCACCAGGATAGAAGCACTGGCTCCCAAAGCGGTGATAGACTGGCTGAACGGAAGGGCCAAAGGATATACTACACCTGACGGCAACGAAGAACTGAAAGCCTACTGGACCACAGGCAAAGTGGGGATGACAGGTACCTCGTACAACGGCACCATCCCCTTCGCAGCGGCCACCACCGGCGTGGAGGGACTGGAGGCTATCATTCCCGTGGCTCCCAACACCTCATATTACCACTACTACCGCTCCAACGGCCTGGTGAGAAGTCCCGGAGGTTATCTCGGTGAGGATGCAGACGTGCTCTATGATTTCATCTTCTCCAACCCTGACAACTGCATATACTGCGACAGCGTGGTGAGAGACATTGAGATGGCGAATGGTATTGACAGGATAACAGGCGACTATAACGAGTTCTGGAGAAAACGTGACCTGATGAACTATATGGATGACTTCCATGCGGCAGTGCTGATGGCACATGCATTCAACGACTGGAATGTTGTTCCAAGTCACAGCTACCGTTTTATCAAAGTGCTGAAGGAGAAGGGACTTCCGCTTCAGATATATTACCATCAGGGTGGCCACGGCGGTGAGCCTCCTTTTAAGATGATGAACAGATGGTTCACCCGTTACCTCTTCGGAGTGGAGAACGGAGTGGAGAATGACCCGAAAGCCTTCATCGTACGTGAGGATGCTGACCGGCTCAGTCCCACACCCTATGCCGACTATCCCCACCCCGATGCGATGCCTGTAACACTCTTCCTCACTCCAGGAGCCCCGGCAGCAGGAGGGCTTGTGACGGAAAAGAGTGCAGGACAGGGTTCGGAGACAATCGTTGACAATTTTTCCTTCACCGGCTCCATGCTTGCCCAGGCTGAATACACCGATCACCGCCTTCTTTACCTGACTCCCGTGCTGACCGAGCCTGCTCATATCTCAGGAGTGGCGACGGTAAAGGTAAGAGCTGCCGCAAACAAGCCTGCAGTGAATTTGTCGGTATGGCTGGTGGCACTGCCCTGGACCACCCCGCGTCAGCCCAGAATGACAGATAACATTATCACCCGCGGATGGGCGGACCTTCAGAATCACCGCTCATTGACCGAGAGCGAGCCACTGGTCCCCGGTCAGTTCTATGAGATGAGCTTCGAGCTGGAGCCTGACGACCAGATAATACCCGCCGGCAAACGGATAGGACTGCTGATCTTCTCAAGCGACAAGGAGTTCACTCTTCACCCTATGCCGGGAACCGAGCTGACCATTGACCTCGACGGCACGGAGGTGACAATACCGGTTGTGGGAGGAGAGATAAAATAACCCGCGATTTCAGTCAGGCAGAAACTGCGGGGTCATTTATTATCTGACTTCCGCAAATGGGTGCTGCAACATATTTAAACTTTTGTTTATAGGCCACTTCAACTCTCAATATGGGTACTGCAAAGAGCCTTTTGACACATCTTCTGTGCGTCGTGCAGGTGTAGAGTCACCTCTTTTTTCAATCCTCAGACTGCCGCCTGACTGTTACTCCGCTGCTATGCAGAGACTCCCTGTCGCCTTCTGATTACTGAGATCTCATAGGTGTAGAGCTCGCCTTCCGAGACGGACTTATCAAGGTACTCATCTCCGCCGGAGAAGGAGATCGGCATCTGGCCGGGATCTGTTACGGGCTCCGGTGTGACCCCGCCGGCGGCTATCTTTTCTGCACGAGATTCCATAGCCAGTGACGGCGGCTCAAATGGATCCCATTTGAACCAGCAGACGGGACTGCGGCCGTTTCTACTCATGAAGGGATAATTCGGTTGCAGAACTAAACGTAAATCTGACAGTATTACTGATATTATCAATTTGCGGCAGATAAATTGAAACATCTGTAATCAGTTCTGAGCTATTTATGAAACCCATACGGATAGCGCACAACAGGTTCAGTTTCCGTTACTGCCAAATTGGTACCCGGGGAGATTGTTGCCATAACCTGCTTCCTCATTGCAGCGTTTCACGGGTTCATTTCGTATTAGGTTATAAAAGACCTGATTCCTGTAGTACTACCATTTAAAATGAGACTATTTATGAAAACCCATGTATTGCTAATTCTCAGCCTCGCGACTATTACCGGATTTATCTCATGCTCCAAAGATAATGGAGGTGAGGAGCCCGATCTCACTCCCAAAACTCTTGAACTGACCGCCATGGGACCGGAAGTCATTACCTATTGTAATGAATTCGGTGTTGAGCTTTTTACAAAAGTTGCCCGGGAGGAGAACAAAAATCTCATGCTTTCACCACTCAGTGCGAGTGCCGCACTCACCATGCTGCTCAATGGCTGTGAGGGAGACACATATGATCAGCTGAAGGCAACGCTGAAGTATCCTGAAAGCATGACCATCAGTGAGATAAACGAGGTCTACAAAAGCCTGGTAGCCCAGTTGCTTGTTGTTGATCCTAAAGTTAAGCTGGCCCTTGCCAACGCCATCTTTTACAGGCAGGGTTTTACCGTGAAGAATCCGTTCCTGAGTACAATGGAGACTGATTTTAATGCGGAGATAGCCGGCCTTGATTTTTCACTGCCATCCGCACTTACAACCATTAACAAATGGGCCAGCGATAACACCAACGGCAAGATCCCGAAGGTGCTTGATGTCATTTCCTCTGATGCGGTCATGTTCATCATGAACGCACTTTACTTCAAGGGCGACTGGAGTTACCAGTTCGACAAGTCGCTTACCTCTGACAGACCGTTCTATACCGACGGCTCAAACTCAGTCGATGTCAGCACCATGAAGGGAGATATCGGCTCCAAAGTGACCTACGGGACCGGCTACAATGCAATCGAACTGCCGTACGGCTGCACAAATTTCACAATGGTGGTGATTGTCCCGGAAGGAACACTATCCGAGTTCAAGGCATCATTTGACGCAGAAAAATGGAACGATATTACATCAGCATTTGATCAGACGAATGATTATGGTGAAGTGACGGTATATATGCCGAAGTATAAATTCTCATACGAGAAGTACCTAAATGACCAGCTGCAAAGCATGGGCATGCTTGATGCATTCAATTCCGATCTGGCAAACCTCTCCGGAATTGCTGATGCCCCAATCTTTGTAAGCTTCGTAAAGCAAAACACCTTCGTAGAGGTCGATGAGGAAGGAACCGAAGCAGCTGCCGTGACAACCATCGGTATTGAACTGACCAGCATGCCTCCCCAAACACGGGAATTTGTGATTGACAAGCCATTTGTCTTTGCCATCAGGGAACGTACCACAAATACCCTCCTCTTCATCGGGCAGGTGGTAAATCCGTGATATTAACAGTTCATTTAACCGGCCGGGAGGACTTTTCAGCTTATATCATCCTTAAATAAACCACAATATGAAACCCACATGTATTGCATACACAAACCTGCATGTATATAATTTTCAGACATGTGGGTTCTCCCGATAAATCGGGACAAGCCATCAGACCATTAAAATCAAAATTATATACTGATGAAAAACCTGCTTAAATCCGCAACACTTCTGATAGTTATGATGGCTGCCGTGACAGCCTGTAACGACAGAACCACACAGTTTATTACCTATGAGGCCAATGTGCCGGTTTACATGGCATATGATGAATTCCGGGCAAGCTTCCAGAAGAGTGCTCCGGCCGAGATCTACCATCCAGGGAAAATGTATTTCAAGGATGGGTATCTCTTCGTCAATGAGTATGGCAAAGGCATCCACGTGATTGATAACTCAGATCCTGCCAATCCTGAAAAAGTGGCTTTCTACGAGATCATGGGCAACGTCGATATGGCCATCAGGGGCAACATACTCTTCGCCGACAGCTATATAGACCTGCTGGCAATTGACATTGCAGATATAAATAATCCCGTCGAGATTGACCGCATTGAAAATGTCTTCCCGGAGATCGTCCCGGAGGGAGATTTCTGGTATCCGTATGCAATGGTCGATAAATCGAAGGGTGTAATCGTTGACTGGGAGGTGAAGAAGATTACTGAGAAGATGGAGGATTATCAATATGGCGGAGTGATGTTTCTGGGTGAGATGAACTTCGTAATGAGCACTGATGCAGCCGTCAACTGGACTGGTGGCAGCGGAACCGGCGGATCAATGGCCCGCTTCATGCTGAATGAAGAGTACCTCTATGTTATCGCAGTGCCTACACGGCTGAAAACAGTAGATATCACCACGGCATCAGAAATGACGGTGGTCGACAGTGTAGATATGCCCCGCAATATGGAGACACTCTTCCGCCTTGAGGACAACCTGTTCGTGGGAACCACAACAGGGTTGCTGATCTTCGACCTGACTGATCCTCAAAAACCTTCTTATGTTTCATCCTATGATCATATCACAGCCTGCGACCCGGTGGTTGTTGACGGTCAGTATGCCTATGTGACGCTTAGGTCAGGCAACAGGTGCAACAACGTACAGAACCTGCTGGAGGTCGTTGATATATCATCCATTGCAAACCCATACCTGGTAAAATCGTACCCGATGTTCAATCCGCACGGCCTGGGCACTGACGGTGAACTGCTGTTTGTCTGTGATGGCACCGCGGGACTCAAGATCTACAATAAAACCAATCCACTGGCCATTATTACAAGCCAGATTGCACACTACCCTGACTTTGACACATATGACGTTATCCCGATGAACGGGATTCTTATGCTCGTGGGTAAAGGGGGTATTTACCAGTATGACTACAGCGACCCGGAGAACATAGTACAGATAAGCCACATAACAATAACGGAAGAATAGACATATGTTCAGACTTACTGCAGTTGCGGTCTGTGTTCTGCTTTCACTCTCTGCAACAGGCCAGCACCGGAAATATACTGTTGTGCTTAACGATGGTTCCCGCATCCAGGGGGCCATCGTTGGCGATTCCACTGATTACCTCGATCTTAAGATTACCTCGCCCCAGGTCATCAGATTAGGCAGGTCTCAGATATCATCGGTTGAAGCCGTTAAGTATCCTGTAAAAAAGAGCATGAATACATCCGGTTACTACGCAAGGTTGTCCATTGGCTTCCTCGCGGGAAAAAACGAAAGCGGAAACCAGTCGAGCCTGAGCTTTCACCTGTCAAACGGTTACCAGTTCGGGAACGGCTTCGCAGTGGGAATCGGCTCAGGAATGGAAGAGCTGGGTGTGGTTCTTGTACCTCTTTATGCAGATTTAAGATTCACACCGCTGAACTCGGGACTGTCGCCTTATGTCTGGCTTAAGGCCGGTCACGGTTTTGCCATTACCGACCAGACTGTTGACTACTACGAGGATGACACATCAGCAGATGACAACCAAGAGGGCGGATTCCTTTTCAATACCGGGGTTGGCATCTCCGTGTTCTCATTCAGGAGAACTGCAGTAAACATTGGCATCGGTTACAGGTACCAGAAGGTTACACTGAACGAGGATCTCCATTGGTGGTATGGCAGAAATACAGTCAGGCATACTGTAACCCAGTATTACAGGCTGGAATTCCACCTGGGTTTTGTCTTTATGTAATAGAAGAAATATGAAATTGTCAACCAAAATATCGTACGAATTGAGTTATTTCGGAAAAACTTGATTCCTGGCGGTATAATGGGTAAAGGAACCTTACATGGTCATGAATACTCTGATTTGGATCTTGTCAGAAGATGTGCCGATGGCGACATCCGCTCGCAGGAATTGCTTTACCGGCGCTACTTTTCCTTTGCCATGTCAATTTGTATCAGGTATGCAAGAGATGAAAGCGAAGCCATGGAGATAGTGAATGACAGCTATATGAAAGTCCTGGACGGCCTGAAAGGCTACGACCACTCCAGGCCGTTTAAAAGCTGGTATGGCAAAATCCTGGTTAATACCGCAATAGACAACTACAGGAAGAACCTGAAAAGCAACGAACACATCTCTATCGATACAATTACTGATGCCGGAGAAAGCGATCCTGAAATAGAAGCAGAACTTTCCGTTAATGATATTCTGACACTCTACAGGTACCTCCCGGCAAATTATAAGATTACATTCAACCTCTTCGAGATAGAGGGGTATTCACACGAGGAGATCGGCCGGATGATGGGAGTGACCGCTTCTACATCGAGGGCCAATCTTGCCAGGGCAAAGAAGATGCTGCGGGAACTATATAACAGGCATATTATTTCGGTAAGGAAGAGTCATGAATAAGTTTGATGACATATTCAGCCGCAAGGCAAAGGAGGCATTTGACAACTACAATGCCGACCACCTCGCAGAGGAGGGTTGGAACTCCTTTACCGGTAAATATGGCAGGAGACGCAGCCGGGCAATATTAATGCCGCTGTGGGCCAGGGCTGCCTCCATAATAATATTAGTCACTGCCGGGGTGCTTTTAACTACACGGTTAAACAATCGTAAAGCCGGTGAACCCGTTAATCAGATTGCACAGGAAACCCTGAGCGAACAGGCAGATTCTTTATTAATTAAGGAGGATTCATCATCTGCTGCCGGAGTCTCTCCGGGAAAGCCTGTGATCATCGCAGCAAACCCTGAGATTTCTGCAACAAAGCCAATTATCAATGCTGCAACTGCTGAAACCACTGAAGCAAACCCGGAAATCAAAACTGCATCTCAGGAACTCACTGCTCAGGCTTCTTCCACCAGAGACTCCGGTCAGGCTTCTTTTACGACAGTCAGCACGGCAGGCCAGCCCCGGCAGGCGGGCGGGGCTGCAAGCAGTTCCCGGGTCAGCCAGACTGCCGGACCAGTTCTGGCTGAGGCCGTTAAGGCTGGAGCTATAATTTCATCTGAGGCTTCTAAAACTGATGTATCACTTTTGGCTGATACTTCTATGACTGAGCGATCGCTTTCAACTGAGACCTTTTTGGCTGCAGAGATCTCTGCATGGATGAATCTTCCTGATAATCCCATAGAAATCAGGTTGGCTGATGATGCTGATACGGAACTGAAGCTGAAACCTGAAGAGGCACCTCTTGTTTATTTTGATATCCCCCGTGAGAAGTTGACGACAACCCTTATGACCGGTTTATCGGGTATGATGGCCACTGTTGATAATGCATCATCAGCTTCCCAGGGTGTATCAATCGGCTTTTATGTTGAGCAGCAGCTTACCCGCAGGATCTCGGTTCGTCCCGGGCTGGCGATGGCCAGACATAATTACACTGTGGAAAACATGTCAGGAGGAAGCCTGGACATGGCCTATGGAGCACCTGAACTGAATGGCATGGCAGCCTCGGCAACCACCTATGATGCGGATATAGACGTAGTCTCCATGGAGGTACCGGTTAATTTTGTCTTCTCACTCCGGAAACGGGCCCGCTCAAACCTGTTTGTAAGCACAGGTGCATCAACGGTGATCTATCTGAGTCAGAACCTGTCCGGCAGTTTCAATAATACCTACACAAGGTCAGTAGTCGACAACTATACCGGTGACGTATCGTACGAGTCAATGACCACCTCCGTTAAGATAGAAAGCGAACAGGAAACTTTAAACCGTGTCGACCTCCTGGGTCTTGCCAACTTCTCCGCAGGGTACTCTTTCCCGTTTGCCGGGACCAGCCAGTTACAGTTTGAACCATTTGTACAGTTACCGATAAGGGATCTCACAAGCCTGAATCTCCGCATCTGGTATGGCGGTCTCTCAATGAAGATCCGGTTCTGAAAGGCCGGTGTGAAGTTTTATAAATAATGATCTTCCTCCTGATCAGTGATTGATTTTCACTTCCCGGAAGAATCTATCCCGGAACCTTTTCTTCGGAGGAGGAAATAGACAGGTATTCCCGGCAGGATGAGTGCAGCTCGGCAGCCACGGGAGCAATCTTCTTAAAGACCCCCGAGCCGAGCATATTTGAGATGACTATGATAATGACCTATCCCAGCCCTGCCGCCCTTGTCAGATCTCTTTTCCCCGTCATATCATAACATGCCAATCAGCATTGGCAGTTGATAAAAATAAGATTAATGTTGTTCACGGATTGTAACAGGTGCTTTTTGTGGGACAGCTTCCCGGATTTTTGTTTTCTTCCCTCAGCATTGCAAGCGGGGGCGGATTATTTCGTGATCCGCAGGTGGGAGGCCTGTGCAACAAAATCCCTTAGCGCTTTCAGCGCTATCCGGGCTTTTTTGTTCTCATCCCTCCGCCTCGCAAGCGGGAGGCGGATTATTTCATGATCCGCAAGTGGGGGCCTGTGCAACAAAATCCCTTAGCGCTTTCAGCGCTATCCGGGCTTTTTTGTTC
>WOYX01000059.1:34245-34510 GCA_011620595.1 Bacteroidales bacterium | reverse complement strand
TCATCCCTCCGCCTCGCAATCGGGCGTCGGTCTGAAAACAAAAAATCCCCTTCCTTCGCTATGCTCAGGAAGAGGATTTTGTTGAGGTCGGTGGCGGATTCGAACCGCCGTACCCGGTTTTGCAGACCGACGCCTAGCCACTCGGCCAACCGACCGTAATATTTTCAGAACAAAACTACACTCCAAATAACGTCAAATGTCGGTGGCGGATTGCTCGTCTCACTCTGTTCGCCTCGCGAGCTCCTTCGCTTCGCTGCTCTCCGCT
>WOYX01000059.1:27438-34145 GCA_011620595.1 Bacteroidales bacterium | reverse complement strand
TTGCTCGTCTCACTCTGTTCGCCTCGCGAGCTCCTTCGCTTCGCTGCTCTCCGCTCACTCGGTTCGAACCGCCGTCACTGATCTCCGAAGCCTTGGCGAAGGAGATACCCGGTTTTGCAGACCGACGCCTGGCCACTCGGCCAACCGACCCTTTTATCCCGGTCGATGTCTGGCCGCCAAATGGCGGACAACCGACCGTTGCGGGTGCAAAGTTAATGAATTTTTTCTTTCTCTTAATATTTACTGAAGCTTCGGCCGGAGACCCTTTTTCAGTACGCTGTACAGATATACCCGTATGACTCCAGCTTGCTCTTTGACACTGAATTGCACACCGTCTGGTGGTCAGAGCTGTCACGGGGATGCTCACAGACCCAGCAGTAACTGACAGTATCACATGATGCAAAACAGATCATATATAACAAAAGAATGACACCTGTCGCTCTAAGGATTACCTGTCTTGTCTTCAAGTCCTGCCGGTTAGTTTCTCTGCAAAGATGCAAATTTACACCAACAAGGTGCAGAAAACAAACTGCCGCATAACCCTATTTATTGTACCTGGCGGCTATCTCAAGACACATGCGGGTATTGTGATAGGGGCACTTCCAGAAGCCTGCCTTGTCATCGTCGCGGTTGACGGTGCCGTTGTCACGGATGCTCCAGAACCATTCACCGTTAACCCTGTCAACCAGGTTGGCGGTAATATATTGCCAGGCGGCCGCTGCCAGCTCCAGCCAGCTGTGGTCGCCACTCATCTGCCACGCATTGACGAACCCCACCACTGCCTCCGACTGCACCCACCAGTGCCTGTCGCGGTCGAAATGACCCCTGGCGTCATCACGCTCATAGAAGAGGCTGCCGTCACCGGCCAGCCCTTCATGTGCCGCCGAGGCTATCCTGAGAGAGGTGCCCTTCACACTCTCTGCCTCGCCCAGCGCCTCGGCAGCCTCGCAGAGGAGCCACGAGGCCTCGATGTCGTGACCGTATGACACGGCAGTGGAGCGGCAGTTCCACTCCTCGTCAAAGAAGAGTCCGAGGTGCCCCGTCCCGGCATCAACAATCGTGTCAGTGAAGATGCGCACCAGGCTGCCGAGCTGTCGCTTCAGTCTCTCATCGGGCCGGATGCGATACAGGCTGGCGTAGGCTTCAAGGATGTGAAGGTGGGTGTTCGTGGTCTTCTTCTCGTTCTCATCCTTCTCGCTCAGGCGAAGATCGGCGATCTCTCCCCACTCCCTGGTGAAGGCCTCATAGTATCCGCCGTGCACACTGTCATAGCTGTGCTTCTCTATCAGTTCATAGAGAGCGACAGCCCTGTCCAGCGATTCACTGTCGCCGGTAGCCATGTGATACCAGCTCAGTGCATAGATGAAAAAAGCTATTGAGTATACCTGTTTTTTTGTCTCCAGCGGCTCGCCGTCACTCTTCAGGCACCAGTATGTGCCGCCATACAGGTCGTCAAAGAAGTGGCTGAAGATGTAATCACGCACCCGTGTGGCCATCGCCAGGTATGCCGGATCCCTGACAGTGATGTATGCCGCCGAGAAGCTCCAGAGGATACGTGCGTTAAGTATCGCCCCCTTTGGCGCATCGGCAACAACCTGGTCCCTGCCGTCGATCCTGCCGTAAAAGCCCCCCCGACTCATATCGGGCATCCTGCTGACCCAGTAGGGCAGGATATTGCGGGTCAGCTCCTCCAGTGCTTCCGCCTCCATCTTCTTCAGCAGCCTGTCAGCATTCGTGCTCATCTCCATGGCAGGTATTTTTTGTTGCGGAACTCCCTCTTCATCTCCCTCCCTGATATTCCCTGTTGCGGGAAATGATCCGGTTCAACCGCATTACTGAATCGGCAGATCGCAGACCGTCAGGAGCGGTGTTGAGACAGTAGTCGGTCAGCTTCTCAACGGTAGATACCGCCACATGCATCCTTGTGTCGGATGATGCATAGTAGATGTAAACGGTACCGTCATCATCGGCTATCCAACCGTTGGAAAAGAGCACGTTGGATACGTCGCCGATACGTTCTTCATCCACGGGAGCCATGAAGTAACCTGCCGGCTCGGCTATGAGATGTGCCGGCTCCTGAAGATCAGTCATATACATATAGAGGACATAGCGCAATCCTGCCGCACACCCTCTCACCCCGTGTGCCAGGTGGAGCCATCCCGCGGGTGTCTTTATCGGGTGCGGCCCCTCGCCGTTCTTCATCTCCTTGATGGTATGGTAGTGACGGAAGTTGATGATCTTCTCCTCTCCCGGTCCTATCTCCGCATGTGTTATGTCGTTCACCAGTGCCCATCCTATTCCTCCGCCGCTGCCGGCATCGATGAAGCCGTCCTGCGGGCGTGTATAGAGAGCGTATTTGCCATCGACCAACTCGGGGTGCAGTACCACGTTGCGCTGCTGGCTTGCCGAGACTAGGTCAGGCAGACGCTCCCAGGTCACCAGGTCGTGGGTGCGTGCTATGCCGGCAGCGGCCACAGCCGAGGAGAGGTCGCCGGGCTGTGCCTTCGGGTCTCTCCTCTCCGTGCAGAACACCCCGTAGACCCATCCGTCCTCATGCCTCGTCAACCTCATGTCATAGACGTTGATGTCAGGATCGGAGGTCTCGGGCATGGTGATGGGGTAGTCGCGGAAGCGGAAGTTGTCGATGCCGTTGGGACTCTCGGCTATGGCGAAGAACGACTTGCGGTCGTAGCCCTCAACGCGGGCAGCAAGAAGATACTTGCCGTCGTGTTTCACGGCGCCAGCGTTGAATGCGGCATTGATGCCGAACCGCTCCATCAGGTGCGGGTTGGTAGCGGGATTGAGATCATAGCGCCACTCCAGCGGCGCATGGGCACCGGTGAGCACCGGGTATTCAAACCGGTGAAAAATGCCGTTTCCCGGTTCGATCTTCCTGTTTTTACGAGTTATCAGGGCTTCGTGTTCCTCCCTGAGCATGGCGAGGCGTTGAGTGAAGTTATCCATCTTGTCCTGTGTGGTAATCAATATTATTCGTACAATTCATTCCCCTCTTTTTGATGGGACGGAGCCCGGCAGCAACTGAAAACAATTTTCCAATGAATGCTCACATTCATGCCGGCTCTATCTGAAAGCACCCAGTTCCGTCACGTCAGCCTGAAAGAGAGTCTCCGGAAGGTTATAGAACCCGATAAAGTCGTCTGCGCTGACATGGCCCGGATGGGGTGCATAGAAGTGACCCGGCCTGTTGTGGGCGTTGCGCCATACCAGCAGGTAGGATATCTTATGGTTCTTCACTGCCGGCCAGAGGGTGCCTGTCCACCATTCCGGGTCGGGGATACCCTCATATCCTGCTTCCGTCAGTGCTGCAAGCTTACCGCGTTCTGCGGCCACCTCCGTAATAATTCCCAGCACCCTGTCGACCGCTTCAGTGAAGCTGCCCTCTGCAGCTCCTGCCATCTGGTAGTAGTCGAACCCCATCAGGTCAACATAGCCGTCTCCCGGGTAGCGTTCAAGATAGTAATCCCTGTCCTCGATGTCTCCGGAGCTTGAGTATGCGAAGAGCAGGTTATGCACTCCCTTCTCTTTGCAGAGGTAGTCGAAGGTAAACCTCCATAGCGCAATGAAATCCTCAGCCGTGCAGAGCTTTTCTCCCCACCAGAACCAGCTGCCGGTATGCTCATGGTAGGGGCGGAAGATGACGGGAATGGCGGTGCCGTCATCGTCAGTGAGAGAGGCCAGAAAGCCGGCAAGGTTATCGAGCCACTGACGGTACCTGTCATGGTTCCCGCCGCCAGGCAGCACCGATGCCACCACCCTGTCGGACGAAATATCCCAGGTGCTGCCGCCGGTGAGCGGATTGTCGGAGTGCCAGCTGAAGGTCGTTACCCCGCCGCGTGCCCATATCTCACGGACGAATATCCTCATATGTTCAAACGGCACAGAGTCGAGATTGACCGGCGCGCGGTGCTCTATCTTTCCCAGGTCCATGCCGTAAACGGCGGGATAGTCACCAGTGACCCTTTTCACGTCCGACTCTCCTGCGGGATAGACCCACCCGATGCCATAGGCCAGGTCATCCTGGTGGCCGAACATAATGCCCTTTTCCGCGGCCGCTTTCAGTCCTGCCAGCATCTTAACTGTCTCAGCGGTAGCCTCCGGATCAGCTGTGGTGGCTCCCTCTTGCTGCCCGCTCTTGCATGCAGTCATCAATAGAAAGCCAAGGCCAAATACTATAATATTTCTCATTACCGGTTTATTTGTTCATCAGGTTGTCAAGACTCCGGTTGTACCCGGAGATAAGGTCGATTGTTGAATCGGTGTTAAACACTGAATTCAGTCCCTGCTCCTCCTGCGGCGGGTCACCAAGGTAATCGTCGCCCGGCTGCCAGAAGAGCCGGCCCTCTGCCGCTCTTCCCTCACCGGAGTATGCCCAGATGTTGCACCCTGCCAGTCGTCCGCGCACAGCGACATGGTCCATCACCTGCATGAAGGCATTGTTGTAGTAACGGTCGCGGTATCTCGTTGTCTCATCCGGCGAGAAGCCGTGGTGATCACGCGGCAGGCCGAACTCCTCCAGCACGATCGGCTTCCCAAGCCGCTCTGCCACCTCAAAGTGGTCATTCATGTAGAGGTTGGTTTTGACAATGGCAGAATCAATGGTGCCGGCGATGTCGGTAATATCAAGCCAGCCCCAGTTCTTTGGCCATATATGCATGGTGAGGTAATCTATGTTGGGGTCGGCATGTATTCGTTCAAAGAGCTCCATCGACTGTTCACAGCCGTGCCTCCCCTCGGTGCCGGTGGTTATGAGATGGTTTTCGTCGAGCTTCTGCAGCAGTGCCGCCATGCGCCCAATCATCGATTCAAAAGCCGGGATATTTTCATCCGAAAAGGCCCTGGGCTCGTTGGCTATCTCCCAGGTCATGATCACGGGGTCATCAATGTATCTGGTGCCTGTATAGCGATTGATCCGTCCGACGATAAACCTGATATGTTCCTCAAACATCCCGAGACACGGCTCGCAGCCGTTGAACTGTCCCGAGAAACTCATGAACTGTGGCCACGTGTTTGGCGGCAGGTTGGGATTGGGTATCGACCCGTAGCCGTTCCAGTTGAGGTACTGGGAAAAGCCGCCGCTCCAGTCCCACGCATTGTTAAGGAAGAGGATGGCATGCTGGTCTCGCTTCTTCATCTCGGCCAGCAGGAAGTCAAGCCCGTCAAGCAGATCATCGTTGTATTCTCCCGGCGCGAGCAGCAATGCGGGAGTCACCCGGAACGGCTCATTGTCAGGACCTTCGGCGCCCACCATCACTCGAAGGTTATCAATACCGATGCTCTTCATATGGTCAAGCTCCCTGATGAGCCTCTCCCTGTCGCCATATTCTCCCTGGCTGCCCAGAATGGCCCCGTACCAGTAATTGGCTCCAATAAAGTATACAGGCTCACCGCCCTTCACGAAGATGCCGTCAGAAACCCTTATAAAATCACTTTGCGGTGTGCTTTTACACCCGGTGAGGAGAATAAATGCAAAAAACCCTGCTATTACCCTGTTCATCATGCTGTTCTATATGTTCCCTATCAAAATTAGGGAATCAGGGCTGCAGTGTTATGATACCATTCTTGTAAATCATGATACTTTAATATCATGATGTTCGGCAGAATGAGAGTAATACGGTTGCTTGCATGTATTTTCTTGACTGAAGAAGTGGCTGATCGAGGTCGCAGTGAATCCTTCCCCACTATATCATTCATATATTCAATTAATTGCAACATGCAAAGAGTACCTGTTATATTGTATCTTTTTTACATTTAATCAGTATATTTGAAGTAACCATCAACAAGGATCGTAACCATGCATGATGCCATCCTGAAGGAGATCACGCCGCTCACGCAGTCTGACTGTTTCACCTATTTTTACCGTACGAAGTCGGACTTCGACTTCCCTCTCCACTACCATGATGAGATAGAACTCAACTTCATCAGGAATGCCCGCGGGGCGAAGCGAATTATCGGCGATCATGTCGAGGAGATAGAAGATCTTGAACTGGTGCTCGTAGGACCCGCACTGCCGCACGGATGGTTTGGTTCCGGCTTTGCAAAGAACCAGGTTGAGGAAATCACCATTCAGTTTCACAAGGATTTTTTTGATGAGAGGTTTCTCCAGAAGAACCAGCTGAACTTCATCCGCAGCATGCTACGCAGGTCACTGCGGGGCATCCTTTTCTCGCCCGAGACCACCAAAAGGCTCGAGCCCCGCATCATAGGGCTGGGCAAAAAGCAGGGCTTTGATTCCGTGCTCGAGCTGATGAGTATCCTCCATGATCTCTCCATCTCCAGGGAATACAGGGTGCTCTCCGACTCAGGGTTTCACGGCAGCGAGCTCTTCTCCTATAACAGCAGGCGAATTGAGAAGGTGATGGCCTTCATTCACAGCTCCTTCGACAAGCAGATATCTCTTGGTGAGGCCGCCAGGCTGGCAAACATGACTGAGTCGGCCTTCAGCCGTTTCTTCAAGCTCAGGACAGGTATGACCTTCATCGACTGTCTGACGGAGGTGCGTCTGGGGCATGCCTCCCGGATGCTCATTTCCACCACCAAGACGATAGCCGAGATCGCATACTCATGCGGCTTCAACAACATCTCGAACTTCAACCGCATTTTTCGCAAGAAGAAGGGGTGTACCCCGCGCGAGCTCCGGGAGAGTTATTCCGAGGGCACCAGGGTCTTCATCTGACCACAGGGTCACA
>WOYX01000059.1:0-27338 GCA_011620595.1 Bacteroidales bacterium | reverse complement strand
GGGCACGAAATTGCCTGACAATGGCACCAGGGTCTTCATCTGACCCCAGGGTCACAGGGCACGAAATTGCCTGACAATGGCACCAGGGTCTTCATCTGACCCCAGGGTCACCTTGGGCACAATGTCTTCCAAAAGCATCAGGTTCTCTATCTGACGCTCAGTTCCGTCACTGCAGGTGTCATTCCATCCGCAACAGCAGTGACCCTGACGCTGCCCTTCTCCTTCCCTGCCTTCACCACCAGCAGGCACTTACCATTGAAGGCCCTGCGGTAATCCGCTCTGAAGGGCTCCATGCTGGTCTGGCAGCCGTTGTCGACCCCGGCAATGCTGGCTGCTCCCTCAACAGTAAATTTTATCAGCTCATCGGAATGAGGAACGGGCACATTATCACTGTCGACCACCGTCACTGTTATGAATGAGAGGTCTGAGCCATCGGCTTTTATCTCTCTCCTGTCAGGCGTAAGCACTATGGCAGCCGGCTCACCGGCAGTCTTCACCTCCTGTCGCATCACCTCACTGCCGTCACGGTAACCGACACCCAGCAGCGTCCCCTCCTCAAACGGCAGCCTCCACACCATGTTCAGGTCCTCATCATTCCTTTTCTTCCTGCCCTGTGAGCTCCCGTTCAGGAACAGTTCAACCTCGTCACAGTTGGTGTAAGCCCACACATCCACCGTCTGTCCGGGATTCCAGTTCCAGTGCGGAAAGAGATGCAGCACCGTTTCGTCGGTCCATTCGCTCTGATACATGTAGTAGGCGTCTTTGGGGAAGCCGGCAAGGTCTATGATGCCGAAGTATGAGCTCCGTGCCGGCCACCAGTAGGGTGTAGGTTCACCCAGGTAGTCGAAGCCTGTCCATATGTACATCCCCGACAGGAAATCATGGTCGCGTATCAGCTTCCAGCTGTCGCGGTGTGTTGTGCCCCACGGTGCGGAGCAGTTGTCATAGGCTGAGCATGTAAGGTCAGCGTTGCCGTCCATGAAGGGCTGATCCCACCTCACCGGCCAGCGGCGGATGATATCTGACGGCATGTCATAGCTGCCTCTGGTTGCCAGTGCCGATGTGGTTTCCGTGCCTATGAACCTGCCACCCGGAAAGGCTTCCGGAAGACGGTCCCAGAGGGTGTCGCGGTAGTTGAACCCCACAAGGTCGAGGGCCCCGGATGCAATGACGGGGTTATGGGGTGCGGGGTCATTGCATGCTGCCGTCACCGGCCTGGTGTCATCGAGGGCTCTGACGATGGCGGCCATCTCCGTGCTGAGGGCCTCACCGCTGCCGTCTCTCTCCCACTGTTCCATCACCTCGTTGCCGATGCTCCAGATAAAGACGGAGGGATGATTACGGTCACGCAGCACCATATCCTCCAGATCCCTTCTATACCACTCGTCAAAGTCGAGATGATAGTCAAACTCCGTCTTGCTTACCTTCCATACATCAAAGGCCTCATCCATCACGATGAAGCCCATACGGTCACACAGATCGAGCAGCTCCGGCGCCGGAGGGTTGTGTGAAGTGCGTATGCCGTTGCATCCCATCGCCTTGAGTATCTCAAGCTGTCTCTCAATGGCACGGGTGTTCACCGCCGCCCCAAGGCATCCCAGGTCGTGATGGTTACAGACCCCCAGTATCTTCATCGGTTTGCCGTTGAGGATAAAGCCTTGCTCACTGTCAAAAACAAAAGAGCGTATTCCTGTTACTGTCTCGTACCTGTCTGTCACCTTACCTCCGCTCAGGACCTCGGTCACCACCCGGTAAAGCACAGGATTCTCCACCGACCATAGGCGCGGGTTACTGACAGTCATCTCCTGGGTCACCGCGGTGATGCTGCCGTTGACCACAACCGGGTCAGTGGCTGCTGATGCCACTCGCCTGCCGCCGTCATCGCGCACCGTTGTCCTGAGAATTACCTCAGCCGCAGCACCGGTAGAGTTCTTCACCTCCGTGATCACCCTCAGCATTGCCGATTCAGTGCTAACTTCCGGCGTGGTGACGTATGTACCCCAGTGATCAACAGCTATCTTCTCAGTGGTCACAAGCCACACGTTGCGGTAGATGCCGGAGCCGGAATACCATCTCGAGTTGGGCTGCTGTGAGTTGTCGACCTTCACTGCCAGGATGTTCTCCTCCTCGCCGTAGCGAAGGAAGGGGGTGAGTTCATACCTGAAGGAGCTGTAACCATAAGGCCTCCTGCCCAGGAAATTGCCGTTGATCCACACCTCGCTGTTACGGTAGACGCCGTCAAACTCGATGCAGATGATCTTTTCCTTTTTTTCGGGATCCACCGTAAAGGTTTTACGGTACCAGCCGATGCCACCGGGCAGTGCTCCTCCTCCCGGGGAAGCAGGGTGCAACTCACTGAATTCACCCTCGATGCTCCAGTCGTGTGGCAGGTCAACAGTCCGCCAGCTGCTGTCGTCATAACCGGCCTGCCGGGCATCATCATCACTGCCCGCGAGGGTAAACTTCCACCCTTCGTTAAAACTGACCCGTTCGCGCACTTCCGTCTTTTCACAGGCGCACAGCATGACCGCGACAATAGCCGTCAGCATCAGCCTGCTGATAAATGTTGTTCTTCCCTTCATTTCTATAAGAATTTTTATTGTTTCAGTCCGAATTTCTCACGTATCCATTCCATTTTTGCACGGTAGAAGGCCTCCGGAAGCCCGTGACCTGCCTGGGGATAGACTATGTATCTCTTCTCGCCGGTAACCTGGTTATAGGCTGCAAAGTTGGTATGGGGCGGGCATACCTCATCCATAAGCCCCACGCCCATTATCAGTGGTGCCCTGATCTTCGGCGCCAGGTTTTTTATGTCGAAGTAGCTAAGCGTGTAGTATGCCTTATCCCAGCTAATCTGCTTTAGGCTCTCCACAAGCTCCGTAAACTCATTGCCGGGCCAGACCGCCACCCGAAAGTAGTCGCGGAAGTCAGAGAGGAAGGGCACCTGCGGAGCACATACCGCTATCCTTTCGTTGTCCAGTGCCGCAGTAGCAAAGGTGAGAGCTCCGCCCTGGCTTGCTCCCTCTACCGCTATCCTGGAAAAATCAACCTCCGGCCTCGAGCAGAGAAAGTCAATACCCCTGACACAATCCATGTATGCTCCCCGGTAGATGTACTTCTCCTTGTCCTCAAGGTTAGTGAGGATATAACCGGGAAAACCGGGATTCACGTCGTCGGTGCTGTTGCCATGACCCCTGATGTTCAATCCGAATCCGATAATATCATCACCGTAATTGATATATGACGGTACCATTACCGAACTGTAGCCCGGCACCTGCATGATGGCAGGATAGCGTCCGGGTTTTACCGGGACCTGGTACCAGCCTCTGATCAGGGCATTGCCCAGCGAGCGCATCTCAACGAGGTAAACATTGTGCATTTCGGTGCAGAGGCTGTCGATGCGTATCAGTTTGTACTGCGGATCCACAGTTGCCAGCTCAGCCTTTGTCCTCTGCCAGAATGTGTCAAAATCGGGTTGCGCATCGGTGGGGGAGACGATCTTCTCCGGCTCATACCCGAAATTGAAGTGATATTTCTTGTTGCCCATCTTGCTCTCAAGGGAAAGCGTTGCCTTGTAGAACCCCGGCTTCAGATCCCTGATCCTGAAGGTGAACATGGCAGTGCTGTTTCGCCTGACAGCCACCTCCTGGTACTTCGAGGCAAACTTCTCACCAAAGTCAGTGACTATATCCAGTGTCAGTGCCCCCCGGTATTTTTTTCTGAACTCGCTTTTGAGCGTGACCGGTATGGTGACATCAGGTGATCCGAGGAAGATCATATCCTCCTCCGTGATCGCCGTGTTCAGGGTCAGAAGATCGGGATTACCCCTGTTGGTAAGCTCTACGGGTCCTCCGTAGAGTCCTCCGCCACCGCCGGCGTCATAAACTCTTACGGCGACGGTGTTCTTCTTCCCCCACTGAACATAATCGGCTGGGATACGGTATGATCTGGGCACATCATAGGCACCTGAGTAGTCAGGAGGCATCACTCCCGTCTTCCCGACCAGATGTCCGTTGAAATATGTCTCATCGGCATCGTCAATCTTCCCCAGGTTGAGCATCAGGCCGTCATACCTGTAGGTATTCTTCTTCATTGAGGCAGGGATGATCACCTTCACCCTGTACCATGCAAAGCCGTCATACCCCGGAAAGCCCTGCGACTCCCACAGCTCAAGGGGAGAGATATCCTTCCACCAGTAATCATTCAGTGCCGAGTCTATATATTCCGGCTTGTCACCCGTTATGAACTTCCACTCGGCAGGAACAATGCTCTGACCGTTGACCGCACTGACAATCAGATGAAGTGCAATCAAAGCTGTTAATAACTTCTTAATCATTTTATTACTATTGTTTAACATCTTATTGGTATCCGCCAACCTTAGCCTCTGTTATCTCTTCAGCGAAACTTTTATCTCCTGACCTGAATAGTCGACAGTGATATCAGGGGCCCTTTCAAAGTCGAGCCTCACCGGCTTTTTGCCTGATACCGCAACCACATTGAAGGTCCGGTTCTGAAGCATACCTTCGAACCCGCCGCTCCTGGCACCTATCGTAAGCGTGCCGTCAGCCGCGCGGTAGTTGAACGGGATCAGGGAGTAAGCTCCATCGGCATAGTTGTAGTTATCGCCTTCATCCTCATAAAGGGTAAAGCTGCCGTCGGCACCGGTATACACCCACAGTGTAATCGGGTCAGCAGGCTTCTCTGAGGTATGTTGTATCTCCGGTCCGAACGGTATAATGGACCCCTCCCTGACAAACACCGGCATATAATCATAGGGTGCATCAGCCTCAATCACGCTCCCGCCATCATAGTGCCTGCCGGTGTGCAGGTCATACCAGCCGTATGCTGCAGGCAGGTATACCTTGCGCGACCTGGCCCTGTATTCCGTGACGGGATTCACCATCAGTGCCGGTCCGAACATATACTGGTCGGTGATATCAAACACCCCGGCATCAAGGCTGAAGTCCATCACCAGTCCTCTCATGATTGTGTAGTCATTCAGCCATGCATGTCCGGCAAGTGAGTAAATATACGGCATCAGCCTGTATCTCAGCCTATTATATTCCACCATACTCTTATATGCAGGATGACCGGCAGGGGCGGTGTTGTATATCTCCCTGTAGGGGTACTCGCCGTGCGATCTGAAGAGCGGCACGAAGGTCCCGTACTGGTGCCATCGTGTCATCAGCTCACGCCACTCCTCCAGGTCAGCGGGGGCAGGGTTATGATAGCGGCTCTCCACCGAAAATCCTCCTATGTCCATGGTCCACCATGGTATCCCTGACATGCAGAAGTTGAGTCCGCACGGTATCTGGGCTGCCATGTCGTGCCAGCGTGCCGCGATGTCGCCGCTCCAGTTGGCTGCTGAGTAGCGCTGAAGGCCGGCGAAGGCCGAGCGGGTAAGGATGAAGACCCTGTTGTCCGGGTCACTGTCGCGTTGACCTTCATAGACACCCTGTGCCTGCACCAGCGAGTAGGCATTGAAGTACCTGTCTGCCGGGCCGAGTGCGGTAGGATCCATCAGGGCCTTGCGCTCATCCATGGGAAGGTTGGAGCATATGTCAGGCTCCGTGGCATCAAGCCACCAGGCATCGATGCCCTTGCTGTAGAGTGAGCTGTCAATCTGTTCCCAGAAGGCTCTGCGTGCATCGGCATTAAAGGCGTCAT
Source organism: Bacteroidales bacterium (assembly GCA_011620595.1). GTDB lineage: Bacteria > Bacteroidota > Bacteroidia > Bacteroidales > VadinHA17 > SR-FBR-E99. Next base: position 21,671 of record WOYX01000059.1, on the reverse strand, counting down.
AGAAGGTGGAGACATACCCGATCCAATCCTTCTGGCCCTTCTCTATATTGCGTTTATAAAGCCAGCCCCTGTTGTTCATTACCTCATAGTTGACCGTTCCGACATAGTACTTGGGCCACACGGAGATCATGATCCGTGCGTTGAGGTCGTCATGCAGGGTTTTGATCATCCCTTCAGGGTCGGGAAAACGGGTAGCATCAAACTGGTGATCTCCCCATCTGTCTATAGGCCAGTACTGCCAGTCAAGCACGATATTGTCAAAGGGTATCCCTCTCTCCCTGTACTCTTTCACCACGCCCAGCACCTCTTCCTGTGTCGTATAGCGCTGACGGCTCTGCCAGAAGCCCATGGCCCACTTTGGCATCACCGGAGCCTTGCCGGTCAGGGTGCGGTAGCCGCTGATCACCTGGTCCATGCTCTCGCCGCTGATGAAATAGTAATCGACCTGGTCAGCCACCTCTGACCAGAATGATATTCTCTGCTGCTCCTCTTCGTCAAGTGGCGGCAGATATTGAAGCCCCAGGAACGACTCGCCCCCGTCAGGTATCCACTCTATCCTCAGCGGGTAGCGTTTACCCTCTTCAAGACTGAGGGAGAAGTAATTTGCCGAGGCGTTCCAGCACTGGCGCCAGCGGTCAAACAGCAGCTTACCATCTATCCACAGCTTTGCATAACCGGCAGAGGTAAAGACGAACTTGTGAACGCCCGAGGTGTCAGGTTCAAACTCCCCCTCCCAGGTAACCCTGCCTTCTGCAAGGTTAAACCCCTCCGGGAATCTTGCCATGTCAGGCAGGTAGAGGTAGCTTATCTCGTTCTCCCGGCGGATAAGAAAGGGTTCCTTACCCGTTTTACGGTCGGCATATATGGCAGTAAGGCCGCCTTCATTCCCGTAACTGCCGTAGAGCTTCATGCCTGAGAGGTCACTCCATTCCCGGATATCACCATATTTTGTCCTGGAGTTGTTATCCCACAGGATTCCGTAGTTGCGGTTTGAGATGAGGAAGGGCACAACGGCAAGAGTATTGTACTGAAAGAGGTCGGCATCCTTCCCCTTCAGGTTCATGAAGGAGGTCTGGTTTGCTCCCAGCCCGTAGAGCGCCTCATCGGGGGGCGACTCCCACTGCTGCCTCACGGCGAAGCAGCTCTCTCCCTTCACCGTCACCGGGGTGAAGGAGCGGCCTCCGCCCTGCCGTTCGGCAACGAACACCGTTCCGTCACTGTCAGTGAAGACTATCTCGCCGGTTTGAAGTAATACCTCGGCACTGACCGATGATGTAGCGAGGGTGATCTGCCCCTCGCCCTTCTCCAGTGTAAACTCAGCCTCATGTTCCGGCTGAGGAATAACTATCAGGCTCTCCCTGTCCGGAAATTCGCCGGAAGGAACTGAAGTGACCCTTATGATCCGGTCAGTGATAACCTGCAGCCGGATGACCTGTCCCGGAAAGTCCGATTTGTCAGGCAGACGAATCTCAACACCCTCATCTGTTCTTTCATAGGGTGCAGTAGTGCATGAGTGACAGAACAGTGCCACAGTTACAGGCAGAGCTGTCAGTGCGCCAATTATTCGTTTCCTCCTCATATCATGCTCTTATTTAATGATTAATTTCCTGGTGACGACGTAGTCACCTGAATGGAAGCTGATGAGCCATACTCCTCTGTGTAATCCGGTATTTAGGGTTATCTCCCCGGCACCCGGTTCTGTCTCACGGCGGTACACCACTGTGCCGCGACTGTCGCTGATCTCGATCCGGCTTATATTGTCCGTCAGGTTGGCAGCAGTAAAGGATCCTGTTGACGGATTCGGGTAAACAACAATATTCTCTTCAGCCCCGGGAGCCTCCACCGCTGTCACCTCATTGTTTACGGGCAGTGTCTTTGTCCCGGGTTCAACAAGCAGGTATACTGCCGAGAGAGGAGGCATTGAAATTCGTATCTCATCACCGATGAGTGTTGCCCTTGCCTCAATGCTCTCATACTCTTCCGGTCCTCCGGCCACCAGGATTCCTCCGGTACCGTTTATGAATACCTTCCGTGAGAAATCCTCACCGTCAGTACCCGTCAGAGTGTAGGTATAGAATCTCTCCCCTACCCTGTAATCCGTGAGGTTAAGGCGCACCACCTTCTGCACTTTGGTGGTGTTAACCATCGAAGCACCCAGATGTCCCGAGCTGAATGCGGTTGGTATGACCGCCACGCCGGGGGCACCCGTTACCGAGGAGTTAAGGAGCACGTCACCGGTATGCCTGCGCATGTAGTAGAGGTGGAAGAAGGCCGGATGAGGGGTATAATCAGGAACGTCCGGTTCGTTATAGGCGAACATGCCGTGATCATTGCCATTGTCCCATCCGTTGGCCAGATCCCAGCGGTTGGCAGCTCCGAAGCCTGACCTCATCAGCTCACCGGTGACCAGCACGGCATGCATGCCGTTGGCATGTGAAACAGCCTGATTGGAGCCTATGGCGAAGATGTTGTATTCTGTCAGTGCAACGGGCAGTCTTGGCTTTCCCGCACTTTCAACCGTGGTCCAGACATAATTGATATAGCCCTCCGTTTTTGTATGAGATGCCAGCACCGTTGCAACATCTGAATCTTCATGGTAGGGGGTATAATAGCTGTGTACCGACCAGAAATCGGCCATGTCACCCACCTCGGCAGCCACTGCGCCGTTCCAGGAGGCGTGGGTGCCGGACCCCTCAACCATCACGACTCCTATTTTGATATCGGCACCTGTCTCCAGTGCCGCCGCCCTCATCGAGTCGATAAAGACCCTGCAGTGCTGTCCGTAAAGTGACGGAGTGATATACTCCGGTTGTCCGTCCTTGTTGAGAGACCTGTCAATGCGGTAGCCTGCCTCCCAACTGCCGAACACCTCGTTGCCTATCTCCCAGAATTTTGTCCTGCCTTTGTCATAGCGCACCCAGTCGGCTGCCATGTGGGCAGCCTGTGCCACGGGGTCGTCACTGGTGCCATACCGTGCATAGCCGTAGTTAACGGTTATCATGCCCGTGGAATTGGTCTTGTCCAAAATAGTATAGAAGGAGTCAACATCCATAGTCCAGTTTTCCCACGGGTGGGGTCTGTGGCCGTACCAGGGCCAGCTGGTGTTTGAGGGATCGGTTGCAAGCGCGGCAGGCACATCCTGCGGCGGGTGGTCAACATCAAGGTTCCAGAAGAAGACATCCGATATGCTTCCCCCAGGCCCGCGCAGCACCCCCATCTCGCGGTTGGCCATGTTCTTCATAAGTGTTACATTGTCAGACATAGTACCGGTCCAGAGGTTTGCATTGTCACCGAAGAGGTACTGCGAAACCTTTGTGACGGTGTCACTGAAATCTACAGTAACGGCCACCGTCACCGGATCAGTCACCGGCTGCACCTCACTGTAATCCGGTACGGTTGCCGTACGCGGCTGCCAGTCGGCCATGAAGAATCCCTGCGGGTACATGCTGTAGTCAGGCTCATCACTGAGTGGATAACTCTTCAGATCCGGCATCTCGTCGAGGGTGACTACGTATTCATGGGCCATCACCTTCTGCCAGTGCGACAGCGGGTTCTTTATGCCATCGCGGATGAATGATCCGTACCAGGGCATGAACCACGACCAGTGTGCCCGGTCGGCAACAAGCAGATCAGGATCCGGAACAGGACCGTTCTCGCTGAGGGTTATCAGCTTACGGCCTCCGAACTTCTCCCTGATGGCGTTGTAGGTAAGCACCTGCGAGCTGAAGTCGCCGTCAGCAGCGTAAATGTCAGCTCCCAGTATATCAACGTACTCATCACCGGGATACCATTCAAGATTATTGGCCGCAGCGTCAGTGGTCCAGACCCAGATCAGGTTCTTAAGTCCGTGGTGATTAACCAAACGGTCAAACATCAGTCTCCAGAGTATTTTACAGGGCTCGGGGCCCTTTGCTCCCCACCAGAACCACCCTCCGGAAGCCTCGTGCAGTGGTCTGAACAGGACGGGAATATTTTCATTGTTAAGCTGCTTCAGGTATCCGGCGATGATGTCTATATCGCTCACCATGGCCTGGTACTCAGGTGAGGTGGTCTCTGTAATCTTTGAGACATCGAAACCGGTATCGGCGGTATAAAATGCGTCAGTAGTGCGCAACGGATCACGCCAGTGCCAGCAGATGGCCACCAGGCCATTGCTGTTGTACCAGTTCTTCGTTTCATTAACAAGTACCGACTTGTCAAACCAGCTGTAGTTGCGGGTGTGGTCCATAAAGTCTAGTCCGATGAGCGCAGGGTACCGGCCGGTCTGTGCAAGCAGCCAGTCAGCCTCTTCCTTTGCATTCAGGCTCATGGCACCTGCATGTATCTTGTGAGTGAAACTGTCCATGAGGTAGCTCCATAGCCTCCGTGTCTCAGTGTGAGGCGACGGGGTGGAGAGGTTATACGGCAGCTGCACCTTAACTTCATCTGTCAGGGTACCGTTTTCGGCTTCGTATTTCGTGCCCTGCGCAGCAGAAGTGACACATCCGGCCAGGAGAAATATTATAACATTTAGTATCCTGTAGAAAAAACTCATATGTAATAGTCGTTTACTCCAGTTTTAAATACAAAGGGTATCTCAATTTAGTGATAAAATCCGAGATACCCTTTGTTTCAGATTAAATGGCTTGCCTAATCAACCACCATTATTTATGCTCAAACCGAATATTGTCTACGTAGAGGCCGGTGAGATCCATATCCACATCTGTCCAGAGAGTCATGCCCCAGTCGCCGCTCGACGGAATTACGTCGGGAAGTGTCGGGTATGTTGCCAGATCGAATGTGATTGTTATCCAGCCAGGTGTTGACCAGCTGCCGTCATCATTCTGGATGCCGAGGTGACCTATATCGATGTCCGTATCGGCAAGCTTCATGGTGAATGCGCCTGTACCGGGAGCGAACGGTCTGGTGATATTGACATCCATCTTGAGGTAATGATCGGCCTTGGTTACCGAGGGTTTGGGCAATTGGTCATGGTTGCATCCCCATATCCATGTCCAGCCGTTCAGTGCGGTCAGCACTCCGTGCATGTAGTTACCGGATATTGCTATAGCCGGGTCGCTTCCCAGTTCAACGGCGCCACCCCAGTTATCCCAGCCAAGATCGTGACCACCAGCTCCCACCTCGAAGTCGTTGATCATGAGAGAAGGATTAACAACCGGATCGGTACCGCCGAAGAATATCTCCGGGAAGATTCCCTCTTCTCCCTCGTATGTGAGGAGGCTGATGGTGCCGTAACCGCGTGTCACATCCACGGGCACATAGACTTCAATCTTCGTATCCGTCTTGACGCCATAGGCTGTTGCCGGAATATTTCCGGGGAAGACCAGCTCCTTCACCAGCAGCATGTTGGTGCCGTTGATTGTCAGGATATTTCCGGGTTCACCGCGGAACTCAGTATAGGAACCGAACACTGGCAGGTTGGCAAGGAGGGTGAATTCGATTGCCGACTCAACCTCCGTCTTGTTCTTTGCAACCAGTGTTATTATGCCTGTCCTGGCTCCCACCGGAACCGTAACCGTCAGCGAGGTTCCCGTTCTGGCACCGATTGTCCCTTTCATATCACCGGTGAAGATCACATCGGTGACAAGGTCAAGGTCCGTACCTGATATTACGATATCGGTATTTGCCTTGGCCGATGTCGGGCTGAAGGATGTGAATACCGGGTCGATCATGGTCAGGTTGGGTCCGTCGATCTGCTTGTCGGCCCTGGTGAAGAAGCTGACGATCCCTGTTACGGCATCGTCAGGCACTGTTACAAGTATCTGTGTGGCGGTGCCACCGTCCCTGATGGTTCCCTGCGTGCCGCCTCCGAAGATGACGTGATCAACCAGGTCGAGATTGGTACCGGTGACGGTGATGTCCTGTCCGTTCCTGAGTGTCACCGGAGTGACGCTCAGCGTCGGGATCACCATCAGCAGGTCATCGGCAGTTGTAACCTCTACACCCGAGGCAGGTATCATCGTCACTTTACCGTCCTTAGTGTCATCCGGAACATTGATCACTATCTCCGTGGCTGTGTGGCTTACAAAGTCTGCTGCGGCAATCACCTTGTTGCCTCCGAGGGTGACGGTTTCAACCAGGTCGAGGTTGGTGCCGGCTATCGTGAGCGCGGTGCCTGCCTTGACGGGATTCGGTGTTACCGAGGTAAAGGCCGGCAGTGTCACCGTGAGGTCGCCGGCTGAATAAACGATGATGGGCTCCTCTTCAGCGTTCGAGACGGCTATCTTGCCGGTCCGGGCCTCAGCGGGAACGATCAGCTTTATCTCCGTGCGGCTGTGGCTGGTAAAATCATCTTCAGCTACAATTATACGGTCGGTCAGTATCACCTCGCCCACCAGGTTGAGATAGTCGCCGGAGATGGTCAGCTCATCGCCCGCCTTGACAGTGGCAGGTGTGAAGCCGGCTATTGATATGGGCTCTGAATAACCTATCTCAGTCTTTGTGGTGATATCACCGTCGGGAGTCTTAAGCACAACATAACCAGGCATGGCCTCCTGGGGGACAGTAAGCGTAAGCAGGGTTGGCGTCTTCCTGGTAAACGAGGTGACAGTGATATTGTCTGGCAGTATCACAGCCGTCACCTTGTCAAGGTTCACCCCTATGAATTTCAGTTCTGCCCCCCTGGCTATGGGCATGGGTCCAAAGCTATAGAGAGCCACTTTTGTATCTTCCTCTTCCTTACCCTCGCAGGAGGTGAGGACGATACCGGTGCTGACCACGCAGAGTGTCGCGAACAACAGCGCCCGGTTGCGGAATTTTATTTGAATCTTTTGCATCGCAAATCGTTTTTCGGTTGATTACTTCGGTACCACACGTATGTTGTCTATACAGATGTGCGGATTGCAGTCCGTACCGGCCACACCACCGTGCCATACAAAGAATGTAAGGCCGCTTATCATGTCGGCCGTGAGCTTGTTGGCGCATTCAGCCCCGTCGAACGTGTAGTTGAAATCTGACAGGGGGAATGAAACCGTTATCCAGCCGTCAGTCTGATAGGAGCCTGTCTCCTTCCATGGATTCCATAGTCCTCTGGGGTAAGTGCCATCAGCGATGTAACTGTTATTATCCCTGAGAGAGTACCGCGTAAAGATCATCTGCAGCGCTGACGACTGCCATGGGGCAACGACGTTCACCTCAAATTTAATCTGACCGTCCTTGAGTTCACCGGTATAGACAGGCACATCGGGACGTCCGTTGGCTGCCGGCCAGAGGTTGAAGCTGAAGCCATCCTCGTTCCAGGTTGAACCTGCGCTGCCGGCCATGGCACCGGAGAACCTGACATAATTGCCGTCCACAGGTTCGGGATTGGAGCTTCCGATGACACCCGAGCGCCAGCCGCCGGCAGCGGTGAGGTCATCAAAGTTCAGGATAATGCCCCTGTCGTCGCGGAAGAAGAAGCGTGACCGGGTTGTTCCGTAGAGCGACCTGACCTGTATCTGGCCCGGGCCGGTGCCGGCAGGAACCGTCACACGTATTTCATTGATGGTTGAACTCTCGATGGTTCCCTCAATGTTACCGGGAAAGAGAATGGTCAGCGGCGATGCCGGATCGTCAACAAAGTAGTTGCCCTTTATGACAGCGGTTTCGCCGTCCGCAACATACTCACAAACCATCCTGTCAACCAGCGGGGCGGGAACATCCACTCCGAAGTCATACTGTAACTTCTTCACCTTGTCACTATTGATCAGGGTCATCTTGTTGGTCACCTCTGTGGGGATCACCTCGGGCACCTGGACAATGATAGATGTTTCAGTAACAAGGTTGGGGTTCAGTGCTGCCCTCTGGTCATTGAACCAGATCTCATCCACATTGCCCAGGTTCTTGCCTATGATCGCAATATTGTCACCCATGAAGGCATGGGCAATCAGCGAATCGGACTTGGCAGGATCCGTCTTGCGGATATACATTATCTCCGGCGCCGGCTGCTCGTCATTATCTTCGCACGACTGGAAGAAGAGGCCGGTAAAGATGGTCACCAGCACCAGCATGGATGCTGAGAACCTTTTATAATTTATCTTTTTCATATCTGACATGGCTATTTGGTGTAATAGTGTTCAGGCTCATCATCCAGCTTCGGGTCCTGAAGCACCTCGGAGGCCGGTATCGGAAGGAACATCTTGTCAGGAGTGAAGTTGGTCACATAGAACGGATTACCGGGAATGGTACCCCTGTTCTGGGCTTCGATTATCTCCCTGGCCTTATCGTAGCCCTGGCGGGTGATATCGAACCAGTAATCACCTTCAAAGGCGAACTCAATACGCCTCTCATGCATGATGTCATCAAGGGTGAGCACATCCCTGGTTGGCAGTCCGGCACGCAGGCGAACCCTGTTGAAAGCCTCAAGGGCTGATGCATCTGTTGTGGATTCGCTGGCACCCAATGTAGCTTCGGCATAGATGAGAAGGATATCGGCAAACCTGAGCATCATGAAGTTGATGCCGGTATTCATGCCGATGACCTGCTCACCGCCATACTTTGAGCCGGGGCCTACGACATACTTGGCGATGGTTGACCGGGTGCCGTTTAGTGAGCCTCCCTGGTCGGTCGCCTGTATGGTATCATACCTGAAGCCGTTCTTCATGAATTCATTGTAAGCTGCATCGTTGACCGAGAAGGAACCGTCGCTCTGCGGCAGCTTCTGCGGTTTCCACGACGGCATGGTCCAGCCGTGCTCCATCACAGATCCTGCCCGCCGCTTGTCATTGGGCTCATAAGCAGCGATGATATCAAGCGAGGGTCTGTAAAGCTCCCACATTTGTGCTTCGTCGGTCTGCAGGCTGGAAGGACCGCGGTCGGGGTTCAGCTGGTTGCCCGAACCCCAGGGGTTCATGGTGCACTGATGCTGTACCGCAAAGAGTGTCTCAATGTTGTTGTTGTTGGCACTCGAGTTGAACATCGCACGGTAGTCCGGGAAAAGGTCATACAGTTTTGAGTCAATCACCTCCCCTGCCATCAGCTTTGCATTCTCATAATCCTTCTGATAGAGATAGAGTTTGGCCATCATACCCCTGGCCGAGTATTTGGTTACCCTGCCGGGCACGTCTGTCTCGGGCAGCCCTGCCTCGGCAAGCTGCAGCTCCTCAAGCGCAAACCTGAGCACATCCTCCTGATAGTAGCGCGGAATCTGGAAGTCGCCTGTAAGGGCTATGGCTCCGGGGTCGGTAACGATGGGAGCATGACCGAAGATACGGGCGATATAGAAATAGACCGTTCCCCTCAGAAAATGGCATTCAGCTATCGCCGGATCGAGTATGGCCGGGTCGCCGCCCTCAGCCTTCTTCTGTTCAAGAGTAGCCATCAGTGCGCTGGTCCAGCCGTTGACCTTGTAAAAGGCCTTCCATGAGTCAGAGAGACGCACCGAGGTGGCTGAAACCGTCATCTCCTGGAAGGGGGTGTCATCACCGTTCCAGGTGTGTTCATTGCCTGACAGTATCTCACCGATACAGTCGAGGGCGCGGGCTTCATAGCCTGACCAGGCCAGCCCTGAATAGATGGTACTGGTTGCAGCCCTGACCTCATCGGCAGTGTTGTAATAGTTGCTCACCGTAAGACCCGAAAGGGAGGGACGCTCTATGAACGATTCGCTGCATGATGCAAGTGCGGCTGCCAGTATCAAAATCACGTATATAAATCTGTTTTTCATGATCATTTTTTTTTAGTCATTAAAACTCAACACTCACACCGCCCATGATCGTGCGCGGGTTTGGATAGTGACCGGCATCCACGTTCATAAGCCTGATACTGTTGTTGTAGGAGCCAACCTCCGGATCATAACCCGTATAGTTGGTAAAGGTGTAAAGGTTCTGAACCGTGACATAGAGTCTGAGGTTGTTCATCTTCACCTTGCTTACGAGAGACTTTGGCAACCTGTAGCCGAGAGTGATGTTCTGAACACGCAGGTAGGAGCCGTCTTCAACATAACGGTCTGACATGGCCGTGTTGTTGGTGTTGGTGTTGGAGAAACGTGGCAGTTCACCGTCCTTGTTGGTTGCGGTATAGCGATCCATGACTGCGGTCGACTGGTTGTAGTAGACGTTGTTCATTCTCTCCAGCTGCCACTTCATGAAGTTGAATATCTCGGCACCGTAGCTTCCCTGCAGGAAGACGGAGAGATCAATATCCTTATACCGGAAGTTGTTGGTGATACCGAAGGTGAAGTCAGGGATCGGGCTGCCGATGAAGGTGAGGTCCTTTGAGTCAATTATCTTGTCACCGTTCTGGTCTGCAAACCTCACGTCACCCAGCCAGGTCTCGTTCTCGGCAATTGCCGAACCGAACTGCGGGTAGGAGTTGGCAAGCTCTGCCTCAGTACGGAAGAGACCGTCGGTCACCAGGCCCCAGAATGTTCCCACTGCATAACCCGGGACCGTATGGGAAATCAGGTAGTTGTCATAATAGATCTTCCCGTCGATGGAGGAGGATTCGTTAATGAGCTTGTCAAGCACGTTTTTGTAGTGTGAGAAGATGATTGTTGTGTTCCATGCGAAATCAGGCCTGACGATGTTTCGGGATACAAGGCTCAGGTCAATGCCGGTATTGGTCATCTGACCGACGTTGCCGATAGGCGCTTTCAGGTCGTTCCATGCATCGCCGACACCCAGCAGGGCAGGGCCGGTGCTGAAGAGCAGCATGTTGGAGGTGACCTTTTTATAAAGGTCTACCGTCAGGTCTATCCTTCCGTTTATGAACCCGAAATCAATACCTCCGTTGTAGGTGATCACCGATTCCCATCCCAGCTCGGGGTTGGCAATCCCGGCGATGAAGTTGGTGGAGGCCGTGCCCACCTGTCCAAACCCTACCGGTCCTGGCCAGAAGTTGACATTGGAGGTATAGGGCGGGTTTGGTGCGCCGCCGGGCAGGTTCTGATTACCCACTGAACCGGCACCCAGCCTGATCTTCAAGTAGTTCATCACCTTGTCCCAACCTGCGGCAAACTTCTCGTTGGTGACCGTCCATCCCACTGATGCACCCGGGAAGTAACCCCATTTGTTGTTGGGCCCGAAGTTGGCCGAGCCGTCTGCCCTGTAGCTCAGGGAGAGGGAGTAGCGATCGTCAAAGGTGTAGTTGCCTCTCACAAAGTATGACTCCATGGCCCAGTCGCCTTTGCCACCGGTGAGATCCCAGGTGGTCTTGTCCGTTCCGCCGGCATTCATGTCAAGTATATTGTTCTGAAGGTCAACCTTCTTTCCTCCCATGGCCTCCCAGTAAGAGTACTGTGCCTCATGGCCGCCGGTGAAGGCGACTTTATGCTTGCCAAAGGTCCTGTTGAAGTTAAGGTAGTTCCTGACAGCATAATAATAGGAGTTGTTGCGGTTGTCGTAAAGCTGTGCCTGAAGCGACCTTGTTCCGATGTTGGCCTCGTACTGGAATGCAATGTTGTTCTGCATCCCGAGCTGGTATGAGAATTCGTTCCGGAGCGACAGACCCTCCATGAAGATGATATCGGCATAGATATTACCGAATATCTGGCTCCGGGTCGTCTTGTTGCCCCTGCTGCTGCTTGTGGCAACGGGGTTGTCGGCTGTATAGCTGTAACCGCCCACAGTGTAGTTGCCCGCCCATGTGCCGTCGAGGTTTCTCACCGGTATGAGAGGGTTCTGCAACGTTGACCACCAGATGGTACTCTCGGCTGCATCGGCCAGGGTTACATTCTGAATACTCCTGGTTATGTTGGAGCTCACTCCTGCCTTGAGCCAGCTTTTCACCTGGCTGTCAAGGTTGAACCGTGTTGAATAGCGTTTAAAGTCTGATCCTATCAGGATGCCCTGCTGATCAAAATATCCTGCCGAGAAATAATAGCTGGTATTATCCTTTCCTCCTGAAATGCCAAGCTGATGGTCGGTGGTGTAACCCTGCCTGAAGATGGCATCCTGCCAGTCGGTACCTTCGCCAAGGAGAGATGGATCTGCAAACTCCTCCGTCGGGGTGTATCCCGGGCCCAGCTCGGCGATGACGCTGTTCTGGTATTCGGCAAACTGGCGGAGGTTCATGACATCCAGTTTCCTGATCACCTGCTGAAGTCCGTAGGAAGCATCATAGGTGATCTTGCCCTCACCGGCCTTGCCCTTCTTGGTGGTAATAAGCAAAACGCCGTTGGCAGCCTGTGACCCGTATATGGCCTGTGCCGAAGCATCCTTGAGAACATCTATTGACTCGATGTCATTGGGGTTCAGCGTGGCCAGGAAGCTGTTCTGCGTCTGGCCGTCAGAGCCGCCGAGGCCATCATAACCGGTGTTCTCAACATTGTTGGAGGTGAAGGGAACACCGTCAATGACTATCAGAGGGTCATTGCTGTTAATGGAGGTGATACCCCTTACCCTGACGGAGACGCCGCCGCCGGGCTGGCCGCTGTTGTTCATCACATGCAGGCCGGCTACCTTACCCTGAAGAGCCTGGTCAACACCGGTAACAACAAGGTCCTGGATCTCCTCCGTCTTGACGGAGGCGATGGCAGATGTCACCTCTGACCTTCTGATTGTCCCGTAGCCAATTACCACAACGGCATCAACCTCCTCGGCAGCCATTGTCATTGTAATTGTCATGGGCCCTCCGGTAATCGGCACCTCCTGTGTGTCCATACCTATAAAGGAGACAACCAGCGTCGTGGCATCCGCAGGCACCTGAAAGGAGAAATTTCCGTTCAGGTCAGAGGCGGTTCCTATTGTCGTCCCCTTCACCACAATCGAGGCTCCGGGCAAGGCAGCATTGGTCTCATCCAGCACCCTCCCGGTGACAGTCCTCTGCTGTCCGAATAGAGCTGATGATGATATGACAGCTGCCAGACAAATAAGAAAAGTTAGTCTAAATAGTTTGTTTTGCATAGCTGTACAGTTTTAGGTTCTTAAAGTTAATCCTTCTTCTCAGCGTAATACTGATACTTTTTTGTCTCTTTGTTATAGTAATTTGATTACTCCTATGTCATTTCCGCAAGAATCTGACCAGCTTCGTGTACTTAATACACAATGTTGATAAATATTTCATTCAAACATGTATCCTGCACAGGAACCGCAAATGGAAACATCCTGACTATTGGATCTACATATATAATAATGTATCGGTTAAATATCCGGGCAGCATAAAATTCCAGATGCCTTTTTTGATCCCACTGTTGATTCTGACATTTATTTACAATATCTTTGAAATCCTACATTGTACACTAAGTCATTTTATCACTTATCAGGTATAATAAAATGATATCCCACAAGATAGTTCCCAACATCTCGGTCGACTGTGTAGTGTTCGGTTTCGACTTCGAAAAGCTGAATGTACTGCTTGTTGAAAGAGAGCTGAAAGATGAAAAAAACGAGAAAATTCTCATCAGCGACCATACCCTTGCAGGATATCATATCTTCGAGGATGAGGACCTTGACAGTGCGGCCAGCCGCATACTTAAAGGGCTCACGGGACTCGACAACATTTTCCTGGAACAGTTTGGTGCATACGGACAGCTCGACCGGGTCTCCTCACCCAGGGAAAAGCTTTGGTTTGAACATATCAACAAGGGATTTGCCGACCGCATTATCACTGTGGGCTACCTGGCCCTGATAGACAACACCAAGGTGACCCTGAGGCTGAAAGACAGGAACGTTGCCTGGTTCCCGGTATCAATGGTCAGCGAGATGGAGTTGGCCTTTGACCACAAATTCCTCTTTTATGAGGCTCTGCAGGCCCTGCAGAGGAAGGTCAAGGTTGAACCAATTGCTTTCGAGCTTCTGCCCGACTATTTCACTCTTTCACAGCTCCAGAAGCTTTATGAAGCGCTGCTGGGAACATCGTTTGACAAACGCAACTTCAGGAAAAAAGTGGCACAGATGCACTATGTCATCCCGCTGAAAAAGAAGCAGCAGGGTGTGGCCCATAAGCCCGCACAGTATTATCTCTTCAGCCGTGAGGTGTACGAAAAGACAAGAAAAAGTCGTATCTCATTCATTATCTGAACTCCATAACCAACCTGCAATACCATGAATCTGCACATCGTTGACCTTGGCATAGTTGTTCTGTACCTTGCGTCAACCATATTCATAGGCAACTGGGTCTCAAAGAGAGCTTCAAAAAACATACAGTCCTACTTCCTCGGCGGCAACAGCCTGCCGTGGTATTTCCTTGGTGTCTCCAACGCCTCCGGGATGTTTGACATAGCCGGCACCATGCTGCTGGTATACTGGCTTTCGGTCTACGGCCTCAAGAGCCTCTGGATACCCTGGCTATGGCCAGTCTTCAACCAGGTATTCCTGATGGTCTACCTCTCATCGTGGCTGAGACGCTCCAACGTCATGACGGGCGCCGAATGGATAAAGACCCGTTTCGGCGACGGCCGTGCCTCAAACCTCTCGCACATCATTGTGGTGATCTTTGCCATCGTCAGCGTCATCGGGTTCCTCTCCTACGGCTTCAAGGGCATCGGCAAGTTCGTTGCCGCGTTCCTGCCGCCCATAGTCAGCAACCCGGAATATATACTGGCACACCCGCAGATCAACGTTAACCTCTACGCCCTGATCCTGATGGCCATCACCACCTTTTACGTGGTCAGGGGAGGGATGTTCAGCGTGGTCATCACCGAGGTGATACAGTACGGGATCCTCACCATAGCCTCCATCGCCGTGGGCATCATCGCCATCAACCAGATTGCACCTGAAGCCCTCAATGCAGTGATTCCCGAAGGATGGAAGAGCCTCTGGTTCGGGAGGACCACCGGACTCGACTGGAATACCATCTCCTCCGCGGCGTCGCCCAAACTTCATACGTTCAACAACTGGATAAAGACCGACGGGTATGAGCTCTTCGGCCTCTTCTTTGTCATGATGCTCTTCAAGGGCATACTCGTCTCGGCTGCCGGCCCCGCCCCCAACTATGACATGCAACGCATACTTGCCACCAAAAATCCCAAGGAGGCATCCAAGATGAGCTCCCTGGTCAGCGTGGTGCTCAACCCCACCCGCTATTTCATGGTAGCCGGACTGACGATACTCGCACTGGTGAACTTCGACAAGCTATATACGGGCTCACTCACTGAGCCGGACTTCGAGAGCATCCTGCCGGAGGTGCTGGCCACCTACGTGCCTGTCGGTCTGCTGGGGTTCCTGCTGGCGGGACTCATTGCAGCGTTCATGAGCAACTTCGCTGCCACGGTGAACGCGGCACCGGCATACCTGGTCAACGACATCTACAAAAAATACATCAACCCCCACGCCAGTGAAAAAACATACGTGAGGATGAGCTACGCCGCATCACTGCTGATAGTTGTGATCGGAATCATTGTAGGCTTCCTGGTGACATCAATAAATGACGTGGTCCTCTGGATCACCGCTGCACTCTGGGGAGGATACACCGCCCCCAACTTTCTTAAATGGTACTGGTGGCGCTTCAACGGCTATGGCTATTTCTGGGGCATGCTCTCCGGAGTAGCCGCAGCACTCTTCCTGCCGATGCTCAACCTTGAGATACTCCGGAACTGGCCGCTGACCGAAAACTTCAGCATGAATGCCTTCCCGGTTATCTTCCTTATCTCCCTCACCTGCAGCGTGCTCGGATCACTGCTGACAAAAAAGGAGGACGACGAGACACTGAAGAAGTTCTACAGGCAGGTGAAGCCGTGGGGTTTCTGGAAGCCCGTTGAAAGAATGGTGCTGGCTGAAGAGCCTTCCTTCAGGGCAAACCGCGACTTCTGGAGAGACATGTTCAACATCGTCGTGGGAATCGTGTGGCAGATTTCTCTGATGGCCTTCCCCGTCTTCCTGGTTCTTCGTGAATGGACCCAGTTCTACGTGGCAACGGCAGTCATGATAGTCACTACCGTTATCCTGAAATTTACCTGGTGGAATAAACTAAAAGACTAAGCCTGACATGAGATTCGGCCATTTTGATGACAACAACAGGGAATATGTAATTACCAGCTACAGGACCCCGTACCCGTGGATTAACTATCTCGGCAACAGAGATTTCTTCTCCATAATCTCAAACACCGCCGGCGGATACAGCTTCTACCGCGATGCCCGTCTCCGCAGGCTGACACGCTACAGATACAACAATGTGCCACTGGATGACGGTGGCAAATACTTTTATATCAATGATAACGGGAAGGTCTGGTCGCCCGGATGGAAGCCGGTGAAGGCTGATGTCAACGACTACTCATGCCGGCACGGCATGGGTTACACCGCCATTGGGGCGGAGAAGGACGGCCTGCGGGCTGATCTGCTCTATTTCGTGCCGCTGGATGACACCTGCGAGGTGCAGCGTGTCACCCTGCACAACAACAGTGGCAAATTCAGGCGGATACGCCTCTTCTCATTCCTCGAATGGTGCCTCTGGAATGCGCACGACGATCAGACCAACTTCCAGCGCAACTTCTCCACCGGCGAGGTGGAGGTTGAGGAGGGAGTGATCTACCACAAGACCGAGTACCGTGAACGACGCAATCACTATGCCTTCTATTCTGTCAATGCACCCGTTGCCGGGTTCGACACCGACAGGGAAAGCTTCCTGGGCATCTATAACGGATTTGATCATCCCGATACGGTCTTTGCAGGCAAACCGCGCAACAGCATCGCACACGGCTGGTCGCCGGTGGCATCACACTGCCTTGAGATTGACCTCAAACCGGGAGAGAAGAAGGAGCTGGTGTTTGTGCTTGGTTATGTGGAGAATCCCGAAAGTGAGAAGTTCATTGCTCCAAAGGTGATAAACAAGACCAGGGCTAAGGCTATGATTGGCAGGTATGACACCGTGGAGAAGGTTGACATCGCCTTCAGGGAACTG
This sequence comes from Bacteroidales bacterium, assembly GCA_011620595.1. Classification (GTDB taxonomy): domain Bacteria; phylum Bacteroidota; class Bacteroidia; order Bacteroidales; family VadinHA17; genus SR-FBR-E99. Next base: position 4,916 of record WOYX01000059.1, on the reverse strand, counting down.
GCAGATTACTGGGAGCGGCAGCTTTCGGTGATCTCGCTTGACCACCCCGACCCACGCCTGTCGCGCATGGTCAACATCTGGAACCCTTACCAGTGCATGGTAACCTACAACATGTCACGCAGTGCCTCCTATTTTGAGTCGGGCATCGGCCGCGGTATGGGTTTCCGCGACTCCAACCAGGATCTCGCCGGATATGTCCATATGACACCGCAGCTGGCCAGGGAGAGGATCATAGACATAGCCTCCACCCAGTTCGATGACGGGAGCGCATACCATCAGTACCAGCCGCTGACAAAGAGAGGCAACGCCGAGATAGGCGGCAACTTCAACGACGACCCCCTATGGCTTATATTCGGGGTGGCAACTTACCTGAAGGAGACGGGCGACTGGTCAATCCTCGATGAGACGGTGCCGTTCAACAACGACTCCGCCAATACCGCCAGCCTCTTTGAGCACCTGAACCGGTCGTTCCGGCATGTTGTGAATCACCTCGGACCTCACCGACTTCCGCTGATAGGACGGGCCGACTGGAACGACTGTCTGAACCTGAATTGCTTCTCCACCGACCCCGACGAGAGCTTCCAGACCACGGAAAACCAGAAGGGAGGCAAGGCAGAGTCGCTCTTCATAGCCGCCATGTTTGTTCTTTACGGAAAAGACTTCGTCGCCATTGCGCGAAAAAGAGGTGAAGACCGGATGGCAGACGAAGCAGAGCAGCATATCAGGAGCATGGCTGAAGCCATTGATGCGCACGGTTGGGACGGCGAATGGTTCCTGCGGGCCTATGATTTCTACGGCAACAAGGTGGGCAGCAAGGAGAACGAGGAGGGTAATATCTTCATCGAGACCCAGGGCATGTGTATCATGGCCGGCATCGGACTCGAAGACGGCAGGGCGCTGCAGGCACTGACTTCCGTCAACCGCCACCTGGCATGCGAATACGGCATAGTGCTGAACAACCCGGCTTTCACAAAATACTACCTGCAGTTGGGTGAGATATCGAGCTATCCCGAGGGTTACAAGGAAAATGCCGGCATCTTCTGCCACAACAATCCCTGGGTTATCATCTCAGAGACCCTTACAGGCAACGGCAACAGGGCCTTCGACTATTACAGCAGGATCACACCTTCATACCTTGAGGAGATAAGTGACCTGCACAGGACAGAGCCCTATGTCTACTCACAGATGATAGCGGGCAAGGATGCCTTCCTTCCCGGTGAGGCGAAGAACAGCTGGCTGACAGGCACCGCCGCATGGTGCCTCTACGCGGTCACCAACTACATCCTGGGCATACGGCCCGATTATGACGGGCTGATCATCGAACCGTGCATCCCGGCCGACTGGGATGGCTTCACCGTCAGGCGCAAGTTCCGGGGAGCCATATACAACATTGAGGTGCTGAACCCGGAGCACAGGATGAAGGGTGCCTGGGAGATAACCGTCGACGGCAGGAAGCACCACTCATGCCTGCTGCCGCTCTTTCCGGAAGGAAGCGAACACAATGTCAGAGTGATAATGTAATCATATGAGACTTACCGGAGCAACAGCCCGAATAAGTATTTATTTACTACCTTACATTTATGTTTCATTCGACCAATGAGATTAATAATCTTTAATGGGGTATCCGATCTTTACCCGTGAAATGTGTAATATGCTAATTATCAATAAATTAAAAAACAAAGGATCTTTTCATAAGTAACTGATTATCAATTTTATCAAAAAAACTACGGGAGATGATAAGATACCCCATTTAAACCTTATACAAATGAAAACATTGCTGACCATCCTTACTCCGGCGCTCCTGATGCTCCTTGCAGCAGCAGGCTGCGGCAACCCATCCCTGCAGAAAGCCAGGCTTGCATCACCGGCTGACACCGAATCACTGTTGGTGAACCAGGTAGGATACCTTCCTGACGCACCAAAAGTGGCTCTCATAAGAGCTGAGGCTGCCGCATTTGAGATCATCGATGCGATAAGCGGCAAGAGAGTCTTCGCAGCCGATGCAGGTGAACCGCGCTACTGGGAGCTCTCGGGCGATACTGTGCGCACGGCCGACTTTTCAGGGCTGACCCAACCAGGAACCTACAGGCTCTGCCTGGAAGGTACGGAGCGCTGTTCGGCACCCTTCAGCATCGGTAATGATGTCTACGGGGAGATAACCAAAGCCTCGGTAAAATCATATTACTTTAACCGCTCAGGACAGGAGATCACTGAAGGATACGGGACCAGATGGGCCCGTCCCGCAGGCCATCCCGACACCGCCGTCATAATTCACCCGTCGGCCGCATCGGCTCAGAGGCCGGCCGGTACTGTCATCTCCAGTCCCGGCGGATGGTATGACGCCGGCGACTATAACAAATATGTCGTTAACAGCAGCATCACCAACTGGACTCTTTTGCTCTTTTACCAGCTATACCCCGACTACTGTCGAGCCCTCGAGCTCAACATTCCTGAGAGCGACAATGATATTGCAGATCTGGTGGATGAACTGCTCTACAATCTCAGGTGGTACCTCACCATGCAGGACCCCTATGACGGAGGAGTATATCACAAGCTGACTACCAAAGTCTTCAGCGGATTCGTCATGCCCCATGAGGCTACGGATACCCGATATGTGGTTCAGAAGAGCACTGCTGCCGCGCTCGATTTCGCTGCCGTGACGGCGATGGCATACCGCGTTTTCGCCGATGATTCGTCAGAAGAGCTTCGCACCCTGGCGGCCACGTGCATGGAAGCATCGGACAGAGCCATGAGCTGGGCAGAGGCCCACCCTACCATGATATACATGCAACCGCCGGATATCTCTACGGGCGCCTATGGCGATAACAACCTCTATGACGAGCTTTTCTGGGCCCGGGCTGAACGCGCACTGGCAAAGGAAACTATCCCCCAAGCCGGATTCCTTAAAGGCATAAAGGCTGTCGATCCCTCCTGGAACCAGTCGGCCACGCTGGGACTCATATCCCTGGCACTGTCTGAAAGTTCTGCATTCACAGAGCTCCGGGAGGCATCAAAAACCCTCATCATAGACTATGCCAACGAGCTGGTTGATAAGTCGGCATCCTCTCCCTATCTCATCAGTCTCAACCGGTTTGCATGGGGCAGCAACTCTGATGTGGCAAACCAGGCCCTCATCAAGATAATCGCTATGAAGCTGACGAACAATGCCAAATACATGCCTTCGCTCCAGGCCGATGTCAACTGGCTGCTTGGCACCAATCCAACAGGATACTGCTTTGTAACGGGATTCGGCACACTCTCCCCGATGAACATCCACCACCGTCCATCCGGCGCCGATGGTGTGCCTGAGCCGGTGCCCGGTTTCCTGGCGGGAGGACCCAACACGGTGGTGATGAACGACTGTCAGCCTCCGGTGCCGCGTTCATCCTTTCCTGCGAAGTCATATGCCGACAGAGAGTGCAGCTACTCCACAAATGAGATAGCCATCAACTGGAATGCACCGCTCGTATTCCTGCTCGGAGCAATGGACAACATGGTTCCATAACATAAACGGATAAAGTAAAAGCTTCCCGGGACTGATCGATACGCGGAAAAGAGTAAATTTAGGCACGCAGATCAAATCAGTCAGGCAATGAGTACCAGGAGAGCTTTTATCAAAAAGAGCGGGTTGACCGCCGGCGGGCTGGCATCGGCAACCCTGCTGGGCAGCAGCATGCTGCCGGCCGGTGAGGGCAATATAGACAACCAACAGGGAGTCAATGTCCTGAAGATCAGTAAGATGTTCGCTGATCCCCTCACCTATGAGATGGAACCGTTTCCGATCGCCCTGGGCGTGATGACAAACCTCGACAATGCCTTTGTGACGATTGTACTTGAGAACGGCATTGAAGGTTACGGGGAAGCCGCACCCATAATGACCATCAACGGTGAGAACCAGCAAACCATTCTTGGCACCCTCAACAGCTGTCGCGAGTTTATTGTGGGCCAGGACATAAACAACTACAGATCAATTGCCTACACTCTGAAGAGCGCCTTCTGGGCCCAGTCGGCCGCCAGATGTGCCATCGAGATGGCCCTTCTGGATGCTTACACAAAAACGCTGGGTATTCCCTTTTACCGTTTTCTGGGAGGAACTGAAACCAAAATAGAGACTGATTATACAATCGCTATAGTCCCGGCTTATGAGGCGAAGAGACAGGCGATCAGGCTTGCATCCGAGGGTTTCAGGATCATAAAGACAAAAGTGGGAGTTAACCTGAAGGAGGACATTGAAAGGGTACTTGCAATAAGAGACGGTGCCCCCGAATGCGGATTGCTTATTGATGCCAACCAGGGCTATAATCCGAAAACAGCACTGCGCTTCATCAATGAGGTGGTGAAACATGACATCTACCCGGTAATGTTTGAACAGCCCGTTCTGAAATCTGACCTGGCCGGCATGAAATATGTGCGCGACAATACCGAGATTCTGGTTGGCGCCGACGAATCGGTTTTCACCCGTGCGGATGCCATCAATGTTGTACGTACGGGCTGCGCTGATGCCATTAACATCAAGTTAATGAAGTCGTGCATAATAGAGGCACTTGATATTGCCGCCGTGGCACGAAGCGCCAACCTGAAACTGATGATCGGCTGCATGGTTGAGACAAACCTGGCACTGGCATGTGCGGTCCATTTCGCTGCCGGTGTGGGAGGCTTTGACTTTATGGACCTCGATCCCTCCTTCGATGCCACACAGTGCCCGGTCAAGGGAGGCCCTGTTTACTCAGCCCCTTACTGGATAATGGGCTCAGGAGCAGGTCTGGGATTCACTGGCAGGCAGTAGGCAGGAATTAAGAATTAAGAATTAAGAATTAAGAGTTAAGAATCTGTTTATCAGATTGTTACACCGCATCGCCTCCAGACCTTCAGACCTCAGACCTTCAGACCTCAGACCTTCAGACCTCAGACCTTCA
>WOYX01000009.1:120261-137485 GCA_011620595.1 Bacteroidales bacterium | reverse complement strand
AAATTATTCTTTAATTACAATATGCAAAGATTATTCAGGTGTATAACCGGCATTTTAATAAGTGTAAAAATCACATTTTTATTTATTTTTAACATTCCAATAGGTTCCGCGTGATATGGTATTTTAACAATATCTCGTATTTTGGACCATGTGATTTTTAGAGACTGCTTCATTCATTGATGAAAAGACATAAAAAACGAAATGGATTATGAAAATTAACAGGCTGCTCGTCGGGATTGTACTGATTATATTCGCGTTGGGAGGTTCCCAACTGGTTGCAAAGGACGGTGACCATAGCGCTGTTGTAATCAGAGAAAAAGGATTAATCGCCAGGATTTTTAACAATTCCGGGAGCGCGGATCAGAGCTCCTCCGGAAGAAGAGGTCAGTCTGTACAGGATCTCACGGTGTTTCCCGACACAACGCCGCAGCTTTATAATGCTTTCCTGGTCAGCGTTCCTGATATCCAGGCGGAGACCACGGTAGGGTACCTCCCGCGATTGCCCCGCTTTGTGAAAGGCATCTACAGGAGTGATTTCAAAGGTCCCGATGTGAGGGTGATCTGGCCGGCACCCAAAGATAACAGCCAGGTGCTTATCCCCGGCACATATACAGTAACAGGAAAGGTTGCCGGGACAGACTTGCAACCGAAGGCGACTGTCACGGTCAGGGCCGCCGCGGTGTCTGATGCACCGCCTCGCACCCTGGAGCCATTTGGCCTTGATGAGGTTAAACTGAACCCTGACATCTACGGTGGCGAAACGAAATTCATTGAGAACCGCGACAAGTTCATAACAGGTCTCGCCGCCACCAACCCGGACAATTTTCTTTACATGTTTCGCAATGCCTTTGGGTTGGAGCAGCCCGTGGGTGCAGAGCCCATGGGGGTATGGGACAGCCAGGAGACAAAACTACGCGGTCACGCCACGGGGCATTACCTCAGCGCCCTGGCACAGGCTTATGCAGGCACCGGATATGATGCTGCGCTGCAGTCGAAGTTTGCCGACAAGATGGATTATATGGTGAACACTCTCTATGAGCTGTCGCAGATGTCGGGACAGCCCGTGAGTGCCGGAGGGGATTGTGTGTCGGACCCGACAGCCGTGCCGCCCGCAGCAGGTAGAGCGGGCTACGACTCCGACCTGAGCGAGGAGGGCATCCGGACCGACTACTGGAACTGGGGCAAGGGGTTCATCAGCGCCTATCCGCCCGACCAGTTCATCATGCTGGAGAAGGGAGCCACCTACGGCGGGTCGGATGGCCAGGTATGGGCGCCGTACTATACCTTGCACAAGATCATGGCCGGGCTGATGGATGTCTATGAACTCAGCGGCAATGGTAAGGCGCTGGAGATAGTCAAAGGCATGGCCGACTGGGTATATGCCCGTCTGAGCCAGGTGCCGCAGGAGACGCTCATAAGCATGTGGAACAGGTACATCGCCGGGGAGTACGGCGGCATGAACGAGGCACTGGCACGACTATTCCGCATCACCGGTGAGTCGCGTTACATGAAGGCTGCGCAGCTGTTTGACAACATCAGGCTCTTCTACGGTGATGCCGATCACTCGCACGGGCTCGCCAGGAACGTGGATTTGTTCCGCGGCCTGCATGCCAATCAGCACATTCCCCAGATCAACGGGGCGATTGAGATCTACCGCGATACCGATGCCCCGGAGTATTTCCACATAGCCGACAACTTCTGGCATATCGCCACCGGTGATTATATGTACAGTATCGGCGGCGTTGCAGGAGCTCGTAATCCCAACAACCCGGAGTGCTTTACCGCCCAGCCCGCAACACTCTATGAGAACGGCTTCTCGGCCGGCGGACAGAACGAGACCTGTGCCACCTACAACATGCTTAAGCTGACCAGAAACCTGTTTCTCTTTGACCCGCGTCCGGAGTACATGGATTATTACGAGCGCGGGCTGTACAATCATATTCTCGCCTCAGTGGCGGAGCACACCCCCGCCAACACCTATCACGTGCCCCTGAGGCCGGGGTCGGTGAAGCAGTTTAACAATCCTGAGATGAATGGCTTTACCTGTTGCAACGGCACGGCACTGGAGAGCAGCACGAAACTCCAGAACTCGATCTTCTTCAGGAGCGCAGACAACAAGGCACTATATGTGAATCTCTATGTACCCTCGACGCTGACATGGACTGAGAGGAACCTTACAGTGACACAGACGACGGCTTATCCGAAGGAGGACCGGACGGTGCTGACAATCAATGGCAAGGGCAGGTTTGATCTCAAGGTACGCGTGCCGCACTGGGCGACCAAAGGCTTTTTTGTGAAGATCAACGGCAGGGAACAGAAAGTTAATGTGGTGCCCGGAAGTTATCTCACTCTGAGTCGCAGGTGGAAGAAAGGCGACACCGTTGAGCTGCGGATGCCGTTCAAGTTCTACCTGGAGCCGGTTATGGATCAGCAGAACATTGCCAGTTTGTTTTGGGGACCGGTCCTGCTGGCAGCCCAGGAGCCCGAGCCCCGAACCGATTGGCGCAAGGTGACGCTGGATGCCGAAGACATCAGCAAGTCGATCACGGGTGACCCTTCGAAGCTGGAGTTCACCATAGACGGCGTTTTGTTTAAGCCCTTCTTTGATACCTACGGCCGACACTCGGTTTACCTTGATGTGGTATTGAAGTAGGGCCGCATTGGGCTCTGCAGGCTGCATTCAGTTTGTCTGGATGTGACGCTGAAGCAGCTCGGCTGTGGTTTGTGCCGGGGAGCCTTTCAGCAGCCAGGATGGAGCAAGGCTTCCCGGCATCTGAAAGGCAATGCCGCGGTATAATCCCGTCTGAAGCTGCCGGTGATTTGCCGGGAGCCAATGCTTGTAAAAGAATAGCCGGAAAAACCCGAACTTAGTTCAAAGATCTGTACTGGTTGGGAGCATAGCCCGTCTCGTTCCTGAACATACGGCTGAAATGTTGCGGATGCTTGAAACCAAGTTCATAGGCTATCTCACTGATTGACTTGCTCGTGTCAAATATCCTTTCCTTGGCGATATCCATCAGCTTCAGCTGAATGTGCTCCCGGGCCGATTTCCCGGTCTCCTTCTTTATCAGGTCCCCAAGATAGTTCGCAGAGAGATGAATATTTTCAGCACAGTACTTTACCGTTGGCAATCCGTGAGTCCGGGGCATCCCCGATTGGAAATAGTCGTCAGGCAACCGTTCAAATTTTTCCAGGATACCCTTATTGACCTGGCTGCGGGTAATAAACTGACGATCGTAGAAACGGAGGCAATAGTTGAGTAACAACTCTATATTATATGATATAAGAGTTTTACTGTGTTTGTCAACTGAAAGATGAAGCTCATAGTCGATATTATTAAAGCAATCGAGGATCACCTGTCGCTCTTTCTCAGAAAGATGCAGGGCTTCATCCTGATCACCTTTAACTACAGGCTGGGGCGGCTCGGCCATTTTGCATTCCCTGCTTTGAGTGAAGAGTATCCGAAGGAGCCCAAAGGCAACTATGCCTATATGGACCAGATTGCAGTCCTGGGATGGATCCGGGAAAACATTTCCTCATTCGGTGGCGATCCGGACAATGTAACAATCTTCGGCGAATCAGCCGGAGGGGTATCGGTGCATTAGCTACTGACCATCCCGAAGGCGAAAGGCCTTTTTCATAAGGCATTCAGCGAGTCTGGCGGGTGCCGTGACGGTGTGCTGACCGGCAGACCCATCCGGAAAGAGAATGCTGATCCCTTCTACCCTGTATCCGCAGAAACGATCGGCAGAAACTTTGCACGAAAGCATGGCATTGAGGGGACGGATTCAGCTGCACTGGCACAACTGAGGGCACTGCCTGTTGAGAAGATAGTAGATGGCGGACAGGAGAGTAACGACCCCGGAGGGCTGTTGATTTATCCGGGACCGATCCTCGATGGCAGGCTGGTCACCGGGACCGCACAGAGTACCTACGAGGCCGGAAGAATACCCCGTATTCCGATCATCATCGGATCAAACAGCGCCGTTATGAAATAGCCGTTCCTATAGCCATTCCATGTGGCATTATTCTGCAAGGTGTGCTTTCGGTAGCACTGTTCAACTTTTCGTATCTTTCATTGTTGAAGTTTAAAACAGCAATATGGCGAAACTGCTTTCAAAAATGCAAGACGAGAGGTTGAACACCCGGGATGACGGTGATCCGTCAGAAAGGATGCCCGTATTGTTTGTGGGGCACGGCAGCCCTATGAACGCAATAGAAGAGAATGAGTTTGCCGCGGGATGGCGTGACATGGGAAGGAGCCTGCCACGGCCCTCGGCCATATTGTGCGTCTCTGCTCACTGGCAGTCGAAGGGCACGAAGGTGACAGCAATGCAAAAGCCGGAGACCATACACGACTTCGGAGGATTTCCACGTGAGCTGTATGAGGTGCAGTACCCTGCCCCGGGAAGTCCTGAGCTTGCAAAAGCAACAAAGGAGACAGTACGGGAGAGAGTCATTGAGCTTGACAGGAGCTGGGGTTTGGATCACGGTGCCTGGATCGTCATCAGGCGAATGTATCCCGATGCTGACGTGCCCGTGGTGGAGCTGAGCCTCGACTACCAGCTGTCGCCACAACAGCACTACGACCTGGCCCGTGAGCTCGCCCCGCTGCGAAGGAAAGGGATCCTGATAATGGGAAGCGGCAATATGGTGCACAACCTCGGCCTGGTGTCGTGGGAGCATCTCAACACACCGGGATACGCATACGACTGGGCTATGGAGGCGGGGGAGGCAATGAAGAGTCATATCATGAGTGGCGACCACAGTCCGCTGATAAATTACAGCTCACAGGGCAGGGCTTTCAGGCTTGCAGTGCCCACTCCCGAGCATTTTCTTCCGCTACTCTATGCTCTAGCGCTGAAGGGATCCGATGAGCCGGTGGAGCTGTTCAATGACAGACCCCTCGCGGGCTCGATGACGATGACCTCGGTAAAGATCGGGTGATGACGCCTGGCCGTAAGGCAAATAACTTATCAACCTCGCGGCGGTTTCTTTGCGTCACCCCTGAATTTCCACAATATAAAAGTTAATTACCGATCAAAGATTCCCGCTAATTTCATGTTGAAACAAGAAACGAAATGTCAACCCGTATCGCCCTCCTTCGCAGCGTAAAGGTCCTGGGCAAAAACATGATCAAAATGCCTGTGAAAGCCCGAGACATCCTCCTGATCCTGTTAGTGGTAATGTGTCATTTACTGATATCCTCATGTTCCGGGAAGATTTATCCTGAAGCTTCGTTACCGAACATCGGGAGTAAGGCTGAGAAGAAGGAGCTGAGGGATTTTATGGATGGAGGAACCGGGAAAGCTGTTGATACTCACGGTGTCACGCCTGACAATATCATCGCAACTGCCTGGAAATACCTTGGTGTACCGCATTGCATGGGCGGCACAACAATGAAATGCATTGACTGTTCCGGGCTGCTGGTAACGGTGTTCGCCAGTCATGGCATAGAACTGCCCCACAGCTCTGAGGAGCAGGCAAGGTATGGCAGGATAATAACCGATACGGGGAAACTGAAGAAGGGGGATCTGGTATTTTTTATCAGGACATACAGGACCAATCGTTTCATTACCCATTCAGGAATCTATATCGGTGAAAATAAATTCATCCATACCTCTACCAGCCTTGGCGTGACCATCACCTCCATGAATGACCCATGGTGGAAAGAGAAGTATCTTTTCGGCACCAGGATATTCGACTGGTTAGCGCTGCTACATTAATCCAGAAAAATACTTTGGTCGATGCCGCAAGCCTGATTTTCCTGATCACTTTCGCCATTGTCAATTATATTGGCTACCGGCAAAAAATCAAACATAAGTATATTTCTCTTATCGGATCTGTCGCCTGTTTGACAGCAATATTACTTTTATCCCATGTACAACTCCGGAAAAACCCCATAACGTTAATTATCATTTTGGTTTTTATCTTTATTGCATTAATAGGAAGGCTATTCATTTTAAAGAAAATGGATAACTGAATATTTATCTGCTATGTCTGTAAACATATCTTTAAATCGTGCTGGTTCAAACCGGGCAGAAGTGACTAATGCTTACTTTTATTATGGAGCTTTAATATTTCTAAGGCCGTTTTGAATAGTGAAGGATTAAAAACAGATGTTCGGATTTCTAAGGAATATTGACCGGAAAGGCTACAGAGCCAGGTATGGCGGACTGGAGATATTCAAGTTCATTGGTCCGGGGCTACTGGTTACAGTGGGATTTATTGATCCGGGCAACTGGGCATCGAATCTTGCTGCCGGAGCTGAATTCGGCTATGCTCTTTTATGGATAGTGACTCTCTCCACCGTTATGCTGATATTATTACAGCATAACGTGGCACACCTTGGGATAGCCACCGGCCTGTGCCTGTCAGAGGCCACTGCTATTTATGTGAAAAAGAGATATTCCCGGCTGTTGCTGTCATCTGCCATGCTGGCATCAGTGTCTACTTCTCTTGCAGAGATCCTGGGAGGGGCCATTGCCCTGAACATGCTGTTTCAGATACCCGTCAGGGCAGGAGCCGTGCTGGTGACCATCTTTGTTATTATCATGCTTTTTACCAATTCCTACAAGGTGATTGAAAAATGGATCATAGCTTTTGTTTCAGTAATTGGTCTCTCCTTTTTATATGAGCTTACCCTGGTAGATATTAACTGGGACTCAGCCATCACCTCGTGGGTCACACCATCATTCCCCTCGGGTTCCATGGTCCTTATAATGAGTGTTCTGGGTGCCGTTGTGATGCCTCACAACCTTTTTCTTCATTCGGAGATCATCCAGAGCAGGCAATGGAACCGCGAGGATGAAAAAATAATAAAAAGACAGTTGCGGTACGAATACTCTGATACACTGATCTCGATGATCACAGGCTGGGCTATCAACAGTGCCATGATAATTCTCGCGGCTGCAGTCTTCTTTAAGACAGGCACACCGGTCACAGAGCTTCAGCAGGCAAAATCACTGTTGAGCCCCATCCTGGGCAACCATGCTGCCCTGGTCTTTGCTGTTGCACTTCTCTTTTCAGGTATTTCTTCGTCTATCACTTCGGGTATGGCTGCAGGATCAATTTTTGCTGGAATGTTCAAGGAGCCGTATGATGTCAAAGACAATCATTCAAGACTGGGCATATTAATATCAGTGATACTTGCCCTGGCAATTATCTTTCTGATCTCCAATCCATTTAACGGACTGATTATTTCACAGATGTGTCTGAGCATCCAGCTGCCATTTACAATTTTCATGCAGGTATACCTGACATCATCGGAAAAAGTCATGGGGAAATACAAGAACTCTACTTTAAACAAAACGGTACTTTACACACTGGGGATTATCGTGACACTTCTGAATATAGCGCTGTTCATCAGCATATTACGCTAAATGAATATTCCGGGGAAACAATCATGCAAGAGATAGGCCGGATCTGACCACGGCAGTCATGGATTTCATGGTGTGGAACATCAGGGAGCAGATAGAGATGGGATTATCAACCGAGGTCTGCTATTGCCACGGCAATGACAAGAATGAGAAGTTCCTGGGGACACTGAATGAGAAATATGGCTTCTTCGAAAAAATTGTCGCCCTCGAGCATCCCCGGTTTATCATGCAGTACCGGTCGGCCTCGAGGGATAAGTTTGCGGAAAAGTATATCACACTTCCTGGCAGATAGAAGAAGCTGGCAAAGGATCCTGCTTCCGCGGACTTGCCTGATATTGTGCTGCTTTGCAAACTTGTCTTTCTTCCGGTGTGTTGAAGCCAACAGTTCCGACTTGCCATGTTGAAACACAACGGTGTAAGTTCATTGTTGGTTGAAATTCAGATTCAAAAACATATAGCATGGTAAAATTAGGGGCTCCAGGGCTGCGCTTAGGTTCTCCCAAAAATGCGAGTCGTTCCCTAATCCTGTCCGCTATTGGACCAAACGGTTCAGCTGTAATCCGGACAAGGTCAATATCTTCAGAAAATCTCTGCTCCGGGTTTAAAAATAACTTATGCAGAGCAGTTCCACCTCTGAAGGCAAGGCTCTGGGATAATACTTCATCAGGGAATATTTCAACCAACGTACGGCAGATAACAATATCTTGCTCAACCTGTTCCATGGTTTGCCAGGGCACTTGCCGATTCCACTCTGTATAAAAGCCCGAGGTATCATAAATCAAGGTCTATTTCAGTGTTTACTATCACTTTCCAACGGTTGTCGGAAGAGAATCCTTTAGTCTGTGCAGATGCTTTTAGAGGTATCCGAAAAAACCTGAATTTTTGATTCACCATTGTTTTAAATAATGCATCTGAAAGTCTGGCATTCAAACAAGCAGATTCCAGCAGGTAGCCTAACCGTTGAAGGGTGGTAACAGTGGCATGATCCAGAATATCCTGGTTAAAATCAGATGGAGCAAGAGCAGCCATTAATTCATTTAATACTTTGGCGGTACGGTTCAAGCCCCCAATTCGTTTTTCAAACTGAACAAGGTCGGTTGCTGTAAGAACAGGGTTGGAGATGGTAAGATATCCGGCTTCGGTTTTACGTTTCTGCAGTAGTTTATCAGGAATTTTCCCAATACTTACATAGTTGATTTTTAACCCTTTTTTTTGGGTGGCACGCATTACGGGAAAATTAGTCATTACATAATATTCTTGCGGCTGCTGGTGAGAGGCACCATGAAATGCAGCTGCATTTAATAGAGAAACATAATATGGCCTCCCAAGGAAACGAAAGAAATCATCCAGAAAAAGAGTTGGAGGCAAAATACCTTTTGAAAAATATTGTGGCGGCAGAATTAAGTAATAGCCTCTGTAAACAGAAATTATTTTTCCTTTTTCGGATAGGCGACTTAATGCCCTTTTAAGAGCAATTTTAGTATAAGCCGGCAATTCACTTCCGGCTGAATCAAAAGCAAACGAGTAAAATCCTTTTGATTGAAGAAGCTCAATCCATGCCATTATTCTCAATTCATTCTTTCCTTTCATAAGAGAGTGAATTTTTGCTAATGATACCTTTTTTCGGTAATTACCGCAAATTTATTATCTTATTTTGATCAACAATAAAGGCTTCTGTAAACTTCCCGTTGGGTTTGAGTACATTAAAATTCTTCCTGATTCTCGTCTAAGACTATAATCAGCGTATATTCAGCTTTTCAAGAGCCTTGTATCATGCCTGAGTGAAAATTGAGCTGATTTCTGCGGGTAAGCGTCATCTCCGGGCAGCGCCGGACAAAAAAAGAGTGAGACAATGTCGTACGATAACTGCAGTTTTTTTTCTTTATATTTCTTTGCACCGGATTGATCTGAATGACCTATTTTTATTTCATAAAAACTTGAGACCAAAGTATGGATAAGTATGACAGGATTAAGAAAGTATGTGATGAGAACAGCAAACTGACGGCAAAGCTGGTCGACAAATTTCTCATCTACCACGCTGCTGCACATGATAACCTGGAGAAGGTTATGCAACGCGACTTTGCCCGTTACAGTCGCGCCGCAGCCATGCTTCCGGCCAGTTGGGACTCCATGGCCAAAGCACAGTACCTGGCCCACAGGGTCTTCAGGGAGGACGGTCTGATCAGGAAATTTCTGTACCATAGTGCCCTGAAAAAGCTGACCAGCGATGAAATGAAGTTCCTGGAATTCCAGGCAGATAATCCCTGGAGATTCAGCTTCAGCACAATCACCGCGAATCCTGCCGGAGATTTTTACCTGATGGAGGATGTCTTTCGCGGAAACGATTTCCTACTTTACTCTCCGGCTGTTACTGAGACCCTGAAGACACAGAGGGTAGCCCTCTGGCTCACCCTGGTGTCGTTCAACGGCTCCTGCTGGCAGACCTACGGTCCGGTCAACCCCTTCAACGGATTTGAACCCGATGACATTTACTTCTTCGCTACGGAGGTAAATGCTGACATTGATAACGAACTCGACCTCATTGCAGAGGTGGAGGCCAATCCTGTTCCGTTCATGCTTCTCATAACCGGCTCAACCTTGCCGATACTGATAAGTAAAAACTACCGGATACTACGTGTTATGGCGGAATATGACATTCCAAACCTCGATACGCGGAATCTCGCCGGTCAGTTTAAGTCGGCTTACAGCCATGGCGTCTATCGTCTGACTCTCAAAAGGTGGGGCACGCATCCGCATTTTGCGGAAGCCTGGTATGACGAAAACAAGAATACGCTGCTGCTCACGGCGATGACCGACAGGGGTTTCGCCGAACTGATAAAGGTACTTGCCGAATATGGCCTGGAGCTTGACGCTGAACCGGATGTCCGGGTAAACCAGACCATGTTAAAGGTTGCATCTGACATTCTCGGCAGGGAGATCGATCTGCCTGATTACAGCCACCTTTTCCAAAAGGACATCTCCGCTGAAAAGCAGCAAGAACTGGATAACCTCAACATGCTCCTGAATCTGGCCATACCGGATATCAATGCAGGGAAGGAGCCGGACTACAGGTCCATTGCCGCGAAGACCGGGATGGACCCTGAAAGTGTAAAAGATATCCTCCAGCAGGTCACTGAGCATATAAACAAGTTGAAAGGACCAGCGAAACGGTAAAGTATTACCGCAATGCGGTAAGAAATTCCCTGATTTATTTAGCTATTTTTTCAGTTCTCTCAGCTCGATGCCATAGTCATGCTGCAGGTCCTCGTGCAGGAGAGACACCTTCCTGATGATAGTGTTTATCTGTTTGTTGAATAGATTCATGAGGGAGGCATTCCCCTGTATCGGCGGGGAGAGGTTCCTGAGCCTGGTGCAGAAATGCAGCAACAGTTCGACCTCCGTCTGCTTCTTCTGCGAATACCTGATGTACTTCCTGGTGTTCTTCAGTATTTTTCTGACACTTTTCCGAATAAAATAATAGCTTGTCCGGTTTATCTGATCAAACTCCTCATCCATCTCCTCCTTTACATTCCTGATGAACGAGAGTTCGTCGGATGATTCGAACAGCAGGTATGTCAGGAGCTCCTTGTTCTCCTTTTTGAACCTTGCCAGACGAAGGCACAGATCGCGCAGCTCCTTGGGCGTACGATACGTTAATTCCTGGCTTAGCTCTTTTGCCGTGAGGCTCTTCATTGACGAGACAACTGGTGCTGTCATGCAAAGGTATAATAAATAATGTTCAGGATCCGGAGCGGCCAGGAGCGGTATCGGCTAATCTGATAGATGAGTGTAATCGTAATGTATCAATAATACCCTGTCAGCCGGAATTTTAATATCTTTAGAGGACTATACCTCACCGGGGAGATAATGGTTTCGAACTGATGAACGTCAGAAATATCTACAGGGATGTGCTTTTTGGTGTTGCCGTCGGCGATGCGCTGGGGGTGCCCGTGGAGTTTCGGTCGAGGGAGGAGCTGCAGAAGGAGCCTGTCACCGGCATGCGAGGCTACGGGACACACCAGCAGCCTCCCGGGACGTGGTCGGACGACAGCTCGCTCACTTTCTGCCTCGCCGAAGCGCTGACGGAGGGGTTTGACCTCAACACAATCGGTCAGAACTTTGTCAGGTGGCACCGCAAAGGCTTTTGGAGCGCCCATGGCAAGATCTTCGACATCGGGGGCATCACCTGGCGGGCGCTGTCACGGATAGGCAACGGCGTGGCGCCGGAGATGGCGGGCGACGACGGCGACTGGTCGAACGGCAACGGCTCACTGATGAGGATCATGCCGCTGCTCTTCATCACGGCGGGCAAGCCTGCTGAGGAGCGGTTCCTTCTCACACAGCAGGTATCAGCACTGACACACAGGCATGTGCGGTCGGTAATCGCCTGCTTCATCTGCCTTGAATTTGCAGGTTACATCATGTCGGGCATGGAAAAAACCGAAGCATACTCATCTCTCCGAAATGAGATGCCATGTATGCTGGAGTCGTTCGGTGTGAGCCCTGACGAGATAAGCCACTTCGACAGAATACTAAGGAGGAATATCTTCAACCTGCCGCATGAACAGATAGCCAGCGACGGATATGTGATTCATACCCTTGAGGCTGCCCTGTGGTGCGTCATGAGGACCAGCAGTTATGCGAGGGCTGTCCTGAAGGCAGTTAACCTTGGTCGGGATACCGACACTACGGCGGCAGTGACAGGAGGACTGGCAGGAGTGCTGTACGGCTATGACTCCATCCCCGAGGAGTGGCTGGAGGTCCTTGCCAGAAGGAAGGACATCGAGAACCTGGCTCTCAGCCTTGAAGAAAAACTGGTTCAAAAAACTAAAATTTCCAGGTAAGGTTATATATGCTCCAGGTTCACACGTAGTGATACCGCCTGAGCAGCAGCCGGTAGAGTGCGCCCAGGACACCGCATACCAGGGTGATAATAACGCTTCCGGTGTATGGTAAAAGCCCTTGCGCTGAGAGCGTCTCCGACAGGGTCAGAGCGCTGGTTCCTGTTAACAGTAAAAGGATCAGCCCGACAACAGGCATGATTATCAGAACGAAGATGAGCCCGTACAGCCAGAAAAGCCTCCTGTTAGCCCCGGTCAGGAACTTTGGCACCAGGTAAGAGTAAAACAGGTAGAAGCTGCCGAGCATCCAGATTGACAATACCAGGGTAGATAAAACTACATATGATGACCGCATTCCCGGGAAGCTGTCAGAACTGAAGAACCATGCAATAAACATGGCTATGACCCAGACCGGGATTTGTAACAGTATCAAGGTTCTCTTCCTGTTCATGCTATCAGGATTTTACCATTAAGATTTGAACAATCCAACTAAATGATTATCAAAACCAAAGCTACCTTAAAATTTTCCAATGAAGAAATTAATTTATCTGCGGCAACTTTCCTGAGCTGAAAATTTCTTTAATATTGGAAGCTGATTGTAGTTCTTAGCGGAATTATCCAGGGTGATTTAAATGACAGATACAAAGCGCACGGGGTTTGACAATGAGAGATACCTCAGGGAGCAGACTGCTGCTATCCTTGAGAGGGTTGACCGTTTCAACAACAAACTGTACCTCGAGTTCGGGGGCAAGCTATTGTATGACTACCATGCCTCCAGGGTGCTGCCGGGTTTCGATCCGAATGTGAAGATGCGACTGCTGCAGATGCTCAGGGAGAAGACCGATGTGATCCTATGCATCCATGCCGGCGACATTGAGAGGAAGAAGGTGAGGGCCGACTTCGGCATCACCTATGATGTTGATGCTCTGAAGACTATTGACGATTTCAGGGAGTGGGGCATCGAGGTGACGGCCGTGGTGATCACCCGCTACAGGAACCAGCCGCCCGCCAAGGCATTCAAAAACAAGCTGGAGCACAGGGGAATAAAGGTATATCTGCATTATCCCACCAAAGGTTATCCCACAGATATAGACCTGATAGTCAGCGATGAAGGGTACGGTGCCAACGAGTATATCAAAACCACCCATCCCATTGTGATCGTCACCGGTCCCGGTCCCGGCAGCGGCAAGCTGGCCACCTGTCTCTGCAACCTCTACCACGAGTACCGCCGGGGTGTCAAGGCGGGCTATGCCAAGTTCGAGACTTTTCCGATTTGGGACCTGCCCATTGACCACAAGGTGAACATCGCCTATGAGGCTGCCACCGTCGACCTGAAGGATGAAGTGCTCGCCGATGAATACCACATGAATGCCTACGGCATGGAGGTTGTCAATTACAACCGTGACATTGAGGTGTTTCCCCTTCTCAAGAGGATACTGGAGAAGATCACCGGCGGGGAGTCGATGTACCAGTCGCCCACCGATATGGGCGTCAACCGTGCCAGCTCCGGTATAGTTGATGATGCTGTCATACAGGAGGCAGCTCATCAGGAGATCATCCGCCGCTACTTCAGGTGTGCCGTGGAGTATGCCCTGGGGCTTGTTGACAAGGAGACGCTGGACCAGACTCTGCATGTCATGGATAAGGTCAGGGCGCGGGCCGAGGACCGCAGGGTGGTGTTGCCAGCCAGGAAGGCGGCTAAGGAGGCGGAGAAGAGCGGCAAGGGCAATGCAGGGTTCTTCTGCGGTGCAGCGATGGAGCTGGCTGACGGCACCATCATCACCGGTAAAAACTCCCCGCTGATGCATGCAGCTTCAAGCCTGGTACTCAATGCCACGAAGCAGCTGGCGGGACTGCCCGACAGCCTTTTATTGATGCCGAAGAATCTCATTGACTCTGTCACCTACCTGAAAAAGGATATTCTCAACGGCAAGGAGGTGAGCCTCGACGTGGAGGAAACCCTCATACTCCTGGGCATCAGCGCGCTAACCAATCCCGCCGCCGAGGCCGCCCTGGAGCAGCTCAAGCAGTTGCGTAACTGCGAAGTGCATCTGACTCACATACCCACCCCGGGTGATGAGGCAGGACTGCGCAAGCTGCATGTGAATGTGACCTGCGATCCGGAGTACTCAAGTAAAAGTTTATTTGTCAGCTAAAGGTCGGAAAGGCTGAAGTCTGAATGTCTGGCCGCCTTTGGCGGCCGTCCTGGCGGAGCAGAGCGGAGATCCCGGCCGACAGATCATGACGACCAATATATTGGTTATAAGTAAAATACAACTACTGCCGACTACCGACTACCGACTGCCAACTGCTAACTGCCAATTGAAAACTGCCAACTGCAAACTGCAAACTGCCGACTGCCGACTGCAAACTGCCGACTGCCGACTGCCGACTGCAAACTGCCAACCGCCGACTGCCGACTGCCGACTGCAAACTGCCGACTGCAAACTGCAAACTGCCAACTGCCAACTGCCAACTGCAAACTGCAAACTGCCAACTGAAACCCCCTACCTCTTCGGTACCCCTGCATAGTACAGGTCAAACCCACCCTTGCCGCCGGGGCGGTTGGAGGAGAATACCATCAGGTCATTTATATAAGACTCTCCTGTTGCAACAACCACAGGCCTGTATTCATCATATTCCGTATTGATGTCGCTGCCGAGGCTGACGGGTGCCGACCATTCCTGGCCGTCAAAGACAGAGTACCACAGATCAAACCCGCCGAATCCGCCATCGCGGTCGGAGGTGAAGATCATCATATTTCCGCATATATAGGGGCACTTGTCGTCGGCGCTGCTGCTCAGCACAGATGACCGGGTAACGGTGACTGTGGCCGACTCGCTGATCAGCTTACCCTCCTCGCCGGTGGCACTGTATATGTCGTATGAGCCATCGCGGTCCGACATGAACCAGGCCGTCTCCCTGTTTGCCACAGCACCGTCATGAATTGAAAGGTACCCTTCATTAAATTCCGTGTTTAACGGAGTCAGTGCGAACGGTTCTCCCACAAGATCAAACACATCTCCTCCGAACTCATAACTGCAACAAAAGATATCGAGGTTGCCTTCCGGATCGCTGCTGTAAAAGAAACGCTTGTCCGGGTTACTGCTTAATAAGAGACTCTCGTCCCCGGCCGCTTTATTCCAGTAAAAAGGATACGGATAATCGCTTGTAAAATATGGACCAAGCTCATTGTTACTGCTGTTTACCGTTTCCAGCAGGCTGTTCTCCTCAGCAGAGGTATTCATTTCGAAGACTCCGTCCAGAAGCTCAAACACAATATGTCCCTTGTAATAAACGAAGTCGAAGTCGTTCCCGGCTGAATTTCTGTTCGTTGAAAAAATAAGGCTGAAATACATTTCGGTCCAGGATATCCGGAGTGCCGAATTATAATCGTCAAACGTCGAATTTACTGAAGTGAAGTTCACCGGCACCGGTGGAATGATCCCTTTGTCATAGTTAAGCCTGTTGCCCGAGCAAGAGACGAGGAGGAGGGGTATGAGGAACAAATAAGCAGATTTTTTCATAGCGATGAGGACTTAAGCTTCATGACGAAGCCAATGTTAACATTGTAATATTTTATTGGCATGGTGAAGCTTCCGCCAGGACCTGTGCTATCGTAGAATGAAGGCTCGGTCAGGTTCATGCTGCCATTCAGCGACATCCCGTAGCGTTCATTCAGCCAGTAGTTGATTTTCACTCCCATGTTTGCAACAGGAGCTCCTCCGGCGTCTCTGTCCATGCTGTTTAACACTCCCAGCTCGCTGTTTGTCACTATGAGGTCAGGGTGTATTGTGCAGGCGTATCCAAGGTGGGTCAGAAACAACACCTCGGTATGGTTGAATTCCGGGAGCTTCAGGGTAAAGCCGACGAGGAACTTCAGAACCTGGTAATTCCCTGCTGACACCTCATTGGTGCCATAGCCGTTCAGTGTCCCGTCATATTCAGACTGGTATGCTTTCTCATTGAAGAAGATACTGGCATAGCCGATGCTGGAGGAGAAACCGAAGTAATTGCCGTAATAGAGATAATCCGCCTCGATGTTCGGGCCCATGGTGGCAAACCCTGCATCATAGGTAAAAGTTTTCTTTGCGAACTCGTCAGATGCCATTGACAGGCCGGTGTTGACGCCGAAGACGCTCTTCCTGGCACTATTCTGTGGCAGGGCCGTAACAGCAGCCAGAAAGAGAACCAATAAAAAGAGAGTTAGTTTTTTCATTCCATAGAAATCAGGTTGGTCAGGGGACAGTTTAAAACGCATTAATGCTTCAAAAAATGAGCCAAAGAGGCCTGTTTTTGTTATGTTTTTATACCTGGCTGCGACTTCATCGCCGGGCCTTTCAGCATCAGGGGCTTATCTCTCAGCAGCGGTTTTCAGAATCCGTAGGGTGAAAAGCGGTTTTCCGTTCAGCAGGACCCTGCATATGTAAACCCCGTCATGCAGGCCTGAGAGGTCCGCGGTCAGGATGCTCTCACCGGGTTCGACATCTCTTACGGCAACTCTCTTCAAGAATTTGCCGGTGACATCATGGAGGTGCACCACGCAATGACCCGCCTCTGCAGCCTCGAAACGGATGTATCCCGTGGTGCTAACCGGATTGGGATAAAAGGTTGCTGCACCTGGTGCACTGAGGAGGCTCACGGCTGTCAGTCCCGTCTCAAAACAGCCCAGATCGGGGCTGAGCCTGCGAACGGCATGCCCAGGTTCACCCCGGCGTCGATCAGGTCGCTCCCCTGTGCCAGGTGCATATATTCGATAAGCGGGAGGCTGCCGTCGGCCTTCCGCGGGCCGTCGGCGCCGGCATAATCGACGCTCCTGAAGTCGTCTGCCGTGACCACGGTGAGCTTGGGCGCGAAGCCGTCAGCATCGCCATAGTCCGGTGGATCGGCATTATAATACGAGTCGCAGTTGCTGCGGTGTATAGACAAGAGGAATATGTGAGGTTTACAGGGGTCCGGCTGCTGATGGTAGCGGGAAAATGTCAGCTTCTTCTGCGGCGTGCC
>WOYX01000009.1:66960-120161 GCA_011620595.1 Bacteroidales bacterium | reverse complement strand
AGCCGGTGGCGGTTGCGGGAAAATGTCAGCTTCTTCTGCGGCGTGCCAGCCGGTGGCGGTTGCGGGAAAATGTCAGCTTCTTCTGCGGCGTGCCAGCCGGTGATGATTGAGGGAAAATGTCAACTTCTTCTGTGGCGTGCCAGCCGGTGGCGGTTGCGGGCAACGAGCCTGTAGAAGAAATCCCGAATGGATACAGGTATTATTTTGAAAGCCGGGAGTAGTCGCCATGCGCCACCGAGATCACCAAGTATTCCCAGCATCGCCGACGATCGCAACAGGTGCTCTCCCTCCTTTGCATAGACCACAGTGTCAAGCTCATCCTGGGGCAGGCCGGCAGCACGGAGCATGCTCCTCCCCTCCTCTGACTGCAAAGCCACAAACCGGAAACTTTTCCGCCTGTCACGCCTGCTGATGAACCTCACCTGGCTGTTGCACAGGGCACATTCGCTGTCATATAGAACCGTACCGTTCACACTATGTAAACAAACACTGTTAATTTTTGTTCCTGGAACTCAAGGGGAGCACGTCGAGACACCCAGGCACAGGGTCAGGGCATGAGGAGCGGGGAACTTTTGACTTTCAGACTTTCTGCGTCATCCGACTCCGACGGACAAAGTCCGAAGCTTTAGCGAAGGATGAGACTTTCCACTTTGAGAGTTTTGGTAATAGAAATTTTCATTATCTTCATCGGATCAAACGGATGATTTTTATATGACTGATATTCAGACTCTCTACCAGGAAGCAATAAAATTTGCTGCCGAAAAACACGGACTGCAGAAGGTTAAGGGAACAAAAAATCCTTATGTGGTGCATCTCAGTAACGTGGCGATGGAGCTGTTCGCCGCAGCATCGCACACTCCCGGTTTTGACCTGGAATTTGCCATTCAGACGGCTTTGCTGCATGATACCCTGGAGGACACGGCGACTACCAGGGCAGAGCTTGACAAGCGGTTCGGCAGTGATATAGCCGAGGCAGTGTGGGCGCTGACCAAGGATCCCAAGCTGCTCAAGGATTACAGGCTCACTGACAGCCTTGCAAAGATCAGGCAGTGCAGGAAAGAGGTTTGGGCGGTGAAGCTGGCCGACAGGATCACCAACCTGCAGTCACCGCCGAAAAGGTGGAGCAAGGCACACATCGCTGAATTCTATTACGATTCAAAGCAGGTACTCGAGGCCCTCCGGGGAGGTAACGAGTTTCTTGAGAAGAGACTGGAAAACAAGATAGAGGAGTATTCCAGGTATTTGGAGAGCTGAAACCGCTGACAAGCCGTCATCTGGCAATTTGCAGCACGGTGCAGGAAAACCGGCAGAGGCCGGAAAAAGTGTTGTCTCTCCCGAGGATATTTTTTTTTACTCATATTGTGAATGTTGCAACGCCAATTTATGGCACAGGTTTTGTCCCCCATTAAGCATAAGATTTACTGATGAAATTACAGAGACAATTATCTGATAAATCAAGAATTGTATGCGTGGCTCTGCTTCTGCTGTCAGTCCAGGCAGAGGGAGTTCAGGGTGAGACGGTGAGGATTACTATCCGCATGAAGTACTTCTGATTTGCGATTTGCAATTTGTAATTATTGGAACAGGTTGCCAAACAGCCCCTGCACCTCCTTACCCCGGTTGGGACTCATGGGTGATAGTGCCCTGATCAGCTTTCGGATGGGCATCGGCTGGAGCTATACCTTGCCCGTGCCGTGGACATGAACGAACGCCTTGCCATCGCCCATCCTGATCTTATAGGCTATACCCTGCTCCATGTATACCATGGTGCCCGCCTCGGCGATGACGGTCTCACCCGGGTCAAGGGTTACCTCCATGAACCAGATATCGTTGCCCAAGATTTTGTGGTCGATCTCGTGTTATGCCATATTACTTCAGTTTTTCAGGATTGGGAATGATGCACAGAAATTCAAAGTCGCGATAGTAGGGATTCTTGAACTGGTGTAGTTCGCCAGGCTTCACGAAGAGACTCTGTCCCTCCTTCACCTGGTGTTCTGCACCATCCTTATCAACGGCTATCCCCAGCCCCTTTTCAACCTTAATGACATGTTCATAATTGTGATTATGGAATGGAGTGTTGCCTCCGGGGGCTACAATGAAATGACGCATGATGATGTTGTCTGACCCGTCGCCGGGACCTATGAGGATCCTCATACTGACCTTGTCGGCTCCCTCCGTCTGTACCTCATTTGCAGGTATTTCGGAATTGTTGTTGATTTTCATAACAGATACCTTTATGCTGATTTCAAAGATAAATTTAAGAAAGAAACAGCTTCCGGCAAAAATTGTTTTGCCTTTAAGCACCGGAATTCATTAACTTTAAGAGCAGTGTGGACAACTAACAGTTTAACAATGAAACTTGTATGAGCAGGAGCTCACAAGAGGTTCTGATGATTTAATTTCATGCAGGGTCCATTCGACTACTGAGATAAAAAATTAATAAACGAGTGGAAGAGCATTTGCCAGATAGTTCATGACTATCATGCCGGTAAAAAGAAACAGGTTGATATATTTCATGACAGATGAATATTTGTGACCTCTATCCCCTGCTACCGCTGTATGCGATAATGCGATAGATTGATGGTATGTAGGATCTTAGGATAACGTATATCACCTGTAAATGTAATTATTCTTTTGGCCTGTTATCTTCCGGATGGCACAGATACCACCTGTCATGCTGCAGTTCATGCTTGAGAATATACTGCTTACCTGAGGCGGTCTTAACCTTGAAGTAATCAGAGACAGGATGTTTCTGTTCAGCGTCCCACTGGTACCAGCGGTCGAGAATCTCCTGAACCTCATAACGCACTCCCTGCCACATGAAGCACTTAGGATATTCATCAGCCTTGTACCCGGAGTAGCATTCTGTTTTAATGGAAATCAGCTCTTTCATTGTACCAGGCAATTATGGATTGATTACTATGGTATTGCCCACGCCAAGTTCAACAAAACCATCGCCAGATTTCTCCCTGATGACCTTTATTTGCCTGTCTCCCATGCAGTGTGTGGCGCCGCACTTTACCACTCCGAGGGTTTTCATTTCAGCAATGATGGCATCCATCTCGTCATCAGTTTTGTGCATCAGGTGGAAACCACCGAAGACCATGTAAATGTTCTTCTCGAATGAAGATTTGATATCCTTCAGCATACTGACGATACCGGGGTGAGCGCAGCCGGTCATGACCACCAGTCCTTTTTTCGTGTCCAGCACCAGTGCCTGCTCGGACAGGGGGAAGTCAAACACTCCCGGACGGGATCCTGTATCAAAGAGGACCGTCTTAGCGGGACCTTCGATCATGATCGAATAACCCCAGTCAGCAGTCATACCCTTTGCATGAGCATAGTTGTCGTAGATCACGCTGACAGTGACCGGTTCTGTGATGCCGCTGGTGGCTGTTACGCCCTCAAGGCATGTCGGATCATTGAGATAGGGGTAATCCTGTGCGCAGAGTGTGACTGTCAGCGACAGTAATACCGTCAGCAGAGCCGGAAGTTTTGGCGTCTTCATATATCAAAGTTAGGACAATATTTTGCCGATGTCAATAGATGCGGACGGTGAGCATTGAGAGCTGTAAATCAGCCGGCATCTGTCTTCAGGGCACCTCCGGAGGTCTCACCCGGATAACTCACTATCCAGAGTATTACCACGCTGATGAGTGCAGCAAAGAAGCACCATACTGATGTCAGGTACTCCTTGAAAAAGATGCCGGTCACGAGGCAGGAAAAGGCCATCAGAACGCCCAGGATCCACATCCGCCTTACACTGGAGAGAAAGAGCGGTATGAGGGTGGCAACCAGGTAGGCTATGAAGGTGGGAATGGCATATGTTTTGGGAAAATCGCCCACATACTTTATATGATGATGGGAAATCATTGGTTCGATCTCATAGAAGAGCAGCCTGCTGCAATAGTATAACGAGGTGAGAAGGCCCACCCCGACAAAGATAAGGAGCACTCTCTTCATGCTCTTCACTCTCTCCATCAGATATACCGACAGGGGCACCATCACGGGCCAGATCACCACTGCCGCCAGCAGGAATATGAAAGCTGATATACTGAGCATCAGATCATGGCCCGTCGACTGCATGGCAACCCATACGAACCCTTCGGAGATCTGCTGCACACCAAAGATCAGCGGTATGGCAGCGAACATCCGGCGAGACGGATCATTGTTTTTTCTGACTGTCATGACTCCGATTGCTGTAATCACAACTCCACCGGCAAAACTGGCACCTGCTGAAAAACACATGATACTTCCTCTGTTTGTTTCTAATCCGAAGGTAATTTTAATTCAGGTATTCACAACATTATAATTTATGGTCGTAACCAGGCACAGTCGCAATGGAATCCACTCTGCCTGCTGAATGTGCCACAGGGATGAATCACGGACAGCTCTTGTCAGTTGTCATTGCTATGCCTAAATTGCACTATGAAAAAATATCCCGTCATGAAAAAGCAGATTATCCTTTTCTTCCTGATCATATGCCTGCTCCCTGCTGCGGCCCAGCAGCAGAATGGCACCTTTTGCTTTGCCCTGGTGACCGACACCCACATCGGAGGCGCAACCGCCGGGGAGGATCTCAGGCGCACCGTCCGTGACATTAACGGCAATGATTCGCTGGCCTTTGTAATTGTGTCAGGCGATGTTACCGAGTTCGGGTCCGACAGTGAACTGCTGCTGGCAAAAGCCATTCTCGACAGCCTCAACAAACCTTGGTATATTATCCCCGGCAACCATGACACCAAGTGGTCGGAGAGCGGCGCCAACAGCTTTCGGGTGGTATTCGGAGATGAAGCCTTCGCCTTCACACACGGCGAATGGCTGTTCCTGGGCACCAATTCGGGTCCAAATATGCGCATGGGACCGGGTCAGATACCCCGTGAAAATATAGTGTGGTTAGACTCTGTGCTGAGTGTGCCTGACAACAGGGAGATGAAGATCGTATCCGTCAACCACTATCCTCTCGACGAGGGACTCAACAACTGGTACGAGCTCACCGACAGGCTTAAGAAGCTTGACACGAGGCTGGCGCTGTGCGGTCACGGGCACACCAACAGGGTGATGAACTTCGAGGGTATACCGGCTCTCATGTGCCGCTCCAACCTGCGTGCCGGTGCTGAGGCTGGGGGGTACAACATCATGACCATCTTCGGTGATACGCTGCTGAAGGCAGCGGTACGTCACCCGGGTGTCGCCACGATGCCTGCATGGGCGTGGATGCAGTTGGCAAGACATGACTTCTCCGCTGACACCACCACATGGCCCAGGCCCGACTTCTCCATGAACATGGAATTTCCCGGCGTCAAAGAGGTGTGGCGCACCCAGGAGAAGAGTGACATCGGTGCCGGAGCGGTTGCGGCAGGAAGGTTCGCCATCATCACCAATACCGGCGGTGAAATAAAGGCTCTTGATCTCATAAGCGGCAGGGAGAGATGGATGGTCTCCACCGGGGCCAAGATATACAGCACACCGGCAACAGACGGAAGAAGGGTTATTGCCGTCTCATCCGACGGCATGGTACGCGCATTGGCGCTGAAATCGGGCAGGCTGCTGTGGAGTTTTGACATGAGGCAGCCCGCCGTGGCTTCACCGGTGACCGACGGTAAGCAAGTATACCTCACAGGGTCATCAGGAAAGTGCTATGCCCTTGATATCACTGACGGCACCGTCATCTGGAGCAACCCAATGATAGACGGGTTTGTTGAAACCATCCCCATAATCTACAGGGGCATGCTTATCTTCGGCACCTGGAACAACCACCTTTACGCCCTCGACACTGGAAGCGGTGAGATATTATGGGACTGGCACAACGGATACAACAACAGGATGCTGTCGCCGGCAGCATGCGTGCCCGTAGCCGTCGATGGCCGCGTCTTTGTGGTGGCCCCTGACAGGAAGATGGCCTGCCTCAATGCATCAACCGGGCAGCTGCTGTGGCATTCAGACCTCGGCAAAATAGCAGTCAGGGAGTCGATGGGTGTCACAGCCGACAGCACGCTGATACTTGCCAAGACTATGAACGGCATCACCGTTGGAGTTAATGCCGGCGGAAAAAAAGGCTCCGTGGTGTGGAAAACAGGTTTTGACATAGGGTATGACATTGCACCGGGAGTGATAGAGGAACAGGGCGGTGTCATCCTCATACCCTCAGACAAGGGGGTGGTCCATGCTGCATCCAGGGAGGACGGCAGGCTTCTCTGGAGCCACAGGATATCGTCATGTCTCATAAACAGGATAGTGCCCCTGGGAAGCAACGGTGCACTTTGCACCTCAATGGACGGAGTGGTAGTAAGGATTGCATACTGAAGTCTGAAGGGCTGAATTAAGAGAATCCCGAACCATTGCAAAGGCATATCCAGGTTTGCCTTGTTGTTTGCCGTCTGAAGAACCCGCAACAGGAACAGATATTTTATCTTGTCCTTTGATAAGTCTATTTTTACTTCCTAACTTTAGATGTTCACCTGATCTGAACACATTTAAATCTAATTAAAAAAACTACAACCATGGCGGGATTTATTGATGAATTTCTAAAGAGCTACGGTCCTGAAGTGACTAAATAGATGTCAGGTAACTTCTTTGTTGACCAAGGCACGGTGCAGAAGCTGATACCTCAGCTGGCACCGCTGATTCTTGCAGGGCTCAAGAAGCAGAAGGACACCCGTGGAGGTGATGACGTTGCCGGCTTCCTGATGAAGGGAGGAACTACCCGGACGCAGAACAGGAGTATACTGGGATCACTTCCGGGAGGACTGACCCGCCGCAGATAAAACCTGAAGAGATGAAACAGCCGGTACTTTTCCTGTCTGTTCCTCTGATACTCCGGATCACCGGAGCCTCATACCGGTATGTGTGCAGGATAAGGTGCGACTGCAAGGAAGCACCTTCTGCCACGCCGGAAGAGAAAAAGGCCACACCAGGCCCGGCTGCTCCATGAGGGCCGGCGGGATAAGCTGAAGGAGCTGCAGGGCAAACTCGAACTGTAGCTGCATGGCACTGACCTTCAATTTCCGATTTTCGATTTCCGATTTCCGATTTGCGATTTTCGATTTACTGAATCATTCGACAATCGACAATCGCCATTCGCCATTCGCCATTCGAGAATCCACTATTGCCTGATATGACTGCCGACTGTGGACTGCCGACTGAAGACTGGCCCCCCACCCGTCCGGGAAAACCGGGAAAAATTTGCTATATTTGTTGAACCGCTTGTGGAATAGCAATATTTTTCAATACTAAAAGAGGAGGATCAGATGAACTATAACGAAGATTTTTTATATCGTCCGCGAAAGTACAACACCATTGAACTGTGGAAGGATGTGACGGAGGAACAGTGGCGTGACCCGGCGTGGCAGAGGAAGAACTCCATCCGCTCCGTTGATCAGCTTAAGCAGGTCATCAAACTAAATCCCCACCAGGAGGCTGAGATCAGGAGGACCATCGGCACCATGAGGCAGGAGGGCAAGGAGCCGCTCAGGATCACGCCCTACTATGCATCACTGATGCAGGAAGATCCTTTTAACCCTGTCTTCTTCGGCGAGGTGTCGAAGAAGCGTCTTGACCCCATCTTCTGGCAGAGTGTTCCCACACCTGCCAACCTGATGTTTCCCGACGCCGGCGTTGAGGGAGCGATGAGCGAGGGGTCACGCAGCTACGGTGCCGCCTATCAGCGCTATCCTAACAGGCTCGCGCTCTTTGTTGCCGAGAATACCAGCTGTGCCTCCTATTGCGTTCACTGCCAGAGAGCCAAGTCGCTCGATACCACAGCCGACGTCAACAGCCGGGAGATAGACAAGGGTATCTTTTACATCGGCTACAACAGGAATATCAACGAGGTGCTTGTCACCGGAGGAGATGCACTGATGATAAGTTTCAAGAGGCTGAAGTACATCCTCGAGGAGCTGAGTCGTATACCTCACCTGAGAGTCATCAGGATAGCCACAAGGGTGCCGGTGGTGCTGCCCATGCTCATCACCGACGAACTGCTGGAGATGATAAAGGTGTCATCAAACAGATACAACAAGGGAGTGGACAAGTATGTCTACTTCATGACACACATTAATCATTATCAGGAGGTTACGGCCGATATGGCATCGGTGGTGAAGAAGATAACCGGGCACGGCTTCACCATACGCAACCAGACTGTGCTGCTCAATCATGTCAACGACCATTACCGGACGCTGGCGGAGACCTTCAGGCGCATGTTCTGGATAGGGGTACATCCCTACTACCTGCTACAGTGTCATAAGGAGAAGGGTATCGTTCATTTCATAACCCCCATCCAGATAGGCAAGATCTACATGAAGCACCTCCAGGGATGGATAAGCGGTATCACTATTCCGCGCTACGCAGCCAACATCGAGGGCGGGGGAGGCAAGGTTTTGCTGATGCCGTCAGGGCATGACACGCTGAACCTCGACAGTGTTATTGACGACAAGATTTCAGAGAGCTATGCCAACGTCTTTACCTGGGACCACAAGAAGATATTAATGTACGAGGCCCTCGGAAGGGCTACCAGGGAAGAGTACGGTGAAGCCATGAAGATCATGGACGGTTTTATAGGCAGGAAAGGAGTCTTCCTGCCCAAGATCATCATCGTTGATGAGAAGGGCAATCATCTTGAGACTACAAACCGTACCAGGCTGCCCACCTTCGAGAGGAGCAAGAAGGCGAAGCTGCTCGACTATGAGCTGTTCAATGCCGACATGCCTCTCACCAATCCGGTTGACGCCCATGATGAGATAGAGGCAGCCTTCAGCAAGTCAAAGTTTAATAAGTAATATGTTAATATATCCCAGAGAGGGCCGGTCAGTTGACCGGCCCTCTTACTATTGTTACGCTACCGCCTTCATGCCGCGGCCGGAAAGGTTGCAGCTGACAGTTGATATTTCACGCGGCAGGCTACTGCAGCGGGGTGACCACCTCAATCACCTCGGGCAGGTCCATCCCTATCTTCTTCAGGTGCTCAATGGTAGGTATGCCGTTGTTGTTCCATCCGCGGCGCTTGTAGACGGCATCGCGGAGGAGGTCGTACTGCTTCTCGCGGTACTCGCGGGTGACCCGCAGCTTCTCCTCAATGGTCATCCCCTCCGGGTCTACGCCTATCTTCTCCTTCAGCTGGCTGTCATAACGCTCCTGGCGCGACAGGTATTCCTCCTCCGTCACCGGTCCGCAGGCGCGGTACGGCTGGTCATCATCCTTGCGCCTGCCGAAGCCGCGACGGATATTGAACACCCTCTGGAAGTTATATACCCTCTCGGAATCCTCTATGAGCCTGTGTTTGTCAAAATCTCTTCCGGTCACCGCCTTATATATGGTAACATAGTTGTCGACATGCTCCGGCACTTTGGCCGGCTCGTCGGTCTCGGCGTTGTTCTCTGGTTCGACATCGTTCCATGGCAGCTTGCATAATCCCACCAGCCCGAACCATGTGCGGAACATCGGGAAATAATGCAGTGCCTCAGCCTTGTTCTCAAATGTCGGAATCTGGTTGTTGACCATATCCATGAAGATGAGCCATGCCTCATCATGCTGCGGTCCCTTGTTTGTCATGGCGTAACCGCCCTGCTGTGCCAGTGATTCCTTCGACATGTACTGCGAGTATTCGAGGCCTTTGTTTTCCATACCTATGTCCTGCATGTAAGCGGGGTCACCCCATCCCTTCTCTGCGAAGTACTTTTTCATGCCACGCACACCCAGTCCTGCAATAAGGCCGAAGCCCTCGCCGCGGGCTACCTGGTGTAGCAGCTCCAGCGCCGGCGGGATATTACCAAAGGTGAGCTCGAGGCCGCCAGTGCGCTCCTTGTTCAGTATGCCGCTGGTATAACAGTCCTGAATGAAGGCCAGACTGGTACCCCAGGTGATAGTACATATGCCGTAGGTGTCGCAGTAGAAGTTGGTTTCAATGATATAGCGCGGATCGAAAAAGCCGCCGTTGGAGCCGAGTCCTGCCGCTGTCTCATACTCGGGCCCGTCGACGATGACCTTCTGCCCCTTGTAGGGGCCGGTGCTGATCACAAAGTCATCGACGGCCTTGGCACATGCCATGTTGCATCCTATCCAGCAGCCATCAGGTATGTTCTGTGTGAAGAATGACTTCCATACGCCGGAGTCAATCTTAGGAGAGTCTTTATGTGAACCGAATTTGTAATTATGGGTGGGCAGCAGGTCATGGTCATCCATTATCTCCATCAGGTGAGCAGTCCCTATCTGGCGCATCTTGCACTGCTTGTCATCGAGCTCGCGCATCTCGCGGTTGAAACGACGTCCGCGCTCCTGGATAGCCTCCAGGTCAACGACATTGTTGAGGTTACCCTTGACACCCGGGATCTTGCATACGATAGCCTTGAGCTTTTTGTTGCGGAAAACGGTGCCGATGCCGCCACGGCCGGCCTGCTTCATCCTGATCTTCTTGCGCTTGGAATCGAAGAAGGTGAAGTTGAGCATTCCAATCAGCGAGTGTTCGGCTGCAGACCCTGTGGAGACGATACCGATATTCCTTCGGTCCGACTCACCGTCGGCAAACATATCCGTGAGCTGCTCTGCCAGCACATGGCTGTCAAGAGCCTCGGCCGGAGCCTCAAATATCTCAACGTAGTGATCAACGCCGTTGATATATATAATAACGTCGTTTTCAGCCTTGCCCTGGAGTTCTATGGCGTCAAAGCCCGAAAACTTCAGAAAGGGACCAAAAAAGCCCCCCACATTGCTGTCCATCACCGAGTCAGTCTGCGGAGAGATGGTCACCACAAGCGACTTACCAGTGCCGGAATACTGCGTAATGCCTCCTATCGGTCCGGAGGAGATCACTATCTCGTTCTCGGGATCGCTCCATTTTGTGTCGGGCTTTGTGGCATCCCAAAGGTAACGCAGTCCGTAGCCCTTGCCGCCGATGAATTTTTCCTTCATCTCGAGGGGAACATCCTTCTCCTTTATCTCTGCAGTGCCCACGTTGACATAGAGAGTCTTGTCGGTATAGCCCTTATCCAGCGGGGTCCATTTGTAGTCCCATCTTTTCAGGAGCCTGTGCTGTGCCTTGAGTTCGCTAATATCCATATTGTTTTTTATTAAAAATTGTATCCGCGTTGTTATCACAAATTAAGTGTATAAATATGCGCATTCTTATGATAATAGTCAATATGCAAGTTATTGCATGACGAGGTAAGAGGAAGGAACCCGGGGGATATGCCTGGTCTACAATACTTAATGTCTTACGGGCAATGGGTCGGTGTTAACATGCCGGGTCCTACAATACTTAATGTCCTACGGGCAATGGGTTGGTGTTAACATGCCGGTCCACAATATCTGAAGGCCCCGATACGCCTGCCGGCTATCGGGGCAGGCTCTGGGGCATATTTTAAACTGCTGCCGGCACACTATTGCCAATTACCTGTTCACAACTACTGATATGATTTTCGATTCCGGACTGAAATGATAACTTTGCACGTATGAAGATAACCCTTAACAATGAGCCCATGACCCTTGAGGGTGACAGCATCACAGTGGAGAGACTGCTGGAGCTGAAGAGGTACACTTTCAGGATGAGGACCGTGAAGATCAACGGACGGCTGATCAGCCGTGACAGCTACGGCAGCGAGGTGATACATGACGGTGACGATGTGAAGGTGATCTATCTCATGAGCGGTGGATGATTACATGTACAACAAAATCCGGATAAGTAATTGAAGTCGGATTTCTGGCATCGGTTTTCACTGGCAGGACTGCGTGACAGGCTGCCCGCCTGGATGAGGAACAGGTATGTACTCACCGTGCTCATCTTCCTTGTCTGGATAATACTGCTTGACCCCAACAACCTGATATCGCGTGTGCGGGAGATACGCACCCGCAACCGGCTGGAGAGGGAGAAGGAGTATTACATGAGCCGCATTGAGGAGGATCGCAGGAAGCTGAACGAGCTGCGCACCAGCGACGAGAACCTTGAGAAGTATGCCCGTGAGCAGTACCGCATGAAGAAGCCTGATGAAGATCTCTTTATCATCGTCACTCCGCTGGAGGAGCGCAGGATCAGGCGTGAAGGCAAGGAGCCTAAAATAAAGAATCCCGCTGAAAGGCGGGCTCCGGAGTCGTCGCGCAACTGAGGCTATTTCTTCCCCTTTTCAGCGTTGTATTTTTTGTTCAGTCCTTCTACCACCGCCTCGGTGATGTCCATTGTGGAATCACTGTAGAGGATCGGTCCGGGAAACTGTTTGGCAAGTATATACTGATAACCGTGCTCAGCGTTGAATTCAGCGAGGTACTGGCTGATATACTCAAGCACCTGTCTCTGGGCTACCATACCCTCTTCATTGAGATTATATGCCATCTCGTCGCGAAGGGCAATCAGGTTCTGTTGCTGCTGTGCGAGCGTCTGTTCCATCTCGGCAGCGGTAGCCCTGGTGATCAGTCCCTTCTGTGCCTTGTTCTGATAGTCCCTGACGTCGCGGTCAAAAGCCTGCGATTTCGATGCCAGTTCTGACTCTGAACTTCTGGTCTTCTCCTCCAGTTCAGTCGACTTGTCCTTTGCCATATCAAAGCGGGCAATAACGGTGTCGAGCTCTACGAATGCAATGCCGCCGGACTGCGCAACTGCTTTGCCCTCAGTAGTTTCAGCCGTAGTGTTGCCACATCCGGGAGCAGCAAAGATAATTGCAACAGCCAGGGCCGATATTGTCAGGATGTTCCTTACAACAGATCTTCTCTTCATTTCAGGAAATTAAATTAAGGTTCAACAAATTGTTACACAAACATACACAAATTTTAAATATGAACCCGCCATTGGGAATTTGTGAATGACCGGCGGCGATTTCAGGCTCCGGCTCAGGAGGTGATGAAATCCAGTACACAAACCTGACCCGATGAAGTCGGGAGTGTCAGAACTGCGGTCAAATCGAAAATCGAAAATCAGAACTCGGGGCAGGGTATGGCGTGAATCTTCTGTCCGCGTTTGATCTGCGATGCGGTAAATGAATAGATGAGTGATATCTCGTATGCACCACCCGAGGCAGTTATCAGGTTCGAGATGGTAAAGTCATAGCTGAGGCCTATATTGAGCTGGTCTGTCTTGATGCCGATCATCCCTATGATTGCATCTCCGGCCTGGGCTGAGACATCACTTGTTGAGGCAAAGGGTATGCCCCTGTACCAGACGCCTAACACCAGTGGATTCTTGTAGTAATAGAAACCTATGTCCGACTGGAAGAAGTCGCCCTGGAACATCACATTGGCTGCCACCGACAGGACCTCCTCCAGCTTCTTCCTCAGCCTTCCGCGGCTGATGATCTGGAATCCCCCGAAGAGATCGACCTTTATAGGTATGGATGCGTTGTCACCCCAGAATGATGTCCGGGGCTGCAGCAGGTGGTCAACGGTAAATCCGGCCCAGATCTTTTCATTGTAGGCAAGTGCCGATGCAGCGAAATCTATATCCGCCACATTGTCAAACGGCGGCGGAGTGATGGGCGGCAGAGTGCCTCCGGTGGTTATCTGGCTGTTCCAGACAAGCTTGGTGAGATCGAGCCCCAGGTATGTAAACTTGAAGTTTACCCCCGGCCTTATATGCCATTCTTCGTTCAACTGGATGTCGTATGAATAAAGCAACCCTATGTTGGTAGTACTCAGGTCTCCCGAGCCTGCTACGTCATATGTTGCAAGTATACCCACGCCCGAGTTGAAGTTGGGCACGGCCTTGTCAAATGAGACACTGTACGTATGGAATACCCCCGGTATTGAGGGCCACTGGTTACGCCAGTTCAGTGAGAGGCGATAATCTTCCGTTGCCCCTGCAAATGACGGTGAAAGGTATAGCTGATTGGCATAGAACTGAGAAAACTGGGGGTCCTGACCCGAAGAAAAAACAGACAACAGTAAAAATATACTGATCAGATATTTAGTTTTCGCTGGCAAACCTAATCCTTTTACAGTGTATAACGTATAACAAATTAGAAAATTATACGGCTGAACTCAGGGAAGGTTGCATTAATTAACATCCACCATCAATCGTGACGGCATGCAGGAGAACACCATATACTGACAAGAATCTAAACATCAATAATTTAAGAGGGTGACATCGCCGGCCATGATCAATGGCTCTCCGTTCCGGTAAGTTCCTCTGACCTTCCAGAGATAAACTCCCGGGCTGCAGAGCTGGCCTTTGTAGTAACCATCCCATCCCATTTCCGGATCATTGCTTTCAAATACCAGGAGGCCTGCCTTGCTGTAAATCCTGAGCTCATAGGAGGCGATGCCCGATATCACCGGGTGGAATATCTGGTTAGCCTGATCGGTAAGGCGGTTATAGTACCCGCCGATGGGGCCTCCCCTGTTTGGCATAAATGCATTGGGGAACCTGATATACATTCCGTTATCGGCAAAAACGTCGCTGATAATCAGCGAGTCGGCGCAGCCGTTGTCGGAGAATACCATCAGGGTGACATCATAGTTTCCCGGTCGTTCATAGGTGTATTCAGGCTCAGCGAGGGTTGAGAAGGTGCCGTCACCGAAATCCCACAGGTAGTTCACGGCGTCTGTAGAAAGGTTGATAAACTGTACCCTGTTGCCCGTGCCGGATGTATTCTGCCTGATCTCGAAGTCGGCCACAGGGCGACCCCAGGCCTGTATCTCCCCCTCTGCAGTACTCTTGCGACCCCTGCTGTCTGTGAGGGTGAGTGTCACACGGTAGGTACCGGGCAGGTCATAGATATAGTCGGGGTTGGTCTCCGATGATGATCCGCCGTCGCCGAAGTTCCATGATGTGTTATAACCCTCGCAGGCGCTGCAACGGAACTCCACGTGCAGCGGCACGCATCCCGATGTCACTGAGGGCTCCACCACTGCAAGGGTCACCGGGGCAGAGACAAGAAGCCCCTCTGTCTTATCGGGCCTGATGACGCGGACGGTGACACCGGCAGGATTGTCAGGGATAGTCAGTGCCTCATGACGTTCAGCGGGTAATACCTCTGCTGTCTCCGCAGGGGCTGGTGCAAGGTAGCTATGCTTCTCCTTAACAGCCGGTTCAGTGACGGCATCACTGCCGACGTCACTGACACTCTTCTGCGGCTGATAAACGCTGACCTTGTGCCGGACGCTCTCAACCGGAGGAGCCGTCATAACAGCGGGCTTCTGTTCCTGTTGTGAGAGCAGAAGGATGACGGCGACAGTCAGACCGGCAGCAGCAAGAGTGATGTACCAGATGTTCAGGCGGGCAGGATTGAAACGGAAAAACTCCCTGCGGCCGAGGCTGCGCATGACACGCCTCGTAAGGTTGCCATCGGCAGCCAGCTCATTCTCCTCCAGCTTGTTGCGAAAGAGATTCTCAAGACTGTTATCTGTCTTCCCGTCTCTCATTGTCACTTCACGTATATTTTCCTTTCAGCTTTGCCAGTTCCAGGAGCTTTCTTCTAAGTATTGCCCTAGCCCTGCTGTACTGCGATTTTGAAGTATTAACGTCGATACCGAGCATTTCGGCTATCTCCTGGTGCATATAACCCTCTATGGCATAGAGGTTAAAGACCAGCCTGTAGCCCGGCGCCAGCTCACCAAGCACCTTATAGAGCTCCTCGGCACTGTAAAAATCCTCCTCAAACCCGGTGGACCCGCTCTCATGGTTCACATAATCATCGATATCCGAATGATGTTTGTGACGCAGGTTCCTGTTATAGTATGTAATTGCCGTGTTTACCGTCACCTTTCTCAGCCATCCCCTGAAAGAACCTGTGCCCGAATACTCTCCGAGGTTGAAGAATATCCTCATGAAAGCCTCTTGCAGCATATCCTCAGCTTCAGGCCTGTCAGCGGCATATCTCATGCAGACACCCAGCAGGTACCCGGAGTAATTTTTCCAGAGCATCTGCTGTGCCTTCCTGCTATGCCTGAGACAGCCCTCAATAATATGCTGTTCACTCATCATCAGTGGAGCACAGTGAGTAGACAGCGGCCAGGGTTAAATGGTTGCACGGGTTAAGTTTTTTTCAAAATAAGGCAAAAAATGCAATAAAAAATGAATTGCATCTGATATAGGTCATTGAATTAGTGGATCTGTTGCGATTACTTTCGGAAGTTGAAATAATGTTTGAAAAAAGAACTGATGACAAAAATATTGCAGCATCCCATACTTGACGTTCCCCGGGGGGAATATATATCCTTCAAATACAACGATAAGACCGTGCAGGGCATGAAGGGATTCACCATCGCCGCGGCATTGCACCAGGCAGGATTTCCGGTGCATACACACAGTCTTGACAACCGCAACCGCAGCCTGGAGTGCGGCATAGGCAAATGCGGTGCCTGCGAGATGCTTGTTGACGGTGTGGTGAAGCGCATTTGCATAACTCCTGTCGACGGTGTCAGGGAGGTGAGGGAGATACCGGCAGGATACCATTCCGACGGTGCCGTGAAGAGTGCGGAGTATACCAGGAAGGTATACCGCACCACGGTGGCCATTGCGGGAGCAGGGCCGGCAGGACTGGCGGCCAGGGAGGTGCTGAACAGTCACAATGTGCCTAACCTGGTGATCGACAGTAATGACCATATCGGGGGTCAGTTCCTTATGCAGACACACCAGTTCTTCTTCTTTGAGAAGGAGCAGCGGTTCGGCGGGATGAGGGGATTCGACATAGCAAAGATGCTTGCAGGGGAATCGCATGAGGGTATCATGCTCAACTCCACTATATGGGATATCCTCGAGGGACAACGTATAGCTTCCAAGAACATGCGCACGGGTGAGATCTTCTACGTCGATGCCGAGTACCTGATCGTGGCCACCGGCGCAGTGCCGTTCATGCCTGCCTTTGGCAACGACGACCTGCCAGGTGTTTATACTGCCGCTGTGATACAAAAGATGATGAACCAGGAGTTCACCCTGCTGGGAAAAAACATACTTACGGTAGGTGCCGGCAACATCGGATACCTCACCTCGTACCAGCTGATGCAGGCCGGTGCGAAGGTGAAAGCCATAATTGAGGCGATGCCTCACGAGGGAGGGTTCCCGGTACAGGCCAACAGGGTAAGAAGACTTGGCATCCCAGTCATACTGTCGCATACCCTTGTCAGAGCCATACCCAACAGCACCAATGACGGTATCTGCGGGGCCGTGATAGCCGAGAGCCGCGATTTCGCACCGGTGCCGGGAACAGAAAAGATCATTGACGGCATCGATGCCATCAACATATGTACAGGTCTGATTCCTGACAACCAGCTCCTGGTTAAGGGTCGCGAGGTGTTCGGCACGAAGGTGTATGCCGGCGGCGACGCCATGCGCATCGGCGAAGGCACCACGGCAGTGCTTCGCGGCAAGCAGGCAGCTATGGAGATCATACAGGAGATGGGCATCCGCAGCAACT
This sequence comes from Bacteroidales bacterium, assembly GCA_011620595.1. Classification (GTDB taxonomy): domain Bacteria; phylum Bacteroidota; class Bacteroidia; order Bacteroidales; family VadinHA17; genus SR-FBR-E99. The sequence continues at coordinate 102,828 of WOYX01000009.1, read as the reverse complement.
ATAGCGAATACCTCTCTCTGTCAAAGGAATATATTGACTCACAGCAACATCCGACAAGGATCCTGGAGAACCCCGCCATGCCTGACGAGGCAAGGATGAAGGCCAAACCATTCGTAATCATTGACTGTCTTTACAGCTTCGCCTGCAATCCCTGCCAGTTCGCGTGTCCTCACGGAGCCATCACCAAGGAGTCGCCGGATACGGTGCCGGCAATAGACTACGAAAAGTGTACCGGCTGCCTCAAGTGTGTCTACCAGTGCCCGGGACTGGCCATCTTCGGGTACAACACAGTGAGGAACCAGCTCTTCCTGCCCGTGGAGTATTTTGTTGAGGAGGGAACAGAGGTGTTTCTTGTAGACAACGACGGGAAGAAGGTCGGAGAAGGAGTAATAGAAAAGGTGATGATAAAGCCCAACAGGACGAACATTGCCAGGGTGAAGGCGATCGCCCCTGTCGGGAAGGATATAATTGCCGCGCGGGGTTTCATTGCGAAGGAAAGCTACCCCGCACCGCTGCACTTCACTCCAGCCAACGGGATGGAGTCAAAGGAGTATGTGTGCCACTGTGAGGATGTGACGCTTAATGAGATAATGGCGGTCATCGGTGACAGGAAATATATCTCTGTGGATGAGATCAAGCACAACACCCGTTTGGGAATGGGTCCGTGCCGCGGCAAGCGCTGCATCAAGAGGCTCTCGATGTTGCTGAAGCCTTCGGGCATAGAGCTGGTAGGTGATGCCACACCGAGGGCACCGCTGTCAAACCAGATCACCATGGGAGAGCTCCTGCCATCGGGAACACCGGAGATCGTCATCACCCCCGGTGAGCGCAGCAAGGTGAAGGTGGGTGCGCTTGTGGCCGGCGGCGGTATCACCGGCAGCGCCCTGATGCGTTACCTGGCGGAAGCCGGCATGAAACCCGTGCTTATCAACCACGACCGTGGATCCTCATGGCGCAACATTGCAGGCGGCAGGCCAAACTTCACCGTGCCCGAGCTTTCCGAAATAGCCAGGCATAACCATGAGATATTCAAGGAGTTACAGCGTGCAGGCGAAACCAATTACCGCGAGATAAAGTACGTTACCTTCGCTCATGATGATGCCATGATGAGCCAGCTTGAGGCTTCCCTGGCATGGTCAGACGGCGAGATGGTGATGCCTGCAGACTATGCCGCCAAAATTGCACCGGGCATCAACCCTGAACTGAAGAAGAGTTATATGGCAGCACTGGTGACCAATGACTGCTGGCAGGCCACCCCGGGAAAGGTGATAGAGGTGATCAGACACCTGGGTATAGCCGCCGGCGGCACAGTGGAGGAGGACAGCACAGTCATCTCCGTGAGCCGTTACGGCAATGAATACAGTGTTATTGTCAAGAGCCACAGGGGCAATTACGTCGAGTACATCACACCGGTATTCGTCAATGCCATGGGTGCTCACGGGGAGGCGTTTGCCCGCAGCCTGGGCATCGTCACCGGTACCTATGGCGTACGGCACCAGGCTTTTATCACCCGGCGTCTGCCGATGATGGGACCGGGAAGCACTCCCTTGCCTATGCTTATCGACCGTCGTAATTACAAGGGATTTATAGCGGTATACGGGCAGCAGCTGGGCGAGACCGGACAGATAATAGGGTGCGCCTCACCGGCATCAGATCCATCAGAAGCCGGACAGAACCTGAAGGTGAACAGCAGGGAGTTCATGGAGATAGTGTCGGAGGTATTCACCTCATGGCTGCCGGAGCTCGCCTCCGCAGGATTCCAGTCGCTCTGGAGCGGATACTACACCGAGCCGAGAATGTACATTGACCCTGACCACGGGCTCTTCCTCGGGCTGCGAGGACAGGGATACATGCTCGGACAGTACCTGGCAAAACTCTATGTTGACAAGCTGACGGGACGAGAGGTTCCCTCCTTTTTCAGCCGCCTTTCGCTGAAAGGCGACGGACTGCCGGAAAAGGCATTCAAGTAACGGGACCGAAAGCCATGGCAGGCCTCTCCTGCAGGCAAGATCCGGCGCTGCCGTATCTTTGCGCAGCCCGGGCAGTAAGAGTCACCGTAGGCAGTGAAGGACCGCGAGTGAAACCTTACAGCCCGGTGTGCCATATTTAGCTTTTTTATATCTTTGAGCTCCAAATTTCCAAAACAGCTGATAATGTTCAACAAGCTCATTGCCTCTATACTACCGTACTTCCCGAAGAAGTTCATCTGGATATTTTCGCGCACCTATATCTCAGGAGAGAAGATGTCCGATGCAATGCGTGTCTCAAAGGAGCTCAACGAACAGGGTATGATGGTTACCCTCGATATACTGGGCGAATTCATTGAGTCGCTCGATGAGGCCGAGGCCAACAAGCAGGAGTATCTCGATCTCATCGATGAGACGGAGAGACAGGGCATAAACGGTAACTATTCGCTCAAGCCAACAAGCTTCGGCCTGCTGATAGACAAGGAGGCATGCTACAGGCTGATGCGCGAGATAGTGGTGAAGGCAGCATCATACAATAACTTCTGCAGGATAGACATGGAGGACTCACCCTGTACCGATCTTGAAATTGAACTCTACCGCCGCCTTCATGCCGAGTTCCCCGGGAACGTCGGGCTGGTGGTACAGGCTTACATGAGAAGGACATACAGTGACCTGGAGAAAATGCTTGACATGAACACCCCGGAGATACCGACTAACTTCAGGCTATGCAAGGGGATATATGTGGAGCCGGAGGAGATAGCATACAAAAAGTATGAGGAGGTTAACATGCACTATCTCAGGGATCTGGAGCTGTTGTTCAGAAACAGGGTTTATGTCGGCATTGCAACACACGACAGGCCTTTGATAGATGGTGCTTACGAGCTCATCAATAAATATAACGTACCGAAAAACATGTACGAGTTCCAGATGCTCTACGGTGTCACACCGAAGTTGCGTAAGAGCATCATTGATGCCGGTCACCGGATGAGGGTCTATGTTCCCTTCGGAACCAAATGGTTCGGCTACTCAACCAGGAGGCTGAAGGAGAACCCGAAGATGGCATCGCACATTATCAAGGCAATTTTTTACAAAGGATAGAGGGGCCAGCGTTAATCCCGACACAATACGTTCGGAAGGGAGCAGCCGGATTGCAGGGGAGAGGCAGTAGTGGGAAGAATTAATTCATAGTCAGATATTCAGGCTGCGAGCCCGGGGAACCGCTGACTGCTGACTGCTTTTAGCAACCGTAGCCTTCTTTGAGCTCCGACTCCGACAGACGAAGTCCTTAGCTTAAGCGAAGGAGGTGGTGAAGGTGGCCGACTGGAAACTACCTGACCGGCCCTTTAAAAATAATCGAATCATGCATATTTCGGAGCTTCTCCAGTTCCCGAACGGTGATGTTGGGTTTTGGCGGCTCCGGATCCTCGGGGAGGCCTTTGGCGAGGATATAGATCAGCGGTATGATTGTGAAGGGACTGAGGGACACCATCCGGGATGATGGTATGCCGCCCTTCTCGTAGGCATCGATACGCTGTTTCTGCCGCAGAAGCTCATAGTTGGTTGCCGGGTCTTCCAACCTGCCGGCACTGGTGATTCCCTGCCAGGCAGCTATCTTCAGGTTGTTGGTGGCGTTGATAAGCTCCTGGTTTGTTGCCGGCGGCTCGGACATTATAGCAGCCTTTATGTTACCCAGCCGTGGCATGACCACCACCGCAGGTATCATGAGAGTATCGGTGCTGAGCCATATCGCCGCCACGTACTCTCTGGCCCTTAGCGTGTCGGCCACAGTCATGATGAAAGTACGGTACCCCATGGAGGTAAAGGTTATGGTGTCATTATGGCGGGCATAGAATGAGAACATGCCTCTGCTGTCGGTTGCTCCCGCACTTCTGTTCTTAACCGTATAATGGGCACCGGTTAGCGGCTCGCGCGTGTCAGCGTCAAGGATGACACCGTGAAAGAGCATTGGCTGAAGATCCTGTGCTTCCGTTCCCCGTGTCATGAAGGCAGCAAGGAGGAGGAGAGGCAACAGCCGCAGCCATGACTGCTTATCTGCGCAGTATGATCTCGTCGAGCGCTCTCTTGGGAACGTGATGAACACCCTTTTCATCCCTCCAGTATTTGATGTCATTATTCGCGGCAGCTTCCAGCACCACCTCCTCTGCGGCTTTGCCGAGGGCCAGCACGAGCAGTATCTCATAGTCGCGGGGTATCTCCAGGGCGCTTCTCAGGCGCTCTTTCTTCACAGAGGCGATTATGCACCCGGCGAGACCTGCCTCTGTGGCGCCGAGCATGATGCTCTGCGAAGCAATACCGTGATCTACACCGAAGGAATCGGATATCTCCTTGTCGCCCAGTATTATTATGTATGCCGAAGGCCGCTCACCCGCTGCCGGTCCCTCCCAGTTGGGAAGGTAAGCGGCCCACGCAAGACAGGGAAAAACCAGCTCGCGCTGACCAGGCTCCGTGACAAGGATATATTTCAGGGGCTGACGGTTGGCGCCGGAGGCTGACAGCCTGGCAAGGTCAACAAGTGATACAAGCGTTTCGGAAGAGATCGTGTGACTCTCGTCAAACCGGCGTATTGTCCTGTTTTTTTCTATTAGCTGGCGGAGATTCATTTTCATAAATTTTCGCCAAAGATAGAGAAAATAAGGCAGCTATTTTTTCAGTGCCTCGTCGTACCGTTCGCCAATGATTCTCCAGTCGAGCAGCTCCCAGAAATTGCTGATATAATCGGGACGCCTGTTCCGGTAATCGATATAATAGGCGTGCTCCCATACATCGCATGTCATCAGTGGCACCAGTCCTGCCCGCAGGGGGTTGCCGGCATTTGACTCCTGGGAAATGGTAAGCCTGCCGTCGGGCTTCATGCCGAGCCATGCCCATCCCGATCCGAAGAGTGAAGTGGCTGCCTTGGTGAAGGCCTCTTTGAAAGCATCAAATGATCCGTATTCAGCATCAATGGCTTTGGCCACAGTGCCGGAGGGCTCTCTCTTTCCCGAGGGCGAGAAGGCGGCAAAATAAAACGTGTGGTTCCACACCTGGGCAGCATTGTTGTAGATGCCGCCGTCAGCCTTTCGGATCATGGTCTCAAGTGTGGCCTCCTCGAACTGTGAACCGGGGAGGAGGTTATTGAGATTGTTGACATAGGCAAGATGATGCTTGCCATGATGGTACTCAAGTGTCTCGCGGCTCAGATGAGGGGCGAGGGCTTCCGGAGAGTAACTGAGGGGTGGCAGTTCAAATTTCATGAGTTGATAGGATATTTGGATTTCTACGTAAAGATACTAAATAGAGCTCAGAGAGGAAAGAATTATCAGAGAAATATCCTGTCGGGAAGCGATCCTGTCAGTTTCCTTTCGCGGGCCAGTGCCAGCAGCCTCTCCACTGCCTCTCTCCCCTCCTGCCCCAGCGACAGGCTGTAGCTGTTAACATATAGCCTGATATGTTCAGCCGTTACCGAGGCCTCCGTCTCGCGGGCATTCTGTGCTATGAAATCTACCGAGTGATCCGGATTGGCGAAGGCATACTCAATGCTGCGCCTTACACACCTGTTAACCTTTGTGGCCGTGTCAGGGTCAAGGCTGCGGCTGACCACTATTCCGCCAAGGGGCAATGGCATACCCCCTGTCAGCTTCTCCCACTGCTCGCCGGTGTCAGTCACCCTGAGCAGTCCCATAGCCTGGTAGGTAAACCTTGTCTCGTGTATTATCACCCCGGCGTCAACCTCACCCGAGAGGATGGCCTCGGGTATGTCAGAGAAGAGGTACTCGCGCTTGCGTGCTGCATCCGGCCAGAATATGCTGAAGAGGAGGTTGGCGGTGGTATTCTTCCCCGGTATGGCAATGAGGGCATCGTCCAGTTCATCGGGCCATATCCTGCGTTTGCTGACCACCAGCGGGCCGTTGCCGCGGCCGAGGGCGCTGCCCGAGTCGAGTATGAGATAGTGTTGAGCTGCCAGGGCATAGGCGTGGTAGCTCATCTTGGTGATGTCAACGCTGCCCTCCATGGCACGGCCGTTGAGCTCCTCAACGTCAGCCAGGAACCAGTCGAAGTCCAGTCCTTCCGTGTTAATCCTGCCGTGAACCATCGCCTCGAAGATGAAGGTGTCATTGGGGCAGGGAGAGAATCCGAGGGTCAGTTTCATGCTTCCGCTGTCATTTTGAGTATATCGCCCATGGCCTTCTCAAGACTCTGCAGTGCCAGGGGTATGTCCCAGTTTACGGTGTCGCGCGGCTCTACCATGTTGGATATGGCCCTCACCGAGAGCCATTCAATATGAGCCATGGCACAGGTGTATGCCAGCCATGCCCCCTCCATCGTCTCTATCTCGGGATCCCAGGCCTTGCGTATGCGTTCTATCACCGGGGCTGAGCCGGACGACATGTTGACCGTGGCGGCGGTCACGGTTTTGTAATTCCGGGCAGCAAGGTCAAAGATCCTGCCGCTGCAATATATTCTTCCCCCGCTGAAGGGGTGGCTGTCAGGGTCTGCCAGGTTTGCCCGGAAGAGTGAACGGAAGGTACCGTTGTTGTCGACGCCCATATCTGCAAAACAGTCGGAGCGTGCCACCACCACCTCCCCCGTTTTAACCGCCGCCACATAGCTTCCTGCTATACCCGCCCCAATCACCAGGAAGGGCCGGGAACCTGCCGCAAAGCGTTTCTGCAGGGCCCATGACATGGCTGCCCCGCCTACACCAGTAACCAGTATCTCACAGCGGCTGATGCCCGCAGCCTTACGCACGGCCTCCTCCTCGGAAGGATGTGCCACCGCTATAAGAATATCTGAACCGTTCTCCTCCATCTCCTTTGCCGTCATAAAAAAGATAAATATATTATATTTGGCCAGAATAACGCCTATTCAAGGCAACCATTTAACTCAAAGGCTATGATCTTCATTACACGACGAGAGAGGTTCAGTGCTGCGCACCGGATGTTCAGACCAGGTCTCAGCGATGAGGAGAATATGAAGCTATACGGCAAGTGTTCCAATCCCCAGTGGCACGGTCATAACTATGTCCTGAAGGTGACAGTCAAGGGAGAGGCGGATCCTGACATCGGATACTTCATGAATGCCACACGGCTGAAGGAGATCATCAACGAGAAGGTGATCGTCAAGCTTGATCACAGGAACATGAACCTCGAGACCGACTTCATGGCAGGCAGGGTAGCCACCACGGAGAGCCTGGCCATGGCCATATGGGATGAGCTCGAGGCCCCCCTGGCTGCAGAGGGAGCGCTGCTGCACTGTGTCAGGGTGGAGGAGACGGAAAACAATTATGTTGAGTATTACGGATAACGCAGCGCCAAAAGCCATTAAAAAATCAATTATGGCAGACAACACGTAGTCAACAAAGAAAAATAAAGCTGAATATTGCAATTGACATGGAAAAACTAAACGACGGCAGCGGCAGACTGTCAGACAACTACAACAAGATTGAACAATGGAACCCGGAGATCATCAGTGAGATTGCGGGTTATTACAGCAGGATTCTCAAGCTGCTGGGTGAGGACCCCGACCGGGAGGGGCTGCTGAAGACGCCGGAGAGGGTTGCCAAGGCTCTGGCCTTTCTCACCAGGGGCTACCAGTCAGACCCTGATGAGATACTCCGCGGTGCGCTGTTCCGTGAAGATTACCGGCACATGGTACTGGTAAAGGACATTGACATATATTCAATGTGCGAGCACCACATGTTACCCTTCATCGGGAAGGCACATGTTGCCTATATCCCTGACGGCACCATCACCGGGCTTAGCAAGATAGCGCGAGTGGTTGAGACCTATGCAGCCAGGCTGCAGGTGCAGGAGAGGCTGGTAACGCAGATCCGCAACTGCATACAGGAGAACCTCAAGCCGCTGGGTGTGGCCGTGGTCATAGAGGCACAGCACATGTGCATGCAGATACGGGGCGTACAGAAGCAGAACTCCGTCACCACTACCTCGGCCTTTACCGGCTGTTTCCTCTCGAACCTGAATACCCGTGAAGAGTTCATGCACCTGATAGCAAACAGGTTGCATTGAGATTAACATTTTAACCCTTTTTTCCAAAGATGAAAGCATATGTTTTTCCAGGGCAGGGAGCGCAGTATCCCGGTATGGGCATGGAGTTGTACAATAATTTCCCCGAAGCCCGTGAAATGTTTGAGAAGGCCAACGGTATCCTCGGTTTCCGCATCACCGATGTCATGTTTTCGGGCAGTGCCGAGGAGCTGAAGCAGACAAGCGTGACACAGCCGGCTATCTTTCTTCACTCGGTGATACTCACCCGCGCAATGGGTGCAGGTTTTGTCCCGGCGATGGTAGCCGGTCACTCCCTCGGTGAGTTCTCGGCGCTGGTAGCCGCCGGCGCCCTCTCATTTGATGCCGGGCTGACGCTTGTGGCAGCCAGGGCCGATGCCATGCAGAAGGCATGCAGTCTGACCCCCTCGACCATGGCAGCCGTGATAGGCATGGATGATGCCGTTGTGGAGGAGGTGTGCGCCTCCCTGACCGAGATCATCGTGCCGGCTAATTACAACAGTCCCGGCCAGATAGTGATCTCAGGAACCATTGAGGGCGTGGCCAGAGCCACGGAAGAGCTGAAGGCACGGGGTGGCAAGAGGATAATACCGCTTGCCGTCAGCGGCGCCTTCCACTCTCCATGCATGGAGCCGGCACGGCTGGAGCTTGAAGATGCTATCAGGAGGACAGATATCAGACCCCCGTCATGCCCTGTATATCAAAATGTTACAGGCATGCCAACGACAGACCCGGGAGAGATAACGGATAATCTCATAGCGCAGCTGACCTCGCCCGTAAGATGGACACAGAGTGTTAAAAGAATGATAGCTGACGGGGCTACTGAGTTTATAGAGGCAGGTCCGGGCAACGTATTGCAGGGACTGATAAGGAAGATAGACCCGGCAGCGGTTACCTATGCTGCCAGCGTCACTCCATGACTGAAATCACGGCCATACCCTTTCTTCCATCCATCCGTATCACCAGCGGTTTCCGAAACCTCACGTGACGGAAAAACTTGCCGTTGTGGATGACTGTCTGTTCGTTCAGCTTATCCCAGACCACGGCATTTTCGTCTTCGTCGAGATTGACGGATAAGTAGCCTATATTCATGGAAGTCACGTTATGAAAGAAGTGTGACCCCAATGAGGCGTCGAGATGGTATCCCGGCAGTCCCACCTCCACTATGACTTTGGCATTGGATATCTGCGGCCAGGCTACAGGTATCCCCAAAAACCTGTCGCGCGATCCCCAGCGTCCGGGACCTATCAGCACATAATGGCGGTTTTCGTCGAGCATTATCCTGTTTATGGCATCGATCTCCTCAGCCATCTCAAAGGTTGCCATCTTGTTAAAGTGTCCGGGTTCGACATAGACGACATCGGTGATATCTGCGAGAAGGCCGTTGCCCATGCTCTTTTTGGAAACGAGCACCGTATGTTCATCATAGACGGAGTCGGGATCGACGCTGTACCCTGCGCCACTGCCCACCAGAGGCTTGACCTGCAGGAGGTAGAAGGTGGCCATGCCATCCTCATCCTTTGTCAGGTCGACGGCGAACTCTATCTCCACCGGGGCGCCGAAGGCCTCGCGGAACACCTCGAGCACCTTTTTCAGTGTCGGGGCCAGCGGTATATAGTCATATTTGAGGATATCGGCAAAGTTGATTACCCTCGGTCCCGCGGCATAGAGTCCGGGCACCAGGGTGTCATCATCAATACTGAGCACGGAAGCTGAATGCTGTATTGTGCCGTCACTCTCCGCCCTGCTGATTTTGAGCTTGACCATGCCGGCATGCTGCCCCTGAAGGAGGTCGACATCGCTGTTTGCCATGTTGATGGCATAAAACTCAACCTGTGAGAACCTGGAGATATCCATTATTGGAACAATGTCCAGATCAGGGAATGAAGGAGAGAAACGGAACGCCCTCTCACCGTCAAGCACGTACTGTCCCAGGCCCACGGCCATCACTGCAAATCCGTCTGACGGGGTCATGTGGGCTACGGGATAGAAGTTGTATGACTGCGCCATACCGCTGATATGCGGGTAATATATGTCGCCGTACTTCCTGCCCACCACCGTCTGTATAACGATGGCCATCTTCTCCTGTTCCACCTTGTGGTTGATGGCTTCGAAGTAGGTACGTGAGTCATTTGAATATATTGAGGCAAAGACAAGCTTGATTGCGCTGCAGAGTTGTGTGAGCCTCTCCTCTGCGTCAGGGTGGTTGTTGGGGAGCAGGTAAGTGCCGAAGATGCCGGAGAAGGGCTGGCTCAGTGAGTCTTCGAAGAGGCTCGACGACCTTACTGCCAGCGGTCCGGTATTTATGCGGAGGAAGATTCTCAGCTTGTTCCTCAGCTCAGTGCTGAGAGAGCCTGCCACGAAACGCCTCTGGAGCGCAGGGTAGTCCTTTCCGCGGGTAACCTCATCCCAGAGATGGTTACTCTCCATGAAGTGGTCAAACTCATCGGTGCCGATAATGGCGGTAAGGGGTGTCTTGATTTTGATCCCTGGAGTAAGCCTGCCCAAATCAAAACTGTATATCAAGGTATTGATGAAGGCCAGTCCACGGCCCTTGCCTCCCAGTGATCCACCGGCAAAACTGACAATATTTGTCTCCTCGCCTACGTGTGACTCATCAAAATTGACAATCTTGCCCTTGTTCATCTCGCGTCGTCGCTGCTTCACAATGTTCAGCAGAAACTCGCGCAGTTCCCTGACATTGTTGAAGTCGGATAGCTTTATCGGGTTGATCATCTTGGCAATCTTCACCTCTCCCCTGGCCATCAGCCAGAGTGAGAAGTGGTTTTTCACGGCATGATACTCAAGCGAATCCTCCGGCACGGTCCTGAGAAAAGACTGGAATTCCTTCATGGATTTTGCTACGGCTATCTGCCTGCCTTTGGTGTCACGGTAGACAAAATGGCCAAATCCGAGGTAATAGTTGATGAACGACTTCAGGTCCTGAAGCAGGGTTTCGGAGTTCTTGTTGATGAAGCTGGCGTTAAGTTCGGCGGCAAACCTGGCATTGTCAGGGTCGGAAGACTGCAGCACGGCGGGCAGGTTGGGCATCTCCTGCCTGATATGACTGATAAAGTTATATCCCGCCTTCGTGTTGAACTCACCTTTCTCGGGAAAACGCATGTCAGAGATCACCCCCAGGAGGCTGTCCTTGTATTTGTTATAGATCAGCATGGCCTCCTCATAGTTGGTTGCCAGCAGGATCTTTGGCCGGGCCCTGATCTTCAGTACCTTATATAGCTCATCGGCACTCACCTCCTCGATAAGGTTGCGTGTCTGCTCCAGCACCAGGGTGTAGAGCATCGGAACATATGTTGAGTAGTAGTCAGCCATGTCCTCGATTATCAGGATGACGCCGGAGAGTCCCTTCTTTGTGTCATTCTCGACATTGACCCTGTCTTCGAGAAGCTTGACCATTGCGAAGAAGACCTTTGACTCGCCTGTCCAGACAAAATAATTGTCAAACGGTATGCCGTGCTTTTTCTGGTTCTCGACATAGGGGATAACGCTGGGGTTGTTTACCAGCAGATATGTGGGAATGTATGGGTATCTCTCCTTGATCTTGGTGCAGAGGCTCATGGGGCTTTCGCGGTCGACACCCACCATGATGATGATCATGTCATAGTGCCTTGCCTCCAGGCGCAGGAAAGCCTCATCCTCGCCCGAGACGCCGGTGACGCGGGGCAGGGTGGTCAGGCTCATCTGGTAGTATTCGCCAAGCATAAGGTCTGAGAAACGCCCTTCGCCCTCTATCGAGTAGGCGTCATAAAGGCTGGCCACCAGGAGTATCTCCTTGACCATAAATGGCATAAGATCATGAAAGACATCCCTCTCAGCATTGTACCTGTCAAGGAATTCCTGCAGGAGCTTGCGGGTTGACTGATCCGCAATCTTCTCACCCTCTTCAGGGACCTGCGTTGTCTGAGATACAAACTCCCTGGCCTTCAGGCCGTTGATATACCGGGTGATCAGTCCCGACACATTTCTCAGGAGGTCATTCTCCTCCTTAAGAAAGGGTCCCGCATCCTCTTCAGGGAACTCTGTAGTATAGAATATCTCTATAGTCCCTTCTGCATCTATTGTCTGGAAGTTACGGATGATCTTCCATTCTGTCTCTGAGAATTTTGGTGTCTCGAAGCTTTTCCCTTCATAGATGATTCTGACTGCGGTCTGGTCAGGGTACTGCATGGCAGAGGGAAGTAACAGCACCAGCTGCTGCAGTGTCTCCTCAACCGGCTTCCCCTCTTTGAGCATCAGGGTTACCCGGTTAATGCATGCCAGTTCTTTCAGTCGTTCTTCCTGCTGTTGCAGGGCACGGTCTCTCCGGGCCCCTGTTCCGGGCTGTTCATCCATATCAGCATCGTGTGATTTCAGATGCCAAATTTAGCAAAATAGATGAAGAAAAGCGCCGTCACGCGGGGTAATGGACAGTTGCTATTTCTTCCATGTAGCTCCGCTGTGCAGGAGCTCATCCACGGATTTTATCTTCGAGGCTTCCTGGATCCTCACGTGCTGGTCGCGCATAGCTTCATCATATGTGTGGTCCCTGATCGACCTGATGACGCCGAGTGCTACCGGGTATTCCGGAAGATGCATGCCTGCCAGCCTGTAATGAATACCGGGATTGGGCTCGTGGGCGTCATGCACCAGCACATCCTTCTCCGTGTAGCCGTTCTCCCCGAACTTTATCACCTTCAGCTTAAGATTCTCAAGGGTAATACCCTTGTCGCGGTTCTTGCCAAAGATCATCGGCTCACCGTGACGAAGCACCAGGGTGTTGTCATCCCTGGTCTCCTTGTTGGTGATGAGGTCATGGGCTCCGTCGTTGAAGATGACGCAGTTCTGAATTACCTCCACCACGGCGGTACCGTTGAAGAGGGCAGTCTCCTTGTAGACCTCATTGGAGAGCTGCAGGTTATAGTCCACCGTGCGGGCGAAAAAACGTCCGCTGGCTCCTATGGTCAGCTCGCCTATCCTAAATGGCTCCTCTATGGTTCCGTAGGGCGATGTCTTGGTCACCAGCCCCTTTTTCGAAGTGGGAGAATACTGTCCCTTGGTGAGGCCGTAGATCTCATTGTTGAACAGTATGATCTTGATGTCAATATTGCGTCTGATTGCATGTATAAAGTGGTTGCCTCCGATGGCAAGTGCATCGCCGTCGCCGGTCATCATCCAGACCATCAAGTCAGGATTGGCGATCTTGATACCTGTGGCTATTGGTGCTGCCCTCCCGTGTATACCGTGGAAACCGTAGGTGTTCATGTAATATGGAAGCCTTGAAGAGCATCCGATACCGGAGACGAAGACATATTTTTCCTTTGGTATATCAAGCTCGGCAAGTACCTTCTGCAGTGAAGCGAGGATGCCGTGATCACCGCATCCGGGGCACCATCTTACCTCCTGGTCACTCTTGAAGTCTTTGGCGACGTAGTGGTTCTCGTGTGTTGTTGTTTCAGTCATTTTATTTCTCCTCCAGCAATTTAATACAGTATTCTTTTATCTCCTTCACAGTGAACGGCAGTCCCTGCACCTTGTTATACTGATGATAGGTGAACTTCTGATGCTTGATTCTCAAATAGTTGGCAAACTGCCCGAGGTTAAGCTCGCACACTACCAGCTTTTTGAAACCTTCGAACACCTGCGCGGTATTCTTTGGCAGGGGCCTGATATAGTTGAAGTTCACTGCCGACACATTATATCCCTCCTCCTGCAGTTCGGTGACGGCAGTGACAACGTGGCCGTGGCTGCTGCCCCAGCCGATTACCAGCAGGTCTCCGTTGTCGGCACCGGTGACCTTCAGGTCAGGTACCTCAGCTACCACCGCTTCCACCTTCTCATTCCTGATCTTAACCATATACTCATGGTTCTCCGGGGTGTAGGAGACGCTTCCCCTGATGGTTTTCTCGAGGCCGCCAATGCGGTGTTCGAGGCCGGCCATCCCGGGCACTGCCCATTTACGGGAGTGTTTGACGGGATCTCTCTCATACGGTAGATACTCTGTCTCGGTTTTCTCTGCCCATGGCACCTTGATTGAAGGCATGTCACTCATGGAGGGTATCTTCCACGGTTCGCTTCCGTTGGCCAGGTAGCTGTCTGTCAGCAGCACCACCGGCGTCATATATTCAATGGCGATCTTGGCTGCCCTGAAGGCGTAGTGGAAGCAGTCCGAAGGAGTTCCTGCTGCCATCACCACCACGGGGCTCTCTCCGTTACGGCCATAGAGGGCCTGCCACAGGTCTGCCTGTTCAGTCTTGGTGGGGAGGCCCGTCGAGGGTCCTCCCCTCTGAACGTTTATGACCACCAGCGGCAGCTCGGTCATGACTGCCAGGTTCAGTGCCTCCGATTTGAGTGCAAATCCCGGTCCTGAGGTGGATGTCACGGCCAGGCTTCCCGCGAAGCTGGCACCGATGGCGCTGCATATGCCAGCTATCTCATCTTCAGCCTGCAGGCTCTTGGCTCCCAGGTCCTTGCGCAGCGCCAGCTCTTCGAGGATGCCGGTTGCCGGGGTGATGGGATAGGAGCCGATGAAAAGCTTCAGTCCAGCCTTCTCTGCAGCAGCCAGAAGACCCCATGAGGTGGCCTGGTTGCCGTTGATATTGCGGTAGGTACCCTTCTCTATGTTCGCAGGGCTCACCCTGTATGACGGAGCGATGGCCTGTATGGTCTCGGCATAGTAGTAGCCGGCACGAAGCACCTTGCTGTTTGCCTCGGCCATAAGCGGCTTCTTGCCGAATTTCTCCTCAATGAAATCTTCAGTGTATTTGAGTTTGCTGTCAAAGAGCCAGTATACCATCCCCAGGGCAAACATATTCTTTGTGCGAAGTATCGACTTGGGGTCAAGCTCCGTATCTTTCAGTACCTCCTTCACCAGTGTGGTTATGGGGGCAGCAATAAGATGCATGCCGTCGAGCTTGTCTTCAATAAAGGGATCCGATTTGTAACCTGCACGCAGTATCTGCTTTTCGGTGAAGCTGTCAGAGTCATAGATGATAGTTGAGCCCTTGGCCAGGTACCTGGCATTGGCGCGCACTGCTGCCGGATTCATTGCCACGAGCACGTCGGCGTAGTCGCCGGGGGTATTTACCTGCTTGTGCCCTATGTGAACCTGGAAGCCCGAAACCCCTCCCACGGTTCCCTGCGGAGCACGTATCTCCGACGGATAATCGGGGAATGTGGAGATGTCATGACCGAACAGCGCCGACGTGGTGGAAAAGAGGGTGCCGGTAAGCTGCATCCCGTCTCCGGAATCACCCGAAAACCTTACCACCACATCATCTTTCTCAATGACCTTTAATCTTTTTTCCATGATATAATTGAACTATTTGTTTTAATAAAGAAGTTTTGAAGAGTTAACCCGTTTGAAGGAGCTAAGTTCAGCAATACGCTGATATAACTATATGATTTTAATCATATATGCCATTAACGGCAACTGAATAGCCGGAAGGGTTAAATCGCCGTCACCTGCAGGCAAGGATATCTTTCAGCGCCAGATGTCAGCCTTTTGAAGATTGATGTTGCTCTCGAAAAATATTCTCGCTATCTTTTCAAAATAGTCGGTGTAGTCGGATACAAAGAAAAGATCCTCGCCTGATCCGTTCCGGTTCAGAAGGTCATGTTTCTCGAGCGTCTCCTTCAGCAGGGCGGCAACATGCCGGCCCGAGTCGATAACCTCAACATCAAAATTAAAAAACTTGCTGATCTGATTTTTTATGATCGGGTAATGGGTGCAGCCGAGTATGAGTGCACTTATGTCAGCAAGCCTGGCATCGGAGAGATAGGTCCGTATGATGGCGTTGCTGATGTCATCAAAGATAAATCCCTCCTCGATCATCGGCACGAGCAGAGGTGTTGCCATGGATGCCAGTACCGTTGAGGGCGATGCTGCGGTAATTTTCTTTTCATAGGTGCCGGAGCTGATGGTTCTCTTGGTGCCTATCACCCCTATCCTGCGGTAGTTGCGTGAGGCGACATACCGCACCACCGGGTTTATCACGTCGAGGATCAGCACCCTGTCGCGGTACTCCTCCTCAAGACTCTCATAGGCCGATGCGGATGCAGAGTTGCAGGCTATAAGCACAAGTTTGGCATCGTGCTCAAGCAGGAACTCAGTGATACGCCCGGAGTAACCTCTGATGGCCTCCTCGGACTTGTCGCCGTATGGAAGATGTGCGGTGTCGCCGAAATAAACTATTCTTTCTCCCGGGAGGTTTTGCCTGATGGCATGTGCCACCGTCAGTCCTCCTACTCCTGAATCAAAAATACCTATAGGGCGGTTTGCTGCTTCCATGATTGCAATAGCATGGAAGCCCGCCGACATCGCCATTGCTGAGCCGCTATGACGGAGCAAGGCCGGCGGGTATCCGTGCTGAGATTCTGTTTATTCCTTTATTCCAAGTTTGGTCTTCACCAGCGGACCGATATCAGGGCTCTTTGCAGTGTCAACGTAAACAAGGGTGCGTATATCATATATATATACGAAGCCTCCCTCCTTTGCAACGGCATTGATTGCAACGGTAGCCTTCTCAATGATCGGGTTAAGCAGTTCAGCCTGCTTCTCCTGGAGCTGCACCTGGGCCTGCTGCTGGAAGTTGCCGATGCGGTTCTGCATGTCGGCAAGCTCCTGCTCCTTGTTTGCCTTGACGATATCGGTGAGGTTCTTGCTGTCACGTACATACTGATCCAGCTTGTTGTTGTATTCAACCTGCATCAGTTCCAAAGCATTTGTAAGCTCCTGCCCGAATGCATTGTACTTTGTCATGGCTGAGTCATAGTCAGGCATGTTCATGATGATATCGTCACGGTTGATATGACCTGTCTTGAACGACTGAGCAAATCCGTCCTGTGCCGTAAAAACCAGTACAGCAAACAGGAGTATCCCAAATACTTTTTTCATCTTCTTTTTATTCAAATTTTAGTGTGCAAATGTAATTATTATTTAATTCTTATAACCGAGTTTTTGCAGGACCTGGTCGGAGAGATCGTACCGCGGGTTGGCAAAGAGTATGTTTGATCCTGCGGATGTGTCAAAGATCACTGCATAACTGCCCTCCACGGATATCTCCTTGATGGCTCTGAGTATCTCATCCTGAATAGGTTTAACCATCTCTTCGCGTTTCCTGAAGAGTTCGCCCTCCATTCCGAAGTAGGTATTCTGCAACTCCTTCACCTCTTTTTCCCTGGCAATGATGGCCTCTTCCCTCTGTCTCTTCTGGTCCTGTGTCAGCAGCACCACCTCAGCCTGGTAATCCTTGTACATCTGCTCCACGGCTGCATAGCCGTCAGCCACCTCCTTCTCCCATCCTTTGGAGAGTTTGTCGAGCTGCTGCTGTGCCGCGGTGAAGGCCGGAATATTGTTCCTTATATATTCGCTGTCAACGAAGGCAAACTTCTGTGCCATGCCGGTGAATGATGCGGCAAGCACCAGTACTGTCAAAACGATGATCTTCTTCATAGCTTGTTTTTTTTAGATTGTTGTCTGTCAAAATTGCTGTCCTATAACAAAATGGAACTGGCTTCCGCCGTCATCGGCCCTGCCGCTGACGGGAGTGTCAAATCCGTATCCCCAGTCGATGCCCAGGAGGCCAAACATGGGAAGGTTGGCTCTGAGGCCTATGCCTGCCGAACGGTTCATCCTGAAGGGGTTGAATTCCTTCAGGCCGTACCATGCCCTCCCGGCCTCAAGAAAGGCGAGGCCGTAGATGGTGGCCTGGGGGTTGAGCGATACCGGGTAGCGAAGCTCCAGGGTTAACTTGGAATAGACGTTACCCACCTCCACGATCCTGTTATCTTTTATCTGTGTGGGTGTCAGCGAGCCGTTGGTGTAACCCCTGAGAGCGATGACCTCACGGCCGTAGAAGCTGTATCCGGACATGCCGTCGCCGCCGACATAGAAATTTTCAAAGGGTGATGGTCCGATATCTTTATTGTAGAAACCGAGATACCCGAATGCGGCGCGGGCATTGAGCACCAGCTTGTTGTCAGATGTGAGAGGATAGTAGTAATCGGCCTTGAAGACCGTCTTGTAAAACTCTATCCACCGGTATTTTTCCTCATCGGGAAGAGCAGACATATCCTTGCCGCTGAGGGCTGAATAGGGCGGCGTCATCTGCAGAGAGAGGCTGAATGTCGAACCGCTGCGGGGATAGATGGTATTAGGCCCTGCCGAGAAGCGTGTCACTCTTGCAGTAACCGATGCCAGGTTGGCGTCGCCGTTGTCAAAGAGGAACTGGTACTGGGAATAGTTGTGCATGCTGTAACGCTGGTAGCTGCCCTCATAGAAGACCGAGAAATAGTCATCGGGCCACTCCAGTCTCTTGCCGAAGCCTACCGAGGCACCGTCGATGATCATATGCTGCCTGTCGTCAGAACCCCTGGGGGAGCCATTGGTCATCAGTGAGCGGAAGGCTGAGAGCGACAGGGTGTTGGGTTTCTTGCCGCCGAGCCAGGGCTCAATGAATGATATATTGTACGACTGGTATACGCGTCCGTTCGACTGGGCCCTGATCTGCAGCGACTGGCCGTCGCCAGAGGGATATGGCCTCCACTCCTTCCACTTGAAGAAGTTTCGCATGGCGAAGTTATTGAACCTCACCCCCACTGTTCCCACCAGCATGCCGGCACCCCAACCGCCGGAGATCTCAAACTGGTCGTTGGCTTTCTCCTCTAGGGCATATAGCAGATCGACGGTACCGTTGATCTGGTCAGGGATGGGCTGCGGGTTGATCTTCTCGGGATCGAAGTGACCGAGCACGGCCACCTGCCTTACGGAACGGATGATATTCTCCTTGGAGAAGAGATCGCCGGGCATGGTATAGAGCTCACGACGGGCCACATGTTCATTGGTGCGCGTGTTGCCGCTGATGATTACATTGTTGAGGTTGGCGGGGTCACCCTCGAATATCCTCACCTCAAGATCGATGGAGTCACCCTCCACATTCTTTTCTACGGGCGTAACCCTAGAGAAGAGATATCCGTAGTTGAGGTAAAGCGAGTTAACGGCATCCTCGTCTTCGATGAGCCGCTTATAGATGGTGCTCTGATTGTAAACCTCACCGGAAGGGAAGTTGAAGACCCTGTTGAGCTGGTCCCTGGTATAGATGCTGTTGCCCACCCAGTCGACATTCCTGAGGTAGTACTGATTACCTTCTTTTAACTTCACCACCAGCACAATCTTGCCGTCCTCCAGGGTATATGTGGAATCGCCCAGCACCCGGAAGTCGCGGAAGCCGTTCTCATTGTAGAATTCAACCAGGCTGTTGCGGTCCTCCTCAAACTTATCCTCGATATATTTTGAGCCCTTGAAGATGTTGAGGTCCTTCTGCTTGGTGTTCTTCATCACCCTGCGCAGCCTTTTGTCTTCGAAGAACTCGTTTCCTTCAAACCGTATCTCCTGTATCTTGACCTTCTCGTTCTTGTTAACGATAACACTTAGCACTACATTGTTGGGCATATCGGGGTCATCCTTCTGCACAATGTTCACCTCGGTATTGAGGAACCCCTTTTCGATATAATGATCTTTGATGGTCTTCTCTGCCCTGCTGAGAAGGTGAGCAGTGACCTGAGAGCCGCTGGGAAGGCTCAGTTTCTCGGTGAGGTCCGTCTCTTCCGATTTTCGTACCCCTTCGAACCGGATTGTTGAGAGACGTGGCCTCTCCTGAAGATAAATATCGAGCCATATGTTCTCTCCCTCTATCTGTGTCACGGTGATCTTCACATCGGAGAAGAGGCCCTGTTCCCACAGTTTCTTCACCGCGGAGGTGATCTGTTCCCCGGGTATCTCGGCCTTCTGTCCGATACGGAGGCCAGATATGCCCATCAATGCCGTGGGGTCAAGGAATTTGACGCCGGAGACGGTAATGCCGGCTATGGTATATTCATCGGGGTAAATGTAACTGACAAATTTTTCTTCGGTCTGAGCTGTGGCCGCCAGGCTTGTCAACAACAAAGCAAAAAGGAAAAAGGCACGCACTAGGTTTTCTTTCATCATCTCATCTGTTTTCAGCGATCTGCTCACTGGTCTTTCCATATCTCCTTTCCCTTTTCTGGAAGTCTGCCACTGCTTTGTAAAAGTCCTCCTTACCAAAATCGGGCCAAAGTTTCTCTGTAAAATAAAGTTCCGCATAGGCGAGCTGCCACAGGAGGAAGTTGCTGATCCTCTTCTCTCCGCTGGTGCGTATCATCATTGCCGGGTCAGGGATGCCCGAGGTCACAAGGAAGGCGCTGACGGTATCTTCGGTGATCTGATCAGTGCTGATACGGCCCTCCCTGGCCTCCACCGCTATCCGCCGGCATGCTTCGGCTATCTCCCATCGTGAAGAGTAGCTGAGGGCCACTATCAGCTTCAGGCGTCTGCCCGCAGAGGTCACCCTCATTGTCTCAAGGAGCCTGGCACGGACGTTGTCCGAGAGCCTCTCGAGGTCGCCAATGACCAGAAGGGATATCTGCTGATCGACCAGTGACTTAGTCTCAACGTTGAGCGACTCTATCATGATGTCCATGAGCGCAGAGACCTCATCATCGGGCCTGTTCCAGTTCTCGGTGGAGAATGCGTACAGGGTAAGGTACTCTATTCCCAGTTCCGCTGCTGCCTCAACGACCTTCCGCACGGCCTTCACTCCACGGTGATGGCCGAAGACGCGCTCCTGACCCCTGCGGCGGGCCCACCGTCCATTGCCGTCCATGATAATAGCAACATGCTCCGGGAGCCTGCTCTTATCTATCTGATCCTTAAATGTCAAGTTTATCTCTTCTTTCTTTTTTTACTCTTTTCCATCTCTGCAAAAGCCGGGCAGCCCAACAGCTTGTTGTACATCTTCCATGTTACGGATATACCCATGAAACTGTACCAATCATTGTTATGCAACCATGAGTGATCTACAGCCGACGGTGAATCGCCCGGAGTCATGATCTCATATTGGCCGTCAAATTTATCATAAAAAGTCTTACGAAAACCATATTCGAATTCAATGCCAACCTGATTTGCAACATTGACCTTGAATCCGGCAGAGAATGGTATAGAAAAGAAAGGATGGAAGCTTTGAGGTGAACCGTCGAGATTAACCTGGTTATATACAGTTGAAAAGGCTGCTCCGGCGGCTATGTAGGGTGTATAGTCAACCCGTCTGCTTCTGAAGGTGGAGTAAGGGAAGAAGTTGTATTCGAAAGTTGCTCCCAGTTCTCCCAGAGGAGCATTGAGGGGTGTGATATAACCGCCCACGAGGTTGGCCCTGACGGCCAGTCTGGGATGGAAGTTGTACCTGTAAAAGAACTGTGCGGCCGGGCCGGGCTTGAAGAAGGTGTTCGCAGAGTCGCCAATGTATGTCACAACACCGGCCGAGACCCCGTAATCGGCGCTGCGCTGTGCCATGAGAGGCATGGAGGCGATCATCACTGATATTACTGTTGCTATTCTTCTCATTCCTCGGCTTACGTGTTGAATCATCTGAAGGAAGGGAGTCCGTTCCGTGCTGTCTTAATTCTGTAGTTGAAAGTAACACTGAAAGTATGGTAAACATCTTTTCTGTGGGATACTTCATCGTCAGGATTGGCCGGGAGAGGCACGTCAGGATCATACCCGTCCAGGAAGTCAGAGAAAGTGTAGCGCCCGTTCAGTTCCACACCTATGAGGATGTTCGGGTCAATAGTGAGTTTGGCTCCCAGCCCGGCAGGGATGACAGCAGTGAAACCACTCGATTTCTGTTCGGGGTTTGTGACCCATCGCTGTTCCAGTCTGTCATTGCCATTGACATTGAAAGATGCGCCTCCGATGCCGGTCATGGCGTAGAGGTCTATGCTCCTGAAGAAGTCCTTCAGCCTGTTCCTTGACCTGCCCCTGTAGGTCTGGAAGAGAAAACTGTTTCGTTCACGGTTTCTGATAAAATAGTACTCTCCGGCCAGCAGAGGCTCAAACAGTGATGTGACGGCTTCATAGTTGCGCAACTCATTTGATCCCCTGACATCAGTTGCATGGAGCATGATATAGGAGAGGCTCAGCCGTGCAGCTACATTATCAGTGATAAAGTACCTGAAAGAGCCGTTGACGTTGAACCTTGTCTGTTTGAAAGTAATATCCTTAAGGCCGATAGCGTTTTCCCCCAGGGAGAATCCGCCGATATCGCCATAGAACTGTGATGTGCCCAGGCCGGCTGATGCTTCATATCTCTTCATCTTCCACAACTGTGCAGAGACGAACGGTGCTGTAAACAGCACCACTAAGCACACCAGTATAAGACGTTTAATCATCAGTTATCCTGCAGTTGAGGCTACAAATATAAGTATTGTACCTCTATTTAAAACTTAAATATTCCTTAATTATTGTCAGTTACGGGGGTCAGCACCCCACATCAGCTTATTCCTCAGAGTGCTGAAAAAATCATTAGCGGCGGTGGTGACCGTGTTGAGTCTGACCTCTGCGCGGCGTATCTCGGCCGTGGTGCCCATCGGCACCGTCACAGACCTGGAGTCGCATGTCATGAGACAACCGCTGCTCCTTCCGCCGGTAACGAGGGTGACAGTGTTGTTGCCGTCGATGATGATAGGCCTGACGGTGAGGTTGTGAGGCGACATGGGTGCGATGATGATGCTTTCATCGGATGGAAAAAGTATCGGGCCTCCAACACTCAGGTTGTAGGCCGTTGAGCCTGTTGCCGTTGAGATGATCAATCCGTCAGCACGGTATGTATTGAGCAGGATGCCGTCAACACTGACGCCTATTGTAATCATGCTCTGGTCAGCCTTCTGTACCGTGAACTCATTGAGTGCCAGGGTACGTTCCGGACCGAAGAGCCCCTCAGGAGAGACGATTTCGAGCATTGAACGGCTGACGACCTCATACTCGCCGGCACAGAGCAGGTCTATTGACCTGCATATCTCATCATCATCGGGGATGTTTGCCAGGAACCCTAGCCTGCCGGTGTTTATCCCTGCTACGGGAACAGAGGTATTGCGTACCCGCCGGGCAGTCTCCAGAAAGGTGCCGTCGCCGCCAACGCTGATTATCAGGCACACATCATCAGGCAGTTCAGAATAGTCGGCAAAGGGGATGACCCTCTGATCGCCGGAAAAGCTGTTGCCGTTGGGCTCCATGATATTCAGGTAGATGGTGACGCCGCGTTCATGCAGTGCATCAATCAGCCTCAGAAGTCCGGCCGTGGTCTTCCCTGTCAGCCCCTTGCTGTATAGTGCGAATTTCTTTGACATCATGCGGAAGAGTTACATATTGAGGTATTTCATGAGCAGGTTGTACCTGTCAGTGTAAAACCGGTCGAGTTCATCATTGTCGGTGACCCAGGTTGTTACCTCGTAGGAGTATCTCTCAAATGTCCTGATGATGGAGGCCAGGTCCGTGGTGTTGACCTTGAGGGTTATCTCGAGGCTGGTGGAGTCGGGGTCGGAGGTGATGGCCATGCTCAGTATCCTGGCATCATTGCTTTCGACTATCTGGGAAATACGGCTCATGGAATAATCACGGGCGACGACATTAAGCATTATCACGCCGCCGGGCTGTTCTATGGAGGAGAAGGAGGCAACACCTTGTATCATATCATGATAGGTGATGACTCCCCGGTAATGCATCTGATCGTCAACCACCGGCACCACGCTCAGCTTGTATCTTGCCGAAAGCGCAATGACCTCATAGATATGCTGTGTCAGCTTCACGCACGGGCGGGGAAGCGACAGTTCATGGTTACCTATGGGTTCCTCCGGCTGGTTGAGGTCGAAGATGTCACTGTCGGAGATGAGTCCCAGGTAGTCGCTCTCATTCACTATCGGCAGATGTGATACCCTGAAGGTCTCCATCCAGTTCAGGGCCGTCTGTGCCGTGTCTGAGGTCTTCAGTGCCGGCACCACATCCGATATCAGATCTTTTGCAGTCATTCCGCGGGTCAAATTTCGATTAAAAGTACAAAAAACTACGTATCCGTGTAACTTTGCATTCTCAAACAAGATACAATGCAATGACGCGACTGAGTGTAAACATCAATAAGATTGCCACCCTGCGCAATGCCCGGGGGGGCAATGTGCCTGACGTCAGGCTTGCGGCAGTGAAGTGCCAGGCTTTCGGGGCCGAGGGAATAACGGTACATCCGCGGCCTGATGAGAGGCATATAACCTACAGGGATGTGCCGGTGATAAAGGAGGTCATCACCACGGAATACAACATAGAGGGCAATCCGGAGGCAAGGTTTGTGACGCTGGTGCTGGATAACCTGCCCGACCAGGTGACGCTGGTTCCTGATGCACATGATGCAGTGACTTCCAATGCAGGGTGGGACACCAGGGCCAACCTCGCTTTTCTCACCGATGTGATCGCCCGTTTTCAGGAGAAGGGAATACGCACCTCCATATTTACAGGCACTGATCCGGTGATGATTGAGTATGCCGCACGCACCGGCACTGACCGTATAGAGCTCTACACCGAGCCCTATGCTGCCATGTACGGCGCCGACAGGGAAGCGGCCGTGGCTCCCTTTGTCAGGGCAGCGGAGATAGCCCGTGAGGCAGGATTGGGTGTCAATGCAGGTCACGACCTTGACCTTAACAACCTGGCATGGCTTCATGCCAACATACCGTGGCTTGAGGAGGTATCGATAGGCCACGCGCTGATATCGGATGCACTCTGGTACGGACTTGAGAACACCATTCAGATGTATCTCCGTGAGCTGAGGCGCAGCTGAGAAGAGTCTACCTGAGATGTTTCTCCACGATGGTGCGGAGAACCTCTATGCCCACCAGGTTCTCACCCCCGCCGGGGATGATGATGTCGGCATATCTTTTTGAGGGCTCGATGAACTGCAGGTGCGACGGCTTCACCGTCTCATTGTATCTCTCCAGCACTTTGAGCACCGAGCGCCCCCGCTCCACGATATCACGCTGTATTACCCTTCCCAGCCGGTCATCGGCATCGGCATCAACGAAAACCTTGATGTCAAGCATCGGCCGCAGGCCGGGGTCAACGAGCACCAGTATCCCCTCCACAACCACCACCTCGGCAGGCTTGACGGGGATGGTCTCAGCAGACCTGACACAGGTAAGATAGGAATATATGGGCATCTCTATCGGCCGGCCGGCTCTCAGCTCCTTAAGGTGTGAGATGAGCAGCGGCCACTCAACGGAGTCGGGATGGTCAAAGTTGATCTTCTGCCTCTCCTCCACGGATATGTGACTGTTATCCCTGTAGTAGCTGTCCTGCGGAAGTATCACAACCTCCCCCGGAGGGAGCATCTCAATAAGCTTTCGTACTACGGTTGTTTTTCCCGATCCTGTTCCTCCGGCAATCCCGACAATAAGCATAAAAAGTGTATTTTTGTACCAAAAGTAGCAAATTATCCGTATGGTTAAACACATCGTGATCTTTAAGCTCACACCTCCCATGACCCCCGGGGAGAAGGAAGAATCCGTACGCAAGCTGAAGGAGTTTTTCGGTCCGGTAGGCAACAAGCTTGATTATATCATTGAATACCGTACAGGAGTTAACATCACTAAAGATGACCATTGCGGCGATTTTGTCATTGATGCTACTTTTGCTTCCCGTGAGGATCTGAAGCGTTACCAGATGAGCGATCCTCATCGTGCTGCCGTGGCGGCGGCAAAAGACATTAAGAAAGCCAAAGTGGTTGTTGACTACATAATATGATGATGAACTCACTCTATCCCCTCAGGTTCAGGCCCACACTCAAGGAGACGCTCTGGGGTGGCAGCGCCCTGCGCGAGCGGTTCGGCAAGAATGCCGGCCCCGGCGCCAGGGTGGGCGAAAGCTGGGAGATCAACGGTATGGCAGGTGCAAGCTCGGTGGTTGCCAACGGTTTTCTCAGGGGTAACAGCCTCGAGGAGATAATAGAGGTATACCTCGGTGACCTGGTCGGTGACAGGGTATACGAGAAGTACGGCAATGAGTTCCCACTGCTGATAAAGCTGATTGATGCCCGCGACACCCTCTCCATACAGGTTCACCCTGATGATGCGCTGGCATCCGAGAGACACCATGCCTGGGGCAAGACGGAGATGTGGTATGTGATCGATGCCGAACCCGGGGCACTGATCTACACCGGTTTCAGAAAGAAGACCAGCAGGGAGGAGTATCTCGCTCACCTGGCTGACAGTACAGTTGCCGGAATCATCAATGCCACGCCGGTATTCCCGGGTGACGCCTTCTTTATCCCGGCAGGGACTGTTCATGCCATTGGCGCCGGCGTGCTGCTGGCGGAGATACAACAGACCTCTGACGTCACCTACCGCATCTACGACTGGGACCGCATCGACGCTGACGGCAGGCCCAGGGAGATACACACTGAACTGGCCCTTGACGCCATCGACTTTGACAGGGACGATACCGGCCTCATCAGGCTGGAACCGGAGATAAACCAGGCAGTCCTGCTGACCGAGTGCAATTATTTCCGCACCAGCCTGCTGCAGTTTGACAGGCCCCTGATGAAAGATTTAAGCCTTACAGACTCCTTTGTAATTTATATCTGCACCGGAAGCATGGCAGTCATTGATTGTCTCGGCCATACCGAAGAGGTAAAGGCAGGCGAGACGATAATGATACCTGCCTCAGCCGACAGTGTGACACTTATTCCACAGGCAAGGGCTACCCTTCTGGAAGTATATATACCTTAATTAAAAAGAACTGAAATGAAACCTGAATGTAATTACCTGCGCAAACACCGTAGTGCAACAATCAGCTGCATGGAGGTTCACCCGATAAATCGGGACAGGCAACCATAACAATGAAATTAAAATATTATATGATGAAACAGATTCTGTCAATTGCCATCACTATCATAATGATACTGGCCGCATCGTGTGGCAGCGGCACCGGAGAGAGCGGAAGAAGCAGAAAGGCAGGGCATCAGCCCGATACAGGCTTCACCGGCATCAGGAACTACATCAGGGATGATGTCAAGGTCAAGGAAGTCGAATACAAAAACGGCGTCAGGGAGGGCATCACCCGCACATTTTACAAGGGTGGCGTCATCGAACAGGAGATACCCTATTCTGGCGACAAGAAGAACGGCGAGGCGAGGTGGTACTATCCTGACGGCAAGCTTTTCAGGGTCACCCCCTATGTCAATGACACCATCAGCGGCTCGCAGATACAGTATTACAAGAGCGGCCGCATCAAGGCAAAGCTCGACTATATCGACGGCAAACGTCTCCCCGGCCTGGAGGAGAACATGATCAACGGAACCAGGGTCACGGACTACCCCGAGATTACCTACAGGGTCAACGATCTCTACGATGAACGCGGGGTCTACAAGATATTCATTGAGATGTCAGACCTGGCGGAGAACGTGAAGTATTACAGGGGGGACTACGTCAACGGCCTTGTTGACCTTGACTCCCTCACGCTGCTGCTGCAGACTGCCACCACCGGGTACCTTGACCTCAGGAAGAGCCCGGGTCACAGTGCCGACTCTGTTGTGGTCATCGCCGCTTATCTCACCCGCTTCGGCAACAGGCTCTACTACCGGCTTGCGATACCTCTGCCCTACAAGGACCTGAACTAAGATGCAATGTCAAAAGCCTCTCCACCGGAAATCAGGTCAGCGGTATACATTAAAAGCAGCGCCAAAATAGGCCAGCTGCCACCGCCTGACCTGCCGGAGTTTGCCTTCACCGGAAGGTCAAACGTAGGCAAGTCGTCACTCCTGAACATGCTCGTCTCCAAAAAGGGCCTGGCAAAAATATCGGGTCAACCCGGAAAGACACAGTTAATAAACCACTTTCTGATCAACGACAGCTGGTATCTCGTTGACCTTCCCGGTTACGGTTATTCACGCGTCTCACAGAAGATGAGGGCTGAGTGGGATAAACTATTCATCTCGTACATCACCCACCGTGAGAACCTGATTTCACTTTTTGTGCTGATCGACGGGCGGCATGAGCCCATGGCTGCTGACCTGGCCTTCATGGAGAGACTGGCCCTCAATGGTGTTCCCTTCGCCAGGGTCTTCACCAAGATCGACAAGCTCTCAGCGGCGGAGGCTGAAAGGATACGGGCTGTGTATGACAGGGTCATGCTTGAGAGGTGGGAGAGCCTGCCTCCCTCGTTCGTCACTTCAGCAGCAAAGGGGACGGGCAGGGAGGAGTTGCTGAAATATATCACCAAAAACATGAAATTTTTCGGCAGAAAAAAATGATTTGAACCATTAATATTATTTTTACCTCATCATCCGGAAAATAACCGTCAAATTTCTCAGATATGAATGGCAGACCTCCCTTTAAGATCTTTTCATGCACCTCTTCACTTACAATAGCAAAAAAAATTGCCGGTCATCTTGGCATTGAACTCGGCAAGAGTACGCTGCTAAGCTTCAGTGACGGTGAGTTTCAGCCATGCTTTGACGAATCGGTCAGGGGCTGCCATGTCTTCATAATACAGTCGACCAACCCTCCGGCAGAGAATCTCATGGAACTGCTGCTGATGATCGATGCTGCCAAGAGAGCATCGGCCTACAAGGTCAATGCCATCATTCCCTATTACGGTTTTGCGAGGCAGGACCGCAAAGACAGGCCCAGGGTATCACTGGGCGCCAAGCTGACAGCCGACCTGCTTACGAAGGCAGGTGTTGACCGCATCATTACCATAGATCTGCATGCCGATCAGATACAGGGTTTCTTTGACGTGCCTGTTGACCATCTCTTTGGATCTGCACTCTTTGCACCCTACATCCGGAACCTTAACCTGCCAAACCTCACGATCTCGGCACCTGACATGGGAGGCTCGAAGAGGGCCAACGCCTACGCCCGTTACCTGGGCAGTGAGCTTGTGCTCTGCTACAAGCTGAGGAAAAAACCCAACGTTGTTGAGGAGATATCCGTGATTGGTGAGGTGGAAGGCCGCCATGTGGTAATCATCGATGATCTCGTTGACACTGCGGGTACACTCACCTTTGCCGCCACGGTAATGAAAGAACGCGGCGCGCTGAGCGTGAGGGCGATTGCAACCCACCCCGTCCTCTCCGGCGATGCCGTGGAGAAGATTGAAGCTTCACCCCTGGAGGAGCTGGTGGTCACCGACAGTATACCCCTTAACCAGCAGTCGGAAAAGATAAAGGTGCTCTCCGTCAGCGAGATCTTCGCTGAGGCAATAAAAGCAGTCTATACAAACAGTTCCATAAGCACCGGTTTTCTATTTTAACCTTTTTAGCTATATTTGCAGGCCAATTTAAAAACGTCAAACGTGTGATGGGAAGTTGCCTGGCATGCAACCTTGAGTAGCACAACAAATTAAAGACTAATGAAAAGTATCGAGATCAAAGCCGTCTCACGCGATCATTTCGGCAAAAAGAGTTCCAACAGCCTCAGAGCTGAGAACAATGTGCCTTGCGTAATGTACGGAGGGGAGAAAAACCTGCATTTCTATGCGCATGAAAATGCCTTCCGCAAGCTGGTGTATACCCCGGAAGTATATCTTGTCAACCTCAACATTGACGGAAAGAATTACAATGCAGTAATGAAGGACCTGCAGTTTCACCCTGTCAGCGACAAACTGTTGCACATCGACTTTATACAGGTAATTGAAAACAAGCCCGTTACAATCAACATCCCCATTAAAATCACCGGTGTATCTCCGGGTGTTAAAGCCGGAGGGAAACTCAGGATCAAGCGCAGGTCGCTCAGGGTCAAGGGCATGGCTGAATATCTGCCTGATCACCTTAACATCGACATCTCCAAACTTCAGATCGGACAGTCGATCAAGATCGGTGATCTCTCATATGACAAGCTTGAGATTATTGACAACAAGCGCGCTATGGTAGCTTCGGTAGCTGTTTCAAGGGTATCACTCAAGGAAGAGGAGCTTGCCCCCAAAGGTGAAGTAGCTGCAGGTGAAGCCACAACTGAAGGGCAGGGTGAGGCCGCTGAATAGTAGCGATGAAGTATCTTATCGCCGGTCTTGGCAACATAGGCGAAGAGTATAAAAACACACGGCATAACGTCGGATTTATGGTGCTGGATGCAGTTGCAACTGCATCCGGCATTGCTTTTAAGGACAGCCGTTACGGTTTCACCGCTGAATTGAATTACAAGGGTGCCAGGATGGTACTTCTCAAACCCACCACCCTGATGAACCGCAGCGGCAACGCAGTCCGCTACTGGCTCAACAGGGAGAATATCCCCCTTGAAAATCTTCTCGTTATCACCGATGACATAGCCATACCTACGGGCAGCATACGTCTTAGGGCAAAGGGAGGCGACGGCGGCCACAACGGCCTGGCAAACATCAGCGAGGTACTCGGCACAACAGGCTACCCCCGTCTGCGCGTGGGTATCGGCGACGCTTTCCACAGGGGCGGACAGGTGGATTACGTGCTGGGCGAATGGAGCGAAGAGGAGCTTACCGTGATTAAAAGGCGGCTGCCGCTCGCTGTCACAATGATACAGTCGTTTGTGACTGCCGGATGTGAACTCACCATGACAGCCTACAACAAGGCCGGAAAAACCCTCACTGATGACGGCTCAGAAGGGAGAACGGATAGATAAGTTTCTCTGGCACGTGAGGCTCTTCAGCTCCCGCAGCGCCGCCACCGAAGCATGCCGCAGGGGAAGGGTGACGGTCGACGGTCAGACCGTCAAGCCGTCACACTCCGTCAGCAAAGGAGCAATAGTGATCGTCAGAAAACCCCCGGTAACATATAGCTACCTCGTCATTGCAATCCCCGTGATCAGGGTGGGTGCGAAACTGGTGCCGGACTTCATCAGCGACTTCACACCTGATGATGAAAAAAACAAGCTGCTGCAGGGAAGGGTAGCCTCCGGCTACAGGCCTCGCGGCACCGGCCGCCCGACAAAGAGGGAGAGACGAGACCTGGAGGATTTTCTGAGTTAATCTCCCTGCCCATTAAAGTTGGCCCGGCACATTCTCTCAAGCAAGATGTACGGCCATCGGCGAAATTCCTGTGAATGAGGTGAAGCAATCTGTCTCGCCATCAGGGAAGACCCGGAAGATTTTCTCAGTTAATGCTGCACCATGCTGCTGAACAGGGTGGAAGATTTTCTCAGTTAATGCTGCACCATGCTGCAGAACAGGGTGGTATAAATACCTAAAATGGGCGCCACCGAACCAGGGAAACGGCTTTTTTAAGCCGTCACGGAAAAACTTTTTCTAACTTCGTATGCAGGAGAGCCGGCAGCTTTCCTTTTCGGGAACAATAAGTTTATCCGGGGTGGGGAATGGCAAAGCACAACATTGAAAAGTATGATCTTTTCTATCAGCTACTGAAGAACTACGTTAATCTGTGGCACAATTACATTTTTTACCGCAAGGTGCTGGCCTACGGCAGGGAGCACATTGACTTTTCGGTGCCGACGATATTTGCCCCCAACCATCAGAATGCGCTGATGGATGCCATGGCATTGATCGGCACACTCGACCGGCAGCTTATCTTCCTGACCAGGGCTGACATCTTCAGAAAGAAGTTCGTGGCACGGATTCTCTACAAGCTGAAAATGCTGCCGGTATACCGGTTCAGGGACGGGTATGAGAACCTGAAACAGAATGACGATACCTTCAGGGATACCCTGAGGGTCATGGAGAACCGTAACGGAGTGGTCATACTCCCTGAGGGCAGCCATGCCACTTTCAGGAAGCTCAGGCAGCTCAAGAAGGGTATCTGCCGTATTAGCTTCCAGACCGCAGAGGCCTCCGGCTTCAGCAAGGAGATAAACATCGTTCCCGTTGGCCTCGACTACTCCCACTACTGGCACTTCAGACAGGTACTCACCGTGGTCTACGGCCATCCCATACATGTCTCGGAATATTACGACTCCTACAAAGAGAACCCCAACAGGGCGATCCTGGAGCTGCGCGACAGGCTCTCCTCGGAGATGCAGAAGGTGATGGTGCACATTGATGATGAGCAGGATTATGATGCTATCAACGAGCTGCGCAGCATCATCAACGAGAAGTACAGTGACAGCATCCACTATCCCAAGCTCTTCCGCGACAAGAGGCTGGTAAGCAAGGTGAATGAGCTGAGGGCTGAAGACCCCGATGCTTACAGGAAGCTGTGCGATGACTCTCTTGCGGTCCGCGATATGGCCACCAGTCTCAAGGTGACCTACAGGCACCTGAGGAAGAAGAAGCATCCTCTTATGTGGCTCATCCTCTCAGGGCTGCTGCTGCTGGCTACCCTGCCGGTCTTCATCCTTGGTGCCAGCCTGAACATACTAATGTTCCAGGTAGCTTACATCCAGGCCCTCAAATCGAAAGACCCGGCCTTCATCAGCACGGCACGGTACGGATTCTTCCTTGGTCTGAGCTTTATCTTAAGCCCGGTCTACCTCGTGCTTGCACTCATCTTCATCAAGCCCTGGTGGCTGGCAATCATAGCCTTTCTCATGGTACCCGTTCTGGGTATCATGGCATGGAACTGGTTCCTGCTCTACCTCAGGACGGTCGGTGGCTTCCGGATACTCAGACTCATAAGTACCGGCAACCCGGTCTTCACACGGCTGCGTGACACATACAACAGCCTCATCAAACGAGTAGCTGCTCTCTGACAATGAAGGATATTTTCACCGGGAAAGTGGTCTGGATCACCGGAGCCTCGTCAGGCATCGGGGAAGCACTGGTCTATGCCTTCGTCCGTGGTGGAAGCCGGGTCATAGCCTCATCAAACGACAGTAACGGACTCAGTAAGGTTGCCGGCAACTGTGCATCCCTGAAGGGGAGCATCACAATCGTGCCTTTCGACCTTGGCGACACCGGCACCATAGAAAAGACGGTATCACGGGTGGTACAGCAGGAAGGAAGAGTTGACATGCTGCTTAACCTGGGTGGCATAAGCCAGAGAGCCCGCATCAGCGAGACGCCGCTGTGGCTCGACCGTAAGATCATGGAGATCAACTATTTCGGGACCATAGCCCTCACAAAGGCGCTGCTGCCCCACATGATCACCGCCGGAGGAGGCCATATTGCCGCTACCAGCTCAATATCAGGGCGGTTCGGCTTTCCTCTCCGCTCTGCCTACTCGGCATCAAAACAGGCCCTCCACGGTTTCTTTGAGACGCTGCTCCTCGAACATGCCCGTGATAATATCAGGGTCTCCGTGATTATACCGGGAAGGGTGAGAACTATGATATCATACAATGCCCTCACGGCTACAGGCGACAGTCACGGCAGAATGGACGAAGGCCAGGCCGGGGGGGTTACGCCTGAGAGGGCTGCGAAGCAGATAATCAGGGGGCTGAGAAGAAACAGAAGAGAGATACTTGTCGGCAGCAGTGAGCTGCTGATGTTGAAGATAAGAAAGTACCTGCCGGGGCTCTTTTTCAGGATAGCCGGCAGGATCAATCCAAACTGACCAGGAGATGAAGATAAAGGGATATATCATCAGCGGTATACAGCAGATGGGCGTCGGGGTTTATGACCTCGAGAAGGCATGGGACTGGTATATCAGGGCCTTCGGGATGGACTGCCGCATCTTTGAGGATGAGGCGGAAGCAAGGCTTATGCTACCCTATACCGGCGGAGAGCCGCGCAGCAGGCATGCCGTGCTGGCTATGAACCTGCAAAGCGGCGGTGGGTTCGAGGTGTGGCAGCATAAGGGCAGGAAACCAAAGTACCGCGACCGCGAGACCAAACTCGGCGACCTGGGTATCTTCGCCTGCAAGATGAAGGTGAAAGATGTGGATGCTGCATGGCAGTACTGGACCGACAGCGGCGTGGAGGTGCTGGGCACCCCGGTGGCAGACCCGTCAGGCAGGAAGAGCTTTTTTGTCAGGGACCCGTTCGGGAATATCTTTCATATAGTAGAGGCCACCGACTGGTTCATGAACCTGAAGAAGATCTCGGGGGGTTCTTACGGGGCGATAATCGGGGTTACTGACATAGAGAAGTCAGTTAAGCTCTATTCGGACATACTGGGTTATGACCGGGTAGTGTACGACATCACTGGCACCTTCGATGATCTGGCAGCAGTGCCCGGAGGCGACGGTCTGTTCAGGCGCGTACTGCTGGCACCCTCAAGACCTTTTCACGGTGGTTTCAATCCCATCTTCGGCCAGAGTGTGATAGAACTTACGGAAGCACGTGACCGTAAAGCCACACGGATATTTGAAGGCCGCTACTGGGGTGACCCCGGCTTCATCCATCTCTGCTATGACATCAGGGGCATGGATAACCTTCGCAGCTACTGCAGCGAGGCCGGTTTTCCCTTTACCGTCGACAGCCAGAAGAGCCATGACGGAGACAGCTTTGACATGGGTGAGGCTGCAGGCTACTTTGCCTATATCGAAGACCCCGACGGCACCCTGATAGAGTTTGTGGAGTCACACCGGGTGCCGATCATAAAAAAGCTGGGATGGTATCTCGACCTGCGCAGGCGCGACCCGAACAAACCACTCCCCTCGTGGATGATCAAGTCACTGAGATTCTCAAGGGTAAAACCAGGGAGTAGTGGAAGGAATTAAGAATTAAGAATTAAGAATCAGGTATTTAGGCATTGTCAAACTGATGATTGCTTTTAGCCACCACAGCCTTGGCGAAGGTGGCCGACTGATTACTGCGCCAATGCCCGGGCCTGGCCCATGACCCGCATGAAGTTGCCTCCCCAGATCTTGGCGATATCCTCACGGCTGTAACCGCGCCTGATAAGTTCTTTGGTGATATTGCTCATCGTTGAGACATCCCTGCAACCTTCAATGCCGCCGCCGCCGTCGAAGTCAGAACCTATGCCCACATAGTCGATGCCGATTATATCAACCACGTGCTGAATATGGTTGACGGCATCAGTTACTGTTGCGAGCTTTACATATTTGTTCTTTAGTTCAGAAAACTCCCTCCAGCGCTGCTCCTTCATCTCGTCAGTCATCTCCTCAGTGTTGCTGCTCCACTTCTCACGGAGCTCCTTCACCTTCTCATCAAACTCGGGATTGGGCTCGGGCTGCTTCAGGTAGTCACTCAGCAGGCATATCTGTATCACCCCGCCATTCTTCTTCAGAGCCAGAAGCATGTCGTCATCCAGGTTGCGCGGGCTCTCGCACAGTGCCCTGGCCGATGAGTGAGAGGCTATGACCGGGGCTTTTGAGATGTTAAGCACGTCATAGAACGACTCGTCAGAGATATGTGATACATCCACCAGCATACCTACCCTGTTCATCTCTCTGACCACCTCCTCACCGAAGGGTGAAAGGCCTCCGTGTTCCGGTCCTCCCTTATCGGTGGAAGAGTCGCAGATATCATTGTTTGATGAGTGACAAAGGGTAATATAGCGGGCCCCCAGATCATAATACTGCTTTATCCTGGAAATATCGGTTCCTACCGGGTAGCCGTTCTCGATACCCATAAAGATGGCCACCTTCCCTTCCGACTTCAGCTTCAGGGCATCGTCTCGGGTAAGGGCTAGGCCTGCCAGATTGCTGTTTCTTTTAACATTGACCTTCACGGAGTCAAATGTGCGGAGAGTATTCCGGTGCTCAGTCTCAAATGCTTCAGCCGTTCTCGGCCCCTGCCCGATGAAGATGGCAAAGAACATGGCATCGAGGCCGCCCTCCTTCATGCGTGGGAAATCGACGCAGCCGTTGTCATTGCGTACAGCCGGGTCAAATCCACCCCTGGCCAGTCTCATGGGCGTGTCACAGTGGGTGTCAACGGTGAGCATCTCCCCATGCAGCTTTTCAGCCTTGCGGTCAATCCTCTCCTCCTCGGTGGCACAGCCGGCAAGGAGGAACAACAATGTGAAAATCAAATATACTGCTCTCATTATGATCGGTTTGGTTGCCTGCGCTAATATAAGAATATCAAACGCTGCTTATCATCAATTCATGCAGGCGCAAAGTATAAAAAAGGTTAAAAGTCTGCAGCAGAGGCGGCGGAGCACACAGGAAGCGAAGCGACGTAGTCCCGCGACAGCGGGTGGGCGCAGAAGCGCACA
>WOYX01000009.1:0-66860 GCA_011620595.1 Bacteroidales bacterium | reverse complement strand
CGCGACAGCGGGTGGGCGCAGAAGCGCACAGGAAGCGAAGCGACGCAGTCCCGCGGCAGCGGGTGGGCAGAGCCAGCTGAAAAAAAAGCCCCGACTAAGTGTCGGGGCAGCCATGAAAAGAATGGAAAAATTGCTTTTGGACAGTAAAAAGCATCTTTAAAGTTTCACGACTTCGTATTTTCTCTGTCAGTCAGGTCTAAAACTACATACAAATATAATAAATTGTTTTCATCCGGCACTTTTTTTGGTATGAAAAACCGGGAGCGCTACTTTATGATGATATCTCCGGGCGACCTTTGCAACATCGCGGAGTGAAATGGTGTAATGAGATACCTGTGCAACCCATGCATCCACAGGGAGTGCAAAAGTTTGATGAGATAGTTGTGCAACCATTGTAACTTTGTGCCGTCATTTAACAGTAACAACCTGAAAATTGTCAACAGCGGATTTGCAAACACATGGTGATCTCATAGAGGAGTGCCGGAGGGGCAGCCGCAGGGCACAGTTCAGGCTGTATGAACTCTATTCCAGGGCGATGTTCAACACGGCATACCGCATAACCGGTAACAGGGAGGAGGCAGAGGATATGCTCCAGGAGGCATTTACAGACTGTTTCACAAAGATCGGCTCCTACAGATCGGAATCGACCTTTGGCGCATGGCTGAAAACGATAGTAATCAACCGTTGCATCAGCAGGTTGCGCAGGAAAGAAGCAGACCTGGTACTTACTGACGACTTCAGCATGCATGAGACCCCGGAGGAGGCACCGCAGGAGGAGGCACTGCCTGACGCTTCGGTGATAGCCAGGGCGGTGGAGAAGCTTCCCGACGGTTACAGGATGGTATTTAGTCTCTACCTGCTTGAAGGATATGATCATACAGAGATAGCACAGATACTGGGGATCTCGGAGTCGACCTCCAAGACACAGTATTCCAGGGCAAAGGAAAAACTGAA
This sequence comes from Bacteroidales bacterium, assembly GCA_011620595.1. Lineage (GTDB taxonomy): Bacteria > Bacteroidota > Bacteroidia > Bacteroidales > VadinHA17 > SR-FBR-E99. The sequence goes on along the minus strand of WOYX01000009.1, from coordinate 65,906 downwards.
AAATATACTTGCTGAAATGAAGAGTTATGGATAAGCTCGAGAGACACATACTGAACAACAGGGAGGGTATGGATATCCATGACCCTGATCCCGGCCTCTGGAACAGGATAGGTGAGAAGCTGCCGCATGAGCGCAGACCGCTGCAAAGCTACTTGTTGCCTGCTGCCGCGGCACTAATCGTCGCTGCTCTTTGCACGGCAGCGATACTGACGGCCATCAGGGCGGCCGGAAATCTCAATGACCCGCAGGTTACGGAGGTGAGAGAGACCCGGCAATACTACGACAGCCGGATACAGTCGCTCTACCGGGAGGCTGAGCCTCTTCTGACATCCAACCCGGAGATCGGCAGGGAGCTTACGGCCGGAATGGATGAGCTTGACAGTATCTCCGAAGAGATAATAAGTGACCTCAGTGACAACATCGCCAGCAGCGAGGTTGTGGAGGCGCTGATAAAAAATTACAGGCTCAGGATAGAGCTTCTTGAAGATATGCTATTTCTGATGAAAGAGAATCAGACAGAACCAGGTAAGAGTCCAACAGATGAAATATAGGAACCTTCTCACTGCATTGCTGCTGCTGCCCGCAGTGGTGAGCCTCCGGGGCCAGCAGATATCTGACTCCAAGACTCTGATGAAATCGTTTAGGGCAGGTGACGATGCTGTCCTGGAGGTAACCAATAAGTACGGAGACATTCATGTCACTCATTCGCTCAACGACTCGATTACCATCAGGGCTGAGGTGACAGCCTCCTCCAACACCGGAGAGAAGCTTGACGCCATAATGTCGGATGTGGAGATCAACTTCTCGATGGCCGGTGAAACAGTCAGAGCAGTGACATCCTTTACGAAAGGGATAACCCCTCTCTTCGAAAGCCTGAAGGGACTGACCAAAAACCTGATAAACTTTGACAGCAGGCTTAAGATAGATTACTATATCGAATGTCCTCCCCATACCGAGCTGCGGCTGACAAACAGTTACGGAGACGTTTATATTGGTGATGAGATCCCTGAGCTGACACTTAAGCTCTCAAACGGCAACCTCGATGCGGCGGCAGTGGAAAAAGCAAAGCTGATGGAGCTCACTTTCTGCAAGGCAAACGTGAGGAGCATTGCAGAGGGAAAAATGACCCTCTCCTTCAGTGAACTGAGGTCAAGGGAGACAGGAAATATCAGGCTGGCTTCAGTATCATCCAAAGTATGGATCGACCGGTGCGGTCATCTCGACCTGGACTCAAAGCGCGACGACCTGAATATCGGCGCCGTTGAGGTGCTGACCGGCACCAGCCATTTCAGCGACATCATAGCCGAAGTGGTCACAGGTGAGATCAATATGTCCGTCAAGTACGGCAACCTCTCCTTTGAAAGGATAACCCCGGAGTTTACGCTCATCGACCTACGGACATCATATGCCGACACAGACATTGCGCTGGGGGCCGGATTGTCCTGTGATCTTGAGATAAAGCATACAAACGCCTTTGTCTCACTGCCCGGCTTCGAGCCGCAGCCTGAGAGAACGGAGATCAGTGCCGAGGACAAGATCTTCATGACCACGGCTTCAGTAGGTACTGATCCGGGCCGTGCCAGGATTAAAATAGATGCCACCAGGGGGGAGATACGGATTATTCAGAAATAATTTTTTCGGTATCTGCGCAAAACCCGTACAGGATCGGGACGGATCATCAATCTGTAGGCCGTCAGCCAGCCAGTCAAAGCACAAAAAAAGGGATTCGGTAATCCGGGTCCCTTCAATTATCTCATTAACGGGAAATTCGTAAGGTCAGGTCAGGTCAATCTCATTGCCGTCGCGGTCGAAAAACTCATACTGGAGGAAATGGTATGATGGTAGTGGTTGTACCTTTATGCTTACGGCGTATTTCTTGTTTATCTTGCCTATCTCCGAGAAGAAACCCTCTCTCAGGTAAGCTGCAACGAACGGGTGGGTCCGCAGAAGAAACCTGCGGGTTTTGACCTTCTCAATGATGCTGGACAGTGTACGTTCTATCTCGTCGGTCAGCAGTATCGGAGGGGCTACTCTTCCCTCACCTCTGCAAACAGGGCACTTCTCATCGGTACTGATGCTCATCTCGGGCCTGACACGCTGGCGTGTTATCTGCATCAATCCGAACTTACTGAGGGGAAGTATATTGTGTTTGGCCCTGTCTTCGCTCATCAGCTCCTTCATTCTATCGAAGAGAGCCTGGCGGTTTTCGCCTGACAGCATGTCGATGAAATCGACGACGATTATTCCCCCCATATCCCTCAGTCGCAACTGGCGTGAGATCTCCCTGGCTGCCTCCATGTTTACCGAGAGGGCATTTGATTCCTGGTCGGTGCCTGATTTTGACCTGTTGCCGCTGTTGACATCGATGACGTGGAGTGCTTCGGTGTGCTCTATGATAAGGTATGACCCTCCCCTGAAGGAGATGGTCCGGCCAAAGAGTCCCTTAATCTGCCTGCTGACTCCAAAATAGTCAAAGATCGGCAGTTTCTCCCTGTATACCCTTACTATCTTTTCCTTTTCAGGGGCTATCTCCCTGATATAGCTTCTTACTTCGCCGGCTATCACCTCATCATCAACGATGATGCTGTTGAAGTCGGTACTGAGAATATCCCTGAGGATGGTGGTTGTCCGGTTCATCTCGCCCAACAGCAGGCGGGGCGATTTGACATCACGGCGCACGGCATAGAGAGCCGTCTCCCATCTGTTTACCAGCTCCCTGAGTTCTGCGTCCAGGGCGGCAACCTTCTTTCCCTCGGCCACGGTGCGTACAATGACACCATAGTTTTTCGGCTTGATGCTCTGTATAAGCATCCTGAGGCGATTGCGCTCATCGTTGTTCTCTATCTTGGATGATACTGACACCTTGTCGCCGAAGGGCATGAGCACCAGGTTTCTTCCCGCGATGCTCACTTCCGATGCCAGCCTGGGACCCTTGGTTGAGATGGGTTCCTTGGTAATCTGAACTATTACTGTCTGACCTACAGTCAGCACATCGGCAATCTTGCCGTCCTTGTCAATGTCAGGCTCAGGCCTGAACTTTGACACAGGTGTCGATCTCAACTTCCCCTGAGTGGCCTGAGTATAATATTTATGAAGGGTTTTAAACTGTGCCCCCAGATCCAGATAGTGCAGAAACGCATCCTTTTCGAAACCTACATTGACAAACGCTGCATTCAGTCCCGGCATTATCTTCTTTACCTTTCCAAGGTAAATATCTCCTACGGAGAATTTGACGTTGCGCTTTTCCCTGTTTAACTCGACAAGCTGCTTTTCCTCAAGAAGTGCTATGGATATCTCAGAATCGCTTACGCTGATTATTAAATCCTTGCTCACATTCCGGAATTTGTTTGTTTGCAAACAGCCTTTTTAATAGCAACTAACCTAAAAATCAGATGATTCTTAGGTTAGGTCTCAAAATACAGACTGTGCATTATATGCTATTTCTTCTTCTTATGCCTGTCTTTGCGCAAGCGCTTCTTGCGCTTGTGCGTCGCCATCTTATGCCTTTTTCTCTTCTTTCCGCTTGGCATAGTTTTACTTCTTAGCGTTTGATTTGACTTTGTTCACAAATGTCTTGGCAGGCTTGAATGCCGGGATATTGTGTGCAGGAATAATAATCGTGGTATTCTTGGAGATGTTCCTGGCCGTCTTCTTTGCACGTTTCTTTACGATAAAGCTGCCAAAGCCCCTGAGATACACATTATTGCCGGCAACCATGGAGTCTTTCACCGATTCCATAAAAGCTTCAACGGCCTTCTGTACGGTCACCTTCTCAATACCGGTGTTCTTGGCAATTTCGTTAACAATGTCTGCTTTTGTCATTTTGCACGAATTTAGATTCAACAAATTATTTTGATGTTCTGTTTTTTTCAATGTGCAAATATAAAATATTATTTGTCAAATATAATTGATAAAGATTTTTTTCGCTCCGAAAATGCTGATTTTTTGATATCTATAAAATCAGCCGCCCTAAAGCAGGCGATTCTTTACCCTTCCCGGGGTCTGCAGGAAGGGCTCTCTTCAGCGACAAAGCTCACCCTCTGATTTTTTTTGTAACTTTACAATCTGCATCAAAAAATAAAATAATAAGAGATATGTCATTCAATAAAGTAATACTTGTTGGCAATGTCGGGAAAGATCCCGAGATCAGGCGTTTTGAGAATAATAGCAAGGCTTCGTTCTCCCTGGCCACCAGTGAGACCTATACTCCCAAGGGCGGCGACAGGGTTACGCAAACCGAATGGCACAATATTGTAGCATGGCGGAGGCTTGCGGATCTGGCTGAGAACTATATCCACAAAGGCTCCCAGATACTCGTTGAGGGCAAGCTACGCTACCGTTCCTATGACGACCGCGAGGGCGTTAAGAGGTATGTCGTTGAGGTTGAGGCTGATGTGATACAACTCCTCGGCCGCAAACCCGATGGCGGAAACCAGCAGTCGTCAGGCGGACAGAACAGCCAGGGCGGCACCGGCAGTTACAACAAGCCCTCCCAGTCCGGGGATGAGATCAGCGATGATCTCACAACCCGTGACCCTGCTGATGATCTTCCTTTCTAGTAAACCAAAACCCTGATTTTGAAGACACTGGTGTCAGGTTTTGTTTGCGGTTTCATGCCGCCTGTGGCTTTCACCGGAAGCATTTTTACGCTGGCCCTGCAGATAGTCCTGCTGATTCTGCTCATGATTGCCTCAGCCTTTGTATCCGGATCGGAGGTGGCTTATTTTTCGCTTACGCCGACTGACATTGAGGAGCTGGAACACAGCAGGAGCAGGAGGGCATCGACAGCCATGAAACTGCTCTCCAGACCTGAGAAGCTGCTGAGCAGTATCCTGGTGACCAACAACATCATCAACATCGCATTGATAATTCTCGCGGCATTTATCAGTTCACGGCTCTTTGACCTGAGCAACAACCCTGTTCTTTCATTCATCATCGAGGTGGTGGTGATCACCTTCCTGCTGCTGCTCTTCTGTGAGGTGATGCCCAAGGTCTATGCATCACGCAATCAGCTCAGCTTCGCACTTACCATGGCTCCCACGCTGGCGCTGGCATCACGGATAGTCAGTCCGCTGGCCTCTGCCCTCTCGTTCTCCTCCTTTTTTGTAAAAAAGAGATCGCGCCCCAGGAACAGCAGCATGGACATCAGCGATCTCTCCACTGCCCTGGAGCTCACCTCCTCGGAGATAAAGGATGACAGGGAACTGCTGAAGGGAGTTGTGCGGTTTGGGAACATAAGCGTCAGCGCGGTGATGTGCCCGCGTATTGACGTGACAGCCCTCGACATTACCAGGGGGTTCACCTCCGTCATGTCGGAGGTGATTGAATCAGGATTCTCTCGCATTCCCGTATACTCGGGGTCATTTGACAACGTAAAGGGAATACTCTTTGTCAAGGATCTCCTGCCACACCTGGGCAAGCCTGACACCTTCAGGTGGCAGACCCTGATAAGGCCTCCCTACATGATACCTGAGACAAAGAAGATCAGCGAATTGCTCAAGGAGTTCCAGGAGAAGAAGATACACATGGCCATTGTGGTCGATGAGTACGGGGGCACAAGCGGCATCGTCACCCTTGAGGATGTGCTTGAGGAGATAGTGGGTGACATCACCGACGAGACTGACGAGGAGATGCCTCTTTACAGGGAGACAGGTGAAGGGAAATGGACATTCGACGGAAAGATACTGCTGAACGACTTCTACAGGATCACCGGCGCGAATGACGGACTCTTCTCCGACATCAGGGGTGACTCCGAGACTCTGGCCGGTCTTCTCCTTGAGCTTATGAAGGAGATACCTCTCAGGGGAAGGGTCATCACCGCGGAGGGCTTCAGATTTACCATTGAGAAAGTGGAAAAGCGCAGGATAAGAGAGATAGGTGTTGAAAAAACAGGTGAAGATCTATGAGACAGACCGTTGCATCATTCATGCTTATTGCCGCACTGTTCCTGGGTGGCTGCCGCCAAGCTTCCGTACCACGTCCGGCAGGATATTTCCGCATCGATCTGCCGGAGAAGAGTTATATCCGTTTTGATTCTCCCTGCTCCTATTCCATTGAGTACCCTGCCTACGGCAATGTCAATCCCAGGCCCACAGATGCCTCCGACACCTGCTGGATGGACATCGAGTTTCCCGGTTTCAGGGCCATGATCCACCTCACCTACTTCGACCTCTCGGGCAACCTTGCCACCCTCACCGAGATGTCGCGCGAGCTGGCCTACAAGCACACCATCAGGGCTGATGCAATAGAAGAGAGGCTCTGGTCAGACGACTCATCACGTGTATACGGCATGCTGTACGACCTTAAGGGCAATACCGCCTCTGCGGTGCAGTTCTTCGTCACCGACAGCACGAAGCATTACCTGCGGGGGTCTCTCTACTTCATGGCTCAGCCCAATGAAGATTCACTGATGCCGGTTATCAGCTTCCTCCGTGAGGATATTATCCACCTTATTGAGACCCTGAACTGGAGGTAACTATGGGCTGCATCACCAAACACTATCTGAACAGGGAGACCATGTTGGGTGTCTGGAAGATCGAGGAGGATCTGCAAACCCTTCTTGAGATGGTGGAGCTGAGTCCGGAAGACAAAAAGAGATACTCACTGTTCCGCAGTACATCCAGGAAGGTGGAGTTCCTGAGCGTCAGGGCCCTGCTGGCCGAGATGCTTGACAAAAACGCCCGTATAGTCTATAACAAGAACAACAAGCCCTTCCTAAAGGACGGGTCTCACTTCATAAGCATATCACACTCCAACGAGCTGACAGCAATAATTCTCAGCACCAATGAGAGGGTTGGCATTGACCTGGAGTACATGAGGGTGAATATCAACGCCTTTGCATCACGGTTTCTCAATAAGAGGGAGAAGATCACACGGCGCTGGGCAGACAGAACCTACCATCTCTATATCCACTGGTGTGCCAAGGAGACCATCTACAAGATATGCGACAAGGAGGGAATAAATATTGTCAATGACATTACCATTGAACCCTTCGACGTGAAGGAGTCGGGTGAGATCCGGGGATATGTAAAGAATGAGCGGATCAATGATCAGTTTACGCTCTTTTATTCGAAATATGACAATTACACGATTGTCTGGACCAGGAAGAAGCATGAGAGTTGAAATCCCATGGAGGGACAGAAAGGTAGTTGCGCAGCTCATTGACCCTGACAGGGCCGGGGAGGAGACGCTGGTGGCGGTGGCAGGACATGCTGCAGAAGCCGGTGCAGATCTGTTCCTTGTCGGCGGGAGTCTGACCTCTGTCAGTGTCAGCAGTGTGATCAGGAGGCTGAAAGAGCTCTCAGAGAAGCCAGTCATACTCTTCCCTGGCGACCTGACGCAGCTGACTGACGAGGCAGACGCTGTCTTTCTGCTGTCGCTCATCAGCGGCCGCAATCCAGAGTTGCTTATCGGCAATCATGTCATTGCCGCCCCGCATCTGAGACATATGCGTGAGAGGGTCATTCCTGTGGGCTACATACTCGTCGACTGCGGCAGCAGGACCTCCGTTGAATACATGAGCCAGACCTCTCCCCTGCCGTATGACAAGCATGACATCGCCGTTGCAACAGCTCTTGCCGGTGAGATGCTGGGTATGTCGGCCATCTATCTTGAGGGCGGCAGCGGTGCTGCCAGGCCGGTGGCCCCTGCCATGATAAGGGCTGTGCGGTCAGAGTTGCGAATACCGATCATCACCGGCGGAGGGCTTGACACACCCGGAAAAATAGAGGACGCCTTTGTTGCCGGGGCGGATATGGTGGTGACAGGTAACGGATGCGAACAGGATCCAATGCTTATAAATGAGGCATGCCGCGTCAGAGACCGGCTAAACCACCGGACGGTGACTGTCTGACCTGCACTGTCAGGTTGATTTCCATGAAAATCCGCGCATAAGTTCTCCGATGGTTGCTGCCGCCGGCTCTACCTGAACAGTTCATGCAGCGGGTCGCCGCTGGCTGCATTCGGCCGCGGTATCCTGCACAGTATCGATAGGGTGACGGCAATATCCCTGGTGCTGACACTGCGGGTGACGGAGGCCTTGCTGGCTGTCCATCCGAACCATATCAGCGGCACATGGCTGTCATATTCATAGGGGGAGTTGTGCCCGGTAACATGGTCAGTCTTCTCCACCCAGCCCGGATTGAGGGCAATCATAACATCGCCCGACCGCTGCTGGCTGAAGTTGTTGCTCATCTTGAGCAGCAGACCTGCGGAGAAGTCACTCATCTCGAACGATGAGGTAGGCACCGCAGCTGCTATACCCGAGAACTGAACCATGAATCGCGCCACACGTCTCTGAATCTCGCCCAGGCTTATCTTTGCATCTTCGATCAGCGGCCTGTTGAGATATATCTGGTTGTCAAAGAATCCCCTGACCCAGTCGCCCGTGCCGTAGATGGCATTGAGATAGCTGCGAAGGAGCTGTAGCGACTGATTGATCCTGAAGTATCCTGACGGTATACGGCTGGCAGCCAGCAGGGCCGGTATCTCCGAGATGCCGTGGGCTGAGACGAAATAGACAAGCACATTCTTTTTGCCAAGTGATTTGTCTATCTCCCCCAGAAGCCTGCTGATGTTTCTGTCGAGTCTCACCAGGGCATCCGAGCTCTCTACTGATGAGGGGCCAAAGCGGTGTCCGATCTGTTCTGTGGCCGAGTATGTAATTGCCAGATAATCCGTCACCTCATCCTGTCCCATCTGCTCATTGCTGATGAGTCTCAGTGCCAGCTCGGTAGTGAAGTCATCAGCGAAGGGGGTTTCGCGGAGGATGGAGTAATCCCTCTCTGTCCTGAGCAGCCTGCCGTTTGTTGAGAGTTTCCTGAGGTCATAGGGAAACCAGCTTTGGCCGTTAAACCCTTTTTCCAGGTCACTGGAGTCAGGCTGGCAGCCCGGGTAGAGCACCGGGTCCATCAGCGGGGTCCATGGCTGGTTCAGATACTGGCCGGGCATCATCATTGCGTTGAGGTCCATGAGCCACCCCGGCAACTGCGGACCGTAATAATCGCTGCTCATCCACGTTCCGGTGCGGTCATCATACCAGAAGGCGCCGTCGGCAGCATGACCTGCCGTAAGTATGGCTCCCATCTCCTTCATGCCGATGCCGTAGACCTTTGACACTCCGCAGGATGACATCTCCAGCTCATCTGCAAAGGTCGATGAGAGAAGATTCGCCGGGGAGAAGAGTCCTGTCTCAAAGGTGCCTCCCACGGCTGCAGCGTCGGGGTCCTGCACGCAGTATATTATCTGGTCATTGAAGGGATGGAACCATGAGTCCGAGGTGATGCCGTGCTGCGATGGGGTGGCGCCGGTGGAGATGGTCGCAAATCCCGGTCCTGCCTGTGTGGAGACATAGTCGAGCGAGACATTGCGGTAATAGGTACCCTCGCTGACCAGCCTCTTCAGTCCGTCGTCGGGCAGAGTATTCCATATACGCTCCAGCTGATCGAAACGAAGCTGCTCAACGACAATGCCAATCACCAGCCTGGGTTTCTCGGGAGGTATATAGGCAGACTGTGCTATGGCGAAAGCAGAGAGGAGAGACAGGGACAAGACCGTAAGTACTTTTTTCATGTTCAAAGAGTAAAATGCAGGAAATAAGCCCCAAAAATATCAGTTTTGGCTTTAACTGCAACAAGATTGTCACAAAGATGTCAACTCCGGGTCACTTCTACTGCTGCCTGATGATCACTGCCCTGCCGCGTACCGTGGGGCCATACGGCTCTTTTCTCACAGACACAATATATACTCCCGTGGAGAGGCCGCTGAAGTCGCACTGCAACGGCAGGCCGGAGTAGGCTGTGGTACGGTAGCTTCCGGCGACGGACCCCAAGGTGGTGCTGAGGGTGATTGTCACCTCTCCGGCCAGGAGCTGCGGTGGCATGATGCGGAATCTTCCGTCGGAAGGATTGGGCCAGATGAGCAGCTCGGAGACGGGAGGGTCAGGCCATCTCTCATCCTGTTTCGGCAGCTGTATATCCACTGTAAGACCTGCATCCCAGGCGGAAAGTTCTGCTTCCAGCCAGTATGGCTCGTATCCCGGGCAGGAAAAAATGATGCTGTACTCACCCGGTGCCGGGTACCTGCAGTAATAACCCGTGAGGGTGTCGGCATAAACGTGGGATGAGTCGAAGTCGTGGTCTTCGATAAATATCCTGGCAGGAAGCGGGTCCCCCGTTTCGGCATCGGTGACCCTGCCCCTGATACCATGGAGTGCTTCGGCCAAAAAGCGCAGCAGTGACCTGTGGTTCCATTGCCAGAGTGCCTCAAGGTTAGAGCCCTGAGTCATCTTTATGTCATCGATCTCGATGGTTACCTCGCGTCCCCCGAGGCCCCAGGTCACGAAATCCTGTCTTCCGCCCCTGACGGTATACCACTCCCACCCTCGCGTTACGCCGTTATCAAGGAAGGTCATGTAGCCCTTCTCGGCGTACCTGTGTACTGTATCTGCATACCGTCTGCTGATCTGACCGAACCAGTCGTCATCAGCATGAAGCCTCGTCCATTTGTCCCAGGGATAATTGACCACCTCAGCGCCGGAGTGGAGGTTGGCAGAGAGCACAAATCTTTTCTCCTCCATGAATCTGATCATGTCAAGCGTCTCCTTCTGCAGCGGCGGCGGTGAGGCCACCCCGGGATCCGGGAAATTGCGGTTGAGGTCATACCCGTTGCTGTTGGCCCTGACGGGATAGATCATGGTGTCATTGTTACGGTACATCCCGTCAGGGTTCGCCAGTGGATTGATCCATATCTCGAGCCGCGAGGTGAGTTCTGAGACGAGGCCTTCATTTTCGCTCTCACAGGCGAGATACTCCGCCAGCCTCATGAGCATCACAAACCCGGCGGGCTCATCACCGTGGATTGTTGAGCTGAGCATCACCTTCGGCCTGGGCTCATCATCAGAGGAGTTACCTGATATTTTCATGACCAGGATGGCCCTTCCCATGATGCTGAACCCGATGGTGTCCAGGGTGCACAGACCGGGCCACTTGTCGGCGATCTTGTGCATGATGGTATCATAGTGCTGCCAGGTGGGATAGGACTGCCACATCATTGCCTCAGCTGCAGAACCGGCGGTGAAGAAGCCCTTGCTATCCGCGGGCGGGACAAGTCTGTATTGCGTGCCCGAGATGATAAACTCGCGGGCAGTTAACGGTGATAGGCAGAGTATTGCTGAGGTGCCGTCGCAATATGATACGGAAAACCGTGAGGCAAGCGCTGTCATGGCGTCGAAGCCGGGGTAGGCAATTATCACCTCAGCCTGTCCGTACTGTTCGATGGCTTTGAGTATATCATCTCCCCGGGAAGGGTTCTGGCCGTACCCGTTGACACCAACTGCAAAGAGAAGGAATAACCATATGAGCAGCAGGTATCTCACCGGTAACTGTTATACATTAAACCGTATATGCAGTATATCACCGTCATCAACCACGTAGTTTTTTCCTTCCACCGACAGTTTTCCGGCCTCGCGGCAGGCATGCTCCGACCCCAGTGCAATGAAGTCGGCATATTTCATCACCTCGGCCCTGATGAAACCCCTTTCCAGGTCGGAGTGTATCACCCCGGCAGCCTGCGGGGCTGTCATCCCCGATGTAATGGTCCAGGCCCTTATCTCCCTGGGGCCGACAGTAAAGAAGGTGAGCAGGTCAAGCATCTCATAGGCAGCCCTGACGAGCTTGTTGACTCCCGGTTCGTCGAGCCCGGCATCACGCAGAAACTCCATCCTGTCAGCCGCCTCGCTCAGGTTGGCTATCTCCGCCTCCAGGGCGCCGGCAATCACCAGCGGTGCTGCTCCCCTGGCGGCAAGATACTCCCTGACGGCCGAGACATATCCGTTACCGTTAACGGCAGAGGCCTCATCAACATTGCATACATAGAGCACCGGCTTCATCGTGAGAAGGAAGATGTCGTCGACATATCTCTTATCCTCAGGCTTCACCTCCATCGAGGAGGCGCTACGGAATCCCTCCAGGTGCTCCCTGTAGCGGTTGAGCACCTCTATACCGTGCCGGGCATCCTTATCACCTGTCTTGGCGGCACGCTCAAGGCGCTGTATCTTTTTCTTCACTGACTCCACATCCTTAACCTGCAGCTCGAATTCAACATTCTCAAGGTCCCTGACAGGATCGACGGAACCGTTGATGTGAGGCAGCCTGTCGTCATCAAAGCATCGCAGGACATGTATCAGGGCGTCGGTGTTCCTTATCTCTCCCAGCAGCCTGGCGCCGGAGCTGTCACCCTGCCCCCGGGCCAGCCCCGGTATATCCACAATATCCACCGTAGTGTGTACCACCCGCTCTGTTGGCTGAAGCTTCTCAAGCTCATACAGCCTCTGGTCAGGTACCTGTATCACGCCGAGGTTTGCCTTCACACCCGTACCGTAGGTGTCGGTCTCACCGCGGGTGTTGGATATGCAATTGAAGATCGTGGTTTTGCCTACGCTCATAATTCCTATAATGCCGCATTTCAGTGCCATTCCTTCTGAATTTTTGTTGCTGCAAAGGTACCAAAAAGCGACAAGCAGCCACAAGCCGCATCACCGGGGCCGATAGATTTTGCTATTTTTGACATCTGTTTTAAACCAATGATGCTACGGTACGTCTTACTGTTAAACGGCTCCGGCCAGTGTAATGTTACAGATCACCGAAGAGGATATAAAGAAGATCATCCATACGGATGGCGAGAAGGCTTTCCGTTTGATTGTCGATAAGTACGGATCAAAGCTCTACTGGCATATCCGCAGGATTGTCATAACCCATGACGATGCCGACGATGTGCTGCAGAACACCTTTCTCAACGCCTGGAAGAATATCGGGTCATTCCGGTATGAGAGCTCCATCTATACATGGCTCTATTCCATCGCCACCAATGAGGCGCTGACCCTGCTGAGAATGAGGGAGAAAGAGAGCGGCATCGCGCTTGACGATCTTGAAAGTCTCTTTGCATGGTCGGCGGAAGGCAGCAGTTATTTCGACGGCGACGAGGCATCCGCAAAATTGCAGAATGCCATCATGAAGCTGCCGGACAAACAGCGTGCAGTCTTCAACATGAAATACTTCGACGACATGAGCTATGAGGATATGAGCGGAGTGACAGGCACCTCGGTGGGGGCACTGAAGGCCTCATATCACCATGCCGTAAAAAAAATAGAGCAGTTTTTGCAGGACGATTAAACCAATGAGGCTGACTGACGTCAAAGAAATGTTATGAGAGCCACAGGCAAACGAAAGACAAACAGTTATAAACAATACATTTGACTAAAGGGTTTCGGCCGAAGCTGAGAGAAGAAAAGAGAGAGTGATGAAACTCAATGATGAAATAAAAAAGAACAATCCCTTCAGGGTACCGGAAGGCTACTTTGAGACACTGACAGAGAGAACGATGTCAGCCATCAGCGGGAGCATGGAGGAGGAGAAGGGCAACGGGGCAGCGGAGACGCCTGTCAGACGCATGAATCTCAGGCCTTTCCTTGCCCTGGCAGCAGCCGTCGCAGGCTTCGCCCTGCTGGCCACTTTCACGGTGAGGCTGGTATCAGGCGGGATGGAGAGGGGCGCAGATGAGCTTAACGGCAGCCTCTTTGCCGATCTTGAGGCAGAGCAGTTCGAAATATATATGCTTGAAAATGAGCTGATGGAGGTGGTTACCGAAGAGTTAACCCCGGAAACGGGTGTGACGGGATCAGAAGGAACGGCTACTTCATCGGACCTGCAGCAGGCAGAAGAAGAGATATCCTCCGACGCCATTATTGATTATCTTCTGATGGAAGATGTGGACCTGAATGATATATATGAACTTTTATAGTAACATCATGAAAAGAACCTTACACGCGGTGGTCATTATCATGCTTGCCGCAATCACCGGAGCAAGCGCCCAGGGACAGAGAATGGGCCAGGGCCAGGGCCAGGGCCAGGCTGACAATGAGAGGCTCACAGCCTACAAGATAGCCTTCTTCACGCAGCGTCTTGATCTCACCCCGGCGGAGGCAGAGAAATTCTGGCCGCTGTACAACAAATTCTCAGACGATAAGAGCAGCCTGCAGGCTGAAAGGCTGTCGCTGATGCGTAATGCATCGCAGAATGAGTCGAAGATGAGTGATGCCGAACTGTCGGCTACCGCTGACAGGCTGGTGCAGACATATGCAGACGAGGCCACCCTGGTCTCATCGTTTAACCGGGATATCAAGAAGGTGTTGCCTCCGCTGAAGGTAATAAGGCTGTTCCAGATTGAGAACCTGTACAAGCAGCATCTGCTCAGGGAGCTTAACCAGAGGAGACAGGGACAGACAGGGGTTCAGCCTGGCAGGGGACGTTTCAACCAGACCGAGAGCCCCGACCTTTAACGGTCGGTAATAATATCTCAGCGATTCTTCGCTTCGCTGATAAATTCCGGGAGGGCAGACAGCGACACGGTTGTCTGTTTTCCCGTTTTCATGTTGCGGACCGTGGCCTGAGAGGCTTTTATCTCCTCGCTGCCGGCGATGATCACCAGGGGTATATGCTGTGCGTCAGCGTAGCTGAACTGCTTCTTCAGCCTGACGGCATCGGGGAAAAGCTCCGTGGCTATTCCTGCCTCACGCAGTGCTGCGGTAATTTTTATCTGCTCCGGAAGCTCATCCCTTCCAAAGTTGATGACCAGTGCTTCGGTAGAGGCGCCGGTCTGCTCAGGGAAGAGTCCCAGATGGAGCATCACATCATATATCCTGTCAGCACCGAATGACACTCCCACGCCTGAGACGCCCGGCAGCCCGAAGATACCGGTAAGATCATCATAACGTCCTCCGCCGCATATGCTCCCGATGGCCATATCAGCTGCCTTTACCTCGATTATGGTTCCGGTGTAGTAGTTCAGTCCGCGTGCAAGTGAGAGATCTAGTTCCACCCTTGCCTGTGACGGCTCCATGCCCAGATAGGAGAAGAGCTCCTCCATCTCGGAGATACCTTTCAGCCCTTCCTGTGATGCTGCTATCTCACGCTTCAGTCCGGTCATCTTCTCTTCTGCTGATCCCCTGAGGCTGAGGAACGGGTCAAGCCGTCTGATGACGTCAGGAGTAATGCCACGTTGCAGCAGCTCCTGCCGGACACCCTCACTGCCTAACTTTTCGAGCTTGTCAATGGCAACGGTGATATCGGTGATCCTGTCACCTGCCCCGGCTGTCGCCGCAATGCCGGCAAGTATCTTGCGGTTGTTGACATTGATTAAGACATTGATCTTCAGCTCACTGAAGACACGGTCAATAATACGTATCAGTTCAAACTCATTCAGCAGCGAATCGCTGCCGATGACATCCGCATCGCACTGGAAGAACTCCCTGTACCTTCCCTTCTGCGGCTTGTCAGCCCTCCATACGGGTTGTATCTGGTATCTCCTGAAGGGAAAGCTGATCTCATCGCGGTGCTGTACCACATAGCGGGCAAAGGGAACCGTAAGGTCATACCTCAGTCCCTTTTCCGAAAAACGGGATGCCAGGGAGGCGCTGTCAGCACCGGCAAGAGCGGATGGTTCAAGGCCGGAGAGGAAGTCTCCCGAGTTGAGTATTCGGAATATCAGCCTGTCTCCCTCCTCGCCGTACTTTCCAAGGAGTGTGGAGAGGTTCTCCATGGCAGGTGTCTCCAGGGGCAGATAGCCGTAGATGGAGAAGGTCCTCCTGATAATATCGAAGATGTAATTTCGGCGTAGCATCTCTGCCGGAGAGAAGTCTCGTGTTCCCCTTGGAACTGACGGTTTCTGGGCCATGTCGGATATATTTCCCGACAAAAATAGAAAAAGGTGCGTATGATAGGAAATGATTCTTCGTATCATTTCTCCGCGTTGCGGGCTGCAGGCAGGCAGTCTTCAGTCGGCAGTCTTCAGTCAGCAGTCCTCAGTCGTAGATCCTGCCCCGATAGCAGGTAGGCGTATGGGGGTCTTAAGGCATTACAGACGACAGCTAATAATAGGCCGTAGGCCAAATAGTATTGTAGACGGCAGTCGGCCGGGTGTAAAGAAGTGCCTGGCTTCAGGGTAAGAATCACCAAGACCCTGCATGCTCTGCCGGGATGATGATGAGGCGGGCTGCTGAGTATTAACTATTGTATGAAAGGTATGGAGAGCGGGTATTTAAAGACTTCTCCCTTTGCAGCCTTGATACTGGCAATGATAACGCAGATGAACTCCAGCACCACGAGAGCCAGCAGTATGGGTATCCCCACGATGATGAGGCAGAGAGGTATTGCCAGTACGGTATAGAGCAGAATTGATATCTGAAAGTTCAGTGAAGACTTACCGTTGGCATTGACCCATTCCGATTCATCCTTGCGGGAGATCCAGCAGATTATCGGGCCGATAATCCCGCCGAAGGGAAAAAAGTAGCCGGCAAATGCCGACAGGTGGCAGAACATTGCCCAGTCGCGTTCCGATTGTGTGTATGTTTTGATCTCTTCCATCTGGCTTTTTTTTAAAAGACGGGGGCTGAGTAAAAATGATGCATGATTCTGTATCAAAAACTGCACTATCTGCCGGAAGGAAGCAAAACGGGATTTCTCTCATTGAACTTCCTCAGGTAAACGAACATCATCTTCTTCTGATTCTTGTTTCGCATTGATACGAACTCCTCATAGAGCTCAGGGTCACGCATAAGCAGTGCCTCAAGATTCTTCAGGTCGTATTCATAAACCTTTCCGGTCTCGAAATCTATCATATACATCTGGAGGTCCGTCCTGGTGGTGTTGCGGCTGTATGGGTATCCGTACCCGTAGGGGTCATAGTAGCTTCCGTAGGGACTGTAGTAGTAAGGTGAGTAGTATGACCTGTAAGGCGAGTAGTAGGGGTCGTAGTAATTGTACGGGTAGTTTCCCGGTGAGGTGGTGGTGACATCAGCCACAAAGTGGATGATTGACCCGAAAAATGTTATGCGGTTGTAGGCGCCCTGCACCCTCACATAGAGGACTCCGTTACGGGCAAAGCCCCATATCTCATCCTGTGCGATCTCCTGTCTGACACCCATGTTGTCATAGAAATATATCTTTTCGGAGGCAAGCACCTTGTCAAAGAAGTCCTTGTCATTGTAGTCAACCGATGTGAAGAGTTTGGCCTTGGGTATGGGGCTGTTACTTTTGACCTGGTCGAAGTTCAGGTAGATGCCGTCCCTGAATTTGAAGTCGGGAGTATATGCAACAAGGGTATCCCTCTCCTGTGCCCATGAAATGCCTGCGGCAACAAGTACGGCAATCAGCGTCATCATGCTCCTTTTCATCACACTCCTTTTTGGATTCCTCCTCAAAAATTGTACCGTAAGGCAAAAATAATCTTTTATGCATACTGATAGCAACCCCGGCTTTATCTTTATATAAATTCATGTATATTTGAGTGTCATATCCCTACTGTGCCCGCATTATGCCAAAAGTATCAAAACCTGTGTCGGTTACGCATTCTGAACTGATGATGCGAAGGACGAGGGACAGGATACTGTTTCCTGTTGCCGTGGCCCTGCTGCTGGTGATCATAGCTATCTCCACGGCCATTGCGGGGCTGGTCTGGGTACCTATGGCAGCCGGCGTTCTCGCTGTGGTGCCGCTGGCACTTTCTGTTCTTGAGATACGTCGGCTGATAGCCGACAGCCGGTCGATCATCAATGAGATGTCATCGATAGCCGAGAGGAACGAGGATGTCATCAATTCATTTTCGCACAAGATAAGAGAGCCGCTGAACAACCTTGTACTTCTGGGTAGCATGCTCAGTGAGACAGCCGCCTCCGCCAGGCAGCAGGAGCTTGTTGAGACCTTTGTTGCCTCCACCGGGACCATGGTGGATGTTGTCAATGATCTGACCATGGAGACAGCAGGCAACATCACCTTTGAGAGGAAGGGTGACATACGCTTCCGGCTGGGACCGATCATCCATGATACCATCGGGCTGATGAAGCTTAACAGGAAGCATTACCAGAGCCTCATACTGTATGATGACAAGGGTGAGGGGGAGACGGAGTACAACGGTGATCCCATCATTATCAAGCAGATACTGATAGATCTTCTCAGTGCCGCCATCTCCGCATCCTCGGGCAAGGTCACTGTCAAGATACAGGCCAGGGAGGTGGGTGAACGTGACGGCATGCAGAAGGTTGAATTTACCCTGTCAACAAACAACCCGGTGGTCTTCATCGGTGAGGGACGCCAGCCGTGGCCCCTCTCCGGAAAGCTTATAAGCGAGTCCGGGGGCAGCTGGAAAGAGGCCACCGCCGGCTCCGGATCCTATTTCGTATTTTACGTTAACCTGCGGAGGGCAGACAGGGTAGAGCATCCTGCTGCTGCCAGCGCACTGATGAAGGAAATGTCGGGAGTCAAGGAGAGGAAAGAGCTTAAGGAGCTCTCCATACTGCTTGTGGAGGACAATCCCATCAACCTGCGCATCACCCAGCTGATGCTTGAACCTCTGGTCAGACGCTTAGAGACAGCCCGCAACGGCAAGGAAGCGCTGGATATGTTCGGTACCTCGAAATATGACCTGATACTTATGGATGTACAGATGCCTGTGATGAACGGGCTGGTGGCTGCCGACAAGATCAGGGGTCTGGAGATGAGCACCCGCATGCATGTTCCCATCATTGCCATCACCGCCAATGCCATGCTGGGCGACAGGGAGCAGTGCCTGGCAGTGGGCATGGATGATTACATCAGCAAGCCGATAGACCCCGAGTTGCTCATTGAGAAGATCACTGCCCTGGTCTGAAATCAGAAGGGCCTCACCCCGAGGATCATCATGTCATCAATCTGATCATGGTCGCCCATCCATGATACTATGGTCTCGTCAATGATGCGCTCCTGGTCGGTCAGCGGGTATTTGCTGATGGTCAGCAACAGGTGCCTCAACCTGCGGTACATGAACTTCTTGTTCTCCGGGCCACCGAACTGGTCAGCATAGCCGTCTGAGAAGAGGTACAGTATGTCACCCTTCTGCAGCCTGAAGGTGCTGCGGTTGAATGATACCATGGCAAACGACTGTACAACATTCTTCTTGTCGCCCTTGATCTCGATGAGCTTGTCATCACGGACAATATAAACCGGCAGGAAGGCGCCGGAGAACTCCATCTCCCTGGTCCTGCGGTCTATGACACAGATACTCATCTCGATGCCGTCACGTATCAGAGCCTTGCCGCTCTCCTCCCTGAAGAAGGCCGACTCAAGCTCCCGGTTCATGGTCAGCAGAATCTGATCGCTGTCGTCAACCTTCATCCCGGTAATAATCTTCTGTATCAGTTCCAGTCCTATCATTGACATCAGTGCTCCCGGCACACCGTGACCCGTACAGTCGGCAGCGGCGATGAAGTATTTGCCGTTTCTCTCACTGAACCAGTAGAAATCGCCGCTGACGATATGCTTGGGCCGGTAATAGATGAAGTAGTCGCTGAAGATCTTGTTGATATGATGCTCTGCGGGGAGCAGTGCCGCCTGGATCCTCCTTGCATAGTTGAGACTGTCTGTCAGGTCCTTGTTGCGCAGTTGCAGCTCCGCCCTCTGAGTATCAATCTCGTCATATGCTTTGCTGATCTCACTGAGGTGCCTCCTGGTGCGCACAAGCACCCAGAACTGAAGCACAGCGAAGTAGATGACCGCTATCACGATGAAGACCCATAGAAGATAGTTGACGACAGCGTTATCCATCACCCCCTGTACCATTGCAGGCAGGACAGCTATGAGCAGCATGATGTTCACCGTGCCGTGCTGTTGACTGTCTCCACAGATGCCTTGCCCGGCCTGACCAGCGGCAGAAGTCTCAGTGAGGGAGAGGAAATAAAATCTCCGATACCGTATTCACTCCATCTCCTGTCAACGAGTTCTATGGTCTCCTGGTCGGAACAGACCACGTTGGGCCATTCTCTTGGGAAGGCCGGCAGTGAGAGTGTTTTGAAGGTGGCGTCAATGAAGAGGGCCCCGCTGTCGAGCCTGTAGAGATCGCGTGAGGGGTCGCTGTTGCCGGTGACAAGCCAGGTGACCATGCCGAGGTCATCGGCATCTGCTCCCTCATCCACGGCAACAATGACGGTGCCGGACATGGTGAGTGAGGGGGGCAGGGAGGTTGCAAAGCGATGCATATCGAGACCCTGTGGCGGCTTTCTTATTGTCAGCACGGCTACCGGCAGGGAATATTCTGCCAAAGTCCTGATGCCGGTTATGATA
Source organism: Bacteroidales bacterium (assembly GCA_011620595.1). GTDB lineage: Bacteria > Bacteroidota > Bacteroidia > Bacteroidales > VadinHA17 > SR-FBR-E99. Next base: position 45,759 of record WOYX01000009.1, on the reverse strand, counting down.
TCACCGGTGATATCGTCATCGGTCAGGGGAAAGAGGGGCAGTGAGTGGTACTCACCGGTGCGCTCCTCAGGGAGTTTGACAGTTGCATCGATACCCAGCTTGCCTCCCATGCTGAAGCGGTCGGAAGAGTGATCGAGAACATCAAGCGGACCGCGTGTGAGCAGCAGGTCTGTATTAAACCTCACATTGCCGAAGAGAGCCTCGGCCACCGCCAGGTAGTCAGTGACAGAGACACCGCTGCTGACCACAATGATGTATTTGCTGAGCATCATCTGCCCGGCGCCGAAGAGGGCGCTGAGAACCTTCATCCCCTGCCCCGGGTACCTCTTTTCTATACTTACAATCACAAGGTTATGTGCCACACCTGCCACCGGCATGTGAAGCTCCCTGATCTCGGGAGCTATGGCCAGCTTTATCGGGGCGAAGAAGATCTTCTCCGTCGCCTTGCCCATCCAGGCATCTTCCATGGGAGGCACGCCGACGACGGTAGCGGGATAAACGGCATTCCTGCGGTGGGTGATGCAGGTGACATGAAACCGGGGATAGAGGTCAGAGAGGGAATAGAAGCCTGTGTGGTCACCGAAAGGTCCTTCCGTCACCGGGGGCTCCGCCGGGTCTACATAACCTTCAATGACAATATCAGAGTCAGACGGTACCCAGAGGTCGTTGGTGAGGCATCTGACGAGGGTGACCCTCCTGCGCCGCAGGAAGGCTGCCAGGAGATATTCGCTCATATCCTCCGGTAGCGGTGCCGTGGAAGCATAGGTATACACCGGGTCACCGCCCAGGGTGACAGTGACAGGCATCCGCGCTCCCCTCTTCTTCCACGCCTCAAAATGACGTGCGCCGGTCTTGTGCCGTTGCCAGTGCATGCCTGTGACATCCTTACCCATTACCTGCATACGGTACATCCCGAGATTGGTCTTTCCCGTCTCGGGGTGCCTGGTATGCACCAGGGGCAGTGTGATAAACCTGCCGGCATCATGCGGCCAGCATTTGAGTACAGGCAGTGTGTCAAGGTCAGGGACCGTTTCGACCACCTCCTGGCATTCGCCTCTCCCTCTCTTCCTGACGGGAGCCAACCGCAGGAGCCGCATCATCTGCGGCAGCTTTGAGAGCTTGCCGTAGAGGCTGCGAGCCTCGCTCACCGAATCTATGAGTGAGAAGATCTCCTCACCTGCATCATCGAGGGAACTGCGTCCCATGGCTGCGGCCATGCGGCTGTCAGAGGCAAAGGCATTGATCAGCAGTGGAAAGGCAGTGCCGGTATCCTCAAAAAAAAGCGCCTTTCCGCCGCTCTTCACCAGCCGGTCAGCAATCTCCGTGATCTCAAGCAGCGTACTTACACGGCAACGGACTCGCGTGAGGTCACCGCGGTCATCGAGATAACTTGCATACTGGGCCAGACCGTTGAAGGACATTGAGAAACAGGTTTACACAAATATATAAAAAAAGAAGGTGGCAAGTCAGATACCACCCTCGTCTCAGTTTCAGCAACCGCCGGCATTGAGGTAGGGTCAGCCCTGCTGCTGCAGCGACCGGTATCATCTGCCGTATGGGGGGTTAACCCTCGCAGCCGTAGGAGCTGGTATTGCCAAGCTCCTCTTCTATGCGCAGCAGCTGGTTGTATTTTGCTATGCGGTCAGTGCGGCTCAGTGATCCGGTCTTGATCTGCCCTGAGTTCACTGCCACGGCCACGTCAGCAATGGTTGAGTCTTCCGTTTCTCCTGAACGGTGCGAGATGACAGTAGTATAGCCGGCCCTGTGAGCCATCTCAATACAATTCAGTGTCTCGGTGAGTGTACCTATCTGGTTCAGCTTGATGAGGATCGAGTTGGCACATCCCAGGCTGATGCCCTTTGCAAGGTACTCAACATTGGTGACGAAGAGGTCGTCGCCAACGATCTGTATCTTTGACCCGAGCTGGTCGGAATGGATCTTCCATCCGTCCCAATCGCCTTCACTCATGCCGTCTTCAATGGAGTCAATGATGGGATACTTCTCCACCAGGGCGGTGAGATAGTCAGCCTGCTCCTGCGGAGTGAGTTTCTTGCCGCCTTTGCCTTCGAACTTGGTATAGTTATAGATGCCATCCTCAAAGAACTCGCTGGCGGCACAGTCAAGAGCCACGGTCACGTCGGCACCCGGCTTGTAACCGGCGGCGGTGATGGCCTCGATGATGCTGTCGAGTGCATCTTCCGTGCCCTTCAGTGCAGGAGCGAAACCGCCCTCATCACCCACGGCAGTGCTGAGACCGCGCTGCTTGAGTACCTTCTTCAGTGCATGGAATACCTCTGCTCCCATCCTGAGGCCCTCGGCAAACGAGCTGGCCCCTTTGGGACGGATCATGAACTCCTGGAAGGCTATGGGTGCATCAGAATGCGAGCCGCCATTGATGATATTCATCATCGGCACAGGCAACACGCGGGCATTGGTGCCTCCGATATATCTGTAGAGGGAGAGACCGTGATAGGCAGCCGCTGCTTTGGCACATGCCAGGGAGACACCCAGAATGGCATTGGCTCCAAGATTGCTCTTTGTGGGTGTGCCATCAACCTCCAGCATCTTCTCGTCGATGGCCACCTGGTCGGTGACATCCATACCCATTATATCTTCCGCGATAATGTTGTTAACATTATAAACTGCCTTGAGCACTCCCTTGCCCAGATAACGGCTGTTGTCGCCGTCCCTGAGCTCAAGCGCCTCGTTTTCGCCGGTTGATGCACCTGACGGTACTGCTGCCCTGCCGGAGGCACCACTGGCGGTTTCTACTTCAACTTCGATGGTCGGATTGCCCCGTGAATCGAGGATCTCCCTTGCATGAACACTAATTATCTGACTCATTGTATTTTATGTTTAAATATGATCGGTTTGCAAGATACAAAAAAAAGGGATATGAGTGTTAGTCGGTATCCCTTTAATCATTATATGAAATGATGTTATTCCTTCTCTTCGTTTTCAGTTTCCTCTGCATTCTCTTCAGGTCCCTCTTCCGGTTTGTTCCCGCTCTCCTCTGCACTGTCAGTCACCTGCTCATCTGCCAGCTCTTCAGCCTTCACGGATTCCCGGTCTGCTACCGGCTCCTGTATTGTCACATCCTCAGGCACTGTAGCAGCTGCGGTCTCCCTGGCATTCTCAGCCTTAGCGCCGGTTTTTGTCACGGCAGCAGCAGCGGCGGCTGTCTCGGCACCCTTTTTCTTCGTACTGCGGCGGCGGCGTGTGGTTTTGACCTTGGCGTCCTCTGCAGCAAGCATGTTCTCGTTGAAGTCGACCAGCTCTATGATGCACATCTCTGCAGAGTCACCCAGTCTGCTTCCTGTCTTAAGGATACGGGTATAACCGCCCGGGCGGGCAGCAATACGCGGGGCAACCTCCCTGAAGAGTTCAGAGACGGCATTTTTGTCTTCAAGATAACTGAATACCACCCTGCGGGAATGGGTTGAGTCATCCTTTGACTTTGTAATAAGGGGCTCAACATATCTTCTCAGTGCGCGTGCCTTTGCAGTGGTGGTTGTAATACGCTTGTGAAGAATTAGTGATGATGCCATGTTGGCAAGCAGGGCCTTCCTGTCTGCACTTTTTCTTCCAAGGTGATTTATAGCATTTAAATGTCGCATTTCTCTCTCTGCTTACCTGTTATTAATCTTTGTCGAGTTTATATTTCGCCACATCCATCCCGAATGAGAGATTCATTGTCTCCAGCAGCTCGTCGAGTTCGGTGAGTGACTTCTTGCCGAAGTTGCGGAACTTGAGCAGGTCATTCTTGTTGAATTTGACGAGGTCGCCCAGTGACTCCACCTCGGCTGCCTTGAGGCAGTTGAGTGCCCTGACCGAGAGGTCAAGGTCAACGAGTTTGGTTTTCAGAAGTTGGCGCATATGGAGTATCTCTTCATCGAACTCCTCATTGGCCATTTTATCTTCATAATCAATGGTGATCTTGTCTTCGGAGAAGAGCATGAAGTGGTATATAAGTATCTTTGCCGCCTCCTTGAGGGCATCTTTCGGGTGAATGGAACCGTCAGTGGTGATCTCCAGGATCAGCTTTTCGTAGTCGGTCTTCTGTTCAACCCTGTAGTTGTCAATGGAATATTTCACATTGCGGATAGGCGTGAAGATGGAGTCAATGGCTATGACTCCGAATTCAGCCTCTTCGGGCTGGTTTTCCTCGGCCGGGACGTATCCCCTGCCCTTGCCGATATTGAGTTCTATCTGCAACTTGACATCGGGTTCCATACGGCAGATGACCAGTTCGGGGTTAAGCACCTCGAAGCTGCTCAGAGAGTTGTTCAGGTCACCGGCTTTGAACTGTTCCTGGTCAGACAGTTTGACGACTATCTTTTCGTTGTCGATATCCTCTACCATCTTTCTGAATCGCACCTGCTTGAGGTTCAGTATTATCTCAGTCACATCTTCCATGACACCGGTGATGGTTGAGAACTCATGGTCAACACCTTCGATCTTGATGGTGGTGATGGCATAGCCTTCGAGTGATGAGAGGAGGATTCTCCGGAGGGCATTACCTACTGTTATGCCATAGCCGGGTTCAAGCGGGCGGAATTCAAATTTTCCGTACTGGTCGTCCGCTTCCAGTAATATTACTTTGTCAGGTTTCTGGAATGCTAATATGGCCATATGAATAGTATTACTTTATTACTTGGAATATAGTTCAACGATAAGCTGTTCCTTGATCTCCTCGGGTATCTCCGAACGTTCGGGGACGTTCATGAATTTTCCGGCCATCTGTGTATCATCCCATTCGAGCCATGCCAGTCTTGAGCGGCGGTTTGACTCAAGTGACTGGATGATTGTCTCGAGCGATTTTGACTTCTCGCGCACACCTATGATATCACCAGGGCGGAGTTGGTAAGAGGGTATATTGACCACATTGCCGTTAACGGTTATGTGACGGTGAGACACAAGCTGCCGTGCTGCCGCTCTTGTGGGGGCAACGCCGAGGCGGTACACCACGTTGTCAAGGCGTGATTCAAGCATCTGGAGCAGCAAGAGGCCGGTGACGCCCGAAGCCGATGAGGCTTTCTCGAAAAAATTGCGGAACTGACGTTCAAGCAGGCCGTAGGTATATTTCACCTTCTGCTTTTCGCGAAGCTGCACGCCATACTCGGAGGTCTTCTTTCTCTTCTTGGTCAGGCCATGCTGTCCGGGAGGAAAATTCTTCCTGTCGAGGTTTTTGTCAGGGCCGAAAATGGGCTCTCCGAATTTCCTGGCGATCTTTGATCTTGGTCCTGTGTATCTTGCCATTGAATTGAACTGTTTTTCGTTATAAAAAATTATAATTGGGGCCCTTTATACTCTTCTGCGTGAGGGTGGGCGGCATCCGTTATGAGGCATGGGTGTGACATCAATGATCTCAGTGACCTCCACTCCGTTGTTGGCTATGGAGCGGATAGCCGATTCGCGACCTGATCCGGGTCCCTTGACAAAAACCTTCACCTTGCGAAGGCCCAGGTCATAAGCGACTTTGGTGCACTCTTCGGCTGCCATCTGTGCAGCATAGGGAGTATTTTTCTTGGAACCCCTGAAGCCCATTTTACCGGCTGAGGCCCATGATATAACCTGTCCTGAGCTGTTTGTCAGGCTTATAATTATGTTGTTGAATGATGAATGTACGTGAGCCTGCCCCACCGGTTCAACCTTGACGACCTTCTTCTTCTGTGTACCAGTCTTCTTTGCCATATATTAATTATTTAGTAGCTTTTTTCTTGTTGGCAACAGTCTTCTTGCGTCCCTTGCGTGTACGGGCATTGTTCTTGGTGCTCTGACCGCGCACGGGAAGCCCTATACGGTGACGGATACCGCGGTAGCAACCGATGTCCATCAGCCTTTTTATGTTCAACTGTGTTTCGGAGCGCAGTTCGCCTTCCAGTTTATAATTTTCGGCCAAAACCTGACGGATGGTGTTGATGTTATCGTCATCCCACTCTTCAACCTTCTTGTGACGGTCTACGCCTGCACTGTCAAGCACCTTCTGTGCCGTGCTGCGTCCTACGCCATAGATATAGGTAAGAGCTATTTCGCCCTGCTTGTTCCTCGGTAGGTCTACCCCATTAATACGTGCCATATACCTCTTTTAATTTGAAGTGCAAAGTTAATTAAATTTATCCCTGCCTCTGCTTGAACTTGGGATTTTTCTTATTTATCACATACAGACGCCCGTTACGCCTCACTATCTTGCAGTTGGCTGAGCGTTTTTTAACTGATGCTCTTACTTTCATCGCTCTTTTCTTTCTATTTAAATCTGAATGTTATTCTTCCTTTAGTAAGGTCATAGGGAGACATCTCCACCTTGACTTTGTCTCCGGGCAGGATCTTGATATAATGCATTCTCATCTTGCCTGAGATGTGTGCGGTTATTATATGTCCGTTTTCGAGCCTGACCCTGAACATCGCGTTTGACAACGCCTCGATGATCGTTCCGTCAATCTCTATTGATGGTTGTTTGGCCATATTGTTACCTCTTTGTTAATACTTCTTCTATAAATTCAAATGTTGTCAGCTGGTCAGCTTTACCCTCCCTGACCGCGACAGCATATTCAAAATGGGCTGACGGTTTCCCGTCGCCTGTACTTACTGTCCATCCGTCGGCTGCCATCCTTGTGTTCTTGGTTCCCATGTTGATCATCGGCTCTATACAGATGACCAGGTTCCTTTCCAGTCTTGGGCCGCTGCCGCGTTTACCGAAGTTAGGCACCTCGGGTCCCTCGTGCATGTTTCTGCCCAGGCCGTGTCCCACCAGCGTGCGCACCACCGAGTAGCCTCCGCTTTCGGCCTTTTTCTGCACTGCATGGGATATGTCCCCCACGCGATTACCGACCACTGCTTCCTTTACTCCTGCCTCCAGGGAGGCGCGGGTATATTCCAGCAGGCGCATGATCTCAGGTTTCACCTCTCCCACCGGGAAGGTATAGGCACTGTCGCCGTAGAAGCCGTTGAGTATCACACCGCAGTCTACTGAGATGATGTCTCCCTCCTCCAGGGTATAGTCACTCGGTATTCCGTGAACCACCTTTTCATTGACAGACGTGCAGAGGGTATTGGGGAAGCCGGCGTATCCCTTGAAACCGGGCAGGGCGCCGTGATCTCGTATAAAGGTCTCGGCGATGCCATCAAGATAGAGTGTTGTCACTCCCGGCCTGATGTGCCGTGCCAGCTCTGCCAGCGTCTGAGAGACGAGCAGGTTGCTCTGTCGCAGGAGCTCTACCTCCTCATCTGTCTTAATATAAATCATCAGAGAACATAAAGGAATCAGATAGCCGTTACGGCTCCGGTCCTGCCCTTGATACGGCCCGACTTCATCAGGCCGTCATAGTGGCGCATAAGCAGATGACTTTCTATCTGCTGCAGAGTATCAAGGACGACGCCCACGAGAATGAGGAGCGAGGTGCCTCCGAAGAACTGTGCGAACTCACCGCTGACGCCAAAGTTGACGGCAAAGGCGGGGAGAATGGCTATGATAGCCAGGAAAATAGACCCCGGAAGGGTGATCCTTGACATGATGGTGTCAATGAACTCAACGGTCTTGCGCCCGGGTTTGATGCCCGGAATAAAACCGCCGTTCTTCTTCATGTCTTCAGCCATCTGTACCGGGTTGATTGTAACCGCTGTATAGAAGTAGGTGAAGAGTATTATGAGCAGGGCGGTGACCAGGTTGTACCAGAATCCGTACATATTGGTAAAGGCCATCACGAATCCCGACCCCGATTCGCTGAATCCGGCGAGGATAATCGGGAGCATCATTATCGCCTGGGCGAAGATGATGGGCATAACGCCTGCTGCGTTGACCTTAAGGGGTATATACTGTCTGACGCCGCCGTACTGCTTATTGCCTACGATGCGCCTGGCATACTGCACGGGAATCCTCCTTGTGCCCTGTACCAGCAGCACTGAACCCAGTATCACCATGAAGAGGAATACTATCTCTATCAGCAATGCGATGAGTCCGCCCGAACCGTTGATCCGGGTACCAGTCTCAAACACGAATGCGACGGGGAAGCGGGCAATAATGCCCACCATGATTATAAGTGAAATTCCGTTACCTATACCTTTATCCGTTATTCTTTCGCCAAGCCACATGACAAATATGGTGCCGGCCGTGAGAATGATCACCGAGGAGACCTTGAAGAACATCCCCTCGAGCACAAAGGCCTCCGGTGGCAGTATGGCATGCAGGTTAGCCAGGTATGTGGGCGCCTGCAGGATAAGTATGGCCACGGTGAGATACCGTGTGTACTGGTTCATCTTGCGTCTGCCGCTCTCACCCTCCTTCTGCAGTTTCTGGAAGTAGGGGAAGACAATGCCGAGCAGCTGTATAACAATTGAGGCAGAGATATATGGCATGATACCCAGGGCAAAGATGGATGCCTGTGAGAAGGCTCCGCCGGAGAACATGTCAAGCAGTCCCATAATCCCGCTTGATGTCTGACTCTGCAGGTTCTCAAGCATTGACGGGTCTACGCCCGGCAGGGTGATATATTTACCCAGACGGTAGAGGGCCACGATGCCAAGGGTGTAGAGTATCCTTGCTCTCAGATCCTCAATCTTGAAAATGTTTTTTATGGTCTGTATGAATTTCATGCCTTACAGTTTAACTGCGGTTCCCTGATTAGCTTCTATTGCTGCCTGGGCTGACCTGCTGAAAGCATGGGCATGCACCTCGAGCTTCTTCGTCAGCGTACCGTTGCCGAGTATCTTAACCAGTGAGTTCTTGTTGATAAGACCGGCGGTGAGCATCGTCTGTATATCTATACGGTCACTCTTGAGCTTCTCAGCCAGTTTTTCCAGTGTACTCAGATTGATGCCCTTGTATTCAACACGGTTGATGTTTTTGAATCCCGACTTGGGCACGCGTCTCTGCAACGGCATCTGGCCGCCTTCAAAGCCGACTTTCCTGCTATAGCCCGAACGTGATTTGGCACCCTTGTGACCGCGTGTTGAGGTACCGCCCCGACCCGATCCTTCACCGCGGCCAATGCGCTTCTCTCTTTTCACCGACCCTGGTGCCGGTTTTAAATTGCTTAAATCCATTGTACAATATATGTAATGCAGTTAATACCTTATACTTTCTCAGTCCTGACCAGGTGTTCCAGCTTCCTGACCATACCCATTACCTGCGGGGAGTCGTCATGCTCAACAGTCTGATGCATCTTCTTCAGGCCCAGTGCATCGAGTATTCTCTTCTGTCTCTCGGGCTGGCCTATCCTGCTTTTTACCTGGGTTATCCTTATTCTTGCCATTGCAGATATTTCTAACCGTTAAATACTTTTTCCATTGTTACTCCCCTGTGGTCAGCCACAGTGCTGGCATCACGCATCTCAAGCAGTGCAGCGATGGTGGCTTTTACAAGGTTGTGGGGGTTTGATGAGCCCTTTGACTTGGCCAGCACGTTTCTTACGCCGACACTCTCAAGGACGGCACGCATGGCGCCTCCTGCCTTGACACCGGTTCCTTCCGATGCGGGCTTGATGAAGACGTATGCCCCGCCGAATTTGCCGTACTGCTCATGAGGTATCGTTCCCTTGAAAACCGGCACCTTGATGAGGTTCTTCTTGGCATCTTCTATGCCCTTGGCAATGGCAGTGGTAACCTCGCTTGCCTTACCCAGGCCGTGACCCACTATACCTTTCTCATCGCCTACAACGACGATGGCCGAGAAGCTGAATGTGCGGCCTCCCTTTGTCACCTTGGTTACCCTCTGGATGCTTACCAGTCTGTCGGTAAGTTCAAGATCACTGTTCTTAATTCGCTTTGTTCCGTATGCCATACTGTTTAAAATTTTAAGCCGCCTTCACGTGCTCCGTCAGCTAATGATTTCACTCTGCCATGATACTGGTAACCGTTTCTGTCAAAGACAACGTTCTCAATGCCTTTGGCCTTGCAGACCTCAGCAAAATGCTTGCCCACCAGCGCAGCTACCTCACTCTTCTTCTTGCCCGTGACGGAGGCTATCTCCTTCTCCCTCGAACATGCCGAAGCAAGTGTCACACGATTGACATCATCAACAGCCTGAATATATATCTGCTTGTTACTGCGGTATACAGTAATCCTTGGTTTCGCCGGGGTGCCCTTTATGCTCCTGCGGATCCTCAGTTTGATCTTTTCTCTCTTTTCTGTCTTTGTTAAAGCCATGACATCACTGTTTAATCATGTTATACACCAGCCGATTTGCCGGCTTTTCTCCTGAGTCTTTCACCCACGAACTTAATCCCTTTGCCTTTGTAAGGTTCCGGCGGACGCAGCGACCTGATCTTTGCTGCCACATGCCCTATGAGCTGCTTGTCAATGCTCGACAGGGTAATGATGGGGTTGCTCCTCTTCTCGGTCCTGGTTTCGACCTTTATCTCCTGCGGCAGTTCAAATACAATATCATGTGAATAGCCAAGGTTCATCTCCAGACGCTGACCGTTGGCCTCGGCACGGTAGCCGACACCCACAAGCTCCAGGTCCTTCCTGTATCCTTTTGAGACACCCACAACCATATTGGCTATCAGGGCTCTGTACAGGCCATGGAGCGACTTGAGCCTCTTCTCGTCATTCGGTCTTGAGAGCACCAGCTCACTGTTTTCAATCTCAACCCTTATGTCACCGTCAATCTTCTGTGACAGCGTTCCCAGCGGTCCCCTGACAGTCACCACGTTGGCATCATCAACTGTAGCAGTGACACCTGATGGGAGGGATACCGGCATTTTTCCTATTCGTGACATTTGAATCCTCCTCCTGTTTAATAAACATAACAAATTACTTCACCCCCGACATTCTCCTTTTTGGCCTCCTTCTCGGTCATCACACCGGCAGAGGTTGAGAGAATGGCTATTCCCAGTCCGTTGAGGACCCTCGGGAGTTTGTCAACGCCTACGTACTTCCTGAGACCGGGACGGCTCACCCTGCGTATCGATTTGATTGCGGGCAGCTTGCTCTTGGGATGATACTTGAGGGCGATCTTGATCTTGCCCTGGAGGTTATCATCAATGAACTTATAGCTGAGGATGTATCCTTTTTCGTAGAGTATCCTGGTGATATCCTTCGTCAGACCGGAAGCCGGGGTCTCAACAACCTTGTGTCCGGCTTTTACGGCATTTCTCACTCTGGTAAGAAAATCTGCTATTGGATCTGTCATCTTATTGTAGTTAAAAGTTTATATCTCTGTCGGGTTGTTACCAGCTTGCCTTTCTTACGCCCGGGATGAGTCCTTTGGAGGCCATTTCCCTGAATGTGATCCTGCTAATGCCAAACTGTCTCATGTAGCCTCTCGGTCTCCCTGTGATCTTGCACCTGTTGCGCTGCCTGATGGGGTTTGAGTCGCGCGGCAATGCACTCAGAGCGATGTAGTCTCCTTCTGCTTTGAGGGCTGCCCTTCTGGCGGCATATCTTTTTGCAAGTTTGGCGCGTTTGACCTCGCGGGCTTTCATTGATTCTTTAGCCATATTCCGATCTGTTTACTTGTTTTTAAAGGGTATTCCGAATTGTTTGAGCAGGGCATAGGCCTCTTCATCGCTCCGGGCGGTGGTGACAAAGGTTATCTGCAGTCCCATGATCTTGGCGATCTTGTCTATATCGATCTCCGGGAAGATAATCTGTTCCGTGATCCCCAGGGTGTAGTTGCCGCGGCCGTCGAGTTTGGCACCGACACCCTTGAAGTCGCGTATCCGCGGCAGGGCCACGGCTATCAGCCTCTCGAGGAACTCATACATGCGGTCTTTGCGGAGTGTGACCATAACGCCGATAGGCATCGCCTTGCGAAGTTTGAAGTTGGATATGTCCTTCTTCGAAACTGTCTGCACGGCCTTCTGCCCGGCAATGTCACTCACCTCCTTCACTCCCATCTCCAGCAGCTTCTTGTCGGCAATAGCCTGACCGAGCCCCTGGTTGATGACTATCTTTTCAAGACGCGGTACCTGCATCACACTCTTGTAGTTGAACTGTTTCATCAGCTCAGGTGTGATCTCACTCTTGTATTTTGTTTTTAAAGCTGGCGTATACATTACTTGATCTCCTCTCCTGATTTTTTGGCAAAGCGCACCAGTTTGTTCTTCTCGTTCAGTCTGCGGCCAATGCGTGTGGGCTTGCCACTGGCCGGGTCAATGACCATGAGGTTGGAAATGTGCACGGGAGCCTCCTTCTTGATGATGCCTCCCTGTGGTGCCTTGGCGTTGGGCTTGGTATGCCTGGATACCAGGTTCACTCCTTCGACCAGGGCTTTGCTTTTGTCCCTGTTAACCTCAAGGACACGTCCCTTCTGTCCTTTTGATTCACCGGCAATGACAGCCACTGTGTCTCCTTTCTTGATATGTAGTTTCTTCTGCATCGGGTGTCCGTTTAAAAATTATAACACTTCAGGTGCAAGTGAGACTATCTTCATGTACTTGTCGCGCAGTTCCCTGGCAACAGGACCGAAGATACGGGTACCGCGCACCTCATCCTGGTTGGTGAGAAGCACCACGGCATTGTCATCAAAGCGTATATATGATCCGTCAGCGCGGCGTATCTCCTTTTTTGTTCTCACCACCACAGCCTTGCTTACCGATCCCTTCTTTGCTTCACCTGAGGGCATGGCGCTTTTTACAGAGACAACAATCTTGTCTCCCACGCTTGCATACCTCTTCTTGCTCCCGCCGAGTACCCTGATGCAAAGAACCTCCTTGGCACCTGTGTTATCGGCAACAGTCAACCTGCTTTCCTGCTGTATCATAATTACTTAGCTCTTTCAATTATTTCAACCAATCTCCAGGCTTTGTTCTTGCTGAGAGGCCTGGTCTCCATTATGCGTACCGTATCACCAATATTGCAGGTGTTCTCCTCATCATGAGCCATCAGCTTCCTGGTCCGGTTGACGAACTTGCCGTAGATGGGGTGCTTGACCTTTCTGCGGATGGCAACGACGATGGATTTGTCCATCTTGTTGCTGACGACAACACCCGTACGCTCTTTTCTAAGTTTCCTTTCTTCCATTGTGATAGCGGCTATTTTGTTTTGTCATTCATCTCTCTCTTGCGCTTCTCAGTCATGAGCCTGGCAATCGACTTCCTGCTCTCCTTGATCTTCTGGGGATTATCCAGCGGGGAGATGGCATGGTTCAGCTTCATACGCACAAGTGCGGACTTCTCGTTGTCAATGCGCTCGAGAAGCTCCTGGTTGCTTAATTCTCTTATCTCTGAACTCTTCATTGCTCTTATTTTTTATTCCTCGGCGTAATCACGGCGTACCACGAATTTTGTTGCTACGGGCAGTTTCTGCGCTGCAAGACGGAGTGCCTCCCTGGCCACATCAAAGGGAACGCCCTCGGCCTCTATGATTATGCGTCCGGGGGTTACCGGAACGACAAAGCCTTCAGGAGCACCTTTCCCTTTACCCATTCTCACCTCTGCAGGCTTCTTGGTTATGGGTTTGTCAGGGAAAACGCGGATCCATATCTGTCCCTCACGTTTCATGTGACGGGTGACAGCCTGTCGTGCGGCCTCAAGCTGACGGCCGGTGATCCATGCCTCCTCGAGGGTTTTGATGCCAAATGACCCGAATGCCAGCTGATTGCCTCTCTGGGCATTGCCTTTCATCATGCCCTTCTGGCTCCTCCTGTATTTGGTCTTCTTCGGTTGTAACATCGCTCAGTTGTTATTAATATATTGTATAATTCAGTTACCTGGAATCCCTTTTATTGCCGCCTCTTTTCCTGAAGCCTCCGGCCGGGGGGCCGCCCTTTGCTCCCTTGAGGTTCTTGGCTCCGATATTGGGACTGAGATCACGCTTGCCATAGACTTCGCCATTGCATATCCATACTTTGACACCTATCAGCCCCACCTTTGTGAGGGCCTCGGCAAGAGCATAGTCGATGTCAGCACGGAAGGTGTGCAGAGGAATCCTGCCGTCCTTGTAGGTCTCGTTGCGTGCCATTTCGGCGCCGCCGAGCCTTCCGGAGATCACCACCTTGATGCCTTCGGCACCCATGCGCATCGTTGAGGCAACGGCCATCTTGATGGCGCGGCGGTAGGATATCTTACCTTCCACCTGGCGGGCTATGTTCCCGGCAACTATTGCAGCATCAAGCTCAGGACGCTTCACCTCGAAGATGTTTATCTGAACCTCCTTCCTGGTGATCTTCTTGAGCTCCTCCTTCAGTTTGTCAACCTCCTGGCCTCCCTTGCCGATGATGATGCCGGGGCGTGCCGTGTTGACGGTGACGGTGATGAGCTTGAGGGTACGCTCAATGATGATCTTTGAGATGCTTGCCTTTGCAAGCCTGGCATTCAGGTATTCCCTGATTCTGGTGTCCTCAATAAGCTTGCTTGAAAAGTCACTGCCACCGTACCAGTTGGAGTCCCATCCCTTGATGATTCCTACTCTGTTGCCTATCGGATTTACTTTCTGTCCCATCTTTTACTCTGAAATGTTTGCTGTTTCCTGTTTCCTGCTACCCAGCACAAGGGTTACATGGTTTGATCTCTTGCGTATGCGGTAAGCCCTTCCCTGGGGGGCGGGACGGATCCTGCGGAGTATGCGGCCGCCGTCGACCTGCACCTCCTTGACGTAGAGGTCGCTCTCCTCAAGACGCAACCCTTCGTTCTTGGCCTGCCAGTTGGCAATGGCCGAGAGAAGCAGTTTCTCAACCCTGCGCGAAGCTTCCTGCTTGCTGAACTTCAGTATGTCAAGGGCCCTGTTGACCTCCTGACCCCTGATAAGATCAGTTACCAGTCTCATCTTGCGCGGTGAGGTGGGGACGTTTTTCAATACGGCCCTGGTCCTCTCTTTTGCGGCTTCCTTCCTCGTTTCAGCGCTTATTCTTTTTCTTGCACCCATATCTAATTCTTTTTCAATTTTTTAGATACATTACCTATTTCTGTTCTATTTCTGTTTCCCGCCATGACCGCGGAAGGTACGGGTAGGGGCAAACTCACCCAGCTTATGACCAACCATATTTTCGGTAATGTATACAGGTATGAATTTGTTTCCGTTGTGCACTGCCAGGGTGTGTCCCACAAAGTCGGGGGAGATAACCGATCTTCTTGACCAGGTCTTGATCACGGTCTTCTTTCCGCCATCATTCATTGCGTCAACCTTTTTGCCAAGGTGAAGGTCAATGAAGGGGCCTTTTTTAATGGATCTGCTCATCGTATCAACTATTTTTTCCTTCTTTCAATAATATGCCTGTTCGAATACTTGGTACGGCTCCTGGTCTTGTACCCTTTGGCGGGCACGCCGTTGCGTGACCGCGGATGGCCTCCCGAGGCTCTTCCTTCACCACCGCCCATGGGGTGATCAACGGGGTTCATGGCCACACCCCTGGTCCTGGGTCTGCGTCCCAGCCAGCGGCTGCGTCCCGCCTTGCCCGATCTCTCCTGGTTGTGGTCGGTGTTGGATACTGTTCCTATCGTGGCACGGCATACCGTGAGCACCATCCTGGTCTCTCCCGAGGGGAGCTTGATGGTGGCATACTTGCCCTCACGGGCAGTCAGCTGCGCAAAGGTGCCGGCACTGCGTGCCAGGGCTGCACCCTTGCCGGGTTTGAGCTCTATATTGTGCACTATCGTTCCCAGGGGTATGTTCTCAAGGAAGAGAGTATTGCCCAGGTCAGGCGTGGCGGTCTTGCCCGACATCACCTCCTGTCCCACCCTGAGTCCGTTGGGAGCAATGATATACCTCTTCTCACCGTCAGCATAGGTCAGAAGGGCTATACGGGCCGAACGGTTCGGATCATATTCCACGGAGGTGACCCTGGCGGCAATGCCATCCTTGTCTCTGCGGAAATCGATCACACGGTACATCCTCTTGTGACCGCCACCCAGATACCTCATGGTGCGTCTGCCGTTAACATTCCTTCCCCCTGACTTCTTCAGCGGCGCGAGCAAGGATTTCTCCGGCGTCTCGCGGGTCACCTCGGCAAAGGTACTCGCGATCTTATGTCTCTGACCTGGTGTTACAGGATTAATCTTTCTGACTGCCATATAGTGTTAAATATTGCTGTAAAAATCAATCGTCTCTCCTTTGGCGAGAGTGACAACAGCCTTCTTCGTTGCTGTTGTGCGTCCCTTCATCATGCCCGACTTAGTATAGCGGGTCTTGCTCTTGCCGGCATAGTTGATGGTGTTCACCGATTCAACATTGACGCCGTAAAGATCCTCAACCGCCTTCTTTATCTCGAGCTTGTTGGCCTTGCGTGCAACCAGAAAACCATACCTGTTGAACTTCTCGCCCTGGCTGGTCATCTTTTCGGTCACTATGGGTTTAAGTAAAATTTCCATATCTATCTCCCGGTTTATAATGTTGACTGCAAAACATCAACTGCGCTCTCCGTAAGCACCAGAGTTGAGGCTTTCATTATACTGTAAGTGTTTAAGTCACTGATAGTTATAACTTCAACTCCCCGCAAATTTCGAGATGACAAATATATATTTTTATTTTGTTCCGGTAAAACAAAGAGTGATTTTTTATTCATTATATTGAGGTTTGCGCTCACTCCGGCCATTTTAGCGGTCTTCGGGGTCTCCAGCGAGAAGTCCTCAAGAATGATAATCCGGTTCTCTTTTGCCTTGTATGAAAGGGCTGATTTTCTGGCCAGCTGTTTCACCTTTTTATTGAGCTTGAAGCCGTAGAACCTGGGTCTGGGGCCGAAGACACGGCCGCCGCCCCGGAACAGCGGGTTTTTGATGCTGCCGACGCGTGCTGTTCCGGTGCCCTTCTGTCTCTTGAGCTTGCGTGTGCTGCCCATGACCTCGCCCCGTTCCCTGGCCTTGTGAGTACCCTGTCTCTGACCTGCCAGGTACTGTTTCGTATCGAGGTAGATAGCATGGTCATTGGGTTCAATGCCGAAGATGGTCTCGTTGAGAGTAACCTTTCTTCCGGTCTCTTTTCCGTCTATGTTGAATACTGCTGCTTCCATTACTTTGTAATTATTACGTAACCACCCTTGGGGCCCGGTACGGCTCCTTTGACAAGGAGAATGTTTGATTCGGGGATGATCTTTATCTTACGCAGCTCGGTCTCCTGCTGCCTGCCGCCGGTGCGGCCTGCCATGCGCATGCCCTTCATTACCCTTGAGGGCCATGATGAGGCGCCGATGGAACCGGGAGCCCTGAGCCTGTTGTGCTGGCCGTGCGTTGTGCCTCCCACGCCGCCGAAGCCGTGACGCTTGACGACACCCTGGAAGCCCTTGCCCTTGGTCCATCCTCTGACATCAAGGTATAAATCTTCATCAAACAGATCCACGGTGATGACATCACCTATCTTGTATTTGTCGTTTTCGAACCCGACGAACTCGGCTATCTTTCTTTTGGGGCCGGTGCCGGCCTTTTTGAAATGGCCTATCTCAGCCTTGTTGCTCGATTTCTCCCTCTTATCGTCAAAACTGAGCTGTAATGCCGCATAACCGTCGTTCTCCACAGTCTTCACCTGGGAGACGACACAAGGGCCTACCTCCAGGACTGTGCATGGGATGTTCCTTCCGTTCTCATCGAAGACGGAGGTCATCCCAACCTTTTTTCCTATTAATCCCTGCATAATTCAGTATATTTTCCGGTTATCACACTTTTATTTCCACCTCTACCCCGCTGGGCAGTTCAAGCTTCATGAGAGCATCGATGGTTTTTGGTGTGGAGCTGTATATGTCAAGCAGACGCTTGTATGATGACAGCTCAAACTGCTCTCTCGATTTCTTGTTCACGAACGGGGAGCGGAGCACCGTATATATCCTTTTGTGGGTAGGCAGCGGAATTGGGCCGCTGACCACTGCACCCGTCGATTTGACGGTCTTGACGATCTTTTCTGCCGATTTATCGACCAGGTTATGATCGTAAGACTTGAGTTTG
Source organism: Bacteroidales bacterium (assembly GCA_011620595.1). GTDB lineage: Bacteria > Bacteroidota > Bacteroidia > Bacteroidales > VadinHA17 > SR-FBR-E99. The sequence goes on along the minus strand of WOYX01000009.1, from coordinate 27,949 downwards.
ATGCGAATTTTCTGACTCATCTTTCCTAAAAACTTTTTCCTGTTGTTACTTCAATAATTTTCTTCGCTAATTCTGCAGGCACCTCTTCAAAATGGGAGAACTCCATTGTGGATGTCGCCCTGCCCGAGGTAAGAGTACGCAGTACTGTAACGTATCCGAAGTTTTCTGCCAGAGGTACTTTTGCCTTTATAACTCTTGCACCTGCTTTCGATTCCATACCTTCCACCTTACCCCTGCGCTTGTTGAAGTCGCCGATGACGTCACCCACGAACTCTTCCGGGGTAACCACTTCGGCATTCATAACCGGTTCAAGGAGCACAGGGCTGCATTTCGGCGCCGCGTGGCGGAATGCCTGCCTGGCTGCTATCTCGAACGAGAGCGAGTCGGAGTCGACGGGATGGTAGGAACCGTCCTTGAGAATAACCTTAAGGCTGTCGAGAGGGAAGCCGGCCAATGGGCCGTTGAGCATCGCTTCGCGGAAACCCTTCTCAACTGAGGGTATAAACTCCTTGGGCACATTGCCTCCCCTGATCTCATTTACAAAGGTGAGTCCCGGAATAGAATCTTCGGCAGGCATCAGCTCCACGGTGATATCCGCAAATTTGCCCTTGCCGCCGGTCTGTTTCCTGAACAGCTCCCTGTGGGTGTATGATTTTGTTATGGCCTCCTTATATGCAACCTGCGGCCTTCCCTGGTTGCATTCTACGTTGAATTCCCGCTTCAGTCGGTCAATAAGAATCTCGAGATGAAGCTCTCCCATACCGCTGATGATAGTCTGTCCGCTGTCGGGATCGGTTCTGACCTTGAAGGTGGGATCCTCTTCAGCCAGCTTGCCGAGTGCCTGTCCCAGCCTGTCCATGTCAGTCTGCGTTTTGGGTTCCACGGCTATCCATATCACCGGTTCCGGGAACTCCATTGACTCAAGCAGCACAGGCTTGTGAATGGCACAGAGGGTATCACCTGTCTGAAGATCCTTGAAACCCACGCCGGCACATATGTCTCCTGCTGAGACTGACGGCACTGGGTTCTGTTTGTTTGCATGCATCTGGAAGAGGCGGTTGATGCGCTCCCTCTTGCCGGTACGTGCATTCAGTACGGTATCGCCCGCATTTATTGTACCTGAATAGACCCTCATGAAGACCAGACGGCCGACATACGGGTCAGTTGCTATCTTGAAGGCGAGAGCCGAGAAGGGCTCGTCAGCCCTGGGCTCCAGTATTATCTCACTGCCGTCGCGCGGGTCTTTGCCTTTTATGGCTCCCACGTCAATGGGTGAGGGAAGATAGGCCACCACACCGTTCAGCAGTCGCTGCACCCCCTTGTTCTTGAAGGCGGCACCGCAGAAGACAGGGACTATTACTCCTTCGATGGTCTCACGGCGGAGTACCGTCATCAGCTCTTCGGAGGTGATGCTGCGATGATCTTCCAGGTATCTCTCCAGTATTGAGTCATCCATTTCGGCACATGCCTCCACGAGCTTCATGCGCCACTCTTCAGCCTCCTCTGCCATCTCTTCCGGGATGGGCCCGACGGTGAAGTTTGTCAGCGGATCAACTCCGTCCTCGAAGATGACGGCCTGCATCTCAATAAGGTCTATCAGGCCCTCAAAGTTCTCCTCGGCACCGATGGGTATCTGAACGGGCACGGGATGTGCTCCCAGCTTATCAATCATCTGCTGCACCACTCCGTGGAAGTCGGCCCCGGCACGGTCCATCTTGTTGACGAAGGCTATGCGTGGCACGTTGTATTTGTTGGCCTGCCGCCAGACGGTCTCCGACTGCGGTTCCACGCCTCCCACGGCGCAGAAGATCGCCACAGCCCCGTCAAGCACCCTTAGTGCCCGCTCCACCTCCACGGTGAAGTCGACATGCCCCGGGGTATCGATAAGGTTGATCTTGTAGAGCTGATCCCTGTATTTCCAGAAGGTGGTGGTGGCAGCAGAGGTGATGGTGATGCCCCGCTCCTGCTCCTGTACCATCCAGTCCATGGTGGCATTACCGTCATCGACTTCCCCGATGCGGTGCACACGGCCCGTATAATAGAGGATGCGCTCGGAAGTGGTTGTCTTCCCGGCATCGATGTGGGCCATAATGCCAATGTTTCTGGTATGTTTGAGATCGTTGCTCATCTGTTGCTGGTTGTTTTCCCGAGGTCAGATCAGAATCTGAAATGGGCGAAGGCTTTGTTGGCCTCGGCCATGCGGTGTGTATCCTCTTTCCTCTTATAGGCTCCGCCCTCCTGGTTATAGGCAGCCATGACCTCGGCGGCAAGCTTCTCGGCCATACTGTGGCCGCTGCGCTTGCGGGCGAAGAGTATGAGGTTCTTCATGCTTATGCTCACCTTTCGGTCGGGACGAATCTCAAGCGGCACCTGGAAAGTGGCGCCACCGACCCTGCGGCTTTTGACCTCAACGTGGGGAGTGATATTGTCGAGAGCCTGCTTCCATATCTCGAGAGGGCTCTTCTCCTCATTCTTCATCTTGTCGGCCACTATATCCAGTGAGTCGTAAAATATCCTGAAGGCAACGCTCTTTTTACCACTGTACATCAGGTTGTTGATGAAACGGGTAACGTACGGATCGTTGAATTTCGGGTCCGGTAAGAGGATCCTCTTCTTTGGTTTTGCCTTTCTCATATCGTGTGAATCCTTTAACTGTTACTTCTTTGGTCTTTTTGCACCGTATTTTGACCTTCTCTGCTTACGGCCATCGACACCTGAGGTGTCAAGTGCGCCACGGATAAGGTGATAGCGGACGCCCGGCAGGTCTTTGACCCTGCCGCCCCTGATGAGCACGATGGAGTGCTCCTGGAGATTGTGTCCTTCACCCGGAATATAGGCGTTGACCTCCTTCTGGTTGGTCAGCCTTACCCTGGCTACTTTTCTCATGGCTGAGTTAGGTTTCTTTGGCGTGGTAGTGTATACGCGAACACATACTCCCCTGCGCTGCGGGCATGAGTCAAGAGCAGGTGCCTTGCTCTTGTCTACCAGCTTCTTGCGGCCTTTTCTTACTAACTGCTGAATTGTTGGCATAATTCTCTTTAAATTAATTTTCTCTTTTCTATAATACTGGTCTGCAAAAAAATCATTCTTCACCGTCACAACAGGCAATCTTCATTGCCTCCCGTTACGCACGCTGCTCCCCCCTGATGCGTCAATGGCAGTCCGTCGGCGCAGTGCTGCGGGGGCAAAGTTTTCTGAAGATGTAACTTATGGTTTGTAAGTTATTTACAGGAATTTCTTCCCGACCGCTCCCATCGACCTCTTTTCTAAACTTACACTCTGAAGAAGTGACCGGTACTCCTGTTTTTCAAAAAACCGGTGCAAAGATAAAGAAATATTTTTCAAACAACAGCTACTTTTATGATCTCTTTTGAAAATTTGTTATTTTTGCGCTCCCTACGAGATCAACACACATATAATAAAATAATTAAAGCCGAAGATGAAGATTTACTCAACAGACCACCTCAGAAACATTGCTCTGCTGGGAAACTCGGGCTCAGGAAAGACAACCCTTGCAGAAGCGATGCTGTTCAACGGGGGGGTCATTGAGAGACGGGGTTCAGTGGAAGCCAGAAATACCGTCTCTGACTATAAGCCTATAGAGCAGGAGAACCGGAACTCAGTATTTTCCACAGTGCTCTATGCCGAGTACAGCGACAAGAAGATAAACATACTTGACACCCCGGGTCTGGATGACTTCTCCGGCGGAGTAATATCATCCTTGTATGCTGCTGACACCGTCATGCTGGTCGTCAACGTTCAGAACGGCGTTGAGGTGGGGACGGAGATCCAGTTCAGGCATGCCGACAAGTTTCACAAGCCGCTCATCATCGTCGTCAACGGTCTCGATCACGAGAAGTCCAACTTTGAGAAGACGGTTGAGATGCTCCATGAGAGGTTCGGCAGTGATGTCACCCTGGCACAGTTCCCGGTGAATGAGGGTCTGGGCTTCAACACCGTCATTGACGTCGTCAGCATGAAGATGCTGCGTTACGGCAAGGAGGGAGGCAAGGCGGAGGTTCTTGATATTCCCGCCGAACATCAGTCGAGGGCAGCGGAGCTTCATGCCGCGCTCACAGAGAAGGTGGCCGAGAGCGACGAGGAGCTGATGGAGCTCTTTTTCGCCAACGACAAACTTACCGAGGAGGAGATCAGCAGGGGCATACGTGAGGGGCTTCTCAAGAGAGGCATCTTTCCGGTCTTCTGTGTCTCTGCGAAAGGCAATGTGGGTGTCGACAGGCTTTTGCAGTTCATCTCTGCTGCCGCACCGTCGCCATCTGACATGCCGGCAGTGAAGAACTCGAAGGGCAGTGAGGTCAAGTGTGATGCTTCCGGTGCTGCTTCTGTCTTCGTCTTCAAGACCACCATCGAGGAGCACATCGGCGAGATCAACTACTTCAGGGTCATGTCAGGCAAGATCAACGAAAACCTCGACGTGGTCAACACCAGCAACGGCACCAGGGAAAGACTCTCCCAGATTTTCATCTGTGCCGGTAAGAACCGCACCCGTGTTCCGGAGATACATGCCGGTGACATCGGCGGATTTGTCAAACTGAAGAACACCAAGACAAACCATACTCTCAATGTTGTGGGCAACGACTGGACCTATGAGACCATGCAGTTCCCCGAGCCCAAGTACCGCACGGCCATCAAGCCGGTCAATGAGAGCGACGAGGAGAAGCTGGGCGAGGCGCTGAGCCGCATGCACCAGGAGGACCCGACCATCATCGTCGAGTATTCCAAGGAGCTGAAGCAGATCATCATCCATGGCCAGGGCGAGTATCATCTCAACATACTGAAGTGGCATCTTGACAACATATTCAAGATCGAGACCCAGTACATTGCACCCAAGATACCGTATCGTGAGACCATCACGAAGACCGCACAGGCCGACTACCGTCACAAGAAGCAGTCGGGTGGCGCCGGTCAGTTCGGTGAGGTTCATTTGATCATCGAGCCGTTTGAGGAGGGCTCAACAGAGAAGCCGATGATGAAGATCGCCGGCAAGGAGATCAAGCTGGCCAACCGCGACAAGGAGGAGATTGATCTCCCGTGGGGTGGCAAGCTTGTCTATGTCAACTGCATCGTTGGCGGCTCTATTGACGCGCGTTTCATGCCGGCCATCCTGAAGGGCATCATGGAGAAGATGGAGGTAGGTCCTCTCACGGGCTCCTACGCCCGTGACATCAGGGTATATGTATATGACGGTAAGATGCACCCGGTTGATTCAAACGAGATATCCTTCCGTCTGGCAGGGCGCAATGCCTTCAGCACCGCCTTCAAGAATGCCGGTCCCAAGATCCTTGAGCCGGTCTATGATGTGGAGATCATGGTTCCCTCCGACCGCATGGGTGATGTCATCAGCGACCTGCAGGGGCGCCGTGGCATGGTGCTTGGCATGACCAGCGACAAGGGTTTCGAGGTCATCAAGGCAAGGGTTCCCCTGGCTGAGATGAACAAGTACTCTACCGCTCTCAGCTCGCTCACCGGCGGCCGCGCCATGTACACCATGAAGTTCGCCGAGTACGCCCAGGTCCCCGGCGAGGTCCAGGATGCCGTCATCAAGGCCTACGAAGCCGAAGAGGAAGAGGAATAACCGGTACACAGAACGTCCGGTCAATGATACGAAAGAGGCAGGTCTCAGGACTTGCCTCTTTTTTTCAACACGATCTGTTATATGGCACACGGAGCAAGGTCTGAGACCTGGCTATACGTCGTCCAAATGTTGACTATGTGTCAATAAGAGATTATCTAAGGCGATTAATCGTCCGCTGTGCCTCAAGACGCACCGGCTCCGGGAACCTTTCACTGTCAGCCATGATGGTGTTGCAGGTGTCAATTATATGCTGCCTGTTATAGCTATAGTTAAACCAGCCGAGAGCCTCGATAAGTGCAACTTCCAGATTCTCTCCGGGAGCGGTGAGAACATATTCACACAATGGCTCAATGAGGGTGTGGTATGTCAGGTTGCGCAGTGACCTGATTTCAAAGAGCCTGTTCTTCTCGGTGACATTCGCTCCTGTTACAGTCTCAATGCTCTCGCGCGGATAACCGGCTCTTTTACTTATGTTTGCCGCAGTCTGTCTGTATATGGTTCCGAGGTGATTTGCCGTATCAATACCCTCAAATCTTTTATCAAGCTCCCGCATAAGAAGTGTGCTGTCGAAATATGCCAGCGCATCCACAGCCTGGTAGTTCACCCTCTTTGAGACATTGGGGTCAGTAACCAGCCTTATCAGTGCCGGTGCCAGCCGCGGGTCGCCCGACTCCTGGCAGTATATGGCGGCGAACCTGCGAACAAGCTCATACGAGTCGTCAAGCGCAGCGGCAGTAACTTTAACGAAATTATCATCCTTTATCTCTGCAAGCAGTTTCAGTGCCGACATGCGGGTTACGGCGTAAGGCGAGCTGAAGTACTTTTCACTAAGCAGATCGCTTATGCCCGGGTAACCGTTCGATTTCAGGTGCCAGAGAGCCCAGCTCTGCACATCAGGATGCGGGTAGTCAGCCAGCTTCAGCAGCCTGCCGTTCTTGCCTGCGTTCTTCATCATCCTGTCCGCGTCAAGCTTCGGGTCCGATGAAGCGAACCTGAAGGTGGGGTCGCCGATAATGTGGGACTCCAGGAAGCATACCATCCGGTTCCACTCTCCCACCCTCATGCCGTATGAGAGCAGGCCGACCATCTCATTGGGGTATTTGTCCTGAAGCGAGTTGACAGTGTTGGCCTGTGCCGCCACTGTTCTTCCGTCTCCGAAGACATATGCTCCCGAGATGAATTCATCACGGTGGAATGAACCGTTGAAGCAGGCATCGAACATGATGAACCTGGTCTTGATATCATATTCTGCCACATCCTGAGCAATGATGTCCATATCCGCAAACCAGGCTGAATCTATCTCAGTCTGTTCCTTCTCGTTTGCTCCCCTGAACCATTCATCGGGGACTCCCAGCCACTCCATGTATTTATTCTTGGCCTCCACGGTGTCTTTTGCACCCCTTACCTTTGAACGGAGGTAGAATTTAATGCTCTCAATATTCTGCTGAACGCCGTTGGCGGCCTGCTCAGAACCGGCCAGCTGAGCGTCGGTTGATCCATGATGATGCAGAAGAGCAATGTCGATCATCTCAAGGGTCATGGTTGAAAGAAGACGGTTTTTGATATGTTCGTCAAAGGTATAGTCAATGTATTCCAGCCCATTGTCCTGCCTGTTGAGCTGCGGGAACTGCTGCAGGAGGGCGGCCTTCTCATCGATACGGGCTGTCATGGAATTGGAATTGTATCCATGACCGGCAAAGAAAAGAAGCTCATCAACGATATCCGGGTTCCTGTGTGCTTCAATTACTTTCCGCAGGTATGCCTGCAGTTTTGACCCGTCACTGTCGTCAGGAATCCGGATACGTCCGCTGTAGATGTCCGGGGTGAGCACCTGCACTGATGAGGGGTTCAGGCTGTAGTAAAAATAGAGCCCGTTTGTGTCAGGCTTCAGAAATGTAAACTCAAGGTCAAAGTCCTCATAGAACCTGTCAGAAGGCACTGACGACCTGTTCCACGGGTATCGCTGCTGGTCCATCTTGAAGGCCGAGGTGAGGTGCTGTGCATCACGGAGCATGGGCACGGGGATCTCGCCGATGAACACCGCTCCCTCCAATCCCCGGCTTGAGACATACATCTCATGCAGTAAATGCCTTATTGAGTCGGCATGCTTCCAGCGGTCCTCTATGATAACCGCATCAAGGCCTTCTGCCTGAAGCACGGCTGCATATTCGCTTATCTCATTACCTGCCACAGTCAGTGATTTGCTGTCGGCTACGATTGCAAACTCGCCCTTAAGGGACTGAGAAAATGTTGGCGTTAACAGGGTTAACGCCAACACTGCTGATATGATTGATCTCTTCATAGTTTCAGAATGTGAGCCCGGCCACAACATCTATCATATACCCTGACAGATCTCCGGCCTCAGAACCCGGAGCCGCAGCATACCGGCCCTGCGGAATAAGGAACAATGATTTTACAAATTTGTTCTGACTTAAGGGCATCTCAATCCTGACGGATGCTGATGCACTGATAATATTTGCTTTAGCGACATAGTAGTCATGATATACCATGGCCGGGATGCTCAGTGGCTGAATGATATATGATATATCGTATCCGATGTTCATCCGGTAACCGGCCTCCAGTCCCGGGGTTATGAGCAGCCGGCTCGTTTTCAGTAGCTTCCTTGCAAAGAGTGATCCGCCAAGGTTAAATGTATTATAAAATCCGTAGCTCTGTACCGGGAAATGCTCGGTGGAGTAGTAGCTGGCCAGCAGAGCTCCCCCAAACTCCAGGTCGATATTGAAATCGCTGTCATAAACTATCCGTGTATATTTCACCTCACCGCCCAGGTCGGTTATCATCTGTTTATTCTCTATCCAGCTTACCGTTGCAAGCGAGTCATATGAATAGGTCCCCGCATTGATTTTGTATGATCGCTGCAGTATCTCGTCACCGCTCACTGCCTTCAGTGATCCCTTGACGGTGAGGATATGAAAAGCCTGGCCCCGTTCTATCCTCAGCATCCCTGACAGTGAGATGTCATTTGTCTCGGTAATGCCGTCAATCAATCTGAAAGAGCTGCCTGATCTGGCTTCTTCAGTGTAATGATCATAGCTTATCTCAGCTATCATGTATAGGTCATCGCCCTCACGCGAAGCCTGGAGTGCCCCGGCATAGCCATTGCCCACGTACCATTGCGAATAGGATGAAATGTTGATTTCCTGCCTGAAGTAACCGAGGCCCAGGAAAACGAACAGGTTCTGGTTCCAGTTACCTTCAACCCTGTAGGACATCTCATTGCTGGTTGTATATACCGAGCCTGAGAGACCGACTTTTGTTTTACCCAGGTCATAGGTTATCCCGGGAGTGACCCTCAGCATAGAGATGGTGTTCTTGTTGCGTGGATCCTTCTGTCTGGCCCCGACGGCAGAGATGTACTCTGCACCAACGGCCACATTAATTCTGTCATTCACTGTATAGCTCAGTTTCCCCTCCATGCCGAACTGTTCCCTGGTCTGTCTTGCGGATACCGAATCTCCTACAAGGTATGGATTGTAGGTATCGAACATCATGGTGCCGTTGTAATTAACACCCTTGTAACCGGAGTTGGAGTATCCGAATGATCCGAACAGGGAGACCTTTCCGAGCTTCATAAATCCCCTGGTAGCTGCTTGATACGAGGAGTATTGAACTGGCTGCTGTATCATCCTGATATCATCATCTGAGCTGGTATATCCTGCCTGTGCCAGACTGATGTTACCGAAGCTGGTCTCCGACAGTGCGGCCGGGTTTGAAGTGCCTGTCCAGGGGAGGACAAAGGGCATGATATCAAAGGCACGGCTGCCCCGCGGCACCGCAATAGTGTCTGCCGCAGATACCGTACCGGCAAGTCCGGCCATAATCAGACATATCAGTAAACGCAAAACTGTCAGATTCTTCATCACCCGGGTTATTCAGTTAATTAAAGCGGGGTGCCGGACAGGCTGTTTATTCCTGTCCCGGCACACTCGCTTTATTGTGTCAGCTAGTCGTCAACGGTTGTCGGATGAACAAAGGGTGTTGGATCCAGATCATTGATAAAGTCGTTGTAAGAGTTGTTGCTGTCCTTGTAGATGACCTTTCCGTCAAGGATCTTTTCAACCTTACGTCTTACGCTCTTGCTGTTGTAGGTGGCAAGGCTCCAGACCATACCGGCGTCAACAGAGGTAGGCAGCCTCTTGAATCTCTTGTCCTCTTCCGGGCGGTTGCATTCCACGCCGTCAATAACCCAGTCCTTATCAACCATGAGATACTCTGTGGTCGATGTGGAGCCTGGCCTGGTCATGAAGTTGTCGGGATTGGCAACAAAGGTCTGCCAGTCGAGTCCTGTCGGCAACCTGAAAATGATAACTCCCTGGCCAAAGACTGAATGTAGCCAGTCATACATTGACGTAGAGGTAGTGTACATCACAATCATATTTGCAGCCTGCGGGGCGTCTGTATCCTTGCCGGGGGCCTCAATGAAAGCCTCAAACTGTGCACTTCCAAGATTTACAGGAGAGAGCGGATTGCCCAGCGGGTCTGTCTGGTGGTCTATGGCATCCATGGCCAGTACGACGCTGGTTCTGGGCTGCAGCGGGTACTGCTGACCCGTGCCCGGGAACATCAGGGCATGAAAGTAAGTCGGTATCCGGTCCATGATCGACCCGTCAGGATTTACAAACTCGGTAGGAGATGATGATACTGGCCAGGTGAGTCCGATGCAGAGACCGTCAAGATAGACCACCTCATCGCTGTTGTTGTAGATCTCATGAAACTGGTCCGAATAGTAATTGCTGCCTGTCTCGGTCTTGGAGCCCGTGTAGTAGATCTCCTTGAGGACAAGACCGCCCTTTTTTGAGGTAGCCACCAGGTGTACATCCCAGTTGTTTGCCCCGGTGGGCTGTACTGTCAGATTCTCTGTTATTCCGTTAAGGTAGAAATCACTTGTCTCCTTGGTGGCCGATATTTTATACATCCCCTCTTCGAGTGCTATTGAGGCAGTGCCGAGAGTGTTGGTCACAAGGTTAAACTTCTGGCCCGAGATGGTATTCTCTATCAGAATATTAACATCGGAGGCAAGATCATCGCCGTAACCCTCGGGATAGTAAGCCGAGATGGTTACATCATAGAGTTGTGCTCCCTTCTCGCAGGAGGTAAGTGCTGCCACTCCCGCAAGAATGATAACCAGAAAGATTGAACATTTTTTCATGATATTGGATTTAAGGTTAGAATTTGATCTTTATCTCTGCACCAAAATAGAGAGGAGGGTTCCTGCGTGCATAGACTTCAGGAGCGCCCCCACGCTGTTTTATCAGGGGATTATGATTGGTAATATTATTTGCATAGAATGAGAAATTGGCCTTGTCAGTGATCTCCTTTGTGAGCTTGAAGTTTATAACGAAGTACGGAGGGTAGCCTGTCTCGGCAAAGTACCAGGGGGTATTATACCGTTTTATCAGGTCAGAGTAAGGTTTGGTGACTGCCAGGGCACGGTCGAACTCATGGTAAACCATCTGACGGTCATAATAGCCCAGGGGGTCAACATATTTCGGGTAGAGCTTATCGGCATACGGGTCATCAACAGCAGGATTGGTATAGAACAGTGGATTGCCGTCAGGGTCATCCCAGACACTCTGGTCACGGTCCATCCAGATTATCTGTGTAGTCACAGATGCCACCATGCGCAGTTCCCTGATATGTGTGATGGTCCTGATGTTGGTATTGAAGCGCTTGTCAATGCTGCCGTATCCGGCAGGATAGAGTGCAACCATGGGGAACTCCTTCCCGCCGATGCTGCCCGAGGAGGGCTTGGTGAGATCACACACAGTTGTCTGCCTCTTCACCGTCATCCAGGCACCGTCAATGATGAAGGAGGTACGTAACGCTCTTACCGTGCCGAGGTCGAGGGTAAACTCAACACCCTTTTTTGTTGTCATGGTGCCATTCCCGGGATAGGTGAAGCTGACGAACACGGTATCCTGTACCACCGGCAGCTGCACCTCGGTACCTGCGACAGGGTCGACGTAGAATACTCCCGAGCCGGGTACAAAGTAGAGCTCCAGGCCGTTCTCCAACGGTTGTGTGTACCTGTTGAAAATAAAATTCTCATAGTATGATTCGAAGCTGAAACCGTTCTCCATTTTCTCGGAATAGAGAGTGATATTCAGGTCAATATTTTCGACTGTCAGGTCAAATCCGCCTTCAATTTTGCGGTTTACCGCCGGGACCAGGTTTTCGTTGCGTGGATTCTCAAATATCTTGGTTGTCACTACGAACAGGCCCCTCTGTGCAACCGGATCGTAATAGCTGAGACCGGTCTTGTCCCAGTAGGCCCTGTCCGGGTAAAGATAGAGCAGTGACGGGGCTTTGGAGAAGAGGCCGTAGCCGCCCCTGAATGCCAGATGAGATACAGCTCCCTTTCCGTTGTCGATAACAGTATACCTGGCATTAAACCGGGGGTCAAGCATGGTGGTCTGCTCCTTTGACCTGAAGATGCCTTCGGGCTGTACATTGGTGAATCTGAGGCCGGCCTGCAGGTCGAGCCTTGTCTTGCCAATCGGTATACCCAGGTTCTCTTCGGCATAGTACGCCAGCTGTCCCAGGGATGGAATATCCTTGTATGACCTCGGTCTTGCATCCGTTCCACCGACAGGTACCGGCGGCCGCGACAGGTCATAGACCCTTCCCAGGCCGTTGTTTCCGATGAGTCTGTATTCAACCCCGGCAACAATGTTGTTGAGGACTTTACCGATATTGAACGACCGGTTGCCTGACAGCTTTGCATTGTAATAATAGGGACGTCCGTCGATGGTGAGATCGCTGATATATGAGGAGGGCAGTATGGGTACCTGGTTCTCTCCCGGCTCATAAGCCATCGGCTGCGGCTGGGCACCTGAGGGTATCTCCTCCATGGTGACCTCATGGCCCACCTGGTGCTGTATGTTGCCTGAGACCATCAGGTTCAGGTTTGTCAGCACCGCGGAGTTCATGGCCCATTTTGCGTTAAGGTTTATGGAGAGACCCTGATCCTTTGCCTCATAGTCCTCGATATCAAGCATATCGGGATCGTTCTTGCTGACATCGAGGGTCTGGGATCCACGTGCCGAAAGGCTCAGGGTGAGCGGCCTGCTTTCCCTGAACAGGGTGTTGTTATAGATCAAACCGCCGTTGAACCTGTTGAAGGTCTTATATTTTACCCTTATGTCATCAAAAGACTGCGTATAGTCAAAGTCGAGGTTTAGTGTACCTGCCCTGTCTCCAAGTGCCAGACCCTTTCCGGCATAGAACTGCTTTATCCCGGGGTCTGTTTTAATTTTGGCGGTGAAGGGGGTCTTTCCCTTCTTCATGGTTACCTTGACAGCACCGCTGAGCATATCACCGTTCTCAACACCCGCAATACCTCTTACTACTTCTATGGTCTCAATATTGTCAACAGCTATCTGTCTGACATCCGTTCCGCCTGATGCTGTGGTGGCAAACCCGGCAGTAACGCCCGTTGATGCACCGGTAGTCTTGAGAAACTGCATATTGGCATCATTGGATACCGGTGCCCCGTCAACAATTAGCAGAGTCCCCAGGCTGGCCATATTATCGCCTATATAGCCGTCTTTTCTGATGATCTCCCTGATTGTCAGTTGTTTGGGTCTTGAAAGGTCAGGGTTTAGTGCCGTCTGGCCCGGCAACAGCTGCAGCACATCGGACAAGTCGGTGGGCTGCACATGCTGTATGGCCGACTGTTCTATCACCGACCCGGAGGCTATGCGCCGCCCCTCCTTGGCTGTCACCACCACATCCTCAATGGCGAGGGTGGCCTCATCAATCAGGACGGTGACCTTCTCTTCACGAACCGGGAAGGTAACCGGGTGCTCATGTTCAATAAAACCCAGACATGAGACAACCAGGGTATATGTCCCGGAAGGGACATTCCGCAGCACAAATTCGCCGGAATCATTGGTGGTAGCCCAGATGTTAAGCTCCTTGACAACTACGGTCGCCATCATAACCGGCTCTCCTGTATTCCGGCAGATGACCTTGCCCTGCATCGACGGCCGTGTCTGTCCCGTCAGCACCAGGGCAAAGCCTAGCAATACCACTATTGAAAGTAACTTTTTCAATCTGTCAGTTTTTGGCTGGAGGTTTCACTTTACTGAATTTGTTCGGAAAGAACTGTGTGGCAATCAGCCCGTACACTCCTGTAACGGCCGTAATCAGCAGATCGGGAATATTGGATCTAAGCGGCCATCCGCGCCTGATGATCAGCACCACTGCCGCTATCAGGGCAAGCAGGTTAACAATGAGCCACCTTACGCCCGGTGAAGGCTTGAAGTAGAATCTTACAAATGAAGAGTTGTCGTCCCTCATCCGTATCTCAAACGGAAAGAGTGAAGCAAACATCTTGCCGTCAGGTCTATCATACAGATCTTCCCACTCCTCCCCGTGAGTGGCCACAACATTATACATGTCATCAATTGCTATTGCCTCATACCAGTTACTTCCCATAACGGTGATGCACTTATTGAACAGATCAGCGGTAAGCTTGAATGTATGAAGCGAAGGATTAAACCCGTCAACCGGCAGGCGCTGGAGGTCATAAACCTCATCCATTACCACAAATATACCCTTATTACGTGTAAAAACATAACAGTAATACTCTTTGCTTCTGATATCTACAGCTTCAATATAAACTATATCAAGCTCCTCCGGGGTTTCAATCCGCACAACGTAGGGCTGCCCCTTGATCATCTTTACATGAAAGAGTGCCCCTGCGTTGTCGGTGATGAAATATCCCTCGTCGCATGATTTCCTCGTAGTGGGAATGCCGGCTATGATCTTTGCCGGGAAGGAGAATCCCTCTTCAGCAAGGGCAGCGGTAAAGAGGCTGCTCTTCTCCTCGTTGACCTCGTTTGTTCTGGCCACAATGAATTCCATCCTTTTTTCAATCCGGAAATAGTCTTCCGGCATTGAGAGGTTTACCTTTCCGCTCTGTGATTCAAACATGGGCCAGAGGGTGGGAACCGGAGAGTCGAATCTTTTCGGTGTATACCTGTAGAATGATGAGGCCCTGCTTATTGAGGGAGCCTCCATCAGCACGCCGTGGATGGAATCGGGCATCGTACCGTCAGCCATCAGCTGCCTGAAGAACATGAAGGGAAGAATCTTTTCATACTCTTCTGAGGTGTATTCCTCCCCTTTCGGATTTTTCTTCTTACTGCCGTCAACAATCACAAAGTCTTCCGTAATGGTGCTGTAGAAGATATTGGGTGACCTGGGAACCTTCTCAAAGATTGTCCAGAACAGTGACGGCAGCACTATCGATGCTACCAGGATACCTGTTGCCACTAATATATATCTGCTGAACTTTATCATCTTACATCTCTCCTTTCCTGAACCTGTAACCTGAAAATAAAACAACACAACTAAGAACAAGTGTGATCAGCGTGAGTGGCAGAAGCACCGGACTGAAGGCGCCGATTGATGCACTGGTGAAGAAGATTGTCACAAACCCTGCAGCCACTGCCGTATAGAGTCCCCTGAAGATCCACATTGGCTCGAGCAGTATCAGTGCAACCAGAAAATAGGTAGCCATACCGCCCAGAAACCAGGGCAAGATGGTCAGCAGGGATGCCCTGATGATGTTTGAAGGAAAGAAGATGGCACTGCCGGCAGTGAAAAGCCCCAGCAGGACCAGGAAAAGAGCCAGAAGTATCACCGCTCCGAATGCATGCATCTTGATCAGTATGCCGTTCTCGGAGACGGGAAGATGAAACGTCAGCTTTAATCGCTTGTTGACTGTCTCCGGGAAGTATTGTGCTATTGCTACTGCAAGGCCAATGACAAAAGGCAGGAACTTCAGGATACTGAAATAGGTATAGCCCCTGAAAAGAAATGAATACCAGTAATTCGCGGCATCGACAAACAGTATGTCATGACGCACCTTAAGGAAAATATTGATCAGGGCAAGCAGGCCGAGGCCCAATGCTATCCAGACAACCAGCCTGATCTTGATCCACTCTTTATACAATATTGATTTAAGCATGTGTGTTATATTCAGGGTTAATACTTGCGTGTGAGTCCTATAAATGCATCTTCGAGTGACATCTTTCTCTCCTCAAATGAGCTGTAGTCAATACCTTTTGATGCGAGATAGTTCTTAACCTCATCCTCCGTGGAATAAGTATAGAATTCAATCTTATCCTTGACCTTTTCTATGTTGACTGCAATGCCGTCGAGGTCAACCTCCTGCTGAGGAGAGGTGAGGGTGATATTGAACTGCCTGAAGGTGTTCATGAACTGTTCCACGGGCTGCTGCGCCAGTATCTTGTTATAATCCATGATCATCACATCGTCTATCAGCCGCTCCATATCCTGGATAATATGAGAGGTGACGAAGACTGTTTTATGTTCAGCCTTGGCATACTCACGCATATAATCAATGAAGAGTCTCCTGTATCCCGGGTCGAGGCCCATGGAGAAGTCGTCAAGTATCAGCAGGTCCGGATTCTGTGCCAGGATGAGTCCCAGTGCCACCTGAGAGCGCTGACCGCATGACATGGTTGAGATCCTTTGCTTCGGGGTGACCTTCAGCTTTGACATCAGCTCCCAGTAAGGTGCGCTGTTCCAGTCAGGATAAAATCCGGAATAGAACTTCTCTATCTGGTGAATATTCATGAAGGAATACTGGATATGTCCCTCTATCAGGAACCCTATCCTTCTCTTGGTCTCCGGGGTGAGTGTCTGGGTATTCTCCCCATAGATGAGACACTCCCCTGAAAAGGGCTGCAGGAACCCGTTGAGGATGTTAATAGTGGTTGACTTCCCGGTGCCGTTTTTGCCAAGAAGACCTAGTATCTTGCCCTCTTCGACATTGAAGCTCAGGTTTTCATAGACCAGCTTCTTCCCGTAATAGTGGGTGAGGTTTTTGCACTCTATTGCATACATATGGCGTTTGTCAGTTATCAGTTTTTGTCAGGGTTATATGGTTACAGGTTTCGGAGGCTATTTTTTGACAGTGCCGGGATCAGGGAAGCTGAAGGGATTTGCGAGCTTGCCTGTACGGCCGTCAGTGTAATGGAAGACAAGGGTATCGGCATTGACAGCCGCATAGATGTTGTCAGGAGCGGTGACCGTGTCAACGTAGTGGATCACACCCATCTCCGCCCCCAATGAGTCCAGGGCGGTTTCGAAGGCTATTATGCCGTCATCATTTGAGAGGTGGCTGACCAGGTATGTATACCTGGCCTTGTGTGACGAGTTTGTGCCCATCATGAGGATATATTTAGAGACAACATCATCCGAGAAATTTGAGAATCCGTTGAAGCGTGAGATTGTCGGAACGAACATGGCTGAAGCATATTCTCTCTTTGACATTTTCAGAGGCTTTTCATCGAAGGTAATGACCTTATAGGGCAGCTTGACATGAAACTCATTATCATTGGAGGTGAAAGTCAGGTTTTTTGACTCAATAACCTCCGTCAGGGCTTCTCTGCCGGGCTCTTTCCCTGCCGGGAAGTATATTCGCACTATCACCGGGCAGGCAAATTCAGTCTGGAAACCGCAGGCATCAGTCTTCTGATTGAGCAGATGCTGCAGATAGGTAGCATCTAGGGGATCGAAGAACTTATCAATGGTGAGGGTGTAGTGTATCACCGAGTCAACATCATTTGTCACCGGTCTGATGACCCGCTTCACGGGTACAAACATAAGCTGCTGCAGCTTCTCGTCGTCATAAAGCGATGTGTCATACAGCACCCGCACCTTATTGTTTGCCACGAAAGTGGAGACACCGTAGATGCCTTCGTGCCTACGCATCTGGTTGGCAAAAGCCGTAGAGCTGCCAAAGCACTTGATGTTCTTCAATCCTTCCATCTCGAAGACTCCGGCACTCTTAACCTGTTCAGTGGTGCCCCACTTCTGATCAATGGTGGGCAGCTCGAACAGGCTGCCTGCGGCAATGCCCAGGATGATAAGTGCTCCCAGCACTACTGCGGGAAGCCACTTCATATTCTTTTTGTTGATCAGGAGCGTATCCTTTTCGGGACATGCATGGAGACAGTCGCCGCAAAGTGTGCAGTCCGTATGGGTCACCTTCTCCATCTGTGCCACGTCAATACCCTGGGGACAGGTTTCAGAGCAGAGACCGCAGTCAATGCAGGTTTCCGTGTTACGCGTGATATGCACCGGATCAGGCCACACCTTTTTCATCCGTGTCACCTCAAGGATATATCCGCCGGCGGTAATTACCAGGAGCGGGTATACATATGATATATCAAGACCTACCAGGATCAGTATTACATAAAGTGCCATCACACCCAGGAACCACCATGAGAACTTTAATATCGCCGACAGGGCTCCCAGGGGGCACAGATAGCGGCACCAGAAGAGCCTTACAAAGAGCGATCCGACTACAAGTGCAACGATGGCCAGGAGAGCCCACAGCAGTACAACATCACTGTCAAAGCCGGAGACAACGGCATAGTAAGGGTCAAACTTCTTGCAGAAAAGCTCACTCGACTTCAGGGTGAAGTAGAATGTTATAAAGAGTAGGACGTACTTTGGAAGGCGGAGGGCATAGTCAACAAAACCCTTAGGGGTTATTCTCACTTTCAGCCTGTCGCCCAGCTTGCCTATCCACTCTCCCACAGTGCCGAGGGGACATATGTATCCGCAGAAGAGCCGGGAGAAGAGCACTATACCAATGAAGAGGACCACCCCCATCATAATCTGCGTGCTGGTCATGGAGCATGAGAGGGAGTCCATGGTAAGGTAGCTCCCCAGTGCCTGTAGTCCTCCAAACGGGCAGTAAGCCTCGAAGTCGGGTGCATAAGCCTTGTCAAAGAGCAGACGGAAGCCCATAAATGTGAGAACACCAATTATCGCAAATTGATAAAGGAGCTTGTACCAGTTTTGCTTTTTCATCAGATTAGTAAATTCTTATTTTATTGGTCTAATGGAACTTACATATAATAAAGTGACCATATCCTGTAGTTGGTTGCAGCTCATGTAAGTTTCATCCGGTTGAGTCATGTATTAATGAATTATTTACAGACAAAATTTCTGAAGAACGGATCGTGAAGAAGGTCTGTACTCATGTAGTGTGAGTCCATAAGTTCAACCAGGGCCTCGTGGGAAGATGAGTTACCGTCAGGTTTAAGGTCGCTGTAGCACTTTAATCCCAGCAGGACTCCCAGTGAACAGTAAATTGCCAGCACCACTGTGGAGAGAAGTATCCGCGAAGGCACCGACAGAGATCTGAATCCCCCCTCCCTCCGTCGCTCAATTCTGGACATGACATCGTCAGCGAATGTGTCGGGAACATCTATTCGCTTGCCTTTATAGTTATTGGCAAGCTCAGAAAAATAATCTGTCATGATTTGATTTGAATAAATATGAACGCTCAATAAAAAGACAATTGAGGAGCCTGAAACCTGCGGTCACTACAGAAAATTATTTTCCGATGTTGTTGATCCGTTCTCTTCTGGGGCAATCTCTCTTGTTGCAGCTCTCGCATAATTCATCGAGCTGCATCATTCTCTTGAAGATCTCTGTAAGCTCTTTTTGCTGATCCTCATTGCAGATGCTTTTCAGGTTCATAAAATAGTCGGTGGTGTGCCTTCTGAGTGAGGCACTGAGTGTTCCCACCTTCCTGGAGAGGCTGTCAAGTACGGCCGGGTCACTATACTCCTTTGCCAGTTCCTCAATCATTGCCACATTGGTCTCGCACATCATGTCAAAGACAATATTGTATGTCCGGGTTGTCCGGTCATTCTCCAACAGAACTTTCCGGTACTGTTCATCAGTAAGGCTGAGCTCCTTGCGGAGCATGTCCATGGAATTGATCACTCCCGGGTTATTAGTTTGCTTCTCACCCGCGCTTTTCATTACCAGGAAAGTAACTACAGCCGATGTGATGATCAGGATCAGGATCAGGTTGAACCAAAGCAAAATCCTGTTGGTTTTTTCAGGTATCATGATTTGAAGTTTTAGATTCCTTTTTTTTCGGATGGTCGGGACAGCATCTTTTCTTCAGGTTTTCACGCGCACGGAAAAGAAGTGATTCAACCGATGCTACCGACAGTCCCAGCACGTTGCTTATCTCTTTATAGGAAAGCTCCTCGTAGTAAAAAAGGATAAAGGCTTTCTGCTGGTTTGCCGGCAGGGTTGCCACAGCCTTTTTAACAATCTCATCCCTCTCGGCTGCTTCCAGGCTTTCGCCCGGATGGTCATCTGAATGCGGTTCCGGAAACACGTTCCTGGCATTATCATGATGGAAGAGAGACTCTATCTGCATCAGCGAACGGAAGAGTATATTTTGCGATCGCTTGAGGTGATTTATCGACTTGTTAAGTGAGATGCGGTATAGCCAGAATGATATGTCATCCTCGTACCGCAGACCCGCAGCGGAGCGGTATGTCTCTATAAATACCTCCTGGGCAATATCCTCGGCATCTTCCCGTGACTGTAAGACCTTATAACAGGTGTTCAGCACCAGCTCCTGATATTTGGATATCAGGTCGCGCATGGCACTGTTATCTCCCCTGATAACGGCCTTTACCAGTTCCTGATCACTCATCCCAGATGGTGTACAGATAAAGAAGCGGGATTATAACTAACATAATGAAAAGCTGCTTTCCAAGACTACTTTGCAGTCCAGCCCTTCTCCCTGATATAGGTTTCTGCCTCTTCGCGGGTACGGAAGATATCTCCCTCTTCCTCCCACCAGGTGTCGCCATAGGCCAGCCCCATCTTGTCGCATCCCTCTCCCGGGAGGAGGCTGACGCTCTCAATGGTCTTCATCTTGATCTTGTCAGGCTTGATGGCCACTACCCGACATTTGACCGATTTACCCAGTGTGCTGCCGTCAGCAAAATAGCCTACAACGATACCGTAGCACTCAACATCTTTTTTCAGCCACGAACCGAGTTTGGCATCAAGGTCGGGGTTAAGCTTTGCATCTGATTTTATTGCAACGGGAGCTTCAGAAGCTGTGACTTTCTGATCTCCCCTGGTATTTGTGCATGATGTTGCCAAAACCAGGAAAATGAGCAGTGAAAAGAGAGAAATAAATTTCGACATGATTTTGTGTTTTAAGATTGGTGATTCTTCCGCCATAAAAATAGAAATTATTCCTTTCGGAAATAAAAATGCTGCAAAACATAACGCCGGGAATGTGCATTAAAGAGTAACGACGCCCTTGCGGGACGTCGTTACATCTTATTATTCAGCGAATTACATCAGCCCGCGGGGAGCGTCGTTACTCTTTAATTTTAATTGGTCGCGGCAGGCTGCCTCAGACTTCACGTATACCCCAGGCTGCCTGGCGCTATGAAATAATCGGCCGGAGTTATTTCCGTTTATAAAGACTTCACACTGCCTGCTCCACCGCCCAGACGAATGCCCTGATGCCCACCTCGGTGTTTATGGCGTCAATGCGTTTTACAGCCTCAAGCAGCTGGGACACCTTCTCTTCGTCAACAAAGGTGAGGGTGACACCGTTGATCTCTGGCCAGGTGTGAGTGCCGAGGTGGGGCGCCCCGGTAAGGCTGCCGACTCCTTCAACATTGTCCCACTGTGTATAGCCCCTGATGCCCAGCTGTTCAAGGGCGTACTCAATCTTCTCAGTCAGGGCAAGGTTATATATTATCATTACAGCTTTCATCCGATTATTTTATTATTGTTTCATTCGGTTATTTGATTATTATCTTATTGGTCGAATGGAACTTACATGCAGTATATAATCTTTGTTTTTTGCGAGTTATTGCTCATGTAAGTTTCATTGGTCAAATAGAACCCACATGTTTGGTAAACAACTGCATACTTGTATGCGCTTGAATAACATGTTGGTTTCATGCTTCCGGATTTTGATGGTTAGCCTTTATGTCATCCAGAAACTTCATATCCCTGAATGCCATCTTGTGTTTTTTATCTCTCTCGCCATGGCGTGCCATGAGCACATAGCCCACTGGAACCAGCACCATCGTTACGATGGTCGAGAAGACCAGTCCTCCTATTATTGCAATACCCATCGGCTGCCACAACTCGGATCCTTCGCCGGGATTAATGGCCAGAGGAAGCATCGCCAGAATGGTGGTCATTGAGGTCATCAGCACAGGTCTCAGCCTTGAACGGCCCGAGTCAAGCACTGCCTGGTAGAGCTCCACACCCCTGTCTCGGGTGAGGTTGGTGAAGTCAACCAGTACAATGGCATTCTTCACCACGATACCTATCAGCATTATTGCGCCAATGCCGGCGATAAGACTGAGCTTGGTACCGGTCAGGAAGAGCGCTATAGCGACTCCCGAGAAGGCAAACGGTATCGCGAGCATGATGATCACAGGCATCTTCAGCGACTCAAACTGTGATGCCATTACCAGGTATACCAGTATCAGCGAAACGACCATCAGCAACCCTATGTCTATGAATGATTCTGTCATATCTTCAAAGGCTCCTGATATCTCAACCATCACACCGGAGGGGATAGTCAGGCTGTCAAGCTCCTTCTGGATGTCAGCCACGATAAGGTTCAGCGCCCTCTTGTAGGGAGTCACTGACACAGTCACGATGCGCTCCTTGCGTTTTCGCTCTATAGTGGGCGGAGACCAGAATTCCCTGACCTGCGCTATCTCACCCAGCCTTATGACCTGACCTGAAGGAAGCGCCACTCCAATGTTCTGCACTTCCGTGATAGAGTTTCGCGCCGACTCCTTGTATCTGACGATGACATCATACTCATCGCCGTACTGGCGGAGACGGGTGGCGGTGAGGCCGTCAACACGGTTCCTGATCATCGTCGACACCTGCGCGGTTGTCAGTCCGTACCTCAGGAGCTTGTCCGGGTCAAGGATGATCTGTAGCTCCGGTTTGGATTTGTCGCGGCTTATATCCACGTTGGTTGCACCGGGGATCTTTTTTACCCTTTCAGCCAACTGTTCAGCCAGCAGGTTCGTCTGGGCTATGTCGAAGCCGTATATCTCAATGTCAACAGTGTTGCCTCCGCCCATGGCTCCCATACCGCCGGCATCGGCCAGCACCGAGAAGTTAATCACCTCGGGCATCGGGGCAATGATCCGGCGTATCTCCTCGGCCACCTCCTCAGCCGATTTGTCTCTATCTCCCACGTCAAGAAGGGCAAAGGTGTATGTTGCCACATGGGTACCGCCCTGGCTGAAGAGCGAGGATACCCCTCCGTTGTCATCGGTACCAACGGACATCGAAACAAGTTTAATTTCAGGTATCTGTGCCCTGACGATTGAATCGATCCTGTCAGCAACCTTTTCCGTTTCTGTCACCCTGGTGCCGGTCTGAAGTTCGACAGTAGCAGACACCCGTGACTCATCGGCAGCAGGCATGAATTCCGTGCCGATAAATTTAAACAGGAACATGGACCCTGCAAATATCACAATTGCAACAGCGATCACGAATTTCTTGTGATAAAGCACCCATGATAGGGTCTTCACATAAAATTCGTCAAGCCACTTCAGGAACTTGTGAATCGAACCGTCCCATGTCCAGAGCGGGGCATTCTCCTTTATCGGTCTGACCCGGAGCAGCAGTGAGCTGAGAGTCGGAGTAAGGGTGATGGCGGCCAGGGTTGACGTGATTATCGTTATGGAAACGATCCACCCAAGCTGTGCAAAGAGCACTCCCGTGAGTCCACTGACGAAGGTCAGGGGAAGGAACACCGCCACAACCGTAAGGGTAGTGACAATTACTGCCAGCCACACCTCATTGCTTGCGTAGATTGCTGCCTCACGCGGGCGGCTGCCGCGCTCTATATGCTTGGTGATATTCTCGAGCACCACAATTGCGTCATCAACCACCATGCCGATGGCAATTGAGAGTGACGAAAGCGAGATGACGTTGACTGAGCTTCCCGTCAGGAAGATATAAATGAAGGCCACCAGCAGCGATATGGGTATTGTAAGGATGACGATGAGCGTCGCGCGCCACCTGCCGAGGAAGAAGAGGACCACCAGTACCACAAAGATCCCGGCATACATCAGAGTCTCAGTCAGGTTGTTGATGGATCCCTGGATGAACTCTGAGGTATCCATTATTTTTTTGATGCCGATATCCGGAGGCAGATTCTTCTGAAGCCTATTAATCTCTCTGTCCACCTCATGGCATATCTGAACACTGTTGGCACCTGACATCTTCATCACGAAGAGGGTCATTCCCTGGCTGCCGTCGATTTTTGACACCAGTTTGGTCTCCCTGATTGTGTCATTGACCGTGGCGACGTCTCTCAGGAAAACATTGTTGCCGTTATAGTTGCCTACGATTACATCTGCAATCTGGTTACTTTCGGCAAACTCGCCCTGGATCCTGATCGGGTAGTCCATCCTTCCCATCTCCAGGTATCCAACGGGCATGTTCAGGTTCTCAGCCCTTAGCACATTACCTATCTGCTCTATGGTAAGATTATAGGCTTCCATGCGCCGCGGGTCTACCTCAACATAGATCTCTCTCCCCGGTACTCCTGCCAGTACAACGTTACCCACTCCGTCGATGCGGTTCAGAGGGTTGACCAGTTTCTCGTCAAGTATCTTCTCAAGTCCCCTGTAGCTCTCCTCCGCGGTGATGGCATAGAAGATGATAGGCATCATGCTCGAGTTGAACTTGAGGATTGTCGGGTCCTCGGCATCTTCAGGAAGGAAGCTCTGGATCAAGGAAAGAGAACTCCTCACATCATTCGATGCCTCATCCAGGTTAGTTTCGTATTCAAATTCCATAAAAATGACCGAAATGTTATCGCTGGACCGGGAAGTTATCTCCTTCAGATCTGTGACAGAGTTGAGGGCGTCCTCCAGGGGACGGGTTATATTCGTTTCAATATCTGCCGCACTGGCACCCGGGTAGCTGGTAAAAACCGACAGGTAGGGGAGCTCAACCTCAGGGAAGAGGTCGATTGGCAGCTGTGTCAGGGAATAAAGCCCTATGACTATCGTGATGACGAAGATCAGGATGGTGGTTACGGGTCTCCTTACTGCACTGGCATATATACTCATAATCTAAAATTGTCTCTTGTTTGTACTCATCTTGATACTTCCACCTTCTGTCCATTGTTGAGCCGTGCCTGGCCGTCAATGACAAGGAGGTCACCTTCCTTAAGGTCGCCGTCGGCAATCTCAAAGTTGTCATCAAACCTCTGTCCCAGGATTATGGGTCTTCTTACAGCGACGCCGTTCTCTACCACAAAGATGAACCTCTCATTGGTGCCCTCCTGCATCAGGACGGCGTTGGCCGGGACCATGATGGCCTCCTCACGGCCCATGTCTATGAAGGCTCTTGCGAACATCCCGGGGCGAAGCAACTCGCTGCCGTTGCTGATGCGCACCTCGGCACGGAAGGAACGCGACATTGCATCAATGGTGGGATGCACCCTGAAGATGGTACCCTCGAAATTTTTATCAGGATAGACATCAGCCACCACCCTCACTTTCATGCCGTTCCTGATGAGGGGAAAATACCTTTCGGAGATACTGACTATTATCTTCACCGGGTTGATCTGCATCAGGGTAACAACGGCTGACTTACCTGACATTCCCGGAGCACCCGAATAAAGTTCCCCGTCTTCGAGGTACTTGCCGGTGATCAGGCCGCTGAACGGAGCCTCCAGAAGGGTGTTCTCCTCCATGAAGTCGACATTGGCCTTCATCACTTCATACTGCGCCCTGGTCTGATCATAGGTCTGCTCTTTTACGCTTCCCACCTTCAGAAGCGTGTCGAGGCGCGCCAGGTCCTTCTCGAGGTTGGCGAGCTGTATCTTGTTGGCATAATATTGCGTACGATCCATCAGAAAGAGTTGCTGTCCCTTCTGTACCCGGTCACCTACTTCAACGTAGATCCTGTCCACCCGGCCGGGGGTCGAGGGTGCCAGGTTGACCTCCTCATAGGCCTGTATGGTGCCGGTGTAGTCTATTGTGCGGGTTATGGCTGTCTTTGCGACCGGCATGACCCTGACGGGTATTGCTGCTGCCAGGCTGTCTGCTTCTGCCTGACCGGCGGCAGGCTGGCCCTGCCGGTTGCACGATGCCATGATCATGGCACCGGCAAGGATTATTGGAATAATGTTTCGGTTCATTGTATGATGTTGTTGTATTAGTTACTCATTAAAGGTTGTTCATCAGCTTGTTGAAAGCCACCCTGGTCTGCAGAAGGTTCATGAGGGCAGAGAGATAGTTGTTCTGCGCTGTCAGGTAGTTGTTGTTGGCCTGGGTCAGGTCAAGGCTCGAGGCCATCCCCTGGTTGTATTTGTTCTCGAAGCTTTTGAGGACGCGTGATGCAATCTCTATGTTCTCTTTTTGCAGCCTGTACTGCTCCCATGCGCTCTGCAGGTTAAAACGGAGCTCCTTCTCCTGCATCAGCAGCTGGTCGGTCACCATGGCCTCTGTATTAATGGCCTTTTCAAGATTAATCTTTGCCTTGCTGATCCTGGCATACCTCTGCCCGCTGGCGAAAATAGGAATGGAGAGCTGGAAACCAAGGACCGAGTTGGGGAACCACCTCAGGTCATTCAGCTTATCACCCATACCCATCTGATTGTAATATATTGATGCTGCCAGCGATGGCAAAACCGAAGCCTTTGCTCCTGTCAGAGAGAGCTCTGACATTTTTACCTGGCCCTCAACAAGCTTGTAGTTAATATTTTCCTCAAGGCTAAAATCCTGTGCCAGCAGAGATTGAATATCTACCTCGTCAACTATGTTTTCGAGTGACTGCGTCAGTACAATCTCTGTCTCTCTCCCGATTCCAAGCAGAAATCTCAAAAGGTTATAATTAACCTCAAGCGCCCGCTCCATCGATGATTTTGTATTTTTCAGCATGGAGACGTTAGAGCGCATCTGGTCAACGTCAGTAGCCTCCGCCATACCCACGCTGTACATGGCCTGTGTTGATGCCAGCAGCTCATTGAGATTGATCAGATTGGCGTCTATCACCTTTAATGTCTCATGCGAAACAAGTATCAGGTAATAAACAGTCATGACGCTTTCACGGGTGTCAATTTCGGTCTGTTCGAGACCTTTTGCCGACAGGTCCGTTGCAAGCTTTGCCGTCTTCACTCCGATCAGCCATGGCGCATTGAACAGCACTGTTGATGCCGATATACCGTAGGATGTGTTGTATTTTGACCCGAATGTCACGGGTATCTTAACACCCGGTTGCCCGAACATCTCACCCGGAAGCAGGGTAGTCATCAACTTGAGGTTATCATTAAGGCCACCACTTCCCGATATTGACGGAAGACCGTTGGAAAGAGCTTCAATGAATGCCTTGTCTGATGCCATCAGGTCATACCTTGCCGACAAGACACTGCGGTTATGGTCAAGGGCATACTCCACCGCCTGACCTACTGTAAGCGAGAGGGATGATGTCACCTCCTGGGCCGTAATGCTGACAGTGCCAACCAGTATTATCAGGCAAACAGTTGCGATTGTTTTTTTTTCCATTCGTTTATTGATTATTTATTGTTGGTCAAATTGCACTTGAATGTGGTATTTAATCAGATGCTTTTATCTGTTCTGCTCATGCAACTTTCATTTAACACTGCTTTACTTTCCGTTTTTATGCCATTAGCTCATGTTCCATGGAATCAATAAGCTCAATCCCCCTTACAGTGGAGATGCCACGGAGGAAGTTCAGGATGATGTGCCGTATCAGATCGCGATGCAGGAACTTTTCAGGGGGAAAGAGATTCTCATCCATGATCAGGGAAGCAATGGCACTAAAGGCACGGCTGAGTATCTCCAGATCGTGGTTGTCCCTGAATACGGACTGCCTCACACCTGCCTCAAGTATCTTCATTGAACCCTCATGATCAGGATTCTCACATTTTTCCTTAAGCCTTCTGAGAACTTTACTGTGATACTTCCTCAGATCAGAACCTATCAGCGGGTTCATCATGGCAGCGTGATCCGTGCCAGTCCGTATCATTGCAAAAATAGCAGATATCACATCGGGCGACGAGTTCAGGATTGCATCGGTTTTCTCCCTTCTTTTAATAATCATTGAATCCATGACTGCAAAGAGAAGCTCGTCCTTGTCGTGGAACTGTTCGTAGATGGTCCTCTTTGACATTCCCAGGTGATTGGCTATCATATCCATGGTCACAGCCCTGATCCCGAACTGACGGAATAGTTCTGCCGCACCCGTAATGATTCTTAAATTGTATTCTTCTGTCTGATTCATTGGCTTGCCTGAAATCGGGTGCAATAATCAGAAAACTTTTTCAGTTTTACAAGTTTTTTTCGTCAAATAAATGTTAAATACCACCAGGAGGCGGAAAAATACCGGTGAATGCCTGATCAGTCCACAGTCGGCAGTAGTGAAGGTCTGAGGTCTGAGGTCTGAAGGTCTCAGGTCTCAGGTCTGAAGGTCTGAGGTCTGAAGGTCTGA
>WOYX01000042.1:40094-59305 GCA_011620595.1 Bacteroidales bacterium | reverse complement strand
TCAGACCTTCAGACTTACCTTACCGGGCTTCCGTTTTTTATCTTCTCCTCGGGGACAACGAAGACCAGCTTGCCGTTTTCGTCCTCAGCCAGCAGCACCATCCCCTTTGACTCGATCCCCTTGATGGTACGGGGTGCCAGGTTGACAATAACCGAGATACTTTTTCCCGGAAGCTCCTCCGCAGTGAAGTGCTCCGCGATGCCTGAGACTATGGTGCGGACGTCAATACCGGTATCGACCTTAAGCTTTATCAGCTTTGTGGTTTTGGGCACCTTCTCCGCCTCCAGTATTGTAGCAGTACGTATATCCATGCGGGTAAACTCTTCGAAGGTGACATCCTCCTTCTGAGGTGCAGCCTGTGCTTCACTGTTCTCGTTGGCTTTCCTGGTATCAAGCAGTTTCCTGATCTGCCGTTCTATCTCTGCATCCTCCACCCTGGAGAACATCAGCTCACCGGCAGAGACTTTATGTCCGGGAGCAAGCAGGTCAGACCTTCCGGCCTCATTCCAGGGTCTTCCGGTGATGCCCAGCCATCCGCGAAGTTTGTCCATCGAGAAGGGAAGGAAGGGCTCAAGCAGGATAGCCAGGTTGGCGGTGATCTGGAGGGAGACGTACATTATCGTCTTCACCCGGTCAGTGTCGGTCTTGACAACTTTCCACGGCTCAGTGTCAGCCAGGTACTTGTTACCCAGGCGTGCCAGGTTCATTGCCTCGGACAGCGCCTGGCGAAAGCGGAATGCCTCGAGGTTGCTCTCCACATTTTCGCGGCAGCTCATGATGGAGCTGACGGTCTCACGGTCGTACTCAGTCATCTCCCCCGGTGCCGGCACCTCACCTTTGTAATAGTTGTTGGTGAGTACCAGGGTGCGGTTGACGAAGTTGCCGAGTATAGCTACCAGCTCATTATTGTTGCGGGACTGGAACTCCTTCCAGGTGAAATCGTTGTCCTTGGTCTCCGGTGCACTGGCGCAGAGGGCGTAACGCAGCGAGTCCTGCTTGCCGGGGAAATCCACAAGGTATTCGTGAAGCCAGACAGCCCAGTTTCTGGATGTCGAGATCTTTTCGTTCTCGAGGTTCAGGAACTCGTTGGCAGGCACGTTGTCGGGAAGTATATAGCTGCCCTCGGCCTTAAGCATGGAAGGGAAGATGATACAGTGAAAGACGATGTTGTCCTTCCCTATGAAGTGTATCATCCGTGTCTCCGGGTCCTTCCAGTATTTCTCCCAGTCGGGTGTCAGCTCCCTGGTGGCGGAGATATATCCTATGGGTGCGTCAAACCAGACATAGAGGACCTTTCCTTCTGCTCCTTCCACTGGCACAGGCACGCCCCAGTCGAGGTCGCGGCTCACTGCCCTTGGCTGCAGCCCCTGGTCGAGCCACGACTTGCACTGACCGTATACGTTTGTCTTCCATTCGGTATGCTCTTCAAGGATCCACTTTCTGATCCACGGTTCATATTTGTCGAGAGGAAGGTACCAGTGGAGGGTGTCGCGCATCACAGGTGCACTGCCGCTTATGGTTGACCTGGGGTTGATAAGGTCGGTGGGGCTGAGTGAGGTGCCGCACTTCTCGCACTGGTCGCCGTAGGCATTCTCATTGCCGCAGTGCGGGCAGGTGCCGGTGATGTACCTGTCAGCCAGAAAGCATCCGGCCTCCTCGTCGTAATACTGGCTGGAGGTTTTCTCGATAAACTCACCCTGGTCATACAGCTTGCGGAAGAATTCCGAGGCTGTCTCGTAATGTATCTTATTGGAAGTACGTGAGTAGATGTCAAAGGCGATGCCGAAGTCGGCAAAGGCTTTTTTATTAAGCTCATGGTAGCGGTCCACCACCTCCTGCGGGGTTATGCCCTCCTTTCTGGCCTTGAGGGTGATGGGCACCCCGTGCTCGTCGGAGCCGCAGATGGATATCACGTCCTCGCCCCGCATCCTGAGGTAGCGGGTGTAGATGTCAGAAGGCACGTATACCCCGGCCAGGTGCCCGATATGTATCGGTCCGTTCGCATAGGGGAGAGCGGAGGTGATAAGATGGCGCTTGAATTTCTTCATCAGGAGAGAGTGTTGCTGAGTTCAATCCGGCAAATATAATGAATTTAGAGGAGAGCAGGGTGGGTGTTTACCCCTCCTGACCGAAGGCGGTAAGCACCTCCTGCATATAGGTACGTGATACGGGTATGACCGACGGCGGGACAGTATCGAGCTCGAGCATCAACCCGTCCTTCTCACGGCGTATGAGCTTTACCTTCTCAATGTTGACGAGATACGACCTGTGGCAGCGTATCACCTGTTCCTGCTTCAGCTCATCCTCCAGCGCCCGGAGAGTGTTGCGAAGCATGAACTTCGACACCTTGCTGCGGGCCTGGTACCAGACGGTCACATAGTTGTCGCTACCCTGGATCCAGAGTATGTCAGAGCGCAGGAGCGACATCCTCAGGACTCCCTTTTCATCCCTGAGAGGGATCATTGGTTTCTGTCCGGCAATCTCAGGCTGTTCCATGATCCTGGTAAGCTTCATCTTGCTGTCGCGCCACGAGAACCAGAGCCAGAGGAAGGTATAGGGAAGCAGCAGTGTCAGCGAGGTGTTCTGTACCGACCTGCCCAGGAGCTCGGTAAAGGGACGCTGATCATGCAGGATCACTATCTCAAAAAGGGTGAAGAAGAGAGCCATTGCAAGTATCTCTGCCGCCACCCACACCAGGTAGTGCCATATACTCAGGATGCCTCCCCGTCTGACGGAATGGTACATTATGATCCGGCTGACGGCAACCACCAGCACTCCGGCCAGGATCACGCCGCTGGCATAGAGCAGGAGGGTAGGCTTTGAGGCCTCAAACCAGGTAGCCACCCCGAAGGGAGTGTAGAGGTTGAGGAACAGCAGTGCAAAGCCGGCAGTAAAGAGTATCGTTGTGACGATATTTCCCTTTTCTGTAAGGTATCCGGGAAGCTTTCTGCTCAGGTCAATATTCATGGCATCAGTTGTCAATGCAAAAGTAACACTTTTGGTGATCTACCGTTTTCCGGCCACTGACGCCCGGGATATTTCACCCCTTTATGGTCTTTTTCGTCCCCGTCTGGGAGTTTTTGGCCCGTCGCGGGGTTGGCGGAACCAATTTTTTGGAAGCTCCCCGGCAATTTCTTTTGTTTGCCGAAAAACAGGCTTATGGGTTACACAGGCCGTGAGAGGGAGTTTGCGGCACACTTCAGGGGAGGAGTGACGGAGGGAATTATTCCCGGCACGGGTGTAACTGTCAGGGAGGAGCTCTTTCAATCATCGGGCAGCTACCGCTATCCTGACGAGAGCAGAGTGGCTTCGGTATTTCGTTCTCTCTTCAGGTCCGGAGAGCTGGAGCATGCCAACGGGGAGTTCCGTTATTATATACTGACTCCGGGCAACGCAGGCGGCAGGGGTGCAATAGTACTCCTGCACGGTCTCAATGAGCGTAGCTGGAACAAGTACCTGCAGTGGGGCATGAGGCTGGCTACTGACACAGGCAGGCCGGTGGTGCTCTTCCCCAGTGCCTATCACATGAACCGTTCGCCGCGCAGCTGGATCGACAGGCATCTGATGATGCCGCTGGTGGCGGCACGCACCTCACTGCTGCCTGATACCAGGCTCTCAACATTTGTCAATGTTGCCCTCAGCACCCGTATGTCACTTTCACCCCAGCGTTTTCTGCTATCAGGATACCAGACGATCAGGGACGTTGCACAGCTTACCGGAGCAATCAGGGAGGGCTCTCACCCCTTGCTGCCCGGTAGTGGACCCGTCGATATCTTTGCCTATTCAATTGGTGCACTGGCAGCCCAGGTGATGATGCTCTCCAGACCCTCCCTCCTGCCGGATGATACACGCGTGATGCTCTTCTGCGGCGGAAGCGCCTTCGGCCTGATGAACGGCACCTCGAAGCTGATAATGGACAGCAGGGCCTTTGAGAGACTGGTCTCATTCTATCTCTCGTGGCCGGGACAAAACGGACCTCCCGATGACAGCAGGTTTATGCAGGTCATGAATGACACCCCGGAGGGAGAGGCGTTTTACGGCATGACGTCGCTCAGCAGGCTGAAGGAGGTCTCAGGCACGCCCTTCCGAAACAGTGGCGGCAGATTCAAGGCTGTCACCTTTGCCGGCGACAGGGTCATACCCGCCGAGGCTGTCTCTGCCACCCTCATTGGTGCCGACCTGGAGATATGGCAGCCTGAGTATCCCTTTACCCATGAAAATCCCTTTCCGCTGTTTGCCGGAGAATCATCACAGCAGGCCGTCGACAGCACCTTTGACAGGCTGTTCGGGACGGCGGCGCAGTTTCTCTCACGGTGATTTCTGTCAGGGTGCGGTTGGGTCTTTCACATGGTGAAGTTACCTGCATCCGTCGAGGTTTGCCTTAATGAATTTCTATCTGCCCGGATGCGGGATCACTTGCGGGATTTTTCTTTGCCCGCCGGACTGTTTCTCCTGAGATTTTTGTTTGCGTATGGTGCGTTTTTTTTTACCGGATTTTTCTCTTTCTGCAGAAAATCGGGTGATTTTATGTAAGTTTGATTCTCTCACCATTTGTTATTGAGCAATGAAACTTGCATGAACAACAACTCACAGAAGGGATTGGGTTTTTTATTTCATGCAAGTTCCATCAGACCAATGAATTATGATCAAATAATCTGATGAAATCACTTATCATACCGCCCTGGCTCAGGGAGGGCGACCGGATAGAGATCATCACCCCTGCGAGTCATATTGAGGAGGATGTCGTGGTGCAGGCGGTGAAGATGCTTGAAGAGTCAGGCTTCCGCATCACCCTGGGCAGTCATGTCTTTATGCGTCAAGGTCCTTTTGCCGGCAGCGATGATGAGCGGCTGGAGGATATCCAGAGGGCCACCGACGACCCGGAGGTGAAGGCTGTCCTCTGTTCCCGCGGCGGTTACGGAATGTCAAGGATTGTTGACCGGATCGATTTCCGTGCGTTGAAAAAGAACCCTAAATGGTATGTCGGGTACAGTGACATCACTTCGCTGCACCTATGGCTCAACACGGTCTGCGGTATAGCGTCACTTCATGCCGAGATGCCTCTGAACTACTCCGATCCCGGATGTTCGCCGCTCTGCTATGAGACTATGGTGCAAGCCCTCAGGGGCGAGGCCGGACCGGTGACCTGGAGTCCGCCACATGAGGCTTCGTTAGAGGTGACGGGAGTGGTGACGGGAGGGAACATCTCTCTCATCTACAGTCTTAATGGCACCCCTGCGCAGCCTGACACCGAAGGATCCATACTCTTCATTGAAGAGATAGGGGAGCAGTACTATCATCTTGACCGCATGCTTATCTCAATGCGTATGGCCGGCATGCTGAAGGATCTTTCAGCGCTGGTAGTGGGAGGGATGGAGAAGATCACCGAGGGCGAGCATGTCTTCAACCAGACTGTTGAGGAGGTGGTGATGAACGTCGTCGGCAACTACGGATATCCGGTGCTCTTTGGCTTCCCCGCAGGTCATGTAAGCGACAACAGGGCGCTGTACCTGGGCCGCGCTGCGCAGATCAGCCAGTCGGGCCGGGAGGCTGTCCTGAGCTGGCATTGACCTACTGCCTCTTATTCAGAATGCTGCCAGCAGCAGGTTGATATCCTTGGAGAGTATTCCGAACTTCCGGCCCAGCGCCTCGTTGGTGAGGATGCCGTTATAAATGTAGACCCCGTCGCGCAGTCCGGTATTGAATTTGAGCATGGGTGTGATGCCGCCGGCATCGGATATCTCCTGCATCAGTGGTCTGAAGACGTTGCTCAGTGCTATGGAGGCTGTCTTTGGCACCCGGGAAGGAAGGTTCCATGCAGAGTAGTGTATCACTCCGTGTTTTTCGTAGATGGGGTCTTTTATTGCCCGCGGCTCAGCAGTCTCCACGCATCCTCCCGTGTCTATGCTGAGGTCGACGATCACTGATCCGCGCTTCATGCCCTGCACCATCTCCTCGGTGACATAGAACCACGGCATGAGTATGTTGGTTGAGAGTGCCCCTATGAGTACATCGGCCGATTTCAGGGCTTTCTGCAGCACCTGCGGATGGAAGGTGGAGGTGTATAGTCTCTGTCCCAGCAGATTTTGAAAATTTCGCAGCCGGTGTACCGAGGTGTCAAACACTCTCACTATTGCACCCAGGCCCAGGGCTGCCCGGGCAGCGTATTCACCGGCCGTATTGGCACCGATGATGACTACCTCCGTGGGAGTCACCCCGGTCACCCCGCCAAGCATCACCCCCTTTCCTCCGGTGGTGGTGCTGAGGTATTCCGAGGCGAGGAGCACGGATGTGATGCCGCTTATCTCACTCATCGACTCAACGACGGGGAGCATGCCGTCACTGTCCTTGATCTTTTCGCTTGCCAGCGCAGTCACCCTTTGGCGCATCATCAGCGCGATGGTCTCCTCGTTCATGGTGGAAGCATTCATGAACGAGATCACTATCTGGCCGCCCCTGAGCATGGATGCCTCGTCGCGGGTGAAGGGAGCTATCTTGATGACAAAGTCGCAGCCGTAGATCTTCTCCGGTGTGTCAGTCACCATGGCCCCGTTGTCGCTGTATTCCCTGTCACTGAAGCCTGCCGCCACTCCCGCCCCTGTCTCCAGATAGACATCATGTCCGGCGTCGCTGAGTATCTTTACAGCTTCGGGGGTGAGAGCAATGCGCTTCTCATCATCAAGAACGTCATGCGGCATGCCTATCGACATATGCCGTCTGTCTACGGTCTTTTCAATCAGCTCTTCCTGCGGCATGAAGGCGCTTCTGGCAGGTTCAGTCATCGGGCTTCGTTTTATTTAAAGGGTTAAACGGAAGGAACACATTCATCATTTCAAAAGTAAGATTTTAATCGAACCGAAAACAGAGAGAGGCTGATAATTCAGACGGAGGGGAGAAACAGGGAGCCCGGCGCTGATTTCATTATTTAGACGGCGTCACTAAACCATAGGTCTGCAGGGTCTGGTAGCCGCGAGTTAAAAGCTCAGAGGGAGGGTGAAGCCGGGGGTGAGGAGATACTCCCCGGTGGTGTGGATAGCCTCTCAATGACCCTGCTGCCGTCAGCAGTGACGGTGATTGAGACCCTCAGGGTGCCGGGCGGCAGAAGGGGTTCTATGAGTTCAGGCCACTCCATGAAACAGGGCGAGCCGGAGTCGAGATACTCTTCAATACCGAAGTCTAGTGCTTCGGAAATTTTGCTGATACGGTAAAAATCAAAGTGATATACCGGCGGGCCGTCGGGGCGGATGTACTCATTGACCAGCGTGAATGTGGGGCTGGTGACGGTGTCGGTTACCCCCATCTCGCGGCAGAGGGCCTTGATGAATGTGGTTTTGCCTGACCCCATCTGGCCGTAGAAGGCAATGATCCTGCTGCCGGACGTCTCCCTGAGGAAATGCCTGGCTGCTTCGGGCAGATGGCTCCTGTCACTGATCACCAGCTTCATGCGGTAAAAATAATATTTTTAAACCGGCTCCAGCAGGGCCAGCGGAAGCATCATCTCCTGAAGCGAGATGCCGCCGTGCTGGAACGAGTCACGGTAGTATGAGACTATCTGGTTATAGTTGTTGGGATAGACCAGGAAGTCATTGCCGGTGGCAAAGATATATCTTGAGGTTATGTTGGTCATTGGCAGTCCCGCCCTGGCCGGAGCGGTAATCTCAAACACCTCACGGGGGTTGTAGTCAAGGTTTCTTCCGGTCTTGTAGCGCAGGTTCATGGAGGTCTGCCTGTCGCCCACCACCTTCAGGGGTTTCTGCACTTTTACCGACCCGTGGTCAGTGGTGATGACCACCCTCGCACCCCTGGCGGAGATAATCCTGAGGAGCTCAAGCAGCGGAGAGTGGATGAACCATGAGTGTGTCAGTGAGAGCCAGGAGGCCTCGTCGCCCGTCATATCGCGGAGGACGTTCACCTCCGTGCGGGCATGGCTGAGCATGTCAACGAAGTTATATACAATGACATAGAGATCATGTGTCAGCAGCTGTGACGCCTTGTCATTCAGGCTCCTCCCCTCGGCGTCAGAGCTCACCTTGCTGTAACCCCACCTGCATGTGATACCTGCTCTCTGCATGTTCCTGACAAGAAGCTTCTCCTCATTGAGATTCTTACCCTCCTCCTCATGGTCGTTGATCCAGTATTCGGGCATCATCTCGCCTATGGATGCCGGCATCAGTCCTGAGAAGAGTGCATTGCGCGAGTACTGCGTCGTTGTCGGCAGTATGCTCATATAGAGCTCTTCAGACACCGTACGCATTATCTGCCTGAGGTCCGCCGCGATCGTCTGCCACTGGTCGAGGCGCATGTTGTCAATGATGATGAAGAAGAGGGGCGACCCCTGCCTGATCAGGGGGAATATCCGTTTTGACATCACGGCGGGGGAGAGGAGCGGCTTATCAATAGTCTCTGCTGACATCCACCCCAGGTAGTTGCCCGATACATACCTGGCAAAGGCCCTGTTGGCATCGGCCTCCTGCATCCGCAGTACCTCCATCATGCCGGGGTCAGAAGATCTGGAGAGCTCGGCCTGCCAGAAGGTGAGCTTGCGGTAGAGGTCGCTCCACTGCCCGAAGGTTGACGATGCGGATATCATCTCCGAGATGGTTCCGAACTCCTCCCTGAAGAGGGTGGTGGTCTGGCGGGTGACGATATCATCAATGTTGAGTATCCGTTTCAGGGAGAGGAGTATCTGCTGCGGCTTGACAGGCTTGATCAGATAATCGGCTATCTGTGATCCGATGGCGGCATCCATGATATCCTCCTCCTCGCTCTTGGTGATCATCACCACGGGGATCGACGGCCTGACCGACTTGATACGGCGGAGGGTCTCAATGCCGCTCAGCCCTGGCATGTATTCGTCGAGAAAGATAATGTCATAGGGTTTTTCCCTGACCAAACTGATGGCATCATTGCCTGAGTTGCATGTCTCAGTCTCAAATCCCTTTTCCCTGAGGAAGAGAATATGGGATCTGAGTGCTCCCGCCTCATCGTCGACCCACAAAATTCTTATCTGGCTCACCGTCCTGCCATAATATTACCTGACCGTTCCATATTCCTTCCTGTAGAAGATCAGGTATCTGTCCAGTTCCTTGTCCACCCTGAATTTTTCCAGGTTGTCGCGGCTGATCTGCCAGACGGAGATATCTGCAGTGTCAGCCCCGCGTATGTGTGTTGCCGGGTCGAAGGCAGTGACCCATGCCTCAGCCTCTGCTGCATCACCGAACGGTCCTGTGGTTATCAATATGTAACCCCTGTCTACTGCGGTGCCTTCCGTGCCATAGTTCATATTCGGGTAGGTGTCGAGGTTATAGTTGATGACGTCAAAGACCATCTGGTTCATATTTGCCCGGGCATTGCCGGCGATGATCATCACCCAGTGAGGCTGCAGGGGATCGGAGTGATATAACTCTTCAGCGATGCGGATATCTTCAGCCTCTTTTACAGCCGGCATCTCACGTCTGAGGAACTCCGTTATCTCTGCTGCCCGCCTTCCTTCAGCCGTGGCGGGGTATTTTGCCACCAGCGAGTCCAGTTTTTCCTTGTATGCAATCTCTCCCTCCAGAGCGCCTGTGGCCATGGCATCGAGCAGCATGAATTTGGGCACAAGCTCATGCTCCGGATATAGCCTCACGCACTCAGCGGTTATAGCCCGGCTCACGTCATACTGTTCGGCAGAGAATGCCTCCCAGGCCTCTTCGTATCTTCTTGCGGCCATGGCCGCCTGCTCCTGCTGTCTCCTGACATAATCAGGATCGGAGATGATGAGTGCATATTCCGAATCGGGGTATGAACCAAGCAGTTCAGCCCTGCGTCTTTCGGCCCTGGCAGGGTCACTGTTGCGCAGCAGCCTGTAGAGTTCATAGAGTGCCTCTGCCTTAATCCTGTCGTCATTGCCGGTGCGTGACGCCAGCTCAAGCGACTCTGCTGCCGTGAGGGTATCACCCAGGCGTGAGGCCAGTATTTTGCCCTCGCCGAGAAGTGCCGTAGCGCTCCTGTTGACGGAGAGTCTCATCAGTGAGTCGGTGAGAGGCAGGTTGCGGAGGTAAAACTCCTTTGTCAGTGCCGGAGCGACCGTGGCGGTATCGCTGGCGCTGTTCTCATGTCTCTCCTCTGTCGCTGCACCGTTGCTGAAGGCTGCGCGAGCTTTGTTTGCACGCCTCCAGTTGTCTTCGAGCCTTCTATCACCCCAGCGGCGTTTGAACTCCGTACGGCCAAAGGTGAGGGCCGACTGGTTGTAGAAGTACCAACCGCCCTCGGCAGTGATGGCCCCGCGGGAGCGCTGTTCATTCTCATAGTACTGACCCATGTTGTACCTGTCGCTGCCTTCACCGGAAGCAGCCTGTCTCTGTTCCTCCTCAGCAGTACGCATTATCCCGGCAATGAGTGCATCGCGTTCCGCCGGAGGCATGGAGGCCACCCTGCGGAGACTGTCTTCGGTCATCACCACTCTGTGAAACTCTGCATACTCACCCAGGTCGGTGGTTCTTCGGCTGATGCGGTCGTAACCGGGGAACTGCTGGTCAATGAGATATGAGGCGCTGTCATAATAGTTCCAGGCAGTCATATAGTCAGGCAGTGAATAGTAGTGATCACCGAGAGCGAGGTATGAGCGTGCCTTCTGCCGGCTGTTGACGGTACTGCTGGCTGCTGCCTGTGACCAGAGCTTCAGGGCCTCGTCACTGTTGCCGCGACGCATCTCCAGCTCACCCAGGGCAAAATAGATCTGGTCAAGGTAGTCAGTGTTCTTGGAGTCGCGCAGCATCCTGCGGAGCGACTTCATAAGGTCTTCTGCGTCACCACGGGAGATGTCTGTCACCCCTGCAAGGTTGATGTCTGCATTGAACTCGAGGTCATAGGGAGCGTTCATCCTGATAACCTGGCTGAAGTACCGTGTTGACAGTTCGTTGTCGCCGGCAGCCCTGCACACCTGGGCAAGCAGAAAGGTGAGCCGCACCCGTGTATCCTTGTCACTGGTCAGTTCTGTAGCGTTGGTGAGGGGTTGGATGGCCTCGCGGTATCTCTCCTGCCTGAGGAGGATGTCAGCCTCCGTGGAGTAGTACATGGCTTGCAGCGGGCGCGACAGGCTCTCAGGCTCGCCCACGGTGCGCAGGAGACGTGTGGCCTCGGCATAATTGCCCTCCTCGGCCTGTATGCGTGCCATCCAGATGCCTGCCTCAGTGACGATCTCCGGGTCGTTGGCTATGCTTATGGCATATGAAAAGGATGAACGGGCGGCCATGAAGTTCTTCTGATGGAACTGTGCCTTGGCCATGAGAATATAGGCATCATCAACCCATTCGTTGTACTCACGACGGTTGTAAAACTCCTCGCTTCGATCGTCGCTACCCCGGCGCTTTTTCTCTTCAGGCCTGGCGGTGATGGAGTGCAGCGCAATAACTTTCGAGGCCTTCTGTATGGCACGTTCCATGTCTGACGTGGCGGCCCTGGCAGCTTCCGGTGATGAATATTCGAAGAGAGGCAGTATTGTACTGTAATCGTCACGGTGTGAAGTCTTTATCTTCTCCAACCCGGCCTTGTATGCTTCGTTGCCGTTAAACCAGATGTTGTATTTGGAGATTAGTGAGTGGTAGAAACGGCTCGAGCCGGTGTTCTTTTCCACGGAACAACCGGCCAGGGTCAGGGTGAGAAGGATGATCACCGCTGCATGATATACCGAGCACCTCACTCTCAACAAAGAGGGTTTATATTTATAACTTGGCAGGTGTGCCAAAAGTATTCAAACTTACATAAAAACACCCGATTTTATGCAGGCAGACAAAAATCGGGAGCGCTGCCGTGATTAAAACAGGGAGGAGAAGGATAAGAGGTCATTGAAACTGTCTGTGCTGTAAACTCAGCTGGCAGTTCTCACTTTACTTCCACTCTTTTTGTCGGAGCCATCTCTGCGTTCCGTTTCTCAACTCTCTGAACCACCGATTCGGCAAGGGTGAGGAAGGCAACTCCCGTGGCGCTGTCATTCAGTGCATCAGGGGTGCCGGCGTCGCCCCCGTCGCATATGCTCTCAACGATGGGTATCCGGCCAAGGAGCTCCGTTCCCGTTTCTGCAGCCAGCCTGCTTCCACCGTCCTTGCCGAATATGTAGTACTTTTTGTCAGGCAGCCCGGGGGGAGTGAAAAATGACATGTTTTCAACCAGCCCCAGCACCGGAACGTTGATTGCCTCACTCCGGAACATCGCTATTCCCTTGCGGGCATCGGCCAGCGCCACCTCCTGGGGTGTCGTCACCACTATCGCTCCGGTGACAGGCACCTCCTGCACCAGTGTCAGGTGAATGTCGCTGGTGCCGGGAGGAAGGTCGAAGATGAGATAGTCAAGCTCACCCCAGTCGCCCTGCCCTATCAGCTGCTTGAGAAAACTGCTGGCCATGGGTCCCCGCCATATGACAGCATCCGACTCCTTGACGAAGAAGCCTATGGATAGTACCTTAATACCATGTTTGACCATCGGGATGATCAGATCCCTGCCATCTTCCTTACGCACTTCGGGACGGTAACTTTCAGCATCGAGCATGCGCGGAACGGAGGGTCCGAATATATCTGCATCAAGAAGTCCCGTGGCATAGCCCTTGCGAGCCAGTGCCACCGCCAGGTTGACGGCAACGGTTGACTTGCCCACGCCCCCCTTGCCGGAGGAGACTGCAATGATATTATTTACTCCGGGCAGAACCTCCCTCTTAGGGACGGTCATCTTCTCAACGACGATACGTGGTTTTACCTCTATGGATGAGATGACGGTGTCAGGACCGAGTGCTTCTTTAACCGCCCTGACACAGTTGCTCTTCAGTGAGCTCAGAAATGGGTCATTGGATTTCTCGGGTACCAGGACAATGGCTATACCATTATCAGATACCGATATGTCACCGACCATGCCGAGTGATACTATGTCATTTCCCTTATCAGGATGGGTTACCTTTCTGAGTGCGTTGAGAACCTGTTCTTTTATGGACATGATATTTGGATTTGCGATTGTCGATGTGCGAATGTCGAATTGCGATTGTGGATTATATACACTAACGTTTTCGTTTTGGCTATAGTTCAAGAGAGGGGTCCCAGAACCTCTCCCCGAACTCCAGCACCGTGTCGTCAATGACGGTGAAGCCTTCGTTTTCAAGAAGTTGCTGCATTGTTGAGGCGTTTCCGAAGTGGTGTTTCCCGGTGAGCATCCCATTACGGTTCACCACCCGGTGTGCCGGGATGAACCTTTCGGATGAATGTGATGAGTTGAGGGCCCAGCCTACCATGCGTGCAGCACCGGCGGTACCGAGATACCTTGCTATGGCTCCGTAGGAAGTTATCCGGCCGCGTGGTATCATGCAGGTAACATCGTAAACGCGGCAGAAGAAGCTGTCGTTGTCACTTTTTTCAGCCTGTCGGACTGATGATCTCTCTGTCATGAGGAAGTCTGAATGAAAGGTATGTTATCGGGTTTCCCTCTTTGAGGAACATCTCTTCATAATAGGTTTTGATGGAGAGCAGCGGGTCGCCGGGTTTCTCACGATAGAGGTCCGTAACTGCCATGACGGTCTTCAGCCCGTTGGCTTCAGCCACCGACAGGGTATAGTCGAAGAGTTCCCTGTTGTCTGTCTTAAGATGCACGAGGCCGCCGTCCCTGAGATATTGCCTGTAGAGGTTCAGGAAGGAAGGTCCGGAGAGCCTCTTCTTCTCTCTTTTTCTTTTGGGCTGGGGGTCGGGGAAGGTGAGCCAGATCTCATCTATCTCCCCGGGAGCAAAGAAGGAGCCGGTAAATTCTATCCGTGTTCTCAGGAAGACCGCATTGGTGAGTTGCATCCGGTGACTCTCCCTGGCGCCCTGCCACATCCTCGCTCCCTTGATGTCAATGCCTATAAAGTTTCTGTCGGGCCGGCTTGAGGCCATCGCCACGGTATATTCCCCCTTGCCGCAACCCAGTTCAAGAACGATGGGGTTGCTGTTCCCGAACCACTCACTGTGCCATCTGCCCTTCAGGCTGTGATCCTTCCTGAATACCTCTTCAAAAGATGGCTCGATCACATGGTCGAAGCCTTTCATCTCAGCCCACCGTGCCAGTTTATTCTTTCCCAAAGCCTTTCCTATTTGACCTGCTCCTCTCTCAGCGTGATATTCATTCCGAAATCACAGACACCCCTCAGTATGGTGTCTCTCATGCCATGAATGACACGGAAGCTGTATTCTCCCGCTTCAGGAAACCAGACGTTTGATTTAAAGGGTATGGTCATCTCGCGCAGATCGCCTGCCCCTCTGCCAAGCCATCTGCCCTGACTGTCGGCCAGGATGGCATGAACAGTGTCTGTGACCGTAGTGCCGGAAGGAAAGGAGGTGACGACGAAGAGATAGATGTTGCGGTAAGGATAATCGGTGGAGGTGCGGAGCGAAAAACTGATGTCCCAGGTGCTGGCCGTATCATCTACGGTGCATGAAAAGTCGGCAGGCTCATACATGCTCCACCGCTCTTCCTCCATCCTGTGATTGCCGGAAAAGAGTGTTCCGTGGTTGCAGGAGAGAGTCAGCAGCGCCAGCAGTGCCGCAGTAAAAATCAGACTATCTCTTTTTCTTCTCATGGCGCCTTGGATATGGTTTCTGTCTGCCCCTGCGCTCGCGGTGGCCGCTCTTGGTTTC
The DNA here is from genome assembly GCA_011620595.1 of Bacteroidales bacterium. Lineage (GTDB taxonomy): Bacteria > Bacteroidota > Bacteroidia > Bacteroidales > VadinHA17 > SR-FBR-E99. The sequence continues at coordinate 44,672 of WOYX01000042.1, read as the reverse complement.
GAACCTCTCCAGTCCGCTGTTCTGAAGGAGCAGGTCACTGTTGCTGCCGGTGTTTTTCTTCATGTTGCCATCCAGGAGGCTGTCAGGTTTGACTCCTTTCCTGTTGAGCCTTATTATTTCCCGCACCCGTTCCACGGGCACCGGGGTGAGGTTGACCGCCGTTCTCGGGTCGGTTGAATACCAGTAGATGCCTGTGTGGACCTCCATCTTGATGAAGTGGGCCGTGCCTCCTGCAAGCTCGAGGGGTATCTCACGTGACGGAAACTCCTTCTGTGCATCAATGTAACAGTCGAGCTCATAGCTCAGGCAGCACTTCAGTTTTCCGCACTGCCCGGCGAGTTTCTGGGGGTTGAGAGAGAGATCCTGGTAGCGGGCATGAGAGGTAGTCACCGACATGAAGTTGGTGATATGTCCCGAACAGCAGAGTGCCCGCCCGCAGGTGCCAATACCGCCGATGCGGCCGGCCTCCTGGCGCGCTCCTATCTGGCGCATCTCTATCCGTATGTGAAACTCCTCGGCCAGCACCTTGATGAGCTGCCGGAAGTCAACCCTCTCGTCGGCCAGGTAATAGAAGATGGCCTTGGTCTTGTCGCCCTGGTATTCCACATCCCCTATCTTCATTGCCAGCCCCAGGTTCTCAGCTATCTTCCTTGATCTCAGCATGGTGGTGACCTCCAGCTTTTTCGCCTCCTCCCACTTCTGCAGGTCGGCCGGCCGCGCCTTCCTGTATACCTTCTTCAGCTCATCGATGACAGGAGGTATCTTAAGTTTCCTGAGCTGCCGTGAGACAAGAAAGCCGGTCATGGAGACATATCCTATATCGTGTCCGGGTGATGCCTCTACGGCAACAACGTCGCCCACCTCCAGCCTCAGGTCATTGATATTGCGGTAGAAACCCTTGCGGGTATTCTTGAATCGAACCTCAATAACCTCGTTGTGGCGAGGGTCATAGGGCAGATCGGCAAGCCAGTTGTACTCATTGAGCTTGTTCTCCCCCATGCTGTATTTTATCCCCGGCACTGCAGGTTCTTCGCCCTCGCGGGGATTTATATCTTCGCTGATCATGATTTCAGGTTCTGACTTCCGGGATGAAAAAAATATATGCATCTCCGGAAGATGATTGCAAAATTAGGAATAAATGGGCTAAATACAAGGGAATTCAGTCTCTTACCTTATAAGTCTCATTGTTCTGAGAGCCAGGTCGAGGAAAATCATTTTCGTGTTGCCGTTGCTCTCGACATGTGCATAGGCCAGATTGAACTCCCGGTTCAGGGCGATGATATTTGTCTCACTGATAAAAGGGTGAAATTTTTCCGAGAACTCACCTTCGGCACGTGTGAGGTAAACCATCTTCTTTTCCCTGCCGCCGAAATTCATAACGAAGTTCTCACGTATCATACGGAGGGCATATGAGAGAAAGCTCTTCTGCCTCTCCCTTCCCAGGGCAGCTGTCTCCTCTGACCATGACACCAGCTTGTGGATGTCCCTCAGATAGGCGGTGCGCATCAGCCGGGTAAACCGGTCAAGATGGACGGCGGTCTCGTCATCCTGGCGGATAAGCTCCATTGCTCTTACCATGTTGCCGTTGGCTATAGCTGCGATCTCTGACGCACGCCCCGGGTCCAGGCCTTGTCTGGATGCCAGGTAGAGGCTCATCTCTTCGGCCGGGATGGCGGGGATCCTTATATGCTGGCAACGTGAAGTGATTGTCGGTAACAGTTTGTCATCCTCTTCGGATACCAGAATAAAGAGGGTTCTGGCCGGGGGCTCCTCGATGATCTTCAGGAGCTTGTTGGCTGTCTCGGGATTCATCTTCTCGGGCAGCCAGATGATCATGATCTTGAAGTCCGACTCGAACGATTTCAGGCTCAGCTTCCTGATTATCTCCGCTGCCTCGGCAACGGGTATAAGTGCCTGCTCGTTGGCCACCTCCATCGCCTCCGTCCAGGTGCTGAGTGAGAACCACGGAGAGCGGAGCACCATCTCACGCCATTGCGCGATGAAAGTGTCACTCACCGGCTCGGTGCCCGATTTCTTCTTAATAACCGGAAAGACAAAGTGGAGGTCGGGATGAATCAGCTTGTCATACTTGACACATGAGGGACACCTTCCGCAGGCATCCTCATGGGTGCGGTACTCGCAGCTTATGTACCTGGCAAAGGCCAGGGCGATGGCAAACTTGCCGCTCCCCCCGGGTCCGTAGAAGAGCATGGCATGGCTTACTCGGTTCTCCGTTACGGAGCACCTGAGCCTGTCAATTACCGCCTTCTGGCCGGGTATCTGTGAAAAGTCCATCTCTCCTGCTGCTGAAACAGGACAAAAATAGTAAAAAAGAGTAAATGCCGCCTCTCAGAGAGCTGTAACAGCAGCATTGTAATCAGACTACTGTGGTGCCTCTCAGAGAGCTGCAACAGCAGCGTTGTAATCAGACTACTGTGGTGCCTCTCAGAGAGCTGCAACAGCAGCGTCGTAATCAGGCTCCTGTGGGGTCTCTCAGAGAGCTGCAACAGCAGCGTCGTAATCAGGTTCCCGGGTGATCTCGGGTACCATCTCGGTGTAAACTACATCACCATCTTCGTTGATGACAACAATGCTGCGGGCGTAGAGTCCGGCCATCGGACCGTCGATGATATCGACACCATAGGCTTTCCCGAAGTCGCTGTCACGGAATCCCGAGAGAGTAATGACATTATTGATTCCCTCTGTTGAACAGAAGCGGCCCTGAGCAAAGGGAAGATCCCTGGAGATCGCGAGTACGACGGTATTATCCATCCCTGCAGCAAGCTGATTGAACCTGCGTACCGAACTTGCGCATACAGGGGTATCGAGGCTGGGGAAAATGTTAAGGATTATCTTTTTGCCTTTTAGTTCATTGAGAGACAAGTGACTGAGGTCAGATTTTACAAGTGTGAAACCGGGAGCTTTGCTTCCCTTTCCGGGCAGATTGCCCGATGTGTTGACGGTGTTTCCTTTTAGAGTGATCTGTGCCATAGTTTTTATTTTAAAATTAGAAGTTTAATTTGATATAAATATTCTTTTTTGGCCGAATGAAACTTGCAGACCAAATAGTAATCAAGTCTTTTATGAGCAGGTACCATGCACCTTTCATTTCGTTTAATGAACAAACGGAAGCCGATAAGGTTCTTCAAATTGATTAACTTTGTATTCCTGAAACAGAAAACCAATATCAAAATAACAGACGATGAAACTGATTGACAGCTTTGATTTCAAGGGCCTCAGAGCCATTGTGAGGGTCGATTTCAATGTGCCGCTTGACAAGCAAACCCGTGAGGTTACCGATGACACCCGGATACGCGGTGCTCTCAAAACCATTAAAAAAATAACCGGTGACGGCGGCTCTGCAATACTGATGTCACATCTCGGTCGCCCGAAGGGCCCGGAGGAGAAATATTCGCTTAAGCCGGTGCTGCCTGTATTGGAAAAGCACCTTGGCATGAAGGTGCTGTTTGCCCCTGACGCTCTCGGCGAAGAGGCTGCAGCAATGGCTTCTGCCCTGAAACCCGGGGAGGTGATGATGCTCGAGAACGTGAGGTTCTATCCCGAGGAGGAGGGTAAGCCGGTGCTGCCTGAAGGAGCCACGGATGAGGAGAAGAAAGCTGCCAGGGCAGAGATGAAGGCAAAGCAGAAGTTGATGGCAGAGAAGCTTTCAACATATGCTGACGTCTATGTAAATGATGCCTTCGGCACAGCTCACAGGGCGCATGCCACCACGGCTGTCATCGCCGACTATTTCCCGGAGGACAGGAGGATGTTCGGCTTCCTGATAAACAGTGAGCTGGCGGCGATGGACAAGGTGCTCAAAGACACGGAGAGACCCTTCACGGCCATAATGGGCGGGGCAAAGGTCTCTGACAAGATTGCTGTCATCGAAAACCTGCTTGACCGGGTTGACAACCTCATCATCGGAGGAGGAATGACCTATACCTTCATCAAGGTGATGGGAGGCAGGATAGGCAACTCACTCTGCGAGGACGACAAGCTGGAGATGGCCAGGGGCATCATTGAAAAGGCCAGGGAGAAGGGGGTGAACCTGATATTCCCGGTTGACAGCGTCAACGCCGACAGGTTTGACCCGGAGGCCAATGTCTACGTCTCGGCCATCGACGATGTGAATGACGGATGGATGGGACTCGACATCGGAGAGGAGAGTGTGGAGCTCTTTTCAAAGGTGATAAGCAATTCGAAGACCATCCTCTGGAACGGCCCGATGGGTGTCTTTGAGATGACAAAGTTTGACGACGGCACCAAAGGCGTTGCCCAGGCGGTGGCCGAAGCCACAGACAAAGGTGCCTTCTCGCTTGTCGGCGGGGGCGACTCCGTGGCTGCAGTCAACATCATGGGACTTGCTGACAGGATCAGCTACGTCTCCACCGGCGGCGGCGCCATGCTGGAATATATGGAAGGCAAGAAGCTGCCGGGCATCACTGCCATAAGAGGAGAGTGATGAGACGGTGGCTCATTCCGTCACTGGCCTTTGCCCATCAGGCGAGAGTGATGAGGTTGTGGCTCATTCCGTCACTGGCCTTTGCCCATCAGGCGAGAGTGATGAGGTTGTGG
>WOYX01000042.1:0-39994 GCA_011620595.1 Bacteroidales bacterium | reverse complement strand
GTGGCTCATTCCGTCACTGGCCTTTGCCCATCAGGCGAGAGTGATGAGGTTGTGGCTCATTCCGTCACTGGCCTTTGCCCATCAGGCGAGAGTGATGAGGCTGTGGCTCATTCCGCTACTTGCCCTCGCCCTTCTGGCAGGAGGGTGCAACAGGGATGATCAGCAGTTCTCGGGAACGATCACGCTGACCAATGAGCTGTACGGCGGCGACCCGTATTGGTATGCGCTCGGGCTCTCATTTGATGAGGCAAAGGCGGTGCCGACGCTTCCCGATCAGGAGAGGGCAGATATAACACTGATGGCGGGGACAATACCGGGCGGTACTTCGGTAGAGCCGTTCCTCTCTGCCAACACTCTTGAGCCGGCATTTGCCCTTAAGGGTGAATATGCAACTGAGAGTGACGCAGTTACCGCATTCCGCGCGCTGAAGGATGTCAGCTCACTATTGTGGGAATTCTCATTCCTGGACCTTGCTGCCCCGCTGAAGAAAAACCAGGTCTGGGTGGTGAGAACGCGAGATCATACCTTTGCCAAGCTCAGGATCATTGATGTTGTGCTGGATACTGCGCCCAATCCTGATTTTGCCTCCTGTAAGCTGGAGTGGGTCTGGCAGCCTGACGGGTCGGCAACATTCCCGTAGGAGTGATGAGAAGAGAGCTGACTGAAGAGATCTTCAGAGTTGCTGACAATCAGTCGTTTGAGACGACGGCGCTGGAGATATTCCGTCTTCAGGCAGCTGAGTGTCCGGTCTACCGTGAGTACCTGCAGTTGCTGGGTACTGACATCGCCAGTGTCGGTGACATCTTCTCTGTGCCCTTCATGCCTGTAACCTTCTTCAGGGATCATAACATTTTTACCGGGGAGGGAGTGCCGGAGCAGGTTTTTACCAGCAGCGGCACGGCCGGCATGCACCGCAGCCATCACTCTGTCAGAAGCCTGGCGTTATATAATGAGAGCCTTGAGCGCACCTTCAGGCTCTTCTACGGTGATCCTTCAGAGTATGCCATCATGGGACTGCTCCCCTCTTACCTGGAGCGGGAGGGGTCATCACTGATATATATGGTAAACAGGCTGATGACACTGTCTGGTAACAGTTGCGGGGGTTTCTTTCTTGACGACTATGAGGCGCTGATGAAGGCCATTGACAGTGCACGGCTGGCAGGAGTGCGGGTGCTGCTCATCGGTGTCACCTTTGCGCTGCTGGACATGGCAGAGAGCCATCGCGAGGATCTGTCAGACGCTCTCATCATGGAGACGGGTGGCATGAAGGGCAGGAGGAGGGAGATGATAAGGGATGAGGTCCACGAAATAATCATGGAGGCTTTCGGAGTGACATCGGTGCACTCTGAATACGGTATGACGGAGCTGCTCAGCCAGGCCTACTCTGCCGGAGAAGGGCTCTTCAGGAGCCCGCCGTGGATGAAGGTGCTGATACGCGACAGCCACGATCCGATGGCACACAGCGTTGCTTCAGGTGCTTCCGGAGGCATAAGCGTCATAGACCTTGCCAATATCTGGTCATGTTCCTTCATAGATACAGATGACCTGGGACGCATGCATGAGGGAGGACTCTTCGAGGTTCAGGGGCGTTTTGACGAGGCGGACCTGCGGGGATGCAATCTGCTGGTATCGTAACGATGACGTTGGGTTTCAAAGCCCTAGTATGCCGTCGAGCCAGTTGAACAGCTTATTCCTCTCCTCCTCTCCGCACCTGTCGAGGCTCTGGGCACACATGAAGATGATGCGGGGATCACGTTCACAGAGATCGATCTTGCTTTCAATGTAACCGGGTCCGCGGTTTTCCGGCTTGAGATAGACCGCGGCAGGCGGGGCGATGTGCCGGTTGCCGCTGAGCAGCTGCAGATGGTTGGAGAGTGATATAAAGGTGAACTGCCTGTGGTCACGGAACCGGTATGCGATATTCTTCCTCAGCAGGTCGTCATTCTTCGTCAGAAAATCTTCAACAGTCCTTCTGTTTACCGGATGGGGTGTATGACTGTTGGTGAAGTATCTGTACCTGAATCCGAGGAGTGCGGCGGCATTCCACTGTCCCAGGTGAAAGGAGGCCCTCGGCTCAAAATCGTGCCTGCCGGCAAGATGCCTGTTGAAGGCTGTCCTGATGCGGTTCCAGAGAGCACGAGGTCCGGCAGACAATACCCACCTGCCCCTCAGCACCGGAAGAGCGTCCCTGAACCACTCCCCCGGGGTGATGCTTCTTATCAGGAAAGTGTCATCATTGAAATATACAAAATTCTCAGCAAGCCCTTTGATCCTCCAGATCATACTGGCAATGGTGATGCTGTTGAAGGTGGGGAGAAACTCCCCGTACCCTCTGAATATCTCCTGGTGATCAACAATCCTCACTGAACCGGAGCGGCCCGGAAAATATCTCTCCACATCTTCATGCACTGCCGGATCCTGCCCGTCGGTGACAATGAATATGTTACGGACGAAGGGAGCAAAGCGCAATACCGACAACACGCAATACCTGATCTCGTTGGAGGAGGCAAAGCGTGTGGAGTGGGCACCGGAAGAGACCGGCAGATCACTCCTGCCTATATACCGGTTGCGCTTCTCCGCCAGCTTCGGGTCACTCCCGTCAACCCAGGCTATCACCACGTCAATGGGGATATCTGCATCAGAAGGTTTACTGCCAGTCATAGTTCTGTTTCCTTATTGATACAGTTCGGACATATCTCACTGCTTATTTAGTAACCGAAAGGTACAATTATAAACCTTTTCTGCTTTGTAAAATTAATCCTTCAGGATTTCCTCTCCAGGATTGCATCCATCCATGCGAATATTTTTTCACGCAGAACCTGGCTGACGCTCTCAATGCTCTGAATGCAGATTGATTTGATCCGCGGGTCATTGGTGCAGTGTTTAATTCTTCTGTTCATCCGGCTTTCTGAATACCAGGGATGGAAATATCCGATCCTGGATTTCCTGATATTCCGGTTCCCGTTTAATATCTCAAGATGGTAAGTGACAGATGAAAGGATGATCTGTTCGTGATCTCTAAAGTGATATGATATGGTCTTCTCAAGCAGCTCAGGGTTAGAGGCAAAGAAGTTGTCGATGGTCGGTTTGTGAAACGGATGAGGGGTGTGATCGTGAAAAAAATAGCGTCCCCGGAAACCAAGCAGAAACGCACTTTGCCACTGACGGATATAGAACGAAATCTTTGGCAGGTATTCCTTATTATTGCGTATATGTCTGTTGATCAGCACTTTCAGTTTATTGCCGGCGATAAGTCTGTAAGGAGGCAAACGCCAACTGCCCCACAGGACGGGTCTGTTGCCGACGAACCAATCCTCCTCCCTTACTTCACGGATGAGGATCACATCGTCATCAAAAAAGACAAATCTCTCTGATAACCCTGTTATTCTGGATATCATCGGTATTATTGACGAACTGTTGAAAGTAGGCAGATACTGTTCGTAACCTCTGAAGATCTCCCTGTGGTCGACTATTTTAATGCACTCCTCTTTTCCGGGGAACCTGGTGCGTACCACATCCCGGAGATCAGGATCCTGATCATCGGTGACCACGTAAATATTCCTGATGAAACGGGCAAAGGTCAAAATTGAAAGGACGCAGTATTGAATCTCGTTCGAAGAAGCAAACCGGGTAGGTATAGCACCGGGGTGCGCAACGCTCTTCTTTTCCTGTGCCAGGTAACGCTCCCTCTTCTCCGTTAGCTTCGGGTCACTGCCGTCGACCCACAGTATCACCGCATCAATTGGTCCGCTTCCGGAAGGATTTCTGTTATCTGACATTGTTTTGTTGTAAATTTACGGCTTTATCTATTTTTATACAATATTAGCCGGAATATAACAGACCGATGGCCGGGGGCAGTCGAAAAAAGATAGCAGCAGTATCAATAGTCAGGAATGACCAGTTCTTTATTCAGAAATGGATCGGCTATTACGGCAGGGAGATTGGTCATGAGAACCTTTATCTATTCCTCGACGGGCATGATCAGTCCCTGCCCGAAGGCCATGAAGCCATCAATGTTATCATGATTCCCGGCCAGAGGCTGAGCAGGTCAAGGGGCGACAAAAACCGTATTGATCTGATCTCCAACTTCTCCAGGGCTCTGTTGCTGAGATATGACCGGATCATTGCACATGACATCGATGAGGTGCTGGTGGTTGATCCTGACCAGAAGCTTTCGCTGGCCGACTATCTTCAGCGGCCGGTGAGACATACCTCTCTCTCAGCCCTCGGGCTGGATGTGGGACAGAACCTCGAATTGGAAAAGCCCATTGACCCTTCACGGCCGTTTCTTGAGCAGAGGAGCTTCGCCCACGTGTCGGCGCGCTATACCAAGGCTGTAGTGGCTATCAGGCCACTGAGGTGGGGTTCGGGTTTTCACAGGGTCAGGCACAGGAATTTTCACATCGACCCCAATCTCTTCCTGTTTCATTTCGGGATGGTGGATTACGCAATCTCGCAGCAAAAGATGGAGGATCAGTCGTTGCTCAACGCCGGCTGGCGCGGGCACCTCGACAGGAGGTATGAGCTGTTCGACCTGGTCACGAAGAAGAGTCCTGTTGACGGCGATGCCTTCTTCCGGCAGGCACGGAGGAGAGAGAGTCTTTTCCGCCCGCTCTTTGCACTCAACAAACCGGGTATGCTTCCTGAGAAGCCGGTGATCAGGATTCCGGAGCGATTCAGGAGCATAGTCTAAAACACCGCACCCAATCAGATAAATCCTAATCAGCAAGAAGCATGAGGTTCAAATACGGACTCAGAGCGGCACAGATGATGGATGCTGACACTGACATAACCCGGGAAAATGTTCACCGGACAGGCGCAGGAGATGTATGCTGAAACTGACATAAAGCGGAGGAATATCCACCGCGGGATCTATCTTGCCTCCTTATGCCTTATTGCCATCTTCCTGCCATCATCACGGTACATGCTGACGGTGAGCGAGATCATCCTGGCTGCCAACTGGGTGGCAGAGGGCGGGTTCGGAACAAGATTCCGCAGACTGCGCACTGACAGGGCGGCGATAGCCTTTATGCTGATATACGTTCTGAGTGTTGTGGGGATGGCATGGTCTGAAGATCACGCTTATGCATTCAGGCATGACCTGTTACACAAACTGCCGACGCTGTTCATGCCTCTCATCGTGTCCACCAGTGCCCTGCCCGGCAAAAAGATGACCAGGCTGATACTGCTGCTCTTCATCTCTTCGGTGCTGGTGGTTTCATTCATCGGTTTCTTCAGCAGGCTGATGCAGCCGGAACTCTCATTCCGTGAAGCTTCACCATTCATTCCGGGACTCTATCTCGGGCTGATGGTTATCATCGCAGCATTTCAGCTGCCGCTGCTGGCATGGGAGGGTGCGGATAAGATGCTGCTTCCTGGGAGGGGAAGATCGGGGAAGCTTACTGAGAGAGAATCGGATACTACAGGCGAGAAACCGATGCCGGTGTCTGCCGACACGGGAGATGGAACGATGCCGGACACGATGCAGATGAGTGACGGAGTCGATGTCGTAGAGGGACCTTTGCCGGCACCGGACGATGCGATAAATCTGCCTCTGCCGGCATGGGTGATCTCCGGAAGCAGAAAATTCTTCATCGTTGGTTTGGTCATCTCCGCCTGGCTCATCTTCTTCCTCTTCCACCTGAGGACCCTTAGCGGGGCTGCCTCATTCGCTGCCGCCCTGATCTGTCTGACAGCAGTTTTTGCAACCAGGTCACAGCGGATCCTGCCAAAGATTTTGCTGCCTGCTCTATTTATTATTGTGGCTGCACTTGCTGCAGGGCCGATGGTCACCATATGGAAGCAGACACATGCAGAGACGCCGGTCATTTTCAACAGCCTGGACAGCCTGACGGCCCGGGGCAATCCATACCAGCATGATACCTTAAATATAATAAGGGAGAACGGCAACCTGGTCTACCTCTACATTGCTGACGGGGAGCTGAGGGAAGCGTGGAATGAGAGGAGTACCATTGATTATGACGGTACCAATCTGGTTGGACTGGAGCTCAGGGCTACACTCTTCAGGTACATGTCATCACTCGGACTACGGAAGGACGCCGATGGCTTAAACGAGCTCAATGACAATGATATAGCAGCGGTGGAAAGAGGTGTCACAAACCATCTGAACCTCAACCGTCCCGGCTTTTATGTAAGAGTCTACGAGGAGATGATGAGCCTGTACCTTTATTATGAAAGCTCGCGGCAGCTTACTGAATGGGGCTCCCTTACAAAGAGAATTGATCTCTGGAGGGCATCATGGGAGGCATTCAGGGAGCGTCCGCTTCTGGGATGGGGAACGGGCGGTATCCTGCCGGCGATGGAACACGGGCTTCAGAAGAACGGTTCCACCCTGTCGGGACTCAATATGAAGCCACACAGCCAGTATCTGTACATTCTGGTTACACTGGGAGTGGCGGGAATGATCATCACGGTGATTCTCTATGCCTTCTTCGTTGTTAAGAGGCAAGCACACAGATCGCTCATGTTCATTCTGTTCCTGGCCCTCTTCCTGGTAAATTTTCTTGGCAACAACTCCCTTGAGTCGCAGCCGGGTCAGAACCTTTTCGTCTTCTTCTCAATGATATACGGATACTTTTATCCGCATGCGGAGCGATAGGGGTGACCCGGTGATGGCGGAACCCGGGGAAGAGGCGGCATCTTTATTTCGGCATAGAAGCCTCATCCGGAAGCGGCCAAAGTGCCACTGAGATAATAATGCCGGTTCGGTAGCGAACCGGAGTGCACTTGGGTTGGCAATACTGATTCAGAAGCGGCCGGGATGTATCAGAGTCCCAGTTTTGTTCTTACTGCTACCGGCAGGGCATCTTTGTGGACCATTACAAATATGGTTTTGGCCCTGACGAAGCTCTCCGACATGTTAAGATAGCCTCCGTGAGGATTCCTGTCGGTGCCCCATGAGTTTTTGGTGATGTAGTATTTCGTGCCGTTCTGATCTTTGACGATCCCGGTGAGATGCATCAGGTGGTCATCTGTGGTGACGAAGGTCTCATATCCTGCCTGGCGTACCTCCTGCGTGACATTTATCTCCGGGTAGGGCCTGTCAAAACTGAGTCCTGCCGCCCGGTCCGCTGTCCTGTTTTCAAAGCGGGCACGGTCAGTACCGGCAAGGTTGTCGATACGCGTCATGTCTGGATTCACAGCCACACCGTTGGCATGGGAGAACCCCCTCTCGCTGACGTCACCGTCCCAGTTGACAGTATAGCCTTTCATAAGGGCAGTGTCGATTACCATTATAAGCTCATCGAGGGGGACATTGTGGAAGCGGTTCATCTCCCAGTTGTCGGGTACCTCTATCAGACCTTCAGTATAGAAGGGGAAATGCGTGAAGGAGGTTATATGTACATAATCGTTCATATTCAGCCCCAGGCTGGCGGCAAAGGATTCGGGGGTGTAGCTCTGGCCCTTCCAGGTGAATGTTTCGGGTGTTTTTCCCAGGTAGACGTCAAGGATGGCACCGGTCACCTCCTGGGATTCGGGACTCATCTTTTTCAGCTTCACCGGCACGGCAGCCACGGCGTCAATATAGGACTGCAGCTCGCGGTGGTTATGTATCGGAGAGTCATAGCTGATGCCAGGGTACGCTTCATCCGGCATGATGCCGTCTTCATTGAATACCCTCAGCCATGAGGGTGAGAGGCTGCCCGGACCGAGATTGCCCTTGCCCTGACGCAGGTAGTTGTCGTAAATCCTGTTCTCATAGGTTTTCCTGACGACGTACATCTCCGAGAGGTCAAATTCGCCTTTGCCCATGCGGAGAAGCTCCGACTCCATGAAAGAGGTGGTTGCAAAGCACCAGCAGGTGCCTGTGGCCGACTGGTTCTTGACCGGAGTGGCCGGAAGGGAGACTACGGTGGCGAATTTGTAGCCCTCAGGAGCCGGGGGCTCCTTCTTGTTGCCTTTCTGTGACTGTAGCGGAGCGGCTGCCAGAAGCAGCGCGGTTAAAGCAAATAAAACTCTTTTCATTCTTTTATGGATTATGTATTCTATCGGTCGGGGGGAACTTGCATGAAGTAATATATTCATTTGCTGTTGTGTGCTCTGGTTCATGCAGGTTTCATATCTCTTTTTCGTTTTTAATGCCATAATGTCTGAACCAAAAATATCCAAATATTCTGAAAGGTCAAATGTTATTCAACATTGAGAAAACGGTAGCTTTTTGATTTCATATTTAAGGTGATGTAACCCGTGACTGGAGTGATCAGTTGCCGGGCTGGTCCTGTCGATGTTCCTGAAACATTCTTTACAGAGTGGGGTAAAAAGCATTCTCTATATGGTCTATCCCGGGAACGGGGTCATCAAATATGACGGTGATAATGTCAAACCTGGCCTCCCTGGCGATGCCGTTGCGTTGGATGTAATTCGATGCGGCAAAGATGATGGTTCTTTGTTTGGGAACGTTCACCGCCTCGGCAGGATGCACCTGGTAACCGGCTGAGCGGCTCTTGACCTCCACGAAGACTATGAACTCGCTGTTTTCGGCGATGATATCAATCTCGGTACGTCCCGATCTCCAGTTTCTGTCGCGGATGGTATATCCGTGCTGCCGGAGGTAACCGCAGGCCAGCTCTTCTCCCAGGGCTCCCAGTGAGGCTTTTTCGTGCATCTCAGATCTCTATCAGCCTGTTCCTTATAGCGTAGAGTATCAGGCTGGCGGTGTTTTTTGATCCGGTCTTTGCCAGCAGGTTGGCCCTGTGCTTGTCGACAGTGCGTTTGCTGATGAAGAGGGCGCCGGCGATCTCATTGTTGGAGAGCCCCTCGCAGATCTTCAGCAGTATCTCCTTCTCCCTCCTGGAGAGGCTTGAGCTCTTCACCTCATGTTCCCTGTTCTTGATGCGTCTGATGACGTGGTAGAGCAGCTCCTGGGAGAAGTAGTTGCCGCCGCGGTATACGGCAATTACGGCGTCATGTACCTCCGAGATGTCGGAGTCCTTGAGGATGAAGCCCTTGGCTCCGGCTTCAACCATCCGGTAGTAATACTCCTCCTCGCCGTACATCGAGAGGGCGATGACGCTGACGTCGGGATGAAGGCGGCTTATCTGTGCGGTGGCCTTCACCCCGTCCATGCCGGGCATGCTGATGTCCATCAGGACGATGTTGGCCGGGCAGGCTTCTATTGCCTTCAGCAACTCTTCGCCGTTTGATGCTTCGGCCACCACCTCAAATTCGCTGTATGCGCTGAGGAGGATCTTCAGCCCGTTGCGGAACAGCTGATGATCGTCAGCCAGTGCTATTCTAATCTTGTCCATACGTCTGCAATACCATTACTGCGGTACAATTACCAAAACTATTGTTCTCCCTGCAATCCGGCTCCTTCGCTGTCCCAACTTACCAGGTCGGGACTTAACGCTCGGCCCTCTACTGCCTGCTCGGCATGACTGCCAACTGCTTTCAGCCACCGTAGCTTTCTTCGACATCCGACTCCGACGGACGAAGTACGTAGTTTTAACGTAGGGTGTGGCGAAGGTAGCCGACTGCCGGCTGGTCTACTGATCCACCCTGATCAGCGCGCTGGTTCCCTTGCCCTTTGCGCTTTCCAGGACGAAGACCCCGTCCACGGAACGCACCCTGGTTTCGATGTTGGGGATGCCCATGCCCACTGCCTCCTCCGAGGAGAGCTTCTCCATGTCAAATCCCCTCCCGTTGTCAAGGTACTGCAAGGTAATTATTTTTTGGTGCCGGTGAAGGTCGATCTCTATTTTTGATGCCCCGGAGTGCTTCATCGCGTTGTTGATCAGCTCACAGGCAGCCCTGTATATCACTACCTCCTTGTCGCTGTCAAACCTCTCTCCCTCCATGTTGGTCCGGAAATCTATTTTTACGCTCCGTGTGCTGTTTACCTTTGCCGTGAAGGTGCTGATGGCGCTTGCCACACCGAGGTTGGTAAGCACATGGGGACTCATGTTGTTGGATATCTCCTTGATGGTGTTGAGTGCCTCATTTACGACATGAGCGGTGTTATTGAGTATTTCCGTGCCAACAGGGTCGGTCACTCTGGGTGTGAGGGCCGAGAGAGACATCTTCACCGTTGAGAGCAGCGGCCCCAGCCCGTCGTGCAGGTCCTTGGCAAATCTCTTCTTCTCGGTCTCCTCGGTGTTGATGACGGCGTTCAGGAGTCTGCGCTCCGACCTGGTGCGGTCTATCTCGGCACGCTTGAGGGAGGAGAAGAGCTCCCTGATCAGGATAACTCCCGTGATGATCATCACCGAGATGAGAACGTTCATCCATTCGTCAGCCATCATAAGCTCAAACGAGGGTTTGCCCTGGAAATACTCGATGAGCTGTATCAGTGTCCGCACTGCCATCAGCACGAAGGAGGAGGAGAGCAGGATCCATGAGAGACGGTAACGTGTCAGCTTCATGAACCGCAGTGCTATGCCTGCAGCTACTATCTGAAGCACGATGGAGATGAACAGGGCGATCAGGCGTATCATTGCAACAAAAATTTAATTTCTGTAAAAGTAGGAGTTTATTACCTTTGGGGCGCTAAAAAGTGGAAATGAAAGACTCATAACTCATTTAAAACGCGTTTAAAAGTTGTTCATAATTACGAAATGCCAGTTCTGACTTATTCTTTGCGTAACTGTAATTTAACCCTCCGCCCAAGTGGCAGGGCGTATCTATTGCAATTATCTAATCATAAATAATTTACAACGAACAACAACCATAAATATTCTAACTTTACCAATCATGCGAAAACTAAAATTCATGTTCATTATGCTGTCACTGTTTCTTGGGGCAGCTACTATGATGGGGCAGACAACGACCTCTACCCTCAGCGGTAGGATTACCGAGGATAACGGTGATCCTCTTGCCGGGGCGACCGTTATTGCCACCCATCAGCCTTCAGGCACGAAGTACGGTGCCATTGCAAACAGTCAGGGTCTCTTCTCAATTCAGGGTATGCGTCCCGGCGGTCCTTACACGGTAAGCGTGAGTTTCGTCGGTTACAAGACCATGGATTATACTGACATTACCCTTTACCTTGGGGAGACCTTCAACATCAATGCCAGTCTCACGAGCACAGTTACGGAAGTGACAGAGATTGTGGTTATCGGAGCCAGACCCTCCAAGTTCAACACCACAAAAACGGGTGCTACCGTCAACATTTCAAATGAACGGATGATTTCACTGCCCACGATCAACAGAAGTATCAATGACATGGCGAAGTTTTCTCCCTATAGCAACGGGATGAGTTTCGCCGGTGGTGACGGGCGTTCGACAAACTTCACCGTCGACGGATCCAATTTAAATAACAACTTTGGTCTGAGCAGCAGTCTGCCGGGAGGGGGCAATCCCATTTCGCTGGATGCCATTGAAGAGGTACAGGTTGTCATTGCTCCTTTTGATGTTCGCCAGACCAACTTTATCGGTGGTGGTATCAATGCAATCACCAAGTCCGGTACCAACACCTTCAGGGGATCGGCCTATACCTATTATGTAAATCAGGATATGCGCGGCAACAAGATTGGCGACCATGACTTCGGCGACCGTGCCGAGGAATCCAACTCAATCTACGGTTTCACGGTTGGTGGTCCCATCATCAAGAACAAACTGTTCTTCTTCGGTAATTTTGAATATGAGAAGAGCCCGCAGCAGGTTATCCGCTGGCGTGCCTCAACTGACGGAGTCTCCGATCAGCAGACCATTTCGCGCACGACTGTAGAAGATCTTCAGACTGTATCAGACTACCTGAGATCCAAATACGGATACGACACAGGATCCTTTACAGATTTCCCCGCCGACGAGTCAAACCTGAAGTACCTGGTTCGCCTCGACTGGAACATCAATGATGCCAACAAGCTGAGCGTCCGTTTCAATCACACAAAGAACACGGCATGGAATCCGCCTAACGGCAACTCCACCGATGGCGGCTACCGTGACCGTAATAAGAACCGTGTGGGAGAATATTCATTTTCATTTGCCAATTCAATGTATTCGATGGATAACCTTGTCAATTCCGGGTCACTGGAGTTAAACAGCCGGTTCTCCAACAACATGTCGAATCAGCTGCTGGTTACCTACTCTGATATTCAGGATGTTCGCGGGTCGACTTCCGAGCCGTTCCCCTTCATTGACATCATGAGCGGAGATATTGCTACCGGTGCAGATGCGCTGGCTCCCTACATGTCAGCCGGCTACGAGTTGTTTACATGGAATAACGGTGTGAAGAACAAGATTATCACAGCTACTGACAATTTCACCTATTATGTAGATGCACATAAACTGACAGCAGGTGCCAGTTTTGAATACCAGATGGCCGACAATAACTATATGCGTAACGGCACAGGTTACTACCGCTATTACAGCCTCAGTGATTTCCTGAGCGGGGCAGCACCTGTCGACTTTGCACTGACCTATGGTGCCAACGGTGAGCTGGTACCTTCCAATGCCGTTAAATTCAATCAGATAGGTGCATATGTACAGGATGAGTGGACCCCGGTCCAGAATTTCAAACTGACCGTTGGTTTACGTGCTGACAATATTACATTCATTGATGATATCATTACCAACAATGCCATTCTGGCTCTGGACTTCGGCGGCCGGCACATCAATACCGGAGAATGGCCCACGCCGAAGATCAACCTGTCACCGCGCGTTGGATTTTCATGGGACGTGAACGGAGACAAGTCGCTGACCGTAAGGGGCGGTACCGGGATATTTACCGGTCGCCTGCCGCTGGTATTCTTCACCAATATGCCTTCGAACGCCGGTATGAACCAGCTGCTGATGAAGGTACAGACACGTTTCAACACGGTAACCGGAGATGTGATTTCCAGAGACACAAAGTTGGATCTGCTTGCAGGAGATATGCTTACCGATGTTGCTGACATGATTGACAGGCTTGACTTCCAGACGGTGGTAACACCTGAGGACGGCAGCGTGCCAAGTTCAATTGCAGGCGTGGATCCCGATTTCAGGATGCCACAGGTGTGGAAAACTTCTGCAGCTGTTGACTATAAAATTCCTTCAGATTTCCCATTCAACCTCACAGCTGAAGGTATCTTTACTAAAAGCATAAACGCTGTCAGGCTGGAGAATTATCTCATAAGAAATCCGGATGCTACCTGGGATAAATTTGCAGGACCTGATAACCGCTACATATTCCCGATAGACTACAGGTATTACACCAATATCAGTGATGCCGCCGTACTTGTCAATACCAACAAAGGTTACGGGTACACTCTGAACCTGACCCTTAATGCCGAGCCGGCCCAGAATCTTGATATTATGGCTGCCTATACCAGGACTGAGATGAAGGAGGTTTCCGGTATGCCGGGCAGCAATGCCAACTCGGCATGGTCAGGCCTTATTACTGTCAACGGTCCGAACAATGCCACCGTGCAGCGTTCCCAGTACGTAGTGCCCGATAAGGCTATTGCTGCAATAACTTATCGCATACCATACCTGAATGATCACATGACTTCATCATTCAGCCTCTTCTATGCAGGTTATACACCTTACGGCAACAGCTTCACCTACAGCAATGACATGAACGGTGACGGTGTGACCAATGACCTGATATATATCCCGAAAGAAAAGGGTGAGATACGTTTCGTGTCGGCTGCCGATGAAAATGCATTCTTTGATTTCATGGAGCAGGACAAATACCTGAGAAAGCATAAGGGAGAATATGCTGAGGCTTATGCTGCACGTGCGCCCTGGGTGAACAGGTTCGATTTCCGTTTTGTTCAGGATTTCTCCGTTAAAGCCGGTAACACCAGAAACACTCTTCAGCTGACTGTTGACGTGCTCAATGCAGGCAACCTGCTGAATTCAAACTGGGGTGTCTACAAGAACATGGCTGTCAGCAACTATGGTGCAATCCTCAAGTATGAAGGAGCCGAGATTGGCAATGTGCCCACCTTCTCAATGGTGAAGGTTGATGATGCCTACCCGACCCAGACCTATGATACATATCTGAATATCAGCCAGGTGTGGAGCCTGCAGGTTGGACTGCGCTACATCTTCAATTAGAAGAAGATCTTTCCTGGGATAATAAAGGGGCGCCGTACTTCGGCGCCTTTTTTTTTGGTGTGCCACGTCCGTGGCACAAAACTGCCTCCTGCCGGCCGGCATCAGAACAATACTTTTTGCCTGAAATTGAATCCGGTTTATAAAGTTGATATGTCTGTTAATAAAAGAGAACTTTTATTCTTGTCTCCTCTGACCGGCTTGCCTATTTTAGCAAAACCGGTTCATTCTTACGGAAGGTAGATTAAGTAACTTATTATCAAACTTTAATATTTTTCTGAGATCCATGGAAGATTCATTTGTCCATACAGTCCCTGTCACCCTTAACAAAAAGGAGATGTCAAACAAGGAGGAGAAGAAAGTGCAAAAAGAGGAGACAGTGGGGGAGAAAAAGAGCAGGTCAGCAGCCCGTAGTACAAAGAAGACATATACGTACGACGAGGCTCTGATAGCGACGCGCGGGTACTTCGGGGGCGATGACCTTGCTGCAAAGGTATGGGCAAGCAAATATGCGCTCAAGGACTCTTACGGCAACCTCTACGAAAAGAGTCCTGACGACATGCACCACCGTCTTGCTTCGGAGATTCACCGTATTGAGAAAAAATACCCGAACCCGCTTCCGGAGGAGACCATCTATGAGGCCTTCAGGGATTTCAGATATATCATTCCCCAGGGCGGGCCGATGACCGGCATAGGCAATGACTACCAGATTGCATCTCTTTCCAACTGCTTTGTCATTGGCAACAAGGGTGAATCTGACTCATACGGCGGCATCATGAAGATAGACCAGGAGCAGGTACAGCTCATGAAGCGCCGCGGCGGCGTAGGCCATGACCTCTCCCACATACGCCCGAAGGGTTCCCCGGTTCTCAACAGCGCACTGACATCCACGGGTGTCGTGCCCTTCATGGAGCGCTATTCCAACTCCACCCGTGAGGTGGCGCAGGACGGCCGCCGCGGGGCGCTGATGCTCTCCATCTCCATCAAGCACCCTGATGCCGAGAGCTTCATCGACGCCAAGCTGGAGG
Source organism: Bacteroidales bacterium (assembly GCA_011620595.1). Lineage (GTDB taxonomy): Bacteria > Bacteroidota > Bacteroidia > Bacteroidales > VadinHA17 > SR-FBR-E99. The sequence goes on along the minus strand of WOYX01000042.1, from coordinate 24,971 downwards.
CGGGTAAGGTAACGGGGGCCAACGTCTCTGTGAAGATCACCGACGAGTTCATGGATGCCGTGGTGAACGGTAAGAGCTTCCGTCAGCAATACCCCATCAAATCCGACAACCCGAAGTTTGTAAAGGATATCGATGCCCGCAAGCTGTGGAACAAGATCGTACACAACGCGTGGAAATCGGCTGAGCCCGGCGTTCTCTTCTGGGATACCATCAGGAAGGAGAGTGTAGCTGACTGTTATGCTGACCTCGGCTATGAGACGGTATCTACCAACCCGTGCGGTGAGATACCCCTCTGTCCCTATGACAGCTGCAGGCTCATAGCCATCAACCTATACAGCTATGTCAGGAACCCGTTTACCCCGGTGGCCTCGTTTGATTTCGATCTGTTCAAACAGCATGTTCACCTGGCACAGCGTATCATGGATGACATCATCGACCTCGAGCAGGAGAAGATCGATGCCATCATCGCCAAGATTGATGCCGACCCTGAAGATCCGGAGCTGAAGAGGGTGGAGCGCAATTTGTGGGAAAACATACGGCACAAGACGAGTGAGGGAAGACGCACAGGCATAGGCATCACCGCCAAGGGCGACATGCTTGCTGCCCTCGGACTGCGTTACGGCACCGATGAGGCTACCGAGTTCTCCGTTAACGTTCACCGTACCCTGGCTGTGGAGGCCTACAGGGCATCAACCATTATGGCAATTGAGCGCGGTGCCTTCCCGATATACGACAGTGAGAGGGAGAAAAACAACCCGTTCATCAGCCGTCTGCGTGAGGCTGACCCTGAGATGGTGGCCGGGATGGAAAAGAACGGCAGGCGCAATATTGCACTCCTTACCATAGCACCTACCGGTTCCACCAGCCTCATGAGCCAGACCACCTCAGGCATTGAACCGGTCTTCATGCCCTTCTACAAGCGGCGTCGCAAGGTCAATCCAAACGACAAGGATGTGAAGGTGAGCTTCGTTGACGAGGTGGGAGACCACTGGGAGGAGTTTGTGGTGTTCCATCACAAGTTCATCGACTGGATGAGGATCAACGGATACAACTACGAGGAGGTGAAAAACATGTCGGAGGGAGACATCAATGCCATCGTGGCAAAGTCACCTTACTACAAGGCCACCGCCAACGATGTCGACTGGGTTGCCAAGGTTCGCATGCAGGGAGCCATTCAGAAGTGGGTGGATCACTCTATCAGCGTCACCATCAATCTCCCTGCCGAGGCGAAGGAGGAGCTTGTTTCAGAACTCTACCTCACCGCCTGGAAGGAGGGATGTAAGGGAGCAACGGTATACCGTGACGGATCAAGGGCCGGGGTGCTCGTCTCCAACAACAGGAGCGAAAAGAAAAACGACTGGTCGCCCGTGAGACCCAAGGTTCTTGAGGCAGACGTGATCCGCTTCCAGAACAACGAGGAGAAGTGGATTGCCTTTGTCGGACTTAAGGAGGGCGTCCCCTATGAGATCTTCACCGGCCTGCAGGATGATGAGATGTTCCCCATACCCAAGAGCATAGTAAAAGGACGCATCATCAAGAACAAGGATGATGCGGGCAACACCCGATACGACTTCCAGTATACCGACAAGTACGGTTACAAGAACACCCTGGGTGGGCTGTCACACATGTTCAAGCCTGAGTTCTGGAACTACGCGCGCCTCATCTCCGGCGTTCTCCGTTACGGCATGCCGGTCGAGGACGTTGTTGAGCTGGTCTCATCGATGAAGCTCGACAGTGAGTCTATCAACACCTGGAAAAACGGGGTGGAGCGCTCGCTCAAGCGGTATATTCCCAATGGCACAAAGGCCAAGGGCAAATGCGAGAACTGCGGCTCCACAAACCTCGTTTACCAGGAGGGATGTCTGCGATGCACCGACTGCGGAGCATCAAAGTGCAGCTGATTCATATCAGGCTCTGACAGTAGTGCGTTGTCAGTCATTGTCAGGCAGCAGGCCATAAAGAAATTCTCGATTCAATCAAGATTCGCAAATCGCAAATCCTTCATAGTTTACGGATTTTATTGATTTTCGACTTCAGACCTTCAGACCTTCAGACCTTCAGACCCCAGACCTTCAGACCTCAGACTTCAGACCTTCAGACCTCAGACTTCAGACCTTCAGACCTCAGACCTTCAGACCTTCAGACCTTCAGACCTCAGACCTTCAGACCTTCAGACCTCCATTTAAAAGGTTGGCACTGCCGAGTTTACCAGTGACAGGTCTATCTCCTCTGCCGTGGCCTCATGATCGGGCAGGTAGCCTTCAAAATACTTCTCGTAGGCGGTGATGTCAAAGTGACCGTGGCCGCTCAGGTTGAAGAGGATCGTCTTTGAGACGCCCTCAAGATCAGCCCGGCGTGCCTCATCAAGAGCACCCGCGATGGCATAAGACGACTCCGGCGCAGGAAGAATACCTTCAGTCCTGGCAAAGAGTATGGCACCCTCAAAGCACTCACGCTGCATCTTGGCTTTCGCCTCAACAAATCCGTCCTTGCGCAGCTGGCTGACAAGCACCCCTGCGCCGTGATAACGCAGTCCCCCGGCATGTATCTTGTCGGGGATGAAATTGTGGCCCAGCGTATACATCGGCAGAAGAGGGGTCATGCCCGACTGGTCTCCGAAGTCGTAGGTGAACTTACCCCTGGTCAGCTTAGGGCAGGAGGCAGGCTCTACGGCCACCAGCCTTGTCTGCCTGCCGTTCGTCAGGTTCTCGCGCAGGAAGGGGAAGGAGATGCCGGAGAAGTTGGAGCCTCCGCCAAAGCATCCTATCACCACGTCGGGGTAGTCACCGGCCTTGTCAAACTGTATCAGCGCCTCCTCACCTATTATCGTCTGGTGAAGGATGACATGGTTGAGCACGCTCCCCAGTGAGTATTTGGTGTAGGGGTCCTGGGCGGCGATCTCCATAGCTTCTGATATAGCAATCCCCAGGCTGCCCGGTGATTCAGGGTCGAGCTCAAGCACCTTTCTTCCGGCAACTGTCATGGTGCTGGGAGAGGGTACCACCCTTGCATTATAGGCATTCATCATAAGCTTTCTTCCGGGCTTCTGCTCATAGCTTACCCTGACCATGAATACCAGCAGTTCCAGACCGAAGTGGTTGCAGGCGTAGCTCATGGCACTGCCCCACTGGCCTGCTCCGGTCTCCGTGGTTATGCGCCTCACACCCTCCATCTTGTTGTAGTAGGCCTGCGGTATGGCGGTGTTAGCCTTGTGTGACCCGGAATAGTTACCACCCTCGTACTTGTAATAGATCTTGCTCTTTGTGCCAAGAGCCTTCTCGAGGTTATGAGCCCGGAAGAGGGGAGAAGGACGAAAGGTGCGGTAAAGATCGAGTACCTCATCAGGGATGTCAATATATCTCTCTGTCGACACCTCCTGTTTTATCAGCTCCATCGGAAATATGACCGAAAGGTCGTCGGGACCCACCGGCCTGCCGGTGGCAGGGTTCAGCGGAGGCAAAGGCTTGTTGGGCATGTCAGCCATGATATTATACCATTTGCGGGGCATTTCGTTTTCCGTCAGCAGAATTTTTGTGATTTTTTCCATTTCTTGAAGTTTTTGAGGTTAGTAAAAAAAAGGGCGCGCTGTGATCAGCGCGCCCCTTAGCATAATTATACTATACAGGTTATATAACGACGTGATTCACAGACTCATCTTTTGAGCTGCACCAGCGCCAGACATATAACGTGAATTGTTTCATTCGTTTATTTGATTTTTATTTTATTAGTCGAATGGAACTTACATGTATTAAAATAATCATTTCCTTTTGCAGGTTACTGCTCATGTAAGTTTCATCGATGCAAACATAGTGAAAATTCAATACCGCAACTGTCAGAGGAAAATATTTTTTTCGTCTGCCGGAAGCTATTTCAGCACTCCCAGTTCCCTGCCCACTTTGGTGAAGGCTGCGATGGCCTTGTCGAGGTGCTCCTGTTCGTGGGCTGCCGAGAGCTGTACCCTGATGCGGGCCTGATCCTTGGGGACCACCGGGTAGTAGAAGCCGGTGACGTAGATGCCTTCATCGAGAAGCTTTGCCGCCATCTCCTGTGACAGTTTGGCGTCATAAAGCATCACGGCACATATTGCTGACTGTGTAGGCTTGATGTCAAAGCCGGCTTTTGACATCTTCTCCATGAAATACTTCGTGTTGAAATGGAGCTTGTCCTGCAGCTCATTGGTTTCAGTCATCATCTCAACCATCTTTATGCCTGCAGCAGCAACAAGCGGCGGGATGGAGTTGGAGAAGAGATATGGCCGCGAGCGCTGGCGCAGCATCTCGATGATCTCCTTCTTGCCGGTGGTGAATCCGCCGATGGCTCCGCCGAAGGCTTTACCCAGTGTGCCGGTGATGATCTCTATCTTGCCCTTCAGGTTGTAAAGCTCTGTGACACCGCGGCCTGTATCACCCACCACGCCTGCCGAGTGCGACTCGTCGACCATGACCATGGCGTTATACTTGTTTGCCAGCTCGTATATCTTGTCAAGCGGCGCCACGTTGCCGTCCATTGAGAAGACGCCGTCGGTGACCACCAGCCTGAAGCGCTGTGCCTGCGCCTCTGTCAGCTTCTCTTCAAGGTCTTTCATGTCAGCGTTGGCATAACGGTAGCGCTGTGCCTTGCAGAGACGGACACCATCAATGATGGAGGCGTGGTTGAGGGCATCGGAGATTATGGCATCTTCCTCTGAAAGCAGGGGCTCAAACACACCGCCGTTGGCATCGAAGCAGGCAGCATAGAGTATGGTATCCTCAGTGCCGAAGAACTCAGCAAGTTTGTGCTCCAGTTCCTTATGCAAATCACTCGTGCCGCAGATAAAACGTACCGACGACATGCCGTAACCGTGAGTGTCAAGTGCCTTCCTTGCCGCTTCAATCAGCTTTGAATTGGCTGATAGACCCAGGTAGTTATTGGCGCAGAAGTTAAGCACCTTCTGCCCGGTGTTGAGGGTTATCTCAGCACCCTGGGGTGACACTATAATTCTTTCTCCTTTGTAAAGACCAGCCTCTTTTATTGCAGCCAGCTCGCCGGCCAGAAATTCCTGATAATTGTTGTACATGGGTATGATGTTATTGATTAACTATGCATTTGCGATGTTTGCGGGGCAAATATACCAACTTTGCTTCATAATGATGTATGTTTATTGAAGTACAATTAAATGATTTTTGTCAGAATGAGTTGCATAAAATTTCATGAAGTTTGCTCGCCATTTCCGATGATAAGGCATCATCAGTTGAAGAAAACATTTTAAATATATACAGATGAAGAAAATTCTTGTAACAGGTTCAGTAGGACAGATAGGTTCGGAGCTTACACTGGAGCTCAGGAAAAGGTTTGGTGGCAGCAATGTTGTTGCAGGCATAAACAGGACTCAGCCCACCGGAGAACTTGCTGATTCGGGGCCTTTTCTGAAGGTTGACACCACCAACATTGAAGAACTTGCATCCGCGGTAAAAAAGTACAATATTGATACTATATACCACCTCGCGGCGGTACTCTCCGCCGTTGGTGAGAAGAATCCCGGTCTTGCGTGGAACATTGGTGTCAACGGGCTCTACAATGTGCTGGAGGTTGCCCGTGAATATAAATGTGCAGTCTTCTTCCCGAGCTCTATCGGAGCCTTCGGACCTACAACCCCTCTTGACAACACGCCGCAGGACACCATCCAGAGACCTACATCAATGTACGGTGTTACAAAAGTTACAGGAGAGATGCTGTGTGATTACTATTTCCTTCGTTTTGGCGTTGATACCCGTGGTGTCCGTTACCCGGGGATAATCTCCAACGTAACCCTTCCGGGAGGAGGTACAACCGATTATGCCGTCGAGATATTTTATGAAGCCGTGAAGCACGGGAGGTTCACCTGTCCCCTTGAGAAGGGAACCTTCCTCGACATGATGTACATGCCTGATGCAATTGATGCAGCCATTAATCTGATGGAAGCTGACCCCTCAAAACTAAAGCACAGGAATGCCTTCAACATCAGCGCCATGAGCTTTGACCCGGAAATATTAGCAGCTGAAATCAGGAAGCATATTCCGGACTTCGTAATGGACTACGATGTTGATCCCATGAAACAGAAGATAGCTGACTCATGGCCTAATTACATGAATGACACCGCGGCACGTGAAGAGTGGGGCTGGAATCCCAAATTCAACCTGGAGTCAATGACTGCCGACATGCTCAAGGTGATCAGGGAGAAGCACAGCAAAGGGCTGATCTGATCATATGCCGCATACCTTTGCAAGGAGAGGTTGTCAACAGGGACAGCCTCTTTTTTTCATATCTTTATCGTCGGCAACTAACCGCCTGACAATTATGACAGACAGGAAAATACGAGTGCGCTTTGCTCCCAGTCCCACCGGGCCGCTGCATATCGGCGGTGTGCGCACAGCTCTTTATAACTATCTCTTTGCCAAACACCACGGCGGGACATTCATACTGCGCATCGAGGACACCGATCAGGCACGCTATGTGGAGGGTGCCGAAGAGTATATCATGGATGCACTCGAATGGGCCGGCATCAAACCGGATGAAGGGGTCAGGGAAGGTGGTGTCTTTGCCCCCTACCGGCAGAGCCAGAGGAAAGGCATCTATCAGCAGTTTGCCCTGCAGCTTCTTGCGTCAGGCGATGCCTATTATGCATTCGACCAGCCGGAGGAGCTTGAGAGGATCAGAAAGGAGTATGAGTCCCGCGGGGAGACCTTCAACTACGGCATTGCCACCCGCATGCAGATGTGCAACACACTAACCCTCAGTGATGAGGAGGTGAAGATCAGAATGGCTGCCGGAGAGCATTATGTTTTAAGGTACCGCATGCCTGAGAACGAGGATATTCATTTCTCCGACCTGATAAGGGGCGATATCGTTGTCAACAGCTCCACCCTCGATGACAAGGTGCTGTTCAAGTCTGACGGCATGCCTACATACCACCTGGCAAACATCGTTGACGACCACCTGATGGAGATCAGCCACGTCATCAGGGGCGAAGAGTGGCTGCCGTCGTTACCGATTCATGTCATGCTCTACCGCAGCTTGGGATGGGAGGCGCCGCTCTTCGCTCATCTGCCGCTGCTGCTCAAGCCCACCGGCAAGGGCAAGCTCAGCAAACGCGACGGCGATAAGATGGGCTTCCCGGTATTCCCCCTCTACTGGCCTTACGGTGAGACGGCTACGGGATACCGTGAGGAGGGCTATTTCCCGGAGGCATTCGTGAATATGCTGGCACTTCTGGGATGGAACCCCGGAACTGAACAGGAGATATTCTCAATGGAGGAGCTGATCGCCGGTTTCTCCATAGAGCGTGTGGGCAAATCAGGTTCACGCTTTGACCCTGAGAAGGCGAAATGGTTCAATACGAGATATTTCCAGATGAAGAGCAATGAAGAGCTGGCTGACCTCTTCATGCCGGTGGTAAATGAAAAGGGGTTCAACCCCGGTCATGACACCCTCGTAAGGATTGTTTCACTGGTAAAGGAGCGCGTCGGATTTGTGAAGGAGCTTTGGAATGAGGCTGACTTCTTCTTCGTGGCTCCTGAGAGCTATGACCCGGAGGTTGTCAGGAAGAGATGGAATGCTGATTCGCCCCGGCAGATGAGAGAGCTCCGTGAAGTTGTTGCAGGTGTGGAGCCATTTACCTCGGAGACTCTTGAAAATAGAATCAAAGAGTGGATTGCCGGAAGTTCCTATAATACCGGGACCATTCTCAACCTGTTCAGGCTTCTCATGGTGGGGGCGTCAAGAGGCCCGCACCTGTTTGATATCGTCGAGCTGACAGGCAGGGAGGAGACCCTCCGCCGTCTTGACAACGGTATCCGCAGACTGGCACCGGCACTGTCATGAATCCCGGCAGGGGCATAAAATTCATCGACTTTCACACTCACAATGCCACTGGCAGTGATGATACCATCACCGTCATGAACCTGATGGCCGGTGATGAGGTGCCGGCTGATTTTCCTGCCAACACTCTCTTTTCCGCCGGCATACATCCGTGGCAGCTGACGGATGACAACCTTGCGCATCTGCAGACAGAGCTTCTGCTTACTGTAGCGCATCCGCATGTGGCAGTGATAGGTGAGGCAGGGTTTGACCGCATGAAGGGTGGGCCCCGGGAAATACAGCAGAGGGCTTTTATCTTCCAGGCTGAGATGGCCGCAGAGATGGATAAGCCCATGGTGATACACTGCGTGAAGGGGTGGGATGAGCTGAGAAGGGCACGGAAGGAGATGAAGCCGGCCCGGCCCTGGGTCATTCACGGATTCAGGGGCAACGGTATACTGGCCGCATCGCTTGCCGATGAGGGATTCTGGTTCTCACTGGGAACAGGGGGACTTAAACCGGAAATAGTGAAGGCTGTCAGCCATGAGAGGGTACTGCTTGAGACCGACGATTCCGGAGATAAGATTGCAGAGGTATACCGACTCTTCGCGTCAGCGGCAGGGTATGATGCTGAAGCGGCAGAAGGGCTGATGCGCAGAAATTTCAGTGCACTATTAAACTTCGGGCTGTGAATGAGGGATGGCTTTCACGCACCGAGATGCTCCTCGGCCCCGAGGCGCTGGCGAAAATGAAGCGGTCGCATGTTCTGGTGGCCGGACTGGGAGGGGTAGGCTCCTGGGCTGCGGAGATGATCTGCAGGGCCGGGGTGGGTGCAATGACCATAATCGACGGTGATGTCATAACAGCTGCAAACAGAAACAGGCAGCTGCCGGCACTGACATCAACAACAGGTCGGAAAAAGGCAGAGGTGATGGGAGAGAGGCTGACGGATATTAACCCTGAGCTCCGCCTGAGAATAATCCCGGAGTTCATCCGTGACCAGAGGATGATTGACATTCTTGAAGAGGAGAGATATGATTTTGTGGTGGATGCCATCGACACCCTGTCGCCGAAGGTCTTCCTGGTATATCACTCGCTGCAACTTAATCTGCGGTTGGTCAGCTCCATGGGCGCAGGGGGAAAGTACGACCCCACAGCCATCAGGGTGGCTGATATCTCGGAAACAAATTTCTGCAACCTGGCACGCATGCTCCGCAAAAAGCTTCACAAGCTGGGGGTACATGAGGGTTTCCTTGCCGTATACAGTCCCGAGGTGGTTGACAAGGAGCTTATTGTCCGCGGCTCTGAAGAGAGCAACAAGGCTTCCAGCGTGGGAACAATGTCCTATATGCCCGCCGCCTTCGGCATCGCCTGCGCTTCAGTGGTTATAAGAGAGCTGGCGGGGATAACTCCCGGAGCCTGACACGGTTCACTCAACGCCGGAAAAGACCGCAGAGAACGAACCCTGGTTTTCCGGGTCATTCCAGGGCAGGAACCTCTTCCCGGATATCTGTTGCGCCATTGGTGAGTCAGGCCTGTCAGCAGGCACGGGGAGGGCAAGAGATGAGAGTCGTTTTTCCGGCAGGGCGAGCGTCCCCCTCTCTTCCGGCAGCGGGCCGTCATGCATGGCAGGCAGGAATATCCCGGCGTTGAGTGAGCAGCGTCTGGCAAGTATTATTGTCTGTTTCCCTGAGGTGATTCTTCTGCTTTATTCTTTTCCGTCACCTCCCTGGCGGTGAAGCCAAGCTTTTCGATGGCTCTCTTCAAAAGCTCAGGCTTGTTCTTATCCTTCTGGTACTGAACGGTGACCTCTTTGGTGGTCAGGTCACATTTAACATCCTTGACCCCTTTTTCGAAGGGGATGTTCTTCATGATTGTGTTTACGCAGTTTTCACAATCAATACTTGTCTCGAATTTTACCGTTGAGATCTCCTTTTTGTTTTTCTCCTGGGCGCTGAGCGCTACGGTAGAGAAGAGCAGGAGAAGCGTTACCGCGATAATCTGATTTCTTTTCATCTGTGTATATGTTATTTGTTAATTGGCAGAATGGGACCTGCATAAAGTTTAAGGGTTTGCTCTTCAGGTGGGTTATTTCTTATGCAAGGTTCATTCTGTCCGGTTTTAATATTTCTGTTCTGTCAATTTTGCGGTCGGTCAAGTGCGAAACGGAAGCCTGCAAAGAGCTTACGGCCGTGCACCGGTCCCCAGATCATGGTAGCATCAAAATAATCACCGAAGGGATTCTCTGCAGCGATGATGGCATCATGCTGCCTTGATCCGGTGATGTTTTCGCCGCCGACGTAGATACTCCATTTGCGGAAATACTTGGTAATCTGCGCGTTCATTACCGGGTAGGCGCTGAAGTAGTCGTGCCTCCTGTAGGGCTCGGGGTTTGCCATCGTTGAGGGTATTCTTCCGGGGCCGTTATACTGAAGCGTCCAGTCAAACTGCCACTTCCTCATGCGTGTAGTGTATGATGCCGTGAGCAGTCCCTTGTAGCGTGATGAGAGTGGCTTCTCGCGCAACCGACCTCCTATGGTCTGCCGGACGTCGTTCCACCTCCATGCTGCCGTGATATCGAGTCCTGTCACAGGCTGTAGCTGGGCCTCAAGCTGGATGACATTTGAAAACGATCTGCCGTCGAGATTATAGAACAGCACACGGTCAATATCAGTGTCGAGGTCAGTCACTATCTGTTTAATGAAGCTGGTCCGGTAGACCTCGGCTGTCAGTCGCAGTTCACGGTCGCCCAGCGGAACGTAACCGGTGAGGTTAAGGCCGGCGTTCCATGCCTCCTCGATGTCAAGGTCATCCTCAATCTCTATTGTCCGGCTGCCGGCAAGGAAGTAGAGGTTCTCAGCCATGACATGTACTGTGCGGTATCCTTTGCCAGCCGAGGCCCTGAGGGTCATCTTCGGGGTCAGCTCATAACGCAGGTGTATCCTCGGGGTGAACTGTGCCCCGTGATTGCTGTAGAAGTCGTATCGCACCCCGGCGAGAAGGGTCATCTTTGCTGAATCAGTGTATGTGTACTGGAGAAAAACGCCGGGGAGTGATTCAACAGTCCCGTGCCATGCACCGATGTCGATATATTCCGTCAGCTCATCATATGCCGGCCTCATCTCGTCATAATGGTCATAGCGGTAGCTTACACCCGCATCAACGGTATGTTTGTCTGCCGGGAAGTACTGGTAGAGGAGGTTGGTATAATAGCTCTTCTGTTTTGCATTATACTGGTTATAACCGATCCATGAGTTCATATCATGCAGGGTAAAGCTCTGTATCCATCCCAGCGACATATTGTCCGAGGGGCCGAACACACCCCCCAGCTTGGTGAATGCTTCTGCACGTTCGGTCCCGATGTTTATGCCGTAACCGTTATCCCATGTGTTGGCATTGTTGCGGTCATATTCAAACTGCCCGCCGATACGTTCCTCCTTCATGAATTTGACGCCGGCGCGGAAGGTGAGGTTTGTACTCAGATAGTCCCACCTGTGCAGGAGGCTGTATTGTCTCACGTCAGGCTCATCACGGAAGCCGTCGCTGTTATGGTCGGCCGCCCCTGACTGTGTCTCACCGTGTGCCAGCAGCATGGTGCTCCAGTAGTCGTTGAGCTTCAGGGATGCATTTGCGTTGGTCTCTATCTTGCCGGCATCGCTCACGAATCCGTTGACGAATATTATTTCGCTGGTGGCCGGTTTCTTGTACTCTACATTGATCTGACCTGTTATCGACTCATTGCCGTTGCGCACCGAGGAGGTTCCTTTTGAGACCTGTATCGACTCCATCCACGGGCCGGGTATGTAACTCAGCCCGTATGCCGCACCGAGGCCGTAGATGGAAGGTATGTTCTCCGTGAGTATCTGGACGTATGAGCCGGCAAGCCCCAGCAGCTGTATCTGCTTTGCACCGGTAGCGGCATCGGCATAGTTGACGTCAACCGAGGCGTTGGTGACAAAGCTCTCGGAGAGGTTGCAGCAGGCTGCCTTGCAGAGCTCTGCGGCAGTTATGTTTACCGTGGCTATGGTGGCTGCCCTGTCGATGTGTGTGCCCGAAGCACGACCGGTGACAGTGATCTCACCGATCATGCTGTTCTCTAGCAGGGTGATCTCTATATACTCTTCACCGGGTTCCACCCTGACAGTGTCAGGAGTGTATCCGACGAAACTCGCTATCAGAAGGTTGTGCCCCCTCACTCTTTTCAGGGTGAAATAACCGGCATTGTTGGTGGAGGTGCCGGTGGTGGTTCCGGCCCAGACGATGTTTGCCCCGGGGATGCCTACACTGTCAGGAGCTCCGCCTCCTCCGGCGACGATCACCTTACCCTCTATCTTCCCCTGGCCGAAAAGCGCGGCCGGGATGATAAGTAAAAGTATTGTCAAGATTTGCTTCATAGGGAAGAAATTAAATGTATACTTATTGTAATGGCCTGAAGAGAGGCTTTGAGAAAGTCTCTTTACAAGGGTCCCGTGTAACATCATACTGACACGCTGTAATCAGGTATCCGTATAATGCTGCCCCTATGAATACGTCAGGATCTTATCTGACAGTGCATGGTTGTAAGATCACGACCTTGATGAAACGGCCGGTCAGTGAAAGATGAACGGATGTTTTCTGCAGGCTGGTCATATATTACCGCCACGACCGAAGCCAGCATTAAGTAGGGGATGATTTCATTCTCCAGTTCCGACAGTACCAGCTCGTCTGTCAACACCCTCTCAGTTTCATGAGAGCAGCAATCGTCAGAGATAAGCGTCTCCACGGTGCCGTACCGGTGATTAATATCCGTGTCATGATGGCTGCAGCAGCAGCTTTTATCTTCGCTGTTGCTTCCCATGGTGGCGGTAACCGTTTCCGTACCACAGTGGAGGCAGGAGTGCCGGACAAGCGTATAGCCAAGACTGCCTGACAGCACTAGCATTATCAGCACGACTGACAGGAAAGGAGATATGGCTCGCATCTGCTTCACAAATGCAAATATAACAAAAGAATCAGATGCAAGATTTCCCGGAAAGAAACAGAGACGCTGCACGCAACGTCTCTGCTCCGGCGTTTTTATTGAATGAAATTAGTCCTATATTTTCTGAATGATTAAACTACTTCAAAGGTTATTTTCACATTTACCCGGTATTCGGTGATCTTGTTTTTCACTACCACCGCACTCTGCTCCTTAACGTATACGGAGCGTATTTCCTTTACTGTTTTAGCTGCCACCTTTACTGCGGAAGCTGTTGCTTCTTCCCAGCTTACGGGGGAGGAGGCAAGAATCTCGATAACTTTAAGTACTGCCATAATTTGCTGTTTTTTGGTTAATAATTAATATTCTGAAATAGCCTTCCACAAGCCAATGAACCTGTAAGATAGTAAAAAAAGTCGTGATTTGCTAATTTCCCGGTTAATAATTTAGCCGGTCTGACCGGCGGATATTCAACACCTTTTGTATATTTGGCTTAGTGTTAACCTGATCTAAAAAATCATTAAAAAGCTTGATTATGGGAATTGTGAAAGAATTCAAGGAATTTGCCGTTAAGGGCAACATGCTTGACATGGCCGTTGGTATTATCATCGGCAGCGCCTTCGGCAAGATCATTACCTCACTGGTTAATGACGTGCTTATGCCTCCTCTGGGTCTTCTCCTGGGGAAGGTTGACTTCAGCAGCCTCAAGGCGATTCTCCAGAAGGGACAGGAGGCCATAACCGAGGGAGAAGCAGTGGTTCAGCCAGCCGTATCGGAAGTGGCAATCAATTACGGGATCTTCATACAGACCATTCTCGATTTTCTGATAGTTGCATTCTGTATATTCTTTGTGATCAAGGCGATGAACAATCTCAAGAAGAAGGAGGAAGCAGCTCCGGCAGCACCGCCGCCCCCCCCTGAGGATATCGAGCTTCTCAGGGAGATACGTGATCTTCTGAAAAAATAGTCTGTCATACAATAACAGGCAAGAAAAATAGTTTGCATATTTGCAAACAGTTTGATTATGGCAAGAATACGGAAATATTACTGGTGGCGCAGGTTCTTCCCCGACAGGGGCTGAGCAGGTAAGCGCTGAAACAGAGAGAGGCTGCAGTGGATAACTGCGGCCTTTTCTGTCTGAGAGCAAAAGAAAAGCCGGCCTTGCGGGCCGGCTATCTTACTCCGGACAATGCCAAAAGAACCTGTGCCTGAAAGATCATTGGATGTAAAAATTGTACTCGTAGGACAAACCATTTTCACGCAACCACCTGCGAAGTGCTTTGGCGATCTTTCTTTTCCGGAGCAGGACAATTCCTATTCCTTCCGCTGTTATCTGATAATAGGTCTTCATTTTTTCCGGCCGGGCTTCAAAAGTCACATGCCCTCTCAAAACTCACAGCTAATTTACATCAGAAGGAGCCGCAGGCAATGTTCATTTTGATATACAGGTCCCGGCTGTTGACAAACAACAGTTTACCTTACACATGGTGCAGGGATGGTAGTGCAGATGGCTGCCGGGGCCGGTCCGGCCCGCTACCGGAAGTCCTTCAGGTATTTGTAGAGTTCTCCGTCCGTTGAGAGTATTATTGTTGTGGTGGTGTCAAAGGTCATACGGAAGGCCTCCATCGACTTCACAAAAGCGTAGAGGTTTCTGGATGAGGATGTCTGGTCATAGGCATCGGCATAGATGGCCGCTGCCCTGGCATCGGCACGGCCCCGGATCTCTTCAGCTTTCCGGAAGGCCTCGGATTGTATGGTCTTGAGATCGCGCTCCTTCTCCCCGTTGATCTTGGAGGCTTCGCCCTGTCCCTCCGATCTGAACCTTTCGGCGATACGGTAACGTTCACTCTTCATTCTTTCATAGATCTGCGTCCGCACCTCTTCCACATAGTTGAGCCGCTTGATGCGGACATCAAGGATCACAATGCCCAGATCGCTAACCTTCTCGTTGGAGGATTTGAGGATCATCTCCTCTATCTTAAGCCTTCCTGTCTGGATATCAGAGAGAGTATCTCCGGCCTCCTCGCCCAATTGTCCGGAGGAGATGGGAGTCCTGTTGGTGGAACGAACGATCTCCTCGAGGTTGTGTCCGGCGATATAATCACGCGTCTCACCGTCAAGGATGTCAGCCAGTCTCGACTGTGCACCTCTCTCATCGGTCAGTCGCTTGAAGAACTGAAGAGGGTCGGTGATCTGCCACCTGGCATAGGCATCTACGAAGATGAATTTTTTGTCCTTGGTGGGTAGCTGGTTGGGGTCGCCGTCCCACTCCATATATCGCTTTTCGAAATAGTTGACCTTCTGGATAAAGGGCATCTTCAGTTTCAATCCCGGGGTTATCTTAGGTTCTCCCACAGGCTTGCCGAACTGGGTTATGACAACCTGCTCCGTCTCCCTGACCTTGTAGATACATTCCAAAACAAGAAAGAGACCTACTGCGAGCAGGGTTATATATATTATGATTTTTGTATTTTTTGCCGGCATGGGTCAGTTGTTTGAGGTTAGTTGCATCTGAAGAAGCGGCAGCACGTTGTTGCCGCTTTCGTCGGTAATGATCTTGTGCCCGAGCTTTGGCATGACCTCTGTCATTGTCTCGAGATATATCCTTCTCTTGGTTACCTCCGGGGCTTTAACATACTCAAGGTAGAGCGCATTGAACCTGGCTGACTCTCCCAGAGCGTTATTTACCCGTGCGGTGGCATAACCCTCGGCACGCTGTATTGTCTCTTCAGCCTGGCCTTTGGCCTTTGGTATCACCTTGTTGTATTCAGACCTGGCCTGGTTTATCAGCGTCTCTCTCTCCTGCTGGGCCTGGTTGACATCGTTAAAGGCGTCCTTTACGGGGTCGGGTGGGTTGACATCCTGCAGCACCACCTGTTCTATCCTGATGCCAAGGGAGTACTCGCTGCAGAGCTGTTGCATCTTCTGGTGCACGCTGGAGGCTATCTCGGCCCTCCCCACTGTGAGTACCTCGTTGACAGTACGGTCGCCAACGATCTCACGCATTGATGCCTCTGAGATGTCACGCAGGGTGGTGACCGGTTCCCTGACCTTGAAGAGATACATGTAAGGATCCACAATCCGGTACTGAACTATCCACTCAACATCAGCCAGATTAAGATCACCCGTGAGCATCAGGGATTCATCAACAGTACCCACCTTGGTATATTCGGATTTTATTCCTGCCTCAACGGTCCGGAACCCGAACTCCTGTTTCTGCTGTCTCTCGACAGCAACCTTGTAGAGCCGTTCAATAACGGGTACCTTTACGTTCAGTCCCGGCTCCACCTGCCTCACATATTTGCCGAAGCGTGTGATGACACCCACCTCCTCGGGACCTATGGTGAAAAGCGAGGTTACCAGCAGGAAAAAGGCTATGAGCGCGATGGCGGAGTACCGGATATAGAGTCCGTTCTTATCCTTGAGGGAGTTGTATCCTCCCGGTTTGCGAAATGTCTGTGTTGTCAATATGCAGTTGTTTACTGAGTTATTATTTTAATCATTTTTCCAGCCGCCACCTGGCCATTGAGCTCCATGTTATTAAGCAGTGCAAGCTCCTCCCACATATCCTGTTTCATGCCGTAGTAGCTGAAAGCACTGGCCAGGGTGCCGGTGCGCTGAACCCTCCTGACGGCTATTTTCTGCGGCTTGACATTGATCCTGTAGGGGTCGGTTAGTTTGGTGAATGACTTCATTGAAGACTCCATGGTACTTACATAACTGTTGAAATCGGCTTCGGTTGACACACCGTGGAAGACGTAGATCATTGAGCCGTATTCTATAAAGTATGAGAGGACCGTGTTTGTGCTCACCGCACCGGTCGACTGGTCCTTGGCCTGCTGCATGGAAAGGGTGATTATTGCCGGAAGGCCGCTGACGGTTCTCCTTTCCGCCCGCTGAAGCTGAAGACCGTAGGCAGCCAGTGTGCTGTCGACAGCTGACTGGAGTGTCTTCTGGTTTGCGAGGGTGAACAGTAACAGTGCCCGGCCGTCCTGAGGCTGTACGGTAACCTGCGTGGGTGCGTTGGTAAGCTCCCATCCGGGGGGATATGAGAACTTGAATCTCAGCTCGGGATGATAGAAGGTGTTGTCATCGGTGTAGCCCTGCCTGGGGTCTTCACCGTAAATAATACCGTCAATCAGTTGCAGATATGAATCTGAATTGACCTTGTATGACGGTAGTTTCAGGCTGTCCTGCCAGGTCTTGCTGAGCTGTATGACAGAGTTGTAGCGGTCGCCCGGATCGGGGTGGGTAGACAGGAAGGTGGGAACACCGCCCTGTGATTGAGCCATGTTCATCTTGTTCAACACATTGAAGAAATCGGCCATCTTTGTTGCGTCAAAACCCATCTTCGAAGAGTATTCACAGCCAAGAGCATCAGCCATGCGCTCGTCGTCACGGCTGAAGCTCAGGAACAGCAGCTCCATGCCCTGCATGGCATACTGGGCATAGTTGGCAAATTTCTCCGAGGCGATCATTCCGCCTATCAGCAGCAGAGTACTGAGCTGCTGCTTGGTCTGCTGGCTGACGGAATGGCGCGCGGCAATGTGCCCCATCTCGTGCCCCAGCACTCCCATCAGCTCAGCTTCGTTGTTAAACTGTGCCAGGATGCCGCGGGTAAGGTATATGAAGCCGCCGGGCACAGCAAAGGCATTTACCACCGGGGAGTCAACAACCTTTACATGGTATTTAAGGTTGGGTCTGTGGGAGATCTTGCCCATCTCAGTGCCTTTCGACTGTACGAATGCCTGAAGGCTGGGATCATCATATGCCCCGAATGTGGCCAGTACCTGGGGATCATAGGAGACGCCGAGGGCTACTTCCTGTGCTTCCGACATGAGCATGATCTGCTTCTTTCCCGTAACGGGATTTACCGCGCAGGATACTGCAAGCAGCATTGCTGCAGCGAGCAGTACCATACCTGCCAGGATTTTGTTTCGTCTCATTGTATGTGTTATATTATTTCTGATACGACAGGTATTGGTATATCGTTGCCTGAAAAAAACAGGTTAATCTTCAAATTTAGCAAAAAATCCTGTCAAAAACAAAAGCCGCCCCGTTTGCGGAGCGGCCTTTGCTGTGCCTTCGGTAGCCGGATAAACCGGTTACCTGTTCGTTAGCCTGAAGTTTTGCATGGTCTTGTTACCGGGCCTGATAACAATTCCCTGGTAGCTCAGGGTGTCATAACCCTCTTTGGCTGCCGTGACGGAGTATGTGCCGGCCGGTACGCCAATTATGGCATAGTAACCCATTGAGTCGGCGAACGCCGTGGCGACAACGGTATCCTGTTCCAGCCATACCATTGCATCGCGGATGGCTGCATCAAGGGTGTCTGTTACGATGCCCTGAATCCTTCCTGCCGAGGTCATATTGGCGGCTCTGATTACCGGTTTGAAGATGAAACCGTTATTGTTTCGCATATTGCCCCGGAGGATGAAGGATCTTGAAAGATCCATGTCGAGAAGCAGTTCTGCCGTGAGACCGTCAGACACTTCCAGGGAGGGAGTGATATGTATCTTTATACCGGTCTGACTGCCGCTGGGAACCTTAACGCTGTAGGGATCATCATTATCCTTCAGCTTCAGTCCTGCCTCATCCACGTAAAGCCTGACCCGGTCATATTCACCTGCCGGGACCTCAAGGTCGAGCAGTGTTTCCGCGACACCGTTCCTGAGGTCAATCAGGTCAAGCGTCACTGTTTCTTCTGAGAGGATCATCCACGGACTGCCGTCGCTGATTCCGTCGCCCACCTTTTTTATTTCAACTTTTGTAATAGTTACTGTGGCAGATTCTATACCGCTTATATCAAACGGATCATCAGTCATTTTGATCACCAGCCTCCCGTCACCGGCATTGTCCTTCGTCTCGCTGCAAGCGCCGGTGATGAGAAGGAATGCTGCTGCCGTAAGTAAAATCAATGTCTTCTTCATAACTGTATGGTTTATGGTTTACTTAACGGGGATGCAAGTAAAGAGTCGGGTATGAAGATTTGATGAAATTCATCTCCGGAAAATCCTTTCAAGGATTGAGCGCCGGCGTTTTCCGGCCTCTTCATAGAGGATTTCGTCATCGTCAAAAAGATCTATCAGCCTGTCAAAGAAGGTCTTTTCCCTGAAGTCGGGGCAGAGTAGTGCTGCTTCCAGCTCCGTTGGCAGTTCGGGGAATGGCACATTGATCTCTTTCATGAGCTCCGGGTTGCGCTCTGCCTTCTTCAGTGTCATGGCCACCAGGGGCAGAGCCAGGGCGCTGCCGGATCCGTACCTGCCAGTGTTGAAGTGTACCGCGGGGGTGGAGGCACCAACCCGGCTTACTATCACCAGTCCGGGATTGAATGCTGCAAACCATGCGTCGGCATAGTTCTGTGAGGTTCCGGTCTTGCCTGCCAGCGGTATTCTGACGCCGTAGACACTGTGAACGGAGGCCCCGGTACCCTCCCTGATGGCTTTCTGAAGCATGGCTCCCATGAGCAGGCTTGATTTCTCGGAGAGGACTCTCTCGTCAGGCTGAGAAAAATCATTATGCCATAGGACATTACCTTTGGAATCGGTGATGGATGCAATAAAGTGTGGTCGTACCCTCATCCCGCCGTTGGCAAATGATGCATAGCCCAGTGCAACCTCCAGCACGCTTGCCTCGGCTGTTCCCATAGCCAGCGAGGGGGTGTTGACCAGAGGGAAGGTAAAGCCCATCTTCTTCCACTGCTCTTCCACCTTGTCAAACCCTATGAGCATGAACAGGCTGAAGGTAGGTATGTTCATCGACTGTGCCAGGGCGCCGGCGAGAGAGTATTTGCCGCCGAACGAGTGGTTGTAGTTTTCAGGGCTCCAGTCTTTGAAGTCGGAGAGGATGACCGAGTCATTCTCAAGATAGCGGCAAGGCTCCATCCCGTCTTCGAGGGCGGCGGCGAAGATGACAGGCTTGAAGACGGAGGCCAGCTGCCGCCGCGCCAGTATCTGGTCATAGGGCTGCGACCGGTAGTCGATACCCCCGACCCATGCCCTGACGGCACCCGTTGACGGATCGAGAGCGAGCAGTCCCGCCTGGAGGGTGGTCATCATCTTCCTCAGGCTGTCAGGGATATCCTTCAGGGCTCTCCTGCCCGACGATGTGCCGTACTGCTCGTCGAGCCTCTTCTGCATGCGCGGCATATGCACTGCAAAGGCTTCATTGGCTGCCTGCTGCAGCGGGAGACTGAGAGTTGTGGTGATGATCAGACCCTCTTTTTCAATATCCCACTCCCTGCTGCGAAAGGGGGTAAGATCCCTCAGGATGCGCCCGGCTTCATTCCTGACCCTGACCATGAAATAGTCGGCCGGACCCGCAAGATCAACCTTGCTGTAGTGAAGCTCCAACGGCAATGCACAGAGGGAATCAGCCCTGCGCTTATCCAGGTAAGCGTACCGCTCCATCTGGCGCAGCACCACGTTCCTGCGCTTAAGAGCATTGTCGGGGTGGAGCCGTGGATTGTAAAGGGTGTTGGCCTTGAGCATGCCTATCAACACAGCAGCTTCCTCTCTTTTAAGTTCGGGGGTGCTCTTGCTGAAATACCTCTGTGAGGCTGCTTCAATGCCGTATAGGTTCTCCCCGAAGGAGACAGTATTGAGGTAAAGGGTCAGTATCTCCTCCTTGCTGAATACCTTCTCAATGCGCCGGGCCATCAATGCCTCCCGGGTCTTGTTCAGGAATAGCGGGAAGAGTGCATAGTCCTTCCTGCCATACATGTTCTTGGCCAGCTGCTGGGTGATGGTGCTGCCACCTCCGGAATTGCGGTTGCGGAATAGAATTGTTTTGAAGATGACTCTGAAGAGACTCCTGGTATCAATACCGGAGTGCTCATGGAAACGCACATCCTCTGTCGCCACCAGAGCCTCCGCCAGGTGAGCGGGGATCATCTTGTACTCTATGTCCGTCCTGTTCTCCGAGAAAAACTTGCCGATCAGCTCTCCTTCGGCCGACAGCACAACGGAAGCCGTCGCATTCTTGTAGTCAAGCAGTTGTCTTTTTCCCGGCAGACGTCCGTAAAGTCCTGCCTGGACGGAGAGGATGAAGACCACCGGAATAAGAAAGATGATGCCGGCGACAGTCACTGTTATTTTTTGCTTCCTCTTCATCAACCGGAATAAGTATTGGTTTTTATATTGAACATTGCGTAAAATTAGCTTAAATTGTATGGAAAACTGAAACAGTGCTGTCAGCCTGTCAAACCTGACGGATTTTTGTGACAATGGAAGAGAGACTCCTTTACAGGATACATATCACGGGGATGGTGCAGGGTGTGGGCTTCCGCTGGAGTGCTGCCCGTGAGGCATGGAGGAGGGGCATAACCGGCTATGTAAAAAACATGGCTGACGGCAGTGTATATATTGAGGCTGAAGGTACCAGGGAACAGCTGGCCTCATTTGCTGCCTGGTGCAGGAAGGGCCCCGGCATCGGATATGTTGACAATGCCGACGTGAGCGAATCGGCTGCGGTGGGCTATGCTGAATTTCGCATTGAAAACTGACCTTATAGGGAGTGCCAACGCCGAAAACCGGAATATCTTCAATTTTGATGCGTTGGTCAAACGGGGATTGATGAACATCAAAATTGATTAGGTGTTATAAATAATAGGTCATAAATTTGACTTTGTAATTGCCGGTAACGAGGAGCCGGATTGGAAAGTGGCATAAAAATTGCACTTTTTACCGTATTTAAGTACTCTATGGATAAAGGAACTATCGGAATGAATCCGGACGTTTTTAATGACAAGGTTATCAGGAAGGTAAGCCCCGGGCGACTGTCCCTGCAGGACAGCGGGCTGATGCACCTTTTTGATGAGCTGGACGTTGAGGTACGTCAGCATCTGATAGATTACCTTGACCGTAAGGGCCTCATCTCGGAATCGGGAGTCCTGGTTATACCCTCCTCACGTCATTACTACTATGATGCCGAGGATATGAAGGGGATAAAGACAGTCATTACCCTCAAGCAGCTTAACCACATCAGGGAGGTCCGTGATTTCCTGAAGCAGATTACAAGCCTGCTTCCTTCCAGAAGCAACTTCATAGGCTGTTTTGTTGACAACAGGTCACAAAACGGTTATTCCGACAAGGATAGTTACATAGAGAAGCTGGAGAGGGAGAAGGCTGAGGTTTATGAAAACGGCATTGAGTCGAGGATACCCTTCGTAAACCGCATGTACAACTTTATTGATGCAAAGACCAACAGGTACCTGACCAGGAGAGCCGTGGCAAGCCTGCTGAAGGAGGTCGGGCTGGAGCTTGTCAGCATGACGGAACTGAACGGTCTGACCTATTTCCACACACAGAAGAACAAGCCGGCAGCATAGACGTCCCGGCCTATTCCCTTCATTTATCACATTGATATTTAGAGATCTATGGTCTCCATGAACCATCCTTCTATACCGTAGTCGTTCCTCGGGCTCTTGAGCACATACATTTTAGTCCCCTCGTTGTTGACGAAAAGGAAGCGGGGGAAGGTGTAATACAGTGATGTGCTGCCCGATATATTCAGCCATACAGGCTTCACGGTGTATGCAGCTGTTTTATTGAGATTTGTCGCGTTGAACTGATATATCTGTGCAGAGGTTCCGGTCTGATAATGAATGTTGGCAGTACCGGCAAAAACAGTGTTGGTGACCGGGCAATCATCCAGGGCACTGATGGAATACAGGTCAGCGCCTATATTTCCATATACCGGAGGAGCGGAGGAATGGAACTCGCCGTCATATTCGGGTATAATGTACACATTGCCGTATGCTGCATAGAGTCGGGTGGTGTCTTTTGAAATCCAGAAACGGTCTATTGATTCATGGTAGCGGGTAAACAGATCAGAAGCCTTTCCGGCAGACAGATCAAACAGCAGCAGTCCGGAAGGACTCAATGCTGTCTGTGTCCCGGCCATAAGTGGTTTGCCGGGGATCTTTTTAATGATGGTTTTTTCATAAATCTGTGATGCCGGAGAATTTACGAACAGTTCCCCGGTGCTGAGGTTCAGACTCCGGAGCTGCACCCATTGATCTTCCGTGGGTGCTATATAGCACCATTCATTATCACCGAGCACAATATCATACGGGATGCAGTCTATATCGTATTCTGCAGTAATAACCCGACTGCCGACATCAAAATAACCTACCGATGCCACCGAATACCCGATGACGGCTCTC
This sequence comes from Bacteroidales bacterium, assembly GCA_011620595.1. Taxonomy (GTDB): domain Bacteria; phylum Bacteroidota; class Bacteroidia; order Bacteroidales; family VadinHA17; genus SR-FBR-E99. Next base: position 2,034 of record WOYX01000042.1, on the reverse strand, counting down.
TGGCCGTCCTCGGAGAAACTGATGCAATTTGGAGTCTTCTGAAGAGGTATCGTGTCTGAGTGCTGAGTGACAGTGTTCAACAGGATGAGTTGGTTGGGCGATTTTGTACAGATGGCCATTATCCCCGAATTGTGGTGATATTCGGCGTCGGTAAGAAGGCTGGTTATCTGATCAGCATCAGCAGGTGGGATGGCTGACTCTGTTATATAGACCGGCAGTGTGTAATAGCCGGAGCCGGAATTGTTGCCGATCTTTATTGAACCGCTGTAGGCCTGCCCGGAGGTCACCATTTGGGGCAGGATCCTGACTGTAACAGGCTGGTAGTTGCCGGGAAGGATCGTTCCTTCACCCGGGGAGACAGTAAGCCACTCAGGAATTGCGGTTATCTGCCAGGCCAGCAAGCCGTAGCCGTTATTGGACAGGATGAATTCCAGGGAGTCCGGAAAGGTAAAGGTAAGAGATGTCGGGGAACAGTACAAAGAGACGTTTCTGTAATCGGTATAAACTACGTTGAAACCGACAAGACCCACATTCTCCACATCGAGTACTACCATTGTGTAGAAAAACGGCTGCCAGGCATCAATGTTTTCATGAAGTACAGTGAGATCGAGGGAGATGGATCCGTTGCGTATTTCTCCGTGCATTGAATTGAATGACAAGAACTTTGGCTGCATGTAGATCGTGAAATCGTGATTACTCAGTGAGGTTTGAAGGGTGACCTGTAACGTTTCATCATAGCTGGTCAGGAAGAGGGTATCCGCGATACCAAAAAGATCGACCTCATTTTCTTCCAGGAATTTGTTACTGCAGGAGATGCCTGCAAGTAGGATGATCCCGGATACTATGTATAATGCTGCTCTTTTCATCTGTTCCACAGGTAAAATCTGATTCCCAAAGAAAGTTCGAACCTTGAGAGATTTTCAATGTTTTCCTTTTCAAGTTCAAGGGTCTCGGTGTTTGTTCCGTCTGTCATTTCAATCTTCCTGAGCAGGGAGTTGAAGGCTGACAATTCGGCACCCAAAGCCATAGAGGGGGTAAGGCGGTATTCAAGACCCAGTGACCCATCCATCCCTAAAGCGTTACCGGTGATCAGGAGATTTCCCTGGAAGGTTTCGGCTTCGTTTCTGTAGAGAGTCAATCCTGCCGCCCATGAAGCGTAGACACTGAATTTCTGACTTCTGCCCAGCGGTTCAGTGTAAAACAGGGAAACACCTGCAAAATTGACATAGATATGCTCACTGTAAGTCCCATACATCAGGTATATCCCGTCGTTAGGGTCGAAGAAGCCTTCGACGCCTGCATCTGTGTAGAAGAATTTGTAGCGTAGTCCTGTGCCGATCCTTGTTGTCACCATAAACGTAATGTCACCGCTACCGCAGATGCCGAGTTTAAGATCATTATAATATGCTCCGGCATCGTCGTCTGCTATCCCCCAGGCCGCCATGCTCTCTTCGGCCTTCTCCGAGCTGCTGAATATATAACCTGCTCCTCCGTTCAGGCTCAGCCGCAGCCGCGGAGAGGGACCGGCAACGGGGCTGGCAGGTCTCTGTGCCCCGGGTAGGCTGGCAGGTCTCCTGCTGTCGGATGGTGTTGTAGTAACCGAGTAGCTCACTACTTCGGTGAAGGGGATTCTTCCCGAAGAGATGACTCCTTTAGTGTCAATCTCAAACAGGAGATCATTGCGGTTCACCCTTGTGATCTTACATTCAATGGTATCATTGTTGCGGGTGATGATCTGATCCTGCGGGAATACAGAGAAAACAGTACCCGTCAGGACAAAGGCCAGGAGCAGAATCCTTTTCATGTTAAGGGAAAGTTAAGACTATACAGACATTTTAAACAACAAAGCCATACCAAAATTAAAGCAAATTCAGGACAATCTGCAAGGAAGGGGCAAAAATCAGTAACCCGCTGACCGGTAATCGTGTTCGCCGGAGAAGGTGGTGGTGGCCGGCAGCAGTTGCTCCGCCCCCGATTCTCCCGATAAATCGGGATTCCCGGGGCACGGTAGGGCTTCCCGATACGCTTCGCTAT